>JAYOZP010000102.1:0-4632 GCA_038154245.1 Nitrospinales bacterium | reverse complement strand
ATTTATTTTTTAAATTTGCTTAGAAATTGGTTATAATAAAAAAACCTCGAAATTAAAGAACAAATAGGCGCTGATATTGAAAAAAGTATTGACATTGTAAGGACTTAGAGGATACGATTCTTTCGGAAAAATATTTGTGAATATATAGGAGTAGAGGGTGTCAAACAAACATTACAGAATTGTGGTATTTCCTGGCGACACGCTAAAACCTAAAAAATATAAACTGCCAAAATTTTTGATTCCAGTATGCCTTTTCACCATGGCTTTGTTTTTGGTAGGAATCTCTGGAACCATTTATTATTTTTCGACGGGTTACTTTAAATTAAAATCCGAAACGGCGCAGTTAGCGAAATTACGAAGGCAAACTAAACTCCAAAAAATTCAAGTTGAACAGTTTTCACAACAAGTAAAAAACTTTGAAACTGAAATGTCGCGTTTGGCGCGATTCGAAAAGAAACTAAGGACCATTACAGCCTTAGAAAATTCTCCTAAATCTTTGGAGAAAAACTGGGGGGTTGGCGGACCCTATGGATTAACCTCTCACAGCTTTGCGACTTCTCTTGAAAAAGAAGCCGGCGCTATGGTGAACAGGTTATCAACCGATTTAGACCTACTTTCCAATCAAGCAAAAATCCAAAGTATTAGCTTTCAAGAATTAGACGAATTTTTTAAAAACCAGTCGTCTATGTTAGCGTCAATTCCATCCGTTTGGCCTATTAGGGGATGGGTTACTTCTGGGTTTGGTTTTAGAAAGTCTCCTTTTACGGGTTTGAGAGAGAAACACGAAGGACTAGATATTGCGGCCCGCACAGGTTCGCCGGTACGGACTCCAGCAGATGGTACTGTTGTTGTCGCCGGAAAAGAATATGGCTATGGAAATATGGTGGAAATCGATCACGGTTATGGTTTCGTTTCTAGATTTGGTCATAACTCAAAGCATTTAGTAAAAGTGGGCGACAAAGTGAGCCGAGGACAAATTATCGCTCTAGTCGGCAATACTGGTAGGAGTACAGGGCCTCATTTACATTACGAAGTAATTTTTAATGGAATTCCCGTAAATCCGAAGAGCTATATTTTAGAAGAATAAATTCGTCGTGGTTTTCTTGGCGTTTTTTAGCGACTACTTAGGTTTTCGTTGAGCCGTCTTAACCTGTTCCCAAAACCGCGAAAGCTAGACGCCTTTCTTACCTAATAAACCACCCAATCGATATTAAATCTGGATTTCATTTCGAACTAATTTATAAAGTGTAAGTGTCCAGGCGTCAAAAAATTTTGACGCTTTTTCTTTTTTCAAAAAACAATAACTAACAAAATATAGCCAAAAAGATTTTAACGATCTAGAAGCTCCGAGGTTAATAGTGTTTAACATTTTACAAAAAGTATTTGGAACCAAAAACGATCGCGAGCTCTCCCGAATTCAGGCGTATGTCGAACAAATAAACGCTTTAGAAAATGAATTTAAAGCTTTATCGGACGCAGATTTGAAAGCTAAGACTCCATTCTTTAAAGAAAGATTGGATAACGGAGAAGATCTAAATAGCTTAATTCCCGAAGCGTTTGCCGCCGCTCGCGAAGCGAGTGTCAGAACGTTAAAGATGCGTCATTTTGACGTTCAATTGGTTGGCGGTGTTGTTTTGCATGAAGGTAAAATTGCTGAAATGAAAACTGGAGAAGGTAAAACCTTGATGGCAACCTTACCGGTTTATTTAAATGCCTTGACTGGCAAGGGCGTGCACATTGTAACGGTAAATGATTACTTAGCGAGTCGAGATAGTGAATGGATGGGAAATATTTATAACTTTCTTGGACTGTCGGTTGGAACTATTTATCACGATATGCCCGACGAAGAGAGGAAAGCGGCTTACCAAGCGGATATAACATATGGAACCAACAACGAATACGGTTTTGATTATTTGCGGGATAATATGAAGTTTTCCCTGAGCGACTATGTGCAACGCGATTTAAACTTTGCGATAGTCGACGAAGTAGACAGTATTCTCATTGACGAAGCGAGAACGCCATTAATCATTTCTGGTCCTTCGGAAGAATCGACCGACAAATACTATTCGATCAATGGAATTATTCCGAAATTAAAACCCAAACATTATTCTAAAGATGAAAAAGCTCGATCGGTTTCGTTAAATGAAGAAGGCGTCGCGGAAGTGGAAAAGATTTTAGGTCTGGAGAATTTGTATGATCCCGCAAACATTGAAACTCTTCATCACGTAAACCAAGGCTTAAAGGCTCATGTTCTTTTTAAAAAAGAAGTAGATTATGTGGTGAACGAAGGCCAGGTAGTGATTATCGACGAGTTTACCGGAAGAATGATGTCGGGAAGGCGTTACAGCGACGGTCTTCACCAAGCCTTAGAAGCGAAAGAAGGCGTGGATATAGAGAATGAAAACCAAACATTAGCCAGCGTTACCTTCCAAAATTATTTTCGAATTTATAATAAGTTAGCCGGTATGACTGGTACCGCCGATACCGAAGCGACAGAATTTCACTCCATTTATAATTTAGAAGTTCTCGTTATTCCAACCAATAAAAAAATGGTTCGCGTAGATCATCCCGACGTAATTTATAGAACCGAAAAGGAGAAGTTTGACGCCGCTATCGAGGAAATCAGAGAATGTAACAAAGCCGGACAACCCGTTTTAGTGGGTACTATATCGATCGAAAAATCTGAACTCTTAAGTAAATATCTCAAAAAGGCGGGGATTAAGCATCATGTACTAAATGCAAAACAGCATGAAAGAGAAGCTGAGATTATTGCCGAAGCCGGTCAAAATGGGGCTGTAACTATAGCTACAAATATGGCTGGTCGGGGTACTGATATCGTTTTAGGAGAAGGCGTAGCCGACTTGGGCGGTCTTCATATTCTTGGCACAGAGCGGCATGAAGCTCGTCGAATTGACAATCAGTTAAGAGGCCGTTCAGGTAGGCAAGGGGACAATGGTTCGTCCAGGTTTTTTCTTTCGCTTGAGGACGATCTCTTAAGGATTTTTGGTTCCGATAAGATTTCCGGAATAATGGCTAAGTTAGGAATGGAGAATGGTCAACCGATTGAACACACCATGGTGACCAAAGCCGTAGCTAATGCGCAAAGAAAAGTAGAAGCGCACAACTTTGATATTCGTAAACATCTTTTGGAGTACGACGATGTTATGAATAAGCAAAGAGAAGTTATCTATGCGCTACGTAAAGAGATATTAACTACCGATCCTAAAGAAGTTCTTTTGGATATGGCGTTTGAAACTCTCGATGGAGAGCTTGCCGATTTAGCTAGCGCAGATGTTTATCCCGAAGAATGGGATATTGGACGATTGAATGATTATCTGGAAAGACAATTTGCTTATTCAATCAAAAAAGTGGACGACAATGAGTTAGAAACTCCAGACGGTTCGCTTTTGGCTTTAGAAGGATGCGATCGTATAAAGTTGCACGACTTCATAATGGAGCGAGTTACCGCAGAATATGCAAAGAAAGAAGAATTAGTAGATATCGAATTTTTCCGCTTGAATGAACGAATGATTATGTTGCAGGTTTTAGACGGTCTGTGGCGAGATCACTTGCTGTCAATGGATCATCTTAAAGAGGGAATTGGGCTGAGAGGTTACGCTCAGAAGAATCCACTAACGGAATACAAAAAAGAGGGATTTGATTTATTTTCTCAGATGAATCATAGGATGAAAGAAGAGATCGTCCAATTCTTGTTTAAAGTTCAAATTGTCGAAGGTGGAGAAGCTGTAGAGGCCAAGCAAAAACCTCGTAAAATGGTAGAGCATAGGGGTGGAGACGAACAAGCCAAACCCGTTACGGTTAAAAGAGAAGGGGATAAAGTGGGAAGAAACGACCCATGCCCATGCGGTAGCGGAAAAAAATATAAAAAATGCCACGGGCAATGATTGAAAAAAATGATAAGCAGCTTTTTAAGATAAGATAAAATCTCAGAACATCCGCTCTAAGATTTTTCTAGGAACTCCTGACACTCCACACAAAGCGTCGTTAACGGCATTATTTCCAGCCTTTTTAATCCGATGAACTGACTAGGCTCGCCTCTAGGGCAGTCGATGCACATTCCGTAAGTTCCACTCTCAATTCTAAAAAGAGCTTCGTCGATTAATTTAAGCTCGTTACGGTCCCTGCTAGAGAGCGTAAAAGCCATTTCTCGACTTTCCAAACTAGACGCTAAATCTATTTCATTACTGAAATTAAGCTCTTCTGCGTGTCTTTCCAGATCCTTGGAGTTTTGCAAAATTTTGATTAAATCCGAACGTTCTTTGATAAGGCGTTGCCGTATTTTTTCAATAATTGGATCTAATTTCTTTTTTGGGATCGCTTTGTGGAGATTGGCGATTTTTTTAGGTTTTTCCGTTTCGTCCTGAGTCTTTTTGACTTGAGGGATTCTTTGTTTTGGAAGCTTTATTTTTGAAACGGGTTTTTTAACCGACGCTTTAGCGATAGCTTCTTTTGCAGTCGTTTTCTTTACTGCGGTTTTTTTTACTTTTGTTTTAGTCGCAGCTTTTTTAGCGGTAGTTTTCTTTACTGCGGTCTTTTTAGCTTTATTTTTAGTCGCAGCTTTTTTTAAGGAATCTTTTTTTTGTGTCGTTTTTTTATAGTTTTGTTTTTTAG
>JAYOZP010000101.1:0-16927 GCA_038154245.1 Nitrospinales bacterium | reverse complement strand
GCTCTGAATATCGAAAGCAAGCGGCTCAGGCTCTACAAAACCTTGACAATATTAAAGCAAAATATAAAGACGAACGCCGAGTGAACGCCCGAGTCCTTTTGGAAAAAGGAAGAATTCTTTTCAAAATTGAACAATTAAATAAAGCGCTCGCTTTTTATAAAAAAACTATTCAAAACTTTCCCGAGCAAAGAACCATTGCAGCCGAGGCCGCTTTTCTTCAAAGCGAGGTATATCAAACCCTGAGCGATAATAGAAAAGTTATTAATTCATTTATTCAGGTCGTTAGAGATTTTTACGATGTCGAATATTGGGCGGACAAAGCAACTAGAGAAATTTTTGCTCTTCACGAAAATCAACCAACTCTAGAAAAAAAAGCGTCCGAGCTGCGAAATATTTCAATTCAGTATGAAAAATTACCCCGTCTCGCCGCCGCTATTCAAAATCGAGTTGGCGAACTTTATAAACAAGGAAACGAAAATTTATTAGCCAAAGAAGCTTACCAAGCTACTGTAAATCGATTTCCAAACTCTATTAAAGCAAAAAACGCGGCATTATTTGCGCTTGCAAATATCTATGCGGAAGAAGAAAACTTTGAACAAAGTTTAAAAGTATACGAACAAATTGCAGACGACTCTAAAGATTTAAAAGATGCCGTCCAACGTTCGCGAAAAGGTTATATCCGAAAATCCATAGAAAAAGGAGAATGGGAATTAAAGGTGGGAGAAGTAAAACTTGCCGTAAAAACTTTTTTAAATCTCATTCAATTTTCTCCAGAAACAATTGAGGGACATCGAGGCTTTGTACAAGCAAAAGCGGCTTTAAAGGGAATAGACGAAACAATCTCATTTTATAAAACTCGGCTGAAAAAAAATCCTAACTCCGCTCCAGATAGATACGCTCTTGGTTTGGCGTATACATATCTAAAAAAACCAGATTTCGACGGCGCAGAGAAGGAAATTCGCGAAGCTCTTCGAGTCGATTCACAACAATTGTACTACCATCAGACTTTAGGTTATGTCTACGAACAAATGGAGTCGACTTTAAAGCGACCCGACTATTTGGAAAGGGCTTTGCAAGAATACCAAACGGCTCTTTCTCTCGTCGATCCAATCGAAACGCCAAGAAATGAGGCGAATTTATTATTAAATTTAGGAAATGGAAATTTTTTATTAAATAACTTTTCAGCGGCATATCGATACTACAAAAAACGCAATGAAATTGGATTAGATTTTTTAGACGAAACACGCGAAGCGATTTACTACTCAAGATATGGAGAAAGCGCTTTTAAATCGGGCGCGTCAAAAGAGGCAATAATTAATCTAAAAAAATCTTTAAAAATTTTTTCGAAGAAAAAAAATCAAACCAGAATGGCTGAGTTGAACGACCGCATAGCCTTAGCCTATCAGGATATTGGAAATAACTCCGAAGCTGTTAATCACTTTGCAGAAGCCATGGAAATTAACCGGGCTTCAGGTAACACTTCTTCTCTTTCGCGGTCGCTACGGAATATTGCCAATAACCTCTTTTGGCTAAATAAAAAAGAAAAAACCAAAAAATCAGGACAACTAACTCAAGCGTTAAATAACTATTTTGAAGCGATAGAAAAAATCGAAAAATTTGGAGTTATCCAAAAAAAGAAAAGTCAATCTGGGTTGCTAAATATTCAAATCGAAACTCCCTTAGACCAAAACGCTTCAGCAGCCGCTTCTGGTTTTGATACCGTAGGAGAACAAAAATTAATTTTTCACTATGTAGGAAAAATTTATGGCGACTTCAAAGAATATGGTCGAGCCACAGAATATTTCGAAAAAAAATTGGCTCTAATTCCGGAAAATTTAGACATTGAAAAAAATGTGCCCGTTTTATTAGAAAAAGCATTACTTCAAAACCAAATTGGTAATTTCAATTATCTTAAGGGCGATTACGAAGCGGCTGGCCGTTTTTTTAAAAACTCGTATCAACTAAGCAAATCTCTAAAAAATAGATATGGAACAGCCGTAAACGCCGCTAACCTAGGTAAATTACTGTTAGCAAAACTAGAAAATCGACCAACAGCTCAACCAACTCAAGAAATAGAAAATACGATATCGCTACTCACGGATACTTCTAAATGGCTCACAGAATTCAAGGATTATTCAAATCCAGAATATCAAGCCTATTTACAAAACTATATTGGAATTTTTAATTACTACAAAACTCTCCAGTTATCTAATTCCACAAAAACCACAAATGAAAAAGACGACAGTTTATCCTTCCTTTCAAGCCTTAACGAAATAAAAAAAGACGTCAATAGCCTTGATCTCGCGGCAAAAAACTTTCAAAGCGCTATTAAAAATCTTGAAGCGGCAAAAGAGGTACCGCAAAAAAAACAAATGCTCGCGGCGCTTAGACAAAATTTAAAATTAGCAAATGATTTTAAAAGTTCTAAAAAAAGAACCGATTCTAATTCGGTTCCTTTCGACCTCGCCTTTTCGATACGTTGGCAACATCGTTATTTAAAAGCCCTACAAGCGATATCCTTAGAGGAAAAATTAAAACTTCTTTTAGAATCCGAAAAGCTCTTTTCAAAGATTCCCTATGGTTTTTCTCCGCTTAAAGACGATGGGATAACCATGCTGGCTCAGCTTTATAGAGACATCACAACAATATATTTTGAAAAAAAGAAATTTACTGAATCTTTATTTTATTCAGAAAAAGGCGGAAGACAATTGGCTTTAGCCCATCGACAGAGTTTTCCATTAAAGTTTTCCGACGAAAACCGGCAAATGTATCGCGACGAAATTGAGGCTTATCCCGTTCGATTAAGAAAAGCAATTGAAGGAAACTCTGATGAAGATGCAGAGTCTATTTTAGAAGAACTTGAAGAATTTTTAACTTTAGCAAAAGAAGACGACAAAGAACTAGCGTCGCTATACAGCCCATATATTCCGGATATAAGCGAAATTCACAGCGCAATGCAAAAAAAAGGAATCATTATAAAATATGAATGGATCGGCGAAAAAATATTTATTTGGGTCCTAAATGGCAAATCTATAAAAGCTGGCTCCATTAACGCTACCTCCGACTTAACAAGAATCATTTCTCAATATGCGGCAAATCCTGGCAACTATAATCCATCTGATATTGACTTATTGAGTAAGTCCTTAACGGAACCCATCAAAGATTTCGTCAAAGATTCAAAAACTCTCTATTTATTAGCTAATGGACCTCTTGAGTTTTTACCATGGCCAGCAATGAAAATGGACGGCAGACCCATCGTCCAATCGCATCCTATAACCTATATATCTTCGTTTTCTCATTTAGTATTTTCCAGTGAAAAACGAAATTTATACAACGCGCGTTTATTGAATATAGGGAATTCTTTTAAAGGGATGGAAGATTTAGAAGGCAAATTTTCAACTATTAAAAATCTAAATAGTATGACTAAAGAAATAGACGCCTTCCCAAAATTACGAAAAAACTTTGGGTTAATCAATATTGAAAATCGAACCGTTTTAAATGGAAGAAAACTATGGGACTCGTATATTGGAATTTCTAATAATCCAAGAAGATTTGATCGATGGCGTCCAGAAGATTTCTTTGCCGAATCGTTGCCAGGTCATTTAGTCGCTCTGCAAAATATTCGGTTGGATTACGAAAGAGGCGATGATTTTTCGCCATCCGCTTTTTTAACGGAAGCTTTAACATTCGCAGGTTTTCCCGGAGTCTTATTAAATTGGAATCAAGATGAATCATTAGCCAAGAAAAAACTTTTTAAGTCCTTCCTCAAAAAAATTCGCGGAGGCAATCCCGCCGAGGCTTTGCGTTTAGCTCAGTTAGAAACGGCAAAACAATTTCCAAAATCCTTGGCATGGGCGGGATACCGATTTTATGGTTTTCCCGGAATGGAAGAAAATGAAAAAAAGGAATTTGCAAAAACCCATTTTGACTCAAACGTGCAAAAAGGCCTTCAAGCTTTTAAGAAAAAAGAATGGAACAGTTCAATCGGATATTTCGAAAACGCCTTGGCTCTTATTGCATTTTTAGAAAACAAAAATTCAGAAGATCAAATTAGAAAAACTCTCGCACTTGCAGCCTACAATCAAGGCGACTATCAAAAAGCCATTCAGTATCAAAACGACTTGGTTAAAACGATGGAAAGCAAAGAAGATCCCGAACGTTTAGCCGAAGCGATCTATTTTTTAGGAATATTACATTCTCGAGCGGAAAATTATGGCGAAGCAGTCAAATTCTTACAACAGTCGTTGAACATTTATAAAAAAAATGAAATTCTCGATAAGTTGGCGGAAAGCTATAGCGCACTAGGCATTATCGAAGAAAACGCATTGGACTATGACAAGGCTCTGCAAGCGTTTAATTCATCTTTAAAAATCAGCGAAGAAATTGGCGAGGATTTAAATCGAGGTCGTGAATTAAGAAGAATTGGGCGAATTTTTTATCTTAGATTGAGTCGCTACGATCAAGCAAAAGTTTATTTCCAACAAGCTTACGATCTGTTTAAGGAAATCGAACAATTAGACCAAGTAGTCGAAACGCTTTTGGAACTGGGATTAGTTGCCGAAAAACAAGGCGACTTTGACGTTGCCTTAAATCACTATCAAGAAGCTCAAAATCAGGCAAAAGAAATAGATATGAAACCAGGTTTATCTAAAGCGTTTTTATATCAGGCAAATAGTCATTGGTTTCAGGGAAATTATCAGAAAGCGTTTAAGTTCCAGCGAAAAGCTTTGGCTATTGCAGAAGAGATTAACGATAAACGTCAAAAAACATTTGTATATAACACGTTGGGTTTAATTTATTGGACTCTTAACAATTCTTCGCAAGCCCTGGGAAATTTAAATAAAAGTCTTAAGCTTGCTGGGGAAATCGAATCGCCATTAGATATTGCAACGGCATATAACAATATTGGTTTGGTATATCGCAAAGACAAAAAATATGAAAAATCGATAGAATTTTTTCAAAAAGCGTTAAAAAAAGACGAAGAATTAAAGTCAAAATGGGGTCAGGGATATACTCATAGAAATTTGGGTATGAGTTATCTGCGTTTGGACCAACTGGATTCCGCATCAACCCATATTCAAAAAGCCGTTACCTTAAGCCGCGAAATTGGCAATCAAACCAACCTGGTTAAGTCTATGTTGGAAATGGGAAACCTTGCCATGAAACGGAAAAATTGCTCCAAAGCTATTTCCGCTTTTAAAGAAACAGAAGACCTAGCGGGAAAACTAAAAATTTCTGAAGTTCATTGGCGAGCCCTTAGGGGACAAGGAAAATGTCTTGCTAAAAATGGAAATTTGGACACGGCAACAGAAGCATACAAAAAAGCCGCCGAAATCGTAGAAGATATGAGAGCGGCTATTAAAATCGAAGAATTCCAAAATGGCTTTCTAACCGATAAACAAGACGTATTTAAAGAACTTGTTTTACTCCTTCTCGATCAAAACAAAACTGACGAAGCGTTTTCCTACGCAGAAAAAGCAAAATCCAGAAGCTTTATAGATTTATTAGGAAACCAAAAGGTAAGTCTAAAAGACGACATAAGCCAAAAACTTTACGACTCGCTAACGAAACAAAAAAATCAAATCAGAAAAATAGAAGAAATTCTCGGGAAAACGGAAGAAGAAGATAAAAGGAATCAATTGTTAAAAGATCTTGTAACAGCTAGAAATAGCTATCAGGAAATATTGATACAGGTTAAAGAACAAAGTCCTCAATTATCTAGTTTTGTTACGGTAGAAACTCTTAAGATTCCCGAAATCCAAAAACTATTAGAACCCAACGTAGCGCTAGTAGAATATTTAACAACTCCAAATGAAATAGTCATTTGGGTTGTCTCTCAAAAAAACTTACAGGTTTCAAGAGTTCCTATCGAAGAAAAAGAATTAGAAAGTTTGGTCAAAGACTATCGGGAACGAATGCAAAATCTAGCTCCATTGGAGGAGCAATCCGGAAAACTTTACGACCTCGCTATAAAACCTATCGAACCATTTATCCAAAATCAAAGAACGTTAGGGATCATACCTAATGGAATTCTCCATTATATTTCTTTTTCCTCGTTGAAAGGCCCTAACGGTTATTTATTTGAACAACATCCTTTATTTTACGCTCCAAGCGCGTCCGTTTTGAAATTTACTTTTGAAAGAAAATACGACAAAAAATCCGGACCAATTAAAGTGCTGGCTTTAGGCAACCCTGATTTAGGAAGCTTTAATTACGACTTACCGCTTGCAGAATTAGAAGCCAACGCCATTAAATGGGATTTTCCAAAAATTGACGTGTTAACCCGAGAAAAAGCCACAGAGAGTTGGCTAAAAAAACACATTAGCGAATATCAAATTATCCATATCGCATCGCATGGAGAATTCGATCCCATCAATCCTTTATTTTCTTCTCTAAAGTTAACACGCGATCAATCAAACGATGGAAACTTTGAAGTTAACGAAGTATTCGCCCTCGACATTAAAGCGGATCTAGTTACGTTAAGCGCCTGTCAAACCGGTCTTGGCAAAATTGAAGGAGGAGACGAACTAATGGGGCTTAATCGAGCGTTTTTTTACGCGGGGACTCACGCCCTTATTTCATCGCTATGGCGAGTAAGCGATATCTCTACGGCTATTTTAATTAAACACTTCTATCGGAATTACGCTAAAAGTTTAAAAGCCGAAAGTTTAAGAAAAGCCCAACTATTGGTTAAACAATCCTATCCACATCCTTCTTATTGGTCGGGTTTTAGCTTAACCGGGGACTATCGCTGATTATCAAAATTAAAAAACTAAGTATTAGTTGGAGAAATCCGTAAAAGCTCCTGGAAAAACATCTCCGCCCTCTAGGACAACCCATTTTTCTGAAGTATCTCCCAAAGTTAAATCTAATCGGTCGTTTTGCCTGATTAATTTAACGGCTTGATCTGGCAATCGAAAGCGAATTGGCTCATCCAAATCCTCTCCAGATACATGAACAAAATCTCGCTTTGTTTGGTTAACCTCAAATACACAATGCAAAGCGTTTATAATATTTGGAGGATCGCTCAATACTTCAGCCGCAGCTTCGTCAATAAACCCGCTTAGTTGGCGACATCTTTCTCTTTCTCCCAAAAATTCTTTTACAGATTTTTGAAAATCAATTTCGGATAATCCATGAGAAATTTCCCGTTTATCCATCCATCTAAGAAAAGAAAATATTTCAAATAATATCTCATTTGTCTCGTAAGTTTCTTTTCCCAATTTAAAAGGGACATAGCAAACTACAAAACGGCTTAAGCAATCCGGTTTAATATTTTCGGGTCGCGCGCATACTAATGGATTACCAGATATTTCTTCGGCATCCAAACCGGCTTCTACCAGGCAGGAATGAAATAAAGATAAACCAAAACCCAGGACTGGAGTTGAAGAGTCGGGATCTTCATGCACATTAGTTTCCTGTGCGTATTGCCTTAATAATTCATAAATTTCCATCTTAATAAATAACGCCTTTTTTTATTTAGTTTGAATAGAAAGGCAATTTCCCAATTCTACCAAAAATTCTTGAAATTCTTCTTGGCGAATATCACCGATATTCGCAATTCGAAATATGGTTTTACTCAGTTCGCCCTGGCCCGCATAAATAACGAAACCTCTTTCTTTCAAATCATCGTGTAATTTTGTATAAACCACTCCTTGAGGTAACTTAAGAGAAGTTAAAGTATTAGAATAGTTTTCAAGCGGCAATAAAAGCTCTAAATCTAAATTCTGGAAACCCTGCCTTAAGAAGGCTGCGGCTTTACCGTAACGTTTAACTCTATCGACAACGGTTTCTTCCCCTAATTCGTCTAACGCCTCATCCAATCCATAATGAGCCTGTATGGCGGGAGTAAAAAGAGTATCTCCCTTATCTTGCGCTTTCACGTGAGCGGGTAAATCAAAATAAAGGGACCTTGGAGAAATTTTTTCAATTCGAAGTAAATCCTCTTTTCGCGTAAGAACAAATGAAACTCCAGGAAAACCTTGAACGCATTTATTTGCGGTTCCAACACATATTTCTGGTTTCCAAAGTCCAAAATCAAACTCGTCCCCACCCAATGAACTTATGCAATCAACTAATAAAACTCTTTCATGGCGATGGGTAATTTCCGCAATCGGTTCTAGAGGATTCAATAGTCCCGTGGTGGTTTCATGGTGAACAACCATGACAACTTCGATTTTTGAATCGTTTTTTAATGCGTTATCAATTTCGTCAAGTCTAGGTAAATCGCCCCAAGCATATTCAAGGACTTTTGTTTCCAAACCATAACGTTGTGCGATCTTAGCGATCCTTTCCCCATAAACGCCATTATTTATAACGAGGGCTTTTCTACCAGAGCTGACGCTTGCCGAAACCGCCATTTCTAACGCGGCTGTTCCCGAACCTGAAATTAAGGCAGAGGTGTAATCCTTTTCAATACCAAAAACTTTTATTAGTTTTTCGCGTATAGAAGAGATTAAATCGGTACATTCTTTTTCGCGATGGCACAAGTCTCCTCTTAATAAAGCAGATTCCACACGCTTTGTTACGTTAACAGGGCCAGGGTTTAATAAAACAGTTCTTTTTTGCATAAAATTTATCTTTTTAATTAAAATTCATTTTGGCAAGTCTATTCTATTTACATCAAACCTCAAAAAGAATAAATCTCGAATGAATTCTTCAGAATTGATTTAAGTAAATATTGGAAAAATCTCGCAAACTACAAAGTAACAATGGTTTTTATAGGTTTCTTGATAAATTATCTTTCAGTTTTTTTTTTATTCATTTAAACTAATTTATCAACATCTAACAATAAAACAACGCGGTTCTAATTAATTCCCAATACGTTTTTCCTATATTTATCCCATTGTTACCCAAAATTAAAAAATTTTATTCGTACTCTCTAGTATTTCTAATCTTGATCGCCATAATAGTTCCTTCCACAACATGGGCCATTGGCGACAGTTCTAAGTTTAGAATTCCGCAGATTTTATACCAGGGAGGGAATTCGAAACCTCGTCCGGAAGCAATCGTCAGCCTCCTGGCGCAACTCGCTAAACGAACTTCGGTGAATGTCAAAAGACAGGAAATTGATCTAAAAATCTCCGACCCTTCTTTATTTCGTCACCCTCTTATTTATTTAGCCGGAGACTCCGGGTTTAAACCTTTTCCTAAGAAAGAAATAAAAATTTTAAGAAACTACCTTAATTTTGGAGGTTTTCTATTAATTGACGACAATTCCGCTAAAGCAAACTCAGATTTCGATAAATCAGTCAGGAATTTGATTTCAGAACTTTTTCCTCGATCTCCAATACGGAAAATTCCCCGCGATCACTCAATTTTCAGATCATTTTATCTTATCAATCGAGTAGCGGGAAGAGCGGAAATACAACCCTACCTCGAAGGAGTATCCATTAAAGGCCGAACTGTTTTAGTTTACTCTTCAAATGATCTAGGAGGAGCTTGGTCTAGAAATAAATTAGGGTACTGGAACTACGACATGGTAGGCGGCGGAAAAACTCAAAGAGATTTAAGTATACGTTTAGGCGTTAATATTACCCTTTATGCTTTAACCCTAGACTATAAAAAAGATATGGTGCACCTTCCAATAATTTTAGAACGCCTCCGGAGATACAATTCACCGTGAATTTTATTCTCAATCTTTTAAATATTCCATCATCAGAATATAACGATTGGGAAATCCGCTTAACAAGCGGCCTCAGTTATGTTACTTGGATAATTTTAGCGTATCTTTTTATCGGAGCTCTTTTCTGTTTTTGGTCCGGATTATCAAGAATTCGTTCGCCGCGTAAAAAATTTTTGATATTTGGACTTCGAGTTATAGTTTTTTTACTTGTTGCCGCGCTTTTATTCCAACCTGAATTAGAATTAAAAAAAACTCGAGAACTTAAAAACACTGTCGCTGTTTTGTTAGACAACAGCAAAAGTATGTCTATTAAAACTTTCCCTGAAGAGATAACCCGAGCAACTATTTTAACCAGGGCGTTTGAGGAAAATAGCCAATATTTCGAAGAATTGAGGAAAAATTTCAGATTAGAAATTTATTATTCCTCTAATCAATTAGAACCTGTTTCTTTAAGCGACGTTACTAGATTATATAAACCTAACGGTATTAGAACAGATTTTAAAAATGTTTTTAATGAATTAAAAAAGCGTCATGACGGTAAATCATTAAAAGGCATTTTATTATTTTCCGACGGAGGAGACTTAGAAGAAGGATTTAATGAAATTTCTCCAACCATGAAAGAAATTGTCGATTCGTTAGAGGCCCCAATTTATTCCTTACAAACGGGAAGTAACGATTCCTTCAAAGACTTAAGCGTTTCTAGGCTAGATGCCCCAGACTTTGGTTTTTTATATCAACCCATAAAAGTCGAGGCAGTGATTGACGCATTTGCAATCGGTAATAAAAATATTCCCGTAACTTTAAAAGAAGGGAACAAAATTTTAGTTTCGAAAAATCTCGAAATTAGAGAAGGCAAAACTCGATACCGCGTTCAATTAGAATTCATACCAAACACGCTTGGCGTAAATGTTTACAAAATATCTGTTCCTCTGATTTCTGGAGAATCTATAGTATCCAATAATATTAAAGAGTTTCGAATTAAAACAGTCAAAGATAGAATGCGGATTTTACACTTAACCGGAAGGCCTGGTTGGGATTCTCGATTTTTAAGAGAAGTATTAATCAATAACCCTAAAGTAGATCTACTTTCATTTTTTATTCTCCGCTCTTTATCCGACGACGTAGCCGCTTCTACATCGGAATTAAGTTTAATACCTTTTCCCTCAAATTTATTATTTAGCGATTATCTAGCTTCTTTCGATTTAGTAATATTCCAAAATTTTAAATTCTCCCCTTTCATTGAGAAAAAGTTTTTGGAAAATATTAGCTCCTATGTTCATAACGGCGGGTCCTTTTTAATGATTGGAGGCGAACTTTCTTTTCAAGGCGGTGGATACGAAAGAACCCCTGTCGAAAAGGTTCTACCTGTAAAAATTCGCGATAGAATGGAACTCTTTTCCGAAGCGGAATTTAACGCTAAAGTTGAAGAACGTTATTGGCGACATCCCATACTAAGATTAGAAAAAAATGAAAAACAAAACCAGGCCGCTTGGGATTCTCTTCCCAAATTAAATGGTTTAAACGCCGGACTGAAAGCCGTTTCCGGAGCGCAGGTCCTAATTCACGACGGCTTTTCAAAAACGAAAGGTAGTTCTCCCGTATTTTCAATTCTTAAGTTTGGAAAAGGTAAGTCCATGGCCATGGCTACCGATTCCTCATGGAATTGGAATTTTTTGAAAATAGGAGAAGGCGGAAGTGGAAGATATTACCAAACGTTTTGGAATAACGTAGTAGCCTGGGTTGCTGGGGGACCAGAAACCCAAACGCTACTTATTGAAACCGATAGAGAAAGATACGCTGAAAAAGAAAAAGTTTTGATGAAAATTAAAACTTTAGGCGAAGATTTTAATCCATTTAAAAAGGCCGATATTGAAATAGTAATTCGTTCTATTTCCAAGAAAGGCGAAATTCTCCGCAAACGATTAACAACCGATAAAAATGGAGAGGCAAATTTCGAATTTCTCCCAAAAGGCGAAGGATTTTTCTCCGCAAAAGTGGAATGGAAACGAGAAAGCGAAACCCTAAACAGCGAAACTCGGTTTGGCGTTTTTAGCGATAATGCAGAATTTGAAAAACCTAAAATAAATAATCTTTTACTAGAAACCTTTGCAAAAATTTCTGGGGGAGAACATCGCGTTCTTAAAGAAAACTCCAACTTAAAAGATATCGCATTTTCAGCTTCAAAAGTCCGTGAGAAAACAGGAAGCGCAACATTTGGACTGTGGGATAATTGGTTTTCCTTCGGTCTAATAGTAGGACTACTCTCGCTTGATTGGTTGCTGCGAAGAAGATCGGGATTAAGCTAGATCAAAAATCTATCTATTTTTGATTGTTCTATAAATTAAGGAAACCTTTAAAATTGACCTTGTTAGCCGCAAGCGGAGCCTGATAATAAAAGACATGCAGTTTGCTAAAAGCTAAAATCTCAAATTATTAGAGATCCCCATAAAATTATAGTAATCTAGGTTAAATTGAGAATTATATTTTGAAATCCAAAGGCTTTGCCAATCCTTGGAAAAACTATTAAAAGAAAGGTTAAAGAGTGACAAAGGCTAATCTAAAATCCTGGGTCCAGGATCGAATCGTTTTTATGGCAGTTCTCATCTTCGCCATTGGTGGAGCGTCCTACATAGCGGCTGGCAAAATATTTCCTCATGATAGTATTTGGTTACATCCATTTAAGGAATTTTCCCTGCTAATTTCAATGATTGGAGTCGTCTCTTTTGGTTACGAATTATTTCTCCGAGAACTCACATTTAATGAATATAAAAGCGCTCTTCAGGAAATTGTAAATCCAGACGCAGTTCGCCTTGGCATCACTAGATTTTTTAAAAATAGATCAGAACTAGGCAGAGCTTATTCATTTGAAGCTTTATTTCAAGACGTAAAGAAAGAAATTTTTATAGGTGGTTCTTCATTACTTTCAATTGCCACAAATAGTCGAGACTTATTGCACGACAAAGTGATGTCTGGAATCACCGTTAAATTACTATTAATGGATCCGAATTCTCCTGTTGTGGATTTAATCACGCGTCAAGCAAGTGGAAAAGCGACCTTTAAAAACGAAATCCGAACTTCGCTCTTATTATTGCAAAAATTACAGGAAGAAATTATTGAAATTAAAGATTCGAAAAAAGGAGAATTTATTGTAAAAACTTACGACATGATTCCCTCTCATTCTTTCATAGCAATCGACACAGAAAATCCTAACGGTTTAATATTAGCCGATATAGGGCCTTATTTAGGGCGCAATCTACCAAGACCAAGCATGGCAGTTATGAAGAAAAAAAATGGAATGTTTGATTATTGGCAAGAAATGAACGATCTCATGTGGAAAGAAGCAAAACCAGTCATTGGAGAAAGTCATGAAGACTCTTCAAATATCAAAACACTCCTTATAGTTAGCGGTAGCGAAACAGAATATTTTGATAAAGAAGAAAATTCCTGGTTGCCTGCTACGATTTGTCAAATGAATCCAAAATGGCGCTCTATGAAAGGTAGTCAATGGGTTTGGAAAAATGAAACTGTTACTTTAGAAGAAGCTAAAACTGGCAGTAAAAATAAATTACGGGCTAATTTTGACATTCCAATTACTGAAAAAGGAAGCATCGTACGAGGTGAATTATTCCTTCGTAGCGATGATAATTGTACAATTTGTATCAATGATTTCAAGCAAACTCAAAGCTACGGCGGTTCAGAATATCCTGAACCATTTATAATTGATATTGCTTCCAAATTAAAACCCGGAAAAAACACAGTGTATTTTGAAGTTAAAAACTTCGCTAAACCAATGGCGCAAACTCCGGAAGACAATACTGCGGGCCTAATATACCGAATTCACATAGAATACCAAGAATAAAAATCCCATTCATGCAAAATCAGAACATAAGGGAAGAGTTTCCCGTAACGAAAAATAGGATATTTTTCGATCACGCTAAAGTCGCTCCCATTCCAAAAAGAACGCAAGACATTGTAACCGCTTTCGTTACGGACTCTGCAAACTTTGGTACCGCCAATTACCCCGAATGGATGGAGAAAGTCCAAAAAGTACGAGAAAGCTTTGCGCTTTTAATCGGAGCGACGCCGGAAGAAATAGCTTTCGTTAAAAATACCTCGGAAGGATTATCCATAGTCGCTAATGGAATTGATTGGAAACCCGGCGAAAATGTTGTGATACCGGACATTGAATTTCCTGCTAATGTTTACCCCTGGCAAAATTTGGAGCGTCACGGAGTTGAAACTCGAATGGTTTCTTGTCCTGATGGTCGTGTAGATTTTGAAAAAATTGTCGAAGCGGTCGATAATAAAACGCGAATTTTATCGATCAGTTCCGTCGAATGCAATAGCGGTTTCCGCAACGATTTGGCGAGGCTTGGAGAGTTTTGCAAAAAAAAGGAAATTTATTTTTGCGTAGACGCAATCCAAAGCTTGGGCGCTCTACAAATGAACGTTAAGGACTACAACATAGATTTCCTAGCCGCTGACGGCCATAAGTGGTTACTGAGCGTCGAAGGTTTAGGCGGCTTTTATATCAACTCAAAAATGTTGGATAACATATATCCAGTAGTTGTTGGTTGGGATAGCATGGTCGACGCTTATAATTTCATGGACTACAATTTTACTTTTAGGCCCGACGCTCGGCGTTTTGAAGAAGGAACCTTCAACACGATGAGCATTCAAGCCTTCGGAGCTTCTCTATCGTTATTCCATGAAATTGGAATGAAAACTGTAGAAACCCGGATCTTAGAGCTTGGAGACTATCTTATAGAAGAAATTAAAAAACGAGATTTGCCAGTTTACAATTCCGAAAAATCAAACGAACGCTCCGGTATTGTGGCGTTTTCCTTCAACGATCAAAATATTTTACAATTCATGAATCAAAGAGGAATATCTCTTACAGTTCGCGACGGCCTCGTTCGACTTTCCCCGCACGTCTATAACACAAAAGAAGACGCCAACAAATTTTTCGAAGTTTTAGACGATTACCTTTCTAAATAAATCTTCTGTTTAAATTCAACGCTAAGAGTTTTTATCAATTTTAGGATTTGATTCCATATAAATAATTAAATCTCGTAAGCACTGGTAGAACCTATTATAGGTATAGTAATGATATTGCCCTAATTGGTCTTTAAACCAGACAATCTTTTCTTTTCCAATTGCGGTTCTATCGTCAAGATGTAATCCGGGGCGATTCCAATAAGGATAAATTCCAATACTTAAAAAAGTCCACTTATAAGCTAATAACGCTTGTTCAACCACGTCGCGTGGACCGACCGCTTCCGCGATATGTAGATCAGCCGCCAGCCCATCGTAATGCAAGGAATTTTCCGAATGTCCGGAAATTGCATACCCTCCATTATTGTGCACATACATTGGCGAACCGACTTGCGATCTAAAAAGATCAAGTTTTAATACAAACCTCAGGCTCATATCCACTTCGCCAGAATAATTTTTTGGACGGAATTCGCTTTCCGAAAAATGTTTTACCTCCGACCAATCAAACGACATAACCTTATTTTTCCTATAAATCTTGTAGACACCCTTTGTCCTTTATTATTGGATTAAAGGCAAAGGGTGTTCTAGTTACGTGACGGTGTTTTAATTAGGATTTTGCTTGTAATCCCCACGAATGGAGGAATTGGTCCTTGCCTTGGGAGGATTGATAACGGCAACGTAAATCCTGACCTGAAGCCTGACTGTTTACGTCCACAGTTCCGCGATAAATACGGATGTCTCCGGACAGCGGCAATCCTTGTTGAACCATAGGAGCTACCGTCCAATCAGTTCCACCATTTCCAGAAACGTAAAACGTACCCGGGCCATCGGAATCTGAATGTTCAATGCGCAACCAAAGATAACCTTCGGAGGGAATAAAACCTGGATCGTAGGTTTTAGAGCGAAGATCCATTGCTCCACGTTCAGAATCGAAATTTAATCGATATTGAGAAACGGATGGATTTTGAGAAAAATCATTTGAATAAAGAGTTATACCTCGAACCACAGAATTAACGGCAGTTGACCACCCTCCAGTTTCTTCCCACTCCGTATCGGTTATAGCCGCAAGGTTTGTTCCTGTCATGCGATTCCCAGCTTGCGTTGAAATCGCTTGCGATACTGCATGAAGCATATCGTTAACTGTGGCTGCGGTTCCAGAGTATGTTGCATTATTACTACTGTCGTTATTGTATTCCCACACCGCACCGTTCTTTTTAGCAATTACACGCCATACGCTATTGGTTGGATTGAAGATTTTAACTTCAGTGCCAGCGCCAAAACCAGAAGTCGGGTCGAACACTAACCAGTAATAAGCGTTTTGAGAGTTTAGAGTTTCCGTAACCGAACCACTATTGATATCCGACCAGGCCGATGTAACTACTTTTTGCGATTCAATGTCGCAAATAGAAACATATTCATAAGCTGAATTATTTCCACCCACAAATGTATTAAAAATAGAATCTCCAGAACCTCCACTAGTAGGAGGATTCGCTGAACCGTTATACCACTCGGCATTAGGGCATGTTCCAGCTTCAACGTTGTAATAATTGGAACTGTCTACACCACCGGTTCTATTCATCACAATGGCATACTTTGTACCACTCGTAACATTTGCTGGGGTACTGAAATTTACGTCATAAAAGACAAAGGACCCAGTTAAAGAACTACTGGAAAGAGATTCTATAGATGATAGATCAACACCGCTAGCTACTCCACCGCTCGTAGATTGTATTCGGAACTCAAGGTTATCATTTGGCGATCCAGTTTTATTAAGCTTGATTTGGATTTTAGTAAGATTTCCACTTATCCCAGCTGTAAAAGTTTGCGCTTTCCAAATATTAACGGAAGAGTGTCCAAGTCCATAACTTCCAGACGTTGCTGTTGCGCTTTGATCTAGAGATGATGTACCAAAATAATTTAACTGAATAACTCCAGAATGAAACTCACTCAAGCGGATAATGTAGTCAAAATCTCCGTCAGCGGCAGAACTGTTAAGAGTCAATTGTGAATCTGAATCTCTTACATCAATACCAAACCAAGTTGAGCCGCCATCAAAACTAAGCCTTCCGTTAACGCAATTAACAGGCCATGTTCCGGATGAAAGAGTTACCGTTGTTCCGCTAGCAACCGTTGCTTGAGAAGTTGATTGATTGACGTTCGTCCATTCTTGTTGAATAAAATTGGATTCTGTGTCGTAATTTTTATCTGAGCTCAATCCTAATCCAGGATCGGTTCCCTTATAAAATTTGTTAGTATTGTCATGTTGGAAACCACTAGAATTTGCTTCGTCCGCTCCTTGTTCGTCTG
>JAYOZP010000100.1:0-17417 GCA_038154245.1 Nitrospinales bacterium | reverse complement strand
ACTGTTACCTGTTTCACAAGAAATATTACTTTTTGAATCATACAAGGACAGGCTCATCAAAGGAGGTTCGCCTCTGGATGACATGCTTTAGTGGCCGATTTAGACTCAATTAAACTTCGGTTTTTATTTTACTCTTCAAAATCTAAAAGCAAAGTGGTGGTCGCGTTTCGACAGGCTCAACGTGACAATTTTTTTATTTAAAATATATAATTAAAATTTAAATAAATTTAGGGTACAAAAAAATGAAAAGACAATTTGGTCTTTGGGTATTTTTGTTTGTGTTTTTTCCGGTTTTGGTTTTTGCCGCAGATATTGACCCTGAAATTCAAGCTCACTGCGAAGCGATTGCCGAAAACGATTTGAAATTAAAAGAAGCTTGTATCCTGGAACAAGAAAAAGCGAAGCAATGGTTTGAAAGTCGTCGAATCTCAAACGAGATCCGTTTGAACTGCGAAATGTCTGCGCGAGGAGATTGGCCGGACAAAAAGGCTTGCGTTGAAAAAAAAGAAAAAGAAATGGCCGATACGGTTTATGAAGGCTCCTTCTCGTCGAATTAACTCTCTTCTTTTTACTTCAACATCCACAGGATAACGTAAGGGAGATTGCAAAGGGTGAAGTGGAATAGATTTGACCTAGATCCTTCGCCCTTTGGGCTCCAGGATGACGGGAAGATAAAACCACAACATTGAGCCAAACGAATTACCAAGATATTTTTTTACGTTATTTCTTTAGAGTGGTGGTCGCGGTTCGGGAGCCTCACCGTGACAATTTTTCGAGCTTTTATTTATTTACTATCATTATGTCTAAAAAGCTAAAAAATCTTTTGATAGAAATTAGAGAATGCAGATTGTGTGAAGACGATCTTCCCCTTGGTCCGCTTCCCGTAGTTCAGGCCAGTTCTAAAGCGAAAATTCTCATCGCGGGTCAAGCTCCGGGAAGGAAAGTGCATGAGTCTGGAATTCCTTTTGACGACTCTAGCGGGGAACGGTTGCGAAGTTGGATGGGTATCGATAGCAAGATATTCTATAACGATTCAAAAATCGCGATTGTACCTATGGGGTTTTGTTATCCGGGATCTGGAAAATCGGGGGACTTGCCTCCTCGCCCTGAATGCTCAGAGGCTTGGCGCGAAAAGCTTATCTCAAGTTTACCCAAAATAGAGCTAACCATTCTTATCGGTCAATATGCACAGGTATATCATTTGGGCGCCGCTCAAAAAAAGAACTTAACCGAGACCGTAAAGTCTTGGAGAGATTATTGGAAGAAAGGTTTATTACCGCTTCCGCATCCCAGTCCGCGCAATAATATATGGCTTCGAAAAAACGCGTGGTTTGAAGACGACGTTTTGCCTACTTTAAAATCTAAAGTTAAGAAATTGGTTTAAATCAGCATGATTTTTTACCGCAAAGACACCCTTCGAGCGCTTCAGGACAAGCTCTGAGAGCAAAGAGATAAAGTGGAAGTAGTTTATCGAATCGAGGCGAGATCCTTCGACTTCGCTCAGTATGACGCGCGGAGAAAATATTTTTAGTCCAGATGAACTTTTGGGTTTAAGGATTTGCTATAAACTTTTAAAGAAAAAGTTTTATTCTTCGGGTTCTTGTTTCCAAATGATTTCTTTTGCTTGATTTTTTATATACACGACTTCGTCTTCTCCATTTTCGTTTAGGGTCATTGGATCGTTTGCGTCGACCACCATTGCGGAAACTTTTTCCATATTGCCGCCCAACTGCAAAGTTATTTGATTCCCGTCTTCCAGAACTTCGCTTCTAAAGATAAACAAAAAATTATAGTAGTGCGAAAAGTATAACGGCGTGTCGCCGTAAGTGTCAAAAACCTCTTCCTCGTCCATAAGTTCCCGATCAATCCTTGTTATTAGTGATTTCCATTTTTTTATCTTATTATGTTGAAATTATCGATGTTGTTCAAGAAATAAACGTTGTATCGAATAGATGTTCTTTGGCCTTTGATTATTAACTGTTGAGTTTTTATTTAAACTTTTACGTATATATAAGTAGGTGTTATTTATAGAATTCCCATAGCTGTCATCCAGAGGCGATATTTTAATATCGCCGAACCTAAAGGTTCGCCTCTGGATGACATGCAATATTTACAGGTTAAAACACAATCAATTTTTAAAGAGCCGATTACACTTGGCATGTCTCCTTTGCGGTAAAACCAGGTATTTAATATAATAAAAAATTCTACATTAAAAAATTTCTAAGGATCTCTGATGTTGAAATTTGAGCAGTTTATTGAAATGACGGATAAGTTGGAAGAGGCGAATATATTGGTTTCGGCTTTAGAGTTAAGAATATTCACGCATTTGGATAAAAAGTTTTGTTCCGCTTCCGACGTAGCTAAAAAACTGAAAGCTCCTAAAGAGGGCGTCGAGGCGTTGCTTAACGCATTGGCGGCTATTGGCGCGGCTCGCAAGCAGAGAGGTCGTTTTGCTAATACTTCTGAAACGTATAAATATTTCTGCGAATCAAGCCCTCATTATAAGAAAGGCACAGTTTTCTTACGGAAAGAAAATAGGGGCGAATGGGAAAATTTAATCAACGTTGTCAAAAACGGTAGAAATTTAGAAGAGTTCGAAGGAGGCGACGATCCAGAGTTTCGCGACCTTTTTACTTATGCGATGCATGAAAGAAGTTTGGCTTACTCGAAGCCTTTGGCGGAAGCTGTCGCTAGAAATCCTGTCGGACATATCGCCGACTTGGGAGGCGGCCCTGGTTCTTACAGCGCCGCTATATTGCGAAAAGATAAAAAAGCGCGCGCTACTTTAATTGATCGACCCGCAGCGATAAAGGTCGCTAAAGAAATTATTGGATCTGGAACTTTGATGAAACGTTTTTCCTTTATTGAAGGAGACTTTTTTGAGATTGCTTTAAAAGAAAAATACGACTCTGTTCTCTTTTCAAATATTTTGCATATTTATAACGAGACTGAAAATAAAGGTTTGTTTAAAAAGATTCATAAAGCGTTAAATCCTGGAGGGCGTTTACTGGTTGTGGATTTATTTTTAAACGACGAGCAAACGTCTCCATACAACGCGGCGTTATTTTCTTTAACGATGTTGATGTATACCAAGACGGGGCGAACTTATACTTTTCGCGAAACGGAAGCGATGCTTAAGAAAATTGGGTTTGGAAAATTTAAACGATTTGAATTAGGGAAGGGGAGTAGTCTGATAGAAGCTATCAAGCTTTAAGGCTATGATTTGTCCGAGTTATTTTCGATTTTAAAACTGCCGATCAATTTTTTTAGTTCCGAATAGGAGTCGGTTAGCCCGGTAGTTACGCCAGCGGTATGTTTTAACGAGTTGGAAGATTCGCGAAGTCCTTTTTCAATCTCTTTGAGCGAGGCTAGAGCTTGCCCGGTAGCCATTTGTTGCTGTTGAGTTGAGACAGAAATTTTGTTTGCCGCTTCAAAATTTGTTTGCGCCCCTTCTACTAATTTAGAAAGTTCTTCTAATGTGCTATTGGCTAATTAAGCCCCTTCTTGAATAACTGAAGCTCCAGAGCTGGAAGCGCTTACAAGACGTTTAGTGGCTTTTTGTATTTCCTGAATTTTAGTTCGAATTTCACGAGTTGAAGTTGTCACATTTTCCGCGAGTCTTCTAATTTCTCCAGCGACTACGCTGAACCGATCTCCATACGCTCCCGCGCTGGAGGCTTCTAAAGCGGCATTGAAAGCGATCATTTTTGTTTGATCGGCAATGTCGTCAATGATTTCCATAACTCGCGTGATTTCTTTTGATTTTTTTTCTAGTTGAACGATTTCTGAGACGCTGTTCTCGTTATCGGCTTTGATCTCGTCCATTTTATCTTTCATGGTTTCGATAGCCTCGCGTCCTCGTTTAGATTCATTAAACGCACTTTCCGAGGAGGTTACAACAGACTGCGAATTGTTGGCGATATGAGCGGAAGCGGAAGAAAGTTCTTCCAATGTAGAAGTGATTTCCGTAATAGAGGCGGTTTGTTGAATTGAAATTGCCGACTGGTTTTGGATTTCTTTGATAATTTGAGTGGCCGATTTGTCGCCTTGAAACGTAAACTGTTTTACCGAAGTTAGGATCAGTCTTAAGCGGTCTGAGAAATTATTAAACCAATGAGCTAGCTCGCCAATTTCATTTTTCGCATCCACCTTAACTTGAGAAACCAAGTCTAAAGAGCGCGTTATTTGGGTTAACTGTTTTGCCGCTTGGATAATTGGAGACGAAATGCGGTTTCCTAAATACAGGGCCACAAAAACCGCTCCGGCAATTACAAAGCCGTAAATATAGGCAATTTGTTTTAGGACTTCCAACCAAATGTTCTCTAATTCATCTGCTAAAAATACGGCTTTTATGGTTCCCTTATTTTTTGTGTTTAGGTCTTTATTAAGGATTAAGAAGCCGGTTTCCGAATCTAAAATATAGTCTTCCATGTTCACCCCGCGTTGCACGATTCGAACAATTAGGCTTTTCATCCATTGCTCATTAAAACCCTGTTTAATAAAGTGGTATTCGATATCTTGGGATTCGATTTTATCTGACGATTCGGTGGCGGGTTGTTCCAGGCTTTTGCCTATCATTTGAATAAATAATAAATTGGGAGTGGAATCGTAAAGGGCTTGGGCTTGAGAGTTTTTTAATCTTTCCAAATTATTGCCTTCAATATTTCTTTCGGCAAGGAGCTGAATGGGTTGGAGGGCGATACCGCTTTTTTCTAAGATGTGCTTTTCGCGAATATCAACCTCTCGCAAATACGAAACCAGCCCTGTGGCAAGCATGGAAATAAGGATAACTAAAAAAACTGAAACAAAAATTGTTATTCGAATGCTTTTTGTTTCCACTTAGCTCTCCAAATAAATTAAGCTTGTTTCCATTTCTTAGAAATTCCTAAATCATTCGCCTGCTAAATATTTTCCGCTAGATGGTATTGTAAATGAAAAGCGCCTCAAAACTGAAACAGTTTTCCTATTTTTATCGAAGAAAAAGCGTTCTTTTTTCGATTTGGCGAATTAGATGGTAAGACGGGAAACGCTTATTTTTCCTTCAAAGCACGTTGAGATATCCGAGCCTGGAGTTTTGGGCCTCATATTGTAATTACTCTTATTAGCAAACGTTAATTCCTCCGTTTCTTCGAAAACGACATGCGCCGGGCTATTGTCTACTGGACAATCTGCAAACTCTAAATCGATTTCATTTGTTTTGATATGAGGTAAATTGATACTCCAATAAACTTCCGGGTTTTGCGCTCTGTCCAATACCGATTGAATAACTTTTACGCTCCTTTCCGCAGCCAGATTCCAATCAATTTCTCTTCCTTTGATATGATGGGAAATGGCGATTCCAGGGATTCTCCAAAATGCAGATTCCCTCGCTGCTGCGACGGTTCCGGAGGTGTAAACGTCGACGCCAAGATTGCCTCCTGCATTTATACCGGATACGACATAATCAATCTCAATATCTTTGAGTAAAACGTTTAAACCTAAGCGGACGCAATCGGCGGGAGTGCCGTGTACGGTCCACCGTTTGAGTTCTTTTGAGTTGGTTGTTTCCAGCTTTTCCGCTTTTAGCGGGACTTTGCCCGATACTTGATGGCCGCAACCGGATAAAGTCTCTGCCGGCGCCACCGTATAAAGATTCCCGAATCTTTGCATGACAAGTATCAGAGCTTTTAATCCGGGCGCGTTTATTCCATCGTCGTTGGTCAATAAGAAGTTGTGAATTTTTTGATCACTCATATTTTCTGAAAATTATTAAGTTCTTTAATTAAATAATAAATGAGAGGTAAAAGGTTTAGTGTATAGGAAATAGAAAAAAAGATCAGAGTTTTTTGATCTTAACCTTAAGGGGTTTTTCTCGGAGATATCCCATAAGAATTTAAAAGATTGGTCACGGTTTGGTTGCGCACGCCTAACCGAACTGTTTCTTTTAAATGATGGATAGCGTCTTCTTTTTTCCCGAGTTGAGTGTACAAAATAGCAAGATTCAAATGGCCGTTGGCATAATTTGGTTTTAAGGATATTGCCGTTTTGAACATTTTCTCCGAATCGTTAGGCCGTTTTTGCTTTGCGTAAACTTGTCCTAATAAATCGTAGACTTCCACTTTTGTGGAATTTATTTCTTTAGCGGTCTGGAGATAGTTTTCCGCCTTTTCATAATGCCCAAGAAGCTCAGAATTTTCCGCCAGGTGAATTAGAGCGCCTTGATGGTTTGGGTTAAGATTCAAAACTTTTTCAAAGTTTTTGTTAGATTCATGGAGGTTGTTTTTTGATTTGTATATTCGACCTAGGTTCATATAAGGCGTTAAGGAAGGGAGCTCTTTATCTATAGCTTTTTTAAAATAATTAATTGCTCGATTAAACTGATTCTTTTGTTGATAAGCTTTTCCTTCTTTTATTAGTTCTGCGTATTGATGCCTTTTTTCGATTTCTGTTTGGTTTTTTGTTGGCGCCAATACAATTATTAAAAGAATAAGAAGGACGATTAAAGAACCACTAGCGGTTAAAAAAGAATTTTGGGTTATAAGTTTTTTTGATTCTTCCCTGAGGGATGAAAGTCTATGAAATGAAAAGTAGACGAGAATTAGAACTCCAAGTTGAGCGAGTGGAAAGACGACCATGTAAAGAAAATCTTTTATATTCCATGGCGTTTCGCGGCTTATCGTTAATAATCGAAACCAATTGGACGATCGCGACAAATTTTCAGGATATTCAAAAAGAAGTTTTGGGATATAGGTTATAGCTTTGTAAGTAAATTTAGGATCTTCGGGAAGAATAATTATTTTGTACTGAACGACCATGCAGTATTGAATTAAAAAACAAACTCCAATTAGGCTAGACGTTATAAATAAAAATATTTTGTTTTTGGCTTGGAAAGCCCAATTGAAAATCCCAGCAAGGCCAACGGCTAATAACGGTATTGATGAAATAAAGTGGCGCTCGCCATAGGAGTCTGAACTTTCGGGGTAAATAGCGATTACGCAAACGATGGCTATAAGGTAAGCGACGATGCCCCATCTTATTGGCTTTAGTTGTTTCTCTAAAAAGAGGCCTATCGTTGAAATAATGGAAATAGGAAAAGAAAAAAATATTCCCCACTGTGGGCTGAAAAAGACGTTATATAATTTGCTGAAAAGTTTGAGGGTTAATATGTGGGTTATTCCAGCTCCGGCCATTTCAAAATGACGGATGGGAAGAGGAACTCCATTTAGCTTTTGCCACATAAGAAGTTGAGGAGATAAAGCTATTAAAAAACACAAAAGAGTCCAAAAAGATCGACTTAGAAAAGCTTTTAAAAGCGGTTTGTTATTTTTTAGAGCAGAAGGTTTTTTCAATATAATTTGATCGAAAAAATAAAGCGCAAAGAATACAACGTTTATAACTCTGACCATGCAAAATAAGCCAAGTATTATTCCTAAAAAAGCATGATCTACCTGCTTCTCCGATTCTCTTGTTTGCAGCCATGCCGATAGCAGCATTACCGCCATGAAAAATTCAGTCGTGTGAGCCATCCTTTGTCGAATAAAGGAAAAATAGACGAGAGGCGAACATAACCAAATTAAAATTACGACCCATAAAGCGATTTGTTCTGTTGTGAATCGCTTTAGTATTTTTGATAACTGAAGAAGACCAAGAAATAGATAGGTGTGAGACGCTATAGCCGTCGATATATAGTAAGGACTTGAGTAGCCGTCTGTTGATATTGCAAATCCAAACGCGTTTAAGAGTAACGCGATGAAATGGCCGACTAAGAAGAAAGGAAGAAACAACACGCTTTGACCGATTTGCCAATTATTGAATACGTAACCTGTTGGCAGAAATTTTTCGCGGTGCGCGTAATTTCTTTCGTTAATAAAGTCTAAATCGCCGTCAAAAAATGCCGATCTTAAATATGCGTAGTATCCAGTGTCGTCTCCTGGATCAATATTATTTAAAGAGTAAAAGCCTGTATGAGCGGTCGGGGGAATCCAATTGTTAAAGTTTCCCAATGGAGTCAGTAATAGGCAAAATAATAGAAAAGCGGCCGCTAGGAACCAATATCTTTTATTGAACTCTAAATCCAATGTTTTCGATAATTTGCAGGTTTAATTAGGAGAGGGGTAAAAACTATTTGTTCAACTGTCGTTAGAGATTTATTCAGAATAATCTTTTTGTTTTCTGATCTTATAAAAGAATTTCTGAGAGTTTTAATTATTAGAGCTTAATCAAAAAATCAAAAATTAAACTTGATTTTCAGATAACGATTATCATAGCATTGAAAATATGAAAAAACAGGGTTTTATAGTTTTGATTACCGCCTTTGCGGTTTTTTTGGCTTCGGCAAGTTTTAGCTTTGCCGCCGGTCATTCGTCGCATAAGGGGCATTCCCCTATGGACAAAGTGGGTAAAAGACCGTCTTTGCACTGTGTTTTAAAGGGCCATGACCTTAGCAACCCATGTCCTCATATTATTGCCGACGACGGTTTAGCCGAAAAAAGTTTTCTGTCCTCTCCATGCGGCGGCAAGACTTCAAATGAAACCCCATTTTCATACAATTCTGGAAGTTCTTCTTTTTTTGATCTATTAGAGGCTCCAGGTTATAAAGTCCACGATCTCAACGGGACTTTTTATTTTCATAACGCTCAATACACTTCTCTTGAGCCTCGCTCGTTTGACCCACCTCCAAAGCTTTCCTAAGAGCTTATTTTTGGAAGCATAACTCGGCTTTGCCTTTTTGTGGCGCTTCCATATCGCTTAGCGTTTTTTCAAGCGAATTTCTGAAAACGTCTTATTTGACGTTCCACAATTTATTTTGCTATCGGCAAAAATAAGTTTGGTTTTCTTTTTGGCGAATAAAAAAATCGCGATTTGCGCTTATTTTTTACGCGATTTTGCAATGCTTTGAAATGCCAAATTGAGTTTGTCGTTTGTGGATTTGGGCTTTTAAATTTTCAAATAGTTTTTTTAAGAATTTTTCAAAAGTTTGCTTGCAAGCTAATTATAACTTTTACCCTTTAGTTTGGCGAGTTTTGACAACTTTCTTGCCAAGTTTCCTCCTTAACGCTCTTGGGTAAAAGAAGCCGAGTCCTGGTGGACTCGGCTAAATGTATTTTTATGTTTTGATTTGTTTTTTGCCGGGCATTTTAAAAAAAGATTTTCCTTTTGCCTCCGGTTTAATGAGTTCCGACAACTTTCTCATTAAACATCCTCCATCACAATATGGGCAAAAGGAGGCCGGGCCCTGGTGGGCCCGGTTATTAAAACTCATGAAAGTTGGTGTTTTATAAATGGCTAAAAATGTTCTGTTTATTTTCGCTTGTTTGATCGCGCAAGCTTGCGCGAATATCGATCAAGCTATCAGGTTTTCAGATAATTTTAGTCTGGAAAAAGTTAACGTTGTTTGGGAGGAGAAACCTCGTTCAATTATGTTTGGCGCCGACGCTCAATTAAGTCGGCCGATGCTTGAAGGTATTAACCTCTTGTTTGTATCGGAACGGGAAAATGGAAGCCCAAAAGTTTATTTAGCAAAATCAGAAGATGCCGGTAAAACATTTTCCAATGCAAAACCGCTTAGTTCGTCCGATGGCAAATTAAGCCTGGACGATGGAAGCAGTCCACAGTTGGCAATGGGGCTTGGAGGCGAAATATTTGCGACTTGGGAAGAAAATCGCGATATTAGATTTGTTCGTTCGCTCGATTATGGAAAAAGCTTTTCGTCTCCAATACAGGTAAACGACGACTTGGAAAATGCCGTTCAATCCTTCCATGCGATGAAGGTTGCGGCGGATGGAACTATTTTTATTTCCTGGTTAGATGGACGGAAACACGCTCAAGCGGAATATGGAACTGAATCGGTTTATTTGACTCGATCTTTGGATAACGGCAAAACATTTCAAAGAAATATTCGAATTAGCGGTAACGCTTGTCATTGCTGCCGTCCGGCCATCGCTTTTGGAAAACCTAAGCAAGTTTTCGTGTCATGGCGACATGAGTATCCTGGAAATATTAGAAAAATCGTTGTCGCTTCGTCTCAAGATAACGGCTTAACTTGGTCTAAGCCAGTTCCTGTTTCTCGTCGAGGATGGGAGATTGATGGATGTATCAATTCAGGTCCGTCCATTGAATATATAAATGGAAAACTTTATGTCGCCTGGTTTTCTGGCGCAGGCGCAAGGTCCGCTTTGAAGCTTGCCTATTCAGAAGACGAGGGCTTCTCGTTTCACTCGTTAGGAGATATTCAAAATAACGTTTTGGAACCCAATTATCCTGATATACAAAAAATAAACGGCGAACCTTGGATTATTTTTCAAGGTACAGACGCGAACTCTGGTGATAGAAGAGCGCCCATTAGCGCCTGGGTTGTCAAAGTCACTTCCGGAAAAAAGATTACCTTGCCTCATGCCATTCCAAATAATGAGCTAGATGTGGCATATCCATATTTATTTGAGGGGAATAAAGGCCGAATTTTTGCGCTATGGACGACTTTAACTAATCGGGGTTCTGAGACCATGATGCTTGTTGGGAAACCAGCTTCTTAAGATCTCTTTAGCAAGAGTTTAAGAAGACCTCTAATAATTTGATATTTTCATATTTGGCAACTCGCAGATCCTTATTTTATAAGGACTGTTCATGGCCTGAAATAAGTTTTATAGGTTTCATATAGTTATTTAATATTGAGGTTTGCAATTATGTTTAAAAAAATTATGTTTTCGTTCATTTGTTTGAGTATCGCGGCATGCTCCAATGTCGCTCAAAATACTCGAATAGAGGGAAATGATAAGTCGAAGGAAATCGAGGTTGTTTGGGAACAAAAGCCGAGGTCGGTAGTTTCAGGATCTGGCGGTCAACTATGGGTTCGCGCCTCGGAAGGTATGAATTTGTTATATGCTGCTCATGGCGAAAAAGGGACTTCTAATGTCTATTTAGCAAAATCCAAGGACGTAGGCGATTCTTTTGGTCACGCGGTAAAGGCAAATTCTGAAAAAGGAAAGGTCAGCTCGCACGGAGAAAATGGTCCTCAATTACGTATGGGAAATGGGATTGAAATTTTTGCCGCGTGGATAGAAAACCGAGACGTCCGATTCGCACGATCGGTAAACTTTGGCCGTAGTTTTTTGCCGTCTATGCGAGTCAACGATGATGAAGGTAAAGCCGCGCAATCGTTTCATACGATGGAAGCAAGTCCCGACGGAACCATTTTTGTTTCATGGTTAGATGGTAGGGATAGTGGTAAGGGCGCCCCTGGAACGTCCTCGATATATTTAGCGCGTTCGCAGGATAAGGGAAAAACGTTTGGGAAAAATATTAGAGTAGCGGGCGATATCTGTCCGTGTTGTCGTCCCGCTATCGCATTTGGGAATTCCGGGCAAGTTTTTGTTTCATGGCGTCATGTCTATCCGGGAAATGTTAGAAAGATTGTTGTCGCTTCTTCCAGCGATAATGGTTCGACTTGGTCTAAACCAGTTCCCGTTGAAGAAAAAGGCTGGAAAATTAACGGATGCGCTCACTCTGGTCCAACAATGAAGTATGTGGACGGAAAATTGTTTTTGGTCTGGTACACGGGGGCGGAAGAAAAAGCTTCATTGAAAATGGCATGGTCTGCCGACGACGGTAAATCTTTTACCTCATTAGGGGATATTCAAGACAAAGTATTAGATCCAAATCATCCGCATTTAGCGGTGATAATGGGCGAGCCTTGGATTATTTTTCAAGGAAGGGATTCAAATAAAAAAGGCGGTTGGGCTCCAGCTCAGGCTTGGACAGTCAAGTTATCAAAAGAAGGGAAAGTGAGCATTCCTCAAGCGATTCCCTCTGATGGACAAGGCGTTTTTTATCCCTATTTATTTAAAGGAAATGGGGGCCGTGTTTATGCTCTTTGGACTGCCTTAACTGACAATGGTCCCAAAGTCATGATGTCGAGAGGCCGGTTAAAATCTTAATTTTGTTATACGTATATGAATATAACTTAATTCAAGATATTGTCTTTAACCGCCGTATAATTTACTACTCTATTCTTTAAACTTTGCTATAAAGCCGAAGATCTAAATACCACCATCTTTTCTTCGGTCATTTCTTCCATTGTGTAAACCATTCCTCCTACTCCGAGCCCAGAGGCTTTGTGTCCTGCAAAAGGCATCCAGTCAACTCGAAAAGCCGTGTGGTCGTTGACCATAACAGCGGCGGCGTTGAGTCTGCTTACTGTATCCCATGCGGTGTCTATATTCTTTGTGAAGACTGCGGCTTGGAATGAGAATGGAACATTGTTTGCTCTATCGATGGCTTCTTGTCTGTCTTTGTAAGTATAGACGAGGACTACCGGTCCAAATATTTCGCTACACGATACTTGAACAGAATCTGGTGGGTTTAAAATGACGGTTGGAGCGTAACAGGTTTCTCCAATTTTTTTGCCGCCTGTTAAGATTTTAGCTCCCGCTTTTTCCGCTTCTTGAACCCATTCGTGAACTCGTTCTACTTCCGCTTTATCGATTAACGGTCCAACTTCGGTTTTGTCGTCCAATGGATCGCCTACCGGCATTTTTTCTGCAAGTTTTACTAGACCGTCCGTTAATTGATTTGCAACGTCTTCATGAGCGTAAATTCTTTGAACAGATACGCACACTTGACCTGCGTGGTAAAACCCTCCTTTTGCCAGCAAAGGAAGCGCGTCTTCAACATCCGCGTCTTTATCGAAGATTACGGGAGCGGCGCCGCCGTGTTCTAGTCCACAGCGTGTGCCTGGAGCAACTTTTGCTCTTAATCCCCAACCGACTTTTCCTGAACCGATGAATGAAAAGAATGAGGTTTTTGGACTCGTTACAAGCTTTTCGGCAACTCTGCCGGTACAAATTGACGTTTGGCACCATTCTTTAGGCAATCCCGCTTCATGCAAAACGTTGACTAAATTTACGCAGGAAATTGGAGTTGAGCGCGCTGGTTTAACAATAACAGGACAACCGACCGCGACCGCTGGAACGACTTGATGGACAATGAGATTGAAAGGGTGATTAAAAGCGCTGACGGCGACAACAACGCCGATTGGCTCGCGAAACGTAAAGGCTTTGCGGTTAAGCGAGGAAGTGGTGAGTCCCATTGGGATTTCGCGTCCTATTAAATGATTGACCGATCTCGCCGCTTCGCGAATTCCCTGAACTGCGCGCGCTAGTTCTATTCGCGAGTCCATCAATGGTTTGCCGCCTTCGTTTGAAGACTGCTTAGCGTAATCCTCCATCCTCTCTTCAACAATATCGGCGGCTTTCTCTAAAATTTCGATTCTTCTAGGAAGAGGGATTAAGTTATCTGGTGTGGAGGCGAGGTCGTAAGCGACTTCCAATTTTTTCAATGCCGACTCTTCGTCGTCCATATCGAGTTCAGTAATAAAACTCCCATCATATGGTGAATAGACTTTTAGTTTTTCCGGCATTTTTTGCCTCCAAATATTGCGGGTTCTATTGAGTTAAAGTATTTAGTTTTGTTAAAAGTTCAGATTATTATAATCGAATAGTGTATTTTTGGAATATTTTTTAGGGTTTTGTAACAAGAATTTAATTTTACTAGCGGCTTAATATTTTAAAAGGTTTTTTATTTCAATTGTCGCTTCCCGGACATTTTGAACGAATAGAGCCGATGAGTTTTTAAATTCTTTCCAACAGCCAACCGGGTCTAGAATTATAAGTGGTTTTTTATAATCCAGGCATAGTTGAATTTCTGATCTTGTTCCCGAAGTTCCGGGTAAAGCCACAACGATATTAGCAGTTAAAACAACACTATGGTTCCTGCTGCCAGTTTCTAGGCCTTGGCTTCCAGATAATGGCAAATGAGTTTTTATTGGGATTTCTATGTAAGGGTTAGGATAATTTAGAGGATTGGAGTGGTTTTTTCGATTTTCAGGCGTGTCGCAAAAATCGTTTGATGGAACTATTCCCAGCGATAAGCCTTTTCTATCTGGAACTTCCGTAAAGGCTTTTGCTACTGCGGTCATTGTGCCGGCCCCCGCTCCATTTATTAAATGGAAATCATTTTCGGCGATCCATTTTCCCAGAGGAACGCTTAATTCTGAATGCGTTTCTCCTCCAGATCCAATAACACCGATAATTGACAGCTTTGGGTCCATTTCAATTATTTAAATGCAAGTTTTTGATTAGGCTTGTTCGGAGTTAATCCAACAGTAGCTAAATAATTCATCAAGTCTAAAAGATGGTTTTGGGAATTATCGTAGACGCTTTCGAAGTCTTCAGAGTGTAGTTGAACTTGATCGCCTCTTTGAATCAGATAAAAAATTAAGGAGGCGGTTTCTGAAACTCGCTTTTCTAGTTCTAAAGAATTAATAATTTCCCCTGTTTGACTGTTTTTAATATTTAAAAATATAGAAATCTTTTTAGAACCTTCAGCCGTAAACTCTTTGGTGTGAAGTTCTCCGGTTTTGGCGGTTGTTTTCCAATGAATAGAATTTAGGGAGTCTCCAGGTTTAAATTCTCTGATAGTTCCAATTTCCGATCCAGTGGATCGGATGAACTTTCCCTCTCCGTCGCCAGAGGGAAATGTTTTGGGCAATTCTATTTTTTGGATAGCTGGATAGATTAAAGTCTCCAATTGAATGGGAACAATTTTGGTTTTGATAAAAAAACCAAATGGAAAACTGGTGGACAATCTACAAAAATTAATGGTTAGCCAACCTCTTTGAGATGCGATAAATCGAACCGTTTTTTCTGAAAACGCTCCCGAAGGCACTTGAAAGAAATCTGCTGGATTTTCTAGTCGAGCTTCGGCGAAAGAGCTTGACGGAAAATCGGCGGTTAACGAATACGATGGAATCTTTTTTTTATGATTTTTTAGAAGAAAGGTTATGGCGCATGGTTCTTGCGCGTATATGCCTTCTTTGAATCGAACTTGCGCAGTTATTTTTTTTAGAGCTAGTTCTGAAAGTACGCCCGAAACAGCGACTAAACTGCAACACATAGCAAGAACAAGATAAAGTAAATTGTTCCCTGTATTGATTGCGCCTAGCCCGACTCCAAAGATTAAAAATATGAAGCCGCCGCCTTCTCTTGTTAGTTGCAGCGTTCGGTTACGTAGAGAAACCGTTAGTAGGCGTGAGGAGTCCTGCGAGGTTGACACGGCGATAATAATTTAAATGGGGATTAATTGGTTTTCTACAATTTCGCCGATCAAAGGCGCGGTATCTGAAACTTTGCGAGAGTGCGAACCGTTGCGAGTTTGCGGAATGATTCTATGGCATAAAATGGGAACGGCAAGTTGTTTGACATCGTCTGGGATGCAATAATCTCTTCCGTTTAAAAATGCCCGCGCCCGCGCCGCCTGTTGCAAAATGAGTCCTCCGCGTGGACTGACCCCTAAAGCGATATTGCTTGAATGTCTGGTTGCGTTGACAATTTGGATGACGTAATCAATAAGAACAGGTTCAAAAATAACCTCGTCGACTTGCGCTTGCATTTCCAAAAGAGTCGCTTTATCGATTACGGGTTGAAGATTTTTAGGGTTTCTTTGCCCTGGCTTTGCGCTCAAAATTTTTCGTTCGTCTTCTTCCGCAGGATACCCCATGGAAATGTACATCATAAAACGGTCCAATTGAGACTCCGGCAGAGGAAAGGCGCCGTGGCTTTCAATTGGGTTTTGAGTCGCTATAACGATAAACGGGGATTCTAGCTGATGCGTTTCATTGTCAATTGTGGCTTGGTTTTCGTTCATCGCTTCTAAAAGCGCGCTTTGGGTTCTGGGTGAAGAACGGTTAATTTCATCGGCGAGGACCAAATTCGAAAAAATTGGACCTTTATTGAAGCGAAACTTTTTTTCGTCGGAATCGTAAATTGAAACGCCCACAATATCCGATGGCAATATATCGTTGGTGAATTGGATTCGTTTAAAGGAGAGATCCAAAGATTGCGCAAGTGCGCACGCTAAAGATGTCTTGCCAACTCCAGGCACGTCTTCAATCAGAATATGACCGCGAGCTAGAATAGATATTAGCGCCAAGTCGATGACATTTGATTTGCCGATAATGACTGAATTAATATTTTGTTTCAGTTTTTCTAACGCTTCATTATTAGCCATTATCTACCCAACGCCTTCAAAACTTTTTTCATGTCGTCAAAAACCGCTTTTCTATTTTCCATAGTATAAGATCTTAAAAGGTAGGCTGGGTGTAATGTAGGCATTAAAGGTATCCCTTCAAACTCTTGCCATTGGCCTCGCTCTTTAGTGATTGCAACATTCCTTTGCAATAGGGTAGAAGAAGCGGGTTTTCCTAAAGCGACGATTACTTTAGGTTTAATGGCTTCAAGTTGTTTAATCAAAAAAGGTTTGCAAGCTTCTATTTCTTCTTTCTCCGGGTCTCGGTTGCCTGGAGGCCTGCATTTAACTATATTACAAATATAAGTGTCGTTAGGGCGGCTGATTTCCATCCCTTTTTCAATAATTTCTGTGAGTTTTTTGCCCGCTCGACCTACAAATGGAAGTCCTTGTTCGTCCTCGTCGGCGCCTGGACCTTCGCCGACAAACACTAAATCTGCATTTGGGTTTCCAGAACCGAATACAATATTTTTACGGCCTTCGCACAGCTTGCAGCGCTGGCAATCTCCTAATTCAGCTTTTACTTGATCGAGCATTGTGTTTGGTAATGTTAATTGTTGGGTAGGGGGCGACCGATCCAAATCTAAACTCTGATTGGGATCTAGTGGAATTTCATTGATTCCATAATCCTTTAAAAACTGTAAATGGTTTTTTAGTTCTCTTAGTTTAGAGCTTTTAGAAACGGGCCTATCCATAGCGTTTAGACTAACAAAAGACGCATATTTTAACAACGGCTTAGTAGGAAATTTTAAAGGGAAAAGCCTAAGATTTATTGAACCTAGGCTGGAGCAATTTTGTGAAACTATTATATAACGCAGTTTATCAGGTAAATCGCGTTGTTTTTGAATTTAATTGGCTGTTAAAAAGGACGGGAGCTGTATTTCGTTCAAATCTCTTAAAAGAGTAATAATTGAAGGACAATTTTATTCCATTAAACCGTAAAGTTTTTCCGCAATTTATTTTCTACATGAAAAAATCTAAAAAAGGCGAAAACTTTCTCCATTTTAAAGGTTTTTCCTGCTCAATGTTTATGTCGTCTTTTAAATGGATTTTCAAAGTTTGATTTTTATTTTCTTCAAAAGTTGCGGTGTGTTTTTCCTTTTGCTCAGTTTTCCATTGAAATATCATTTCGAAATTATCTTTTTTAAGATTAAAGGAAATCGGGATTTTAAAATTTTTCTCCCAATCTAGTTTAATCGCATAGGGGTTGTATTCCATCATCGCCTGCACAAACGTTCGGTCGTTTATGATATTAAGAGTTTTAAATTCTTTGTTCGGTAGAGAAGGTTTAGAGATTATTAAGGATCACTAGTGTCCGGTAAAAGTAAGAAAGTCATGGCTTAATTTCATCGGTTATC
>JAYOZP010000099.1:0-17422 GCA_038154245.1 Nitrospinales bacterium | reverse complement strand
ATGATGATGTTGCCTCCCGTTTTAATCTCATTACCTTTTAAACTCATGTTGTTCGTCATGGTCGATGGCTGGTACTTAACAGTCGGATCTCTAATGAAAAGCTTTGCATAGCGACCTTTCAAACTACTTAGGAAAAAAATAAATGACTCAAGAATTTATTATCGGTTTTGCAATGGAAAGTATGAAAACCACCTTGATGCTTTCCGCTCCAATGCTTGGGTTTGGGTTGGTCACGGGATTAGCGGTTTCCATATTTCAGGCGGTCACCTCAATTCAAGAATTGACGCTGACATTTATCCCAAAAATTTTAGCGGTATTTTTATCGCTTCTTTTATTCTTCCCTTGGTTATTTCAATTAATGTTGAGTTTCACTGAAAATATTTTCTTAAACATTCCAAACTACATAAAGTAACACAATGGATCTTTTCAACCTGAATTACGCAGAGACAGAAAAATTCTTTTTCGTATTTATTCGGGTAGGAGCGATGTTTCTTTACGCTCCAATTATAGGTAGCGCCTCGGCTCCGGCCAAATTAAAAATAGGTTTAGCTTTGGTCATGAGCTTTTTGGTTTTTCCTTTATTGACAGATATTCCCCTTCCTCAACCTAAAGGAACTTTCAGTTTTGGTCTCTATATGTTATCCGAGATAACGGTAGGACTTATCATTTCTTATATAGCGAGAATGATTTTTATTTCAGTTCAAATCGCCGGAACTTTAGTGGACTTCCAAATGGGGTTTGGCGTGGTTAACGTCATCGACCCGCAAACGGAATCCCAAGTATCTATCACGGCTCAATTTTTAAATATCCTTTCCATTTTGTTATTTTTAGCCTTAGACGGTCATCACTTTTTAATCAACGCGGCGGTTCAAAGCTTTGAACTGATCAACCCAAATACGTTTAGCTTTTCAGGTGGATCGATGAAAATACTCATGGACGTATTCACTTCCGCCTTTACCGTGGCTATTAAGATAGCGGCTCCAGTGGTGGCGGGATTATTTTTCATCAGCGTCGCTCTTGGTTTAGTTGCTAGGACAGTACCTCAAATGAACGTCTTCATCGTCGGTTTTCCTTTGCAAATTGGAATGGGACTGATCATGTTCTATTTTTCGATGACTTATTTTGGAATGATCTTTAAACACAACCTCTATGAAATGCCAAAAAATTTAATTGGCATCATGCAAACGTTTTAACGTTTAGAGGAACTCAAACCTAAACTAAGGGTCATAGATGGCAGAAGACAAAGACTCAAAAACTGAGGAGGCGACATCCAAAAAGGTTCGCGAGACCCAAGAAAAGGGACAATTCGCGAATAGTCGGGAGTTGACCTCCACTTTTGTTTTGCTTGCCGCTATTGTTTCTTTCGCCTTCTCCGGTCAACAGGCAACCCACAAAATGATGGCGACATGGAAACACGTCATCTCCCAATCTTATACCATTCCTTTAACCGTCAACGACATGTACAACTTCATGCAATGGGTTTTAGAACAAATGTTTAGCATCATGGCCCCTATTCTAGCAACCATCATGGTGGCCGGAATCATCGCGAATCTATTACAGACTAAAGGAATAAACTTTGCGATGGAGCCATTGAAGCCTAAGTTTTCTAAATTAAATCCTCTCAAGGGATTCGGAAGAATATTTTCTAAGAATTCTGTTTCAGAATTGATGAAATCGTTATTCAAAGTAGGAGTATTAACGTTTATCGGCTATATAACAATTAAAAGCCGAATGGACCAAATACCTCCAATGATGGATTTTTCCGTAGGGCAAGTTCTTTCTTTTATGGGAGAGGTCATGCTGGAAATCATGATCAAAGCCTTGCTGTTTATGGTCATCTTAGCTGCCGCCGACATGGCATTCCAGATCTTCCAACACAACGAAGAAATCAAGATGTCAAAAGAAGAAGTGAAACAGGAGCGAAAAGAAACAGAAGGCGACCCACAAGTTAAACAAAGAATACGATCCACTCAATTAGAAATGGCAAGAAAACGTATGATGGCGGCTGTTCCGGAAGCTGATGTGGTCGTCACTAACCCAACACATATATCCGTAGCTCTGAAATATGATAGAGATACCCACCAAGCGCCAATAGTCGTCGCAAAGGGAGCGGATAATTTAGCCGCTAAAATTCGAGAAATCGCTAAAGAAAGCGACGTGCCGTTAGTGGAAAACAAACCATTAGCGCGAACACTCTATAAAAACGTAGACATCGGCCAAGTAGTGCCTGCTAATCTATTCCGCGCCATAGCTGAAATCCTAGCTCACGTATACAAACTCAAAAGCAAAACATTTTAAATGTAAAAAATCTTAAACGGCAATAAGCGGAGACTATTTTTTAGGAGATAAAAAATAGATAAATTAATTAAGAGGAATAACATTAATTCCGAAAGCTTGGGAATAATACCCATCTCTATCCATGGTGGAAATTCTATCTTTTAACCAAACTAATTTAAAAAAGGCGCTTCCTTTTGTAAGTCTAAAGCTCTTAGGCAACTCAATTGTCTTTGACCATTTTTTATTATAAGAATAAAACGTTGAAGCCAGACTATTTTCAGGCAACAAAGTATGTAAAGTGCATCCATTCTCACTCTTCAATCTTGTTTCCAATTTATTTGAACAAATTCCTAATTCCAACTTAGACAAAAAGTCCACAAACGGCCAAAAATAATATCTAAGAGTTTTAACGTTAACAATATATCCTTTCTCAGAATTTTTAATATCAAGAGTTAGCTTAAAAGGAGAATTTGTGGATTTATCAAAAACCAAATATTTTCCCTTGAATGTAATCATTTCATTATTCGGATTATAATCCTCTTCTCTTGATAATATTTTCATATCTAAATCCTTATTAGGATCTAGACTTTTAGCATCAATCAATAATTCACGAATTTCATTTTCTACAACAAATTCATTTAATCCATTCGTATAACAAGGCTGATTATTTTTACTCATATAGGATGTAATAATAAGATTAGCGTCAAAATTTGGTTGATTAAACAAATAAGCTTTTTCTAAAAGTATAGTCTCATCATTTCGAAAACTGCTTAACCTTTTGGTAACAAAATCTAGAGCGCCTTTACTTTCAAGCCTTTGAATGTCTTCTGTTCTGGCTATTAGAAAACAGAATTTTTCTTTACTTTCTGATTGAGCGCCCTTCTTAATACCATCATTAAACTTTAATACTTTTAAGGAAGAAGGTGAAAACCCTTCAAAATAAACGCGATTTGTGTACTTTTCCAGCGTTAGGCTTTGTCAGTCACAAACTAGTCATTTCGAAATAACGAATAATCTAAGAAGTTTATCAAGGTTGAACTTTTATTGATTATTCATGTAATTCCACATGCTTCTATAAAGATCTTAGAAAATATACTTGCTTCGGTTTTCTTTGCTCCAAAGAGGCCAAATGTGCTAATTGGTTTTATTGTCGAATCAGGTATAAATAAAAGAATTTGTGTTTAAAATTGTCTCCATCATAGTTTTTAGACCAAATATGATCAGAAGAAATCTCAAAGTTCCCTCCCCTACTTAGAGACTTTTCCTGAATTCCTTGATATTTACTTCTTGCTTTATCTCAAAATGAGGATACAGTTATTGGGGGTGCAATTTTTGCACTTCATAAACCTACAATAAAAGTAAACTTAGATAAACCGGAGTTAAAATTGCCAAAAATTAAGGTAACACGTGATAAATTCCTTAAAGACCTGCAAGGTAGAACGTTTTCCGATGTAGTGAAAGACCCAGAACAACCTTTTGAAGCAGTTCTTGAGTTTTTTAACAATGAGGATAGGCAACGCCGAATGGAGGAATCTGAAATTCATCATGACAGACCTCCTTTAGCGGGCGTTGTTCGTGAGCTTGAATCGGATTCAATTATTGATAATTTTTTGTCAGAGGTACACATTCAAAAGAGCAAACGGTTGAGGCAAGCGATTGGCGTGGTAGTGCGTATGATCATGGAAGCTCGTGGTTGGCAGAAAACAGGTCGAAAAGGATCCTTAGGCGTTCGAGCTGGTAGCGATCCATCGCAACCCAGTCACAATACAGGGGGCCTGGCATTTTGGTTTATTCGCGCCGAGCGTTATGTGTTTGCGGAAGGCATGCCGTACAAATCCGTGCGAGAGCGTTGTAAGTCCTTAGGCTACCCAGCTCCACGACAACCGAGAAGCAAGAATAAACCAATAAAATAAAAATTTTTCAACCAAATAGATTGCCCGATCTGGCCTAAATAGATGATTTTTCTAAAAGGCAAAACTAAGAAAATGAAAATTAACGTTTTTTATACCTTTCTCGCTTTGATAACCCTAATTTTATGGTACTTGGGATCTCTCTAAACCAACATTTTTTTACCGGCAACCTTTTCAGCTATTTCAATTTCTATTCGAGGATAGCTAGGAAGACATAAAAATATTTAATATTCGGACATGCCGCGAACTATTTAAATTGAATGTACTACCGTTTTTGATTGTTCATCTACTTATGCGAGGAAACCGGCACAAGCGTAGCGCCAGATTACATTCACGGACCAAGCATTTAACGATGCTTTTTAGGCACAATAAAACCCAGAGGGCACCCTTATGGATTCAGGTTTGTTAAGTGGAATTCTTACTTTAATTTCTATTATTGGGCTTTTACTCTTCTCTATGAAAGACAATGGGAGCAAAAAGGAAACTCTTGATAATAAACATGTCCAATAGTTAACTTCCTTGGCCCGTTGAAGGCCTCTTCCTTTAAAATTAGCCGCTTTACTATCCTTCCAAATCTCCGCTAACTCCAAAGGGCTTGGGTGTACGCACAAGCTCTTTTCCTCTTCAATGTGGAATTACCGGAATTTTAAAACAGGTTATCTTTAGAACAAAAGTTTTCTAAAACAGAAACTGACGTGCAGAAGAACCTAGCGCTGGTCGCTTCCGGTAAGCTTTAAGATAAAATTTGTTGAGTGATCTCGTTTTAAAAACCAATACTCTAATGTCCAAATTGACGTACTTAATTTTTTATCCTTGCTAATATCTTAAAAAAGGGTACAATTATTGAAGGTACAAAATTTGTATCTTAAATTTGAAGTGAGGGCAGTTAAGTTGCGAAGCAACTTAACTATTTATGGAGAAAGTTATGAATGTCGATCGTAATACAAAGATTTTAATGATCGTTATTATATGCGGTCTATTTTTAAATGGATTAAACCCATGGATTAAACCATCTGACGCAGACGCTAAGGAAGGAACTTCAGTGGGATTGAATAAAAATAGTTCCGACTGTTATTTCGCCAGAAAAAACTCAATCAAAAATTTAGATGGAATTAATAATATAGAAAGATTATCCGGATACATCGAATCCAAGGTCAATGACATTGATCAAGCTATTAGTGAAATTGATCGAAAACTGGAAGGATTATCGGATTCCTACCAAAAAAATGGAAAGTGATACCATCTTTTATATTTGAATAGAGTATTTTTAAGAAGATTTCACCGGCTTATGTGAGGAAACCGGCATAAGTTTAAAGGGTAAAAGGTAAACAGGGACCAAGCGTTCTTCTCGCGCTTAAGATAAAAAGTACAATTCTAGAGGTATTATTATGGATGGATCAATCTCGATGTTTGATATCAAGAGAATTTCCGTGTTCAGTATTTTTATAGATAAAATAAAAGACAGTTGGCCTAAGGTAAAACGTTTTACAAAGTTAAAGTTGTTTTGGCCTAGAGGTTAATTTTTAAAAGTGGTCATTAGGTCCCCTGTTAATTGAGTTCCCATAACTGTCTAGTTTATCAAGAACTCAATTGAACTTTTGGCCACTTTTTTAAATCATTCAATCTGTTTTGAAATGCGATAGTTGGTTAAAGATAATCATAAATGAATATGCTTCAAATCCATAATTCACAAACCGATATGTGCGTATCGAGAATACAAGTTGAACCCAAAACTTCAATAAAAGCTTAATGTGGCAATGTAAAAAACGATTTATTCAAACTCATAAGACGAGCGACACGTGAGTTCCGAATAACAAAAACCTCAGATTTTAATGGAGTTTAATTATTACTGCGAAGCTTCTTTAAAGTATGAGAATAAATGGAAAGCAATAATGATAGAAATTAATTTAATATCCGAGGAGAAAAAAACAGCCTTAGTTTATTGTGAGAGTCAATTTGGTTTAGTGGATGGCAAAACGGCTGCGGCATTAATCAGGCAATCTGAACTCTATACTATTGTAGGCGTTATTGATAGTTCGTTAGCGGGTAAGGATACAGGAGAAGCGCTGGGGGAGGAAAAGAGCGGTATTCCAATTTTTGCCGATTTAGATCAGGCTTTGAGCGAACTCACAAAAATTCCGCATTGTTATATTTATGGGAAAGCTCCGTTAGATACTTATATATCAAATAAAGAACGTTCTCTTATCGTAGAAGCTATGGAAAACGGAATGGATATTATTAGCGGTCTTCATCAGTTTTTTTCTGACGATCAAGAGCTCTCTTTAAAAGCCGCTCAAAACGGCATTCAAATTAAAGACATCAGAAAACCTCCGGAGTTAAAAGATTTGCATGTCTTTACGGGCCGAATATCCGAAGTAAGCGTTCCCGTAATTGCCTTTTTGGGCACCGATTGCGCTTGTGGAAAAATGACCACCGCAGTGGAACTTAACAAGGTTTTAAATAATCTTGGTATTAAGTCGGTACTCATCGCGACAGGTCAAACGAGTTTGATTCAAGGAGCAAAGTATGGAGTAGCAATTGACGCTCTTATTGCTCAGTTTGTAGTGGGTGAAATAGAAAACTCTGTTATTCAGGCTTTTGAAAATGAAAAGCCCGACATTATTTTAGTCGAAGGTCAAAGTTCCGTTAGTCATCCCGCTTTTATGGGGTCTCAAGGAATTTTGAAAGGAAGCATGCCTGATGGCGTTATTCTTCAACATCCACCGGCTAGGAAATTTCGATGCGATTTTCCAAACTTGGTAATGCCGACGGTTGCCCATGAAATTAAACTGATTGAACAAATTTCTAAAGCCAAAGTTATGGCAATTGCATTAAGCCATGAGGACTTGGAAGAGAAAGAAATTCGGCAAATCGTGGCGGTTTATGAGAAGAAGTTTGAATTACCTACTACAGATGTATTGAGCCATGGATGCCAAAAACTTGTTCAAGCCTTAAGCGATCATTTTCCAATGTTGAATCATAAAATCAAGCTAAAGAGCTTAGAAAAAATTCCTGTGTTAGCTATGGCATAGACGGTAACGTCCGGGAAAAATTATTTCTCTCATTTGGAGAGATTTATCAATAGGATTTGGGAAAGGTTCCGAGTATTAAAGGCCGAGAAACTCAACTGAGAACGATAATTGTTTAAGGTGGGTAAGAAGCTTTGGTTTCTATGTTTAAGGACATACTAGAAACTATAGGGTTTAGTAGCGATCATATTACTCTTGATAGCAAAGACCAAAATTTACAAATTGGAAATAGCGTGAAGTTTAACTTATCTCAACCTTAATTGGGCGTTCTAAAAATAATGATAGAAACCGTAAAAACAACGAAGGAAATTGTGCAAGATTTATTTGATGAGTTTGGGCTATTGGCAGAAGAAGCCGAAAAACGTAGAAAAGCTGCATCAGCTAGATTTGAATATTATAAATTAGAATTTGCAAATGGAGAGAAACTGGCAAATGAAAATGCTGCGAAAAAATTAAAATCGATACTAAGTAAAATATAAAAATACAACCTATTGACTGAAAATTATTACCTAAGGTAAGTGGCTTTTTTCTAGCTAGACAAAAGGTTCAGCAACTTAAGACGAGGTAATTATATGAATGAAGTTAGGGTATATGATGGTTCCGGGAATCTGAAAGAAGTGATTTCTGTGGAAGCATTGAGTGTTCGTTCAGAAAAGCAATTTGAATTTCCTTACCTTTTTTTGAAAAACAAAAAGGAGCCAAGGAGACGGAAAGCAAAATCTTCTGAAAATCAGGAAAAAGCAGAAGTCCAATAACCAATAAGAGAAGTAAGTTGGAGAGAAAAACATAATATTAGACGCGAACGACGAGATAAATTTATTCATTGAATAAAAATACCAACCACGCTAGCGGAAATTGACAAGGAAAACAGAGTAAAAATTATCCGATCATTTCAGCAATTAATAAGTACTTTGGGTGGTATTTGGAGAAAAAATGAAAAAATATTTATTATTCACGCCTGGCCCAGTTAATGTTGCAAAAAATGTAAGGATGGCTATTTGCAAAGAAGATATTTGCCATCGAGAGATCGATTTTGATTGTCTATTAAAAAGTATTGAAAAAAAACTACTGAAAATTTTTGAGATAAAGAACATTGCCGACTACAGAGCTGTCGTGATAACCGGTTCAGGGACCGCCGCAAATGAATCGATACTGTCTTCAGTTGTAGGAGATAAAAATATTCTCATTTTGTCCAATGGTGAGTTTGGAGAACGTTTATACAATATTTCTAAAATTCATAATAAAAATACTTTTCTGCTTAATTTTGGTTGGGGAAATGTTCTAAATTTAAGGGAAATAGAAGTTTACTTAAATAAACACAAGATTGACATTGTCGCGATGGTTCATCATGAAACAAGCTCCGGAATGCTTAATTCGCTGAAAAAAGTTGGGGCTTTATCAAAGGCAAATGGAGCGATGTTTATTGTCGATTGTGTAAGTAGCGCTGGGGCAGAAGTTATTGATATGGAAAAAAACCATATCGCTTTTTGTTCGAGTTCGAGTTCTAAAGCTATTGGGTCGTATCCCGGATTATCTTTTGTGATTGGGGCAAAAGAGGAATTTGAAAAACTTAAGTTTCTTCCAATAAACTCGACTTACCTAAATTTGTATAAATTTTATCACTTTATCAAAACCATTTCGCAGACACCAAATACTCCTGCAGTTCCTCTTTTTTTTGCCTTAGAACAAGGACTGGTCAATATACTTAATCGAGGCGTTGCCAACCGCCATGCTGACATTAGAAATAAAGCAAATCTTCTAAGGCAGGGCATGTTGGATTCTGGACTTAAATTTTTGATTCAACAAAAAGATATGTGCTCGGTCTTAACAACCGTTCACATTCCCGTCCACATAGATATAGATATCTTTCGCCATAAATTACGTGAAAAATCCATAATCATTTATGAAGGGAAAGGTTTTTTTAAGGGCAAAGTCTTCCAAGTTGGAAATATTGGCGAATTGTCTTTTACTGATATTAAGTATTTCTTGGTTTCCCTAGCGGATGTTATACAAAGCTTTAGTAACATTAAAACAAAACAATTGACTTCTTTTGACGCTTCGAAACTCATACTCGCCGACATAAAAAATAATCTAATGCCGGTTCCTATGACACCGGTAGAGAACCTATGAACGGAAAATTATCCGGGTTATGGGCAACAAAAAATAAAGACGATGAATGGTGGTCTTCTTTTATAACATCTCCATTAGCTATAGGGATTAATTATTTAGTGGTTGATATTAAATGGTTAACTCCCAATATTATCACTCTATTTTCTTTTGTCACCGCAGTTATATCGGCTCTATTTATTATTTCAGGTGGGGCTGTGAATTTTGCTATCGCTGCAGTATTGATTCACTTAAGCCATGTGCTGGATTGTATGGATGGGCAAATGGCGAGGTATAGGAATACTCTCTCTCTGGCAGGAAGTTTTTTTGATAAAGCTACTGATCAAATACAGATAGTCATTTGGTTTGGCTCAGTAGGATACGCAGCCTACATTCAAACGCAAAACGTATTACCGTTGTTTTTAGCTTTTATTGGCGTGTCCTTTTATTCTTTGCGCGGGTACGTAAAATATGTAGCTATCTATACTCAAATGTCCAGAGATAGCAGGTATCTGGAAAAATTACCTCCAAAAAATTTTAAGATGGATATGAGAGAGACTGCAGGTCTTGGTTTTAGCGTTATGGCAAATCTAAAATGGTTTGTGGGGGAACAACGAAAATTTTTTTCCTTTGATGAGGGTGTTTTTATCTTCATGTTGTCTTTGGCATTGCTTATGAATGAAATGATCCCGATGCTTTGGGTTTTTGCTCTGAGCCAATTATTTTATGGGCTTGGTCGGGTTTGTCAGCGAGGCTATCAGATAGGTCAAGATCATGAAATCAGATTTGAAAAATAACCGATGCTAAATAGTGATTCTCTGTAAATAAATAATTTAAGGGAAGGTTTAAAGCTATGGAAGACATTGGACAAAAAACAAAGTTTAAGGCAATTATTCTGGCGGCAGGAGTGGGATCAAGAATCAGACCTTTGACGGACAATTGTCCTAAAAGTTTGTTAAAGGTTGGAGGAGAAACCATCCTAAATATGATGCTAACTAATATTCAAGAAAGTGGGATCCGCGATGTTGTATTTGTGCTTGGATATTTAGAAGAACAAATAAAAAATTATGTGAAAACGAAATTCTCAAATTTAAACGCCCAATTTATCACGAATGATAGGTATGCGGACACAAATACAGGGTTCTCACTGATGTTGGCTATTGATTTAATTAAGGGGGCAGCCTTTGTGAAGTTTGATGCGGATGTAGTGTTTGATGATGTGATACTTAAAAATCTTATGAAATGTCAGTATGAAAATTGCTTGTGCGTTGACAAAAATATCAATCTTGACGCTGAAGAAATTAAGGTTGTTATTGGGGAGAATAACAGGGTAGTGAAAGCCAACAAAACTGTTAATCCAAAGCATGCCGCAGGAGAATCAATAGGTATTGAAAAAATAAGTTGTAAAACTTCAAAACTTTTGCATGCAGAATTAGCGCTAATGATGGATGACAGAAAAAACCATCAAGAGTATTACGAGGGCGCCTATGAAAGATTAATTGAAAAAAACGTTCCTTTTTACGCTTTGGATATTTCCGGGCTGAAATGGATAGAAATTGATACTAAAGAAGATTTAATTAAAGCTGAGAATATATTTGTCTAGAGAAAATATAGTTATGCGAGATATTACTAGAATACGGTCTTTCTTTCCTGATTCCATTTTCCATAGTTTTCCTTTCTGAGTTTGTCGACGAATTGATAGTTGTCAAAAATATTTTCCAAGCATTGGAAAGGGATAACGAGTTTTTGGCATTCTGATTTTTAAAAAGTTGTTCAATAAAATTTTTCAAGCAGTAAAAAAAATCAAAAACCGAGAAAGGAAAAGTTTTGAGCAATAGACCACTTAAAGATGGTGAATTTTATAATTTGGATTCTGAAATCGGTTCTTTTTTCTTTACCAAGAATTATGAGCAGATGATTAACAGTTTAATGAATATACCCGATATTTCTTCAATAAATATACCTAATGTTTCTGAGATAAATTTGATCGGATTTTCTTCAATTTCAATGAAATTAACGGGTCATTCCCATATTAGAAGTAATGGAAACAGAGAGTCAAAAATTTATCGTCCTCCGGATTGGAAAAAACGATCGCCTATCAAAGATGTTTTCTATCGTTATGGAGGTTATTACTCTTAGTTTAAATAAATCCCATTTGCCAAAGAGAGTTTCATTTACCTCCATGACGTGAAAGTTTTAGATCCAAAAGAAAAACTAAAAATATCATAACGAGTAAAGAGCTGAACGGGAGATACTGGAATGAAATTCCCCTGAGACAATTTTCAAAAAAATATTGATTAAAAAAAGGCAAAAGAATAAAAATTAACGAAACCTTAAAAAGGAATAATTATGAGCATTAGGCCACTTCATGATGGAGTTTTGATTCAGCCGATGGAAGCTATCCAAGAGACCAAAGGCGTTATTATCATCCCTGATTCTGCTAAAGAAAAGCCAATGGAAGGAACAGTGAAAGCTGTTGGAGAAGGTAAAATTAACGAAAACGGAACCAGAACTCAATCAGAATTAAAAACAGGCGATAAAGTTTTGTATGAAAAGTATTCGGGAACTGAGGTCAAAGTTAATGGCGATGATTACCTTCTTATGAAGGAAAACGATATCTTAGCTATTTACGAAAGTTAGTATTGTAAACAATTTTTAATGGATAAATCAAAATCATGGCAAAGCAAATTCTTATGAACGAGAAGGCTCTCCGGAAAATTCTGGATGGGGTAAATCGTTTAGCCGACACTGTTAAATTAACGCTGGGTCCGAAAGGAAGAAATGTCGTTATTGATAAAAAGTTTGGTTCGCCACTTATCACTAAGGATGGAGTCACCGTTGCTAAAGAAATTGAATTAGAGGATAACTTCCAAAATATGGGCGCGCAGTTGGTCAACGAGGTTGCCAGTAAAACAAGCAACGACTCCGGAGATGGAACCACGACTGCAACCGTTTTAGCTCAGGCTATTTTTCGTGAAGGACTGAAAAACGTAACTGCAGGGGCAAATCCTATGGATATTAAACGTGGGATTGATCATGCGGTGAGCCAAATAGTCGCTGAAATTAAAAAATTAGCAAAACCAATCAAGAATAAAATTGAAATTTCTCAAATAGGAGCTATTTCTGCAAATCAGGATTCCGCAATTGGCGACTTAATTGCCGAGGCTATGGATAAAGTTGGTAAAGATGGCGTCATTACTGTGGAAGAAGCCAAAGGAATGGAAACCTCGTTAGATATGGTCGAAGGAATGCAGTTCGATAAAGGTTATCTTTCTCCTTACTTTGTGACAGATTCCGAAACAATAGAGGTTGTCTTTGAAGACGCTTACATTTTACTTCACGAAAAGAAAATTTCTAGCATGAATGATCTTTTACCGCTATTAGAAAAAGTGGCGAAAAGTGGAAAATCTTTATTGATCATTGCCGAAGCTGTGGAGAGTGAAGCGCTGGCCACTTTAGTTGTAAATAAAATACGAGGAGCTCTAAATGTATGCGCTGTAAAAGCGCCTGGGTTTGGCGATCGTCGAAATGACATGCTAAACGATATTGCTATTTTAACTGGCGGTACGGTTATTTCGGAAGATATAGGAGTAACGCTGGAAAATATTACGTTGGATGAATTGGGACAAGCAAAGCGAATTACCGTTGCCAAAGATAATACAACCATTATCGATGGACAAGGGAATGCCGCCGATATTCAATCTCGAATTAAGCAAATGAGGAATCAGCTTCAGGAAACTAGTTCTGATTACGACCGTGAAAAACTTCAAGAACGACTTGCTAAGCTTGTTGGGGGAGTCGCAATCATCAAAGTAGGAGCCGCTACCGAGATAGAAATGAAAGAAAAAAAAGCTCGTGTCGAAGACGCTCTTAACGCAACCCGAGCCGCAGTTGAGGAAGGCGTTGTTCCTGGGGGTGGAGTGGCTCTTATTCGTTCCATTCCTGTATTGAAAAATATAAAAGGTAATCCAGACTATATCCTGGGAACCCAAATCGTTGGCCGCTCATTGGAAGAACCTCTTCGGCAAATTGCGGCTAATGCAGGAGAAGAAGGAACCGTAGTAGCGGAAAAGGTAAAAGAACTCACGGGCAATATGGGATTTGACGCAAAGACAGGTAAATATGTCAACATGATCGAATGTGGAATTATCGATCCAGCGAAAGTCACTCGGAACGCTTTACAAAACGCAGGGAGTATTTCATCCCTCCTGCTGACAACAGGCGCTATGATTTCTGAATTACCGGAAGAAAAAACAGTCGCTTCTAACTGAATAAATTGATCTTCCAAAATTAAAGCGCGATAGGTTTGTCATTAGAAGACCTTGAGGTATTTTGCACCCGAGGAATTTTTAAATTTTTCATTTCCATATTTTGCAATCCTTTTCGCGCATCAGTTTAGAAACTTTATCTTCATGTAATTTATTCTCCAAGTATTCAGAAAAGCTCCAAATATTTTTAAAGACTTTTAGAAAAACTTTCAACTAAGAAAAAAATAGAAGGTAAAACCGGCGAGTCAATTTAAAAACTTTCTTCTCTTTTATTTAATCTGACTAAAAGGATAAAAAATGAAACGGTTTCAATTCATTTTGGTTGGCTTTTTTTTGATCGCTTTTTCCTTTTTCGCTAATGCGGAGACTGTTGATGTTTTCCCAGAAGACCTGAAAATGAACTTTTTGGTAGAAGAGCTCACTAATAGTGATTCGAATTCAGCCGTAAGTGAAGAAAAATGTATTTTGGGAAAGAAAGAGTCTTCTAAATTTGAGATCGACCTATCGAATTTATTGAATGAAATTGAAACTCACTCAAAGAATTCATGTCGCTATTTTTTTGAAAATTCATCCCCTAACCTTGAGGAAGTTCCTTTAAAAGAAGAGAATTCAGACACACACTAATATTACCGTAATTTTTAACAAAGTCAGAGAGCTAGAGTTTCCTCTTACTTTCCTTTTTTATTATCTAAAAAAGTTAAAGAACTTGGCCCAATTAAGCTATAAAAACAAATTCTTTCATTTTAATTTAGAAAGCCATGAAAAATAAATTTTTAGCTTATCTTGCCATTCTCCTTAGCGCAGGCCTTTATTCCCTAGGAAGCGGACTGCAAGGGACCGCATTAGGAGTTCGAGCTACCATAGAAGGATTCTCAACCGCAATCACGGGCGTGGTTATGTCTGGTTTTTCGGTTGGCTACTTACTGGGTTCAATTTACGTACCAAAGTACGTTCAGAAAGTGGGGCATATTCGCGTGTTCGGGGCATTTTCAGCGATTGCATCGGCGGCCATTCTTTTCCACAGTATTATAGTCCACCCTGCAATGTGGATTCCATTTCGGCTAATCTCAGGTATTTGCGCCGCTGGCATTGCTATAGTTATTGAGAGTTGGCTAAATAATAGCGCTACAAACCAAACTCGAGGTAAAGTTTTAGCGACCTATATGGTCGTTTCAATGGCGGCGAGCGCGGGCGGCCAACTTTTGTTGAACTTAGGAAGCCCCGAGGGTTTCATCCCTTTTATTATTGTTTCGGTTTTAATGTCTGTAGCCGCAGTTCCCATTTTACTAACTGCAGTATCCGCTCCTAGTTGCGAAACCCCGCAGTATATAAATATAAAAGAATTGTATCGTATATCCCCATTAGGGGTTATGGGAACTTTAGCGGTTAGCGTTGCTCAAGGAGCGCTAACAGGTATGGGGATGGTTTATGCAAAAAGTATAGGACTCACAATGTTCCAAATATCATTATTTATGACTACACTGATTTTGGGAGGAGCGCTATTCCAATGGCCAGCTGGATTGTTATCAGATCGCTTTGACCGTAGACGGGTGATAGTGATACTCACTTTTGCCGCTTGTTTTATTGCATTTATCGCCGTTATTTTTTCAAATTACTCTCAAAACTTATTATTCGTTCTAGTTTTTCTTCTCGGAGGATGTTGCCTTCCTCTTTATTCCCTGAGTATCGCGCAAACAAATGATCACCTTGAACCCAATCAAATAGTTGCGGCCAGTAGCGGCTTGATTCTTGTTGGAGGAGTGGGAATTATAATTGGTCCAATTGGTGTTGGCGTTTTTATGCAATTAATCGGTCCAACGGGATATTTTATTTTTTTAGCCTTGGTTCATGGTTCCCTGGGAGCTTTTGGTTTATACAGAATGAAAAAGAGCAAGTCCGTTCCAAACGAAGAGCAAAAAATAGCTATTAATTTACCCGTTCGTACCACTCCCATTGTCGTAAACTTGATTCCAGAAAAAAGTTAAATCTTCGTTAATTTAAAATGGTAATGTTCAAAAACTTTTGGATTCGCTATAAGTCATATCAGTTGGGATTTGTAGGAGTCTTTCAGAAATTCGAAAAAGAGTTTAGGGCTGAATGGAAGGGAAAGGTAACTACTATTTTTGATGGGATAAAACATGACAATAAACTTTGGATTTCGGAAGCCATTGATTGGGTTCGTCGATCGAAAATACTTTTTGTATTAACCGCTCCATTTATATATGCCCTGTGGTTCCCAGCTTTAATTTTGGATGTCTTTATAACTGTTTACCAAACACTATGTTTCCCTGTTTATGGAATTTCTCTAGTGATTCGGAAGGATTTTATAGTTTTGGACCGATACCGATTGCCTTATTTGAGTAGATTAGAAAAATTTAATTGCTTTTTTTGTGGTTATTTTAATGGTCTTATTGCTTATACACGGGAAATTGCATCTCGAACCGAACAATATTGGTGTCCTATCAAACATTCAAAAAAATTGAATTTCACTCATGATCGATACAATCGGTTCTACAGTTATGGAGACAGCAAAAATTATCGACAAAACTCCAGCAATTTTAAAGAAAAGAATGAATGATTATAATTTTGAAAATTGTATAAAATTAAATCTTGTAAAAGAACAATTAGAATTTATTTCCTTCTGATATTTATTCAGTCAACCCACCTTGATAAAACCTTGATAGAAATTCCCTCCAGTAGCAGAAATAATAAACTCAATAGAATTAAAAGGGATCTATTAACTTACTGAAAAAATATCAAACTCAAGAGACCGCCTCAATATCAAGCGGTTACAAAAATGAGCCGTTTCTGACTCTTAATCAATAGGCAGGCAGTTAAAAAGATATTTTTTGATGAAGTCTATCGGGATTATCGAGTGTGGTTATCTAATTAATCTTTGTGCGGATTTTGTGCGAGGTTATAGAACGTTTTAGGACGTTTAGGGACATATCAGCAACGGGCAGCCCCTCTAAGTTATTGATTTATAAGAATCTTTAAAACGCATAATTGATTACGAATCAGTGGGTTGAAATTTCGACTTCTTAACAGTTAATTACATTATTTTTCAATGGCTTACGGTTTTCGGACCTTAAGCCGTTTTTTATTTGGATATCGGAATAAAATTGAAAATTAGTGGGTTATGGGTTTTGAGGAGCAACTGATATCCAATCAGTGAGTTAATACTTAATAATCCTTCATATATTTCAATAAGTTGCATGAATGCATGCAAAACTTAATTTTAACCAAAATTGAATGTGGCTTGATATTAATATTATTTTAAAGTCTTGTTTAAAAAACGTTATTTTAAGAAAATTGGAATGAGCTGATTTTTTCAGTTGCTCTCACAATGTAGACACAAAAATCTATTTATTGGTAGTCCAATGCAGGGTTTTTGAGGTGGAAGTTTTTTATTAGGCATGTATTTACGACAAATGATTTTTTAATTTGAAAAAGCTTCCTAAAATTAAGTTGCTTCACAACTTAAATCAAAATGCTTTTGGAGTAGGTATCTTGATATTAAATTATATGAACAATTGATTATTCATCAATAGCCCATCTGATCGATTCATAGTTGACTCACCAATAAAATAAGTGGTTACCAATTTTCTTGTTAGCCAGTTTTTGGAATTTGATAAAATCTTGATAATTTAAATCTCCCACCAAATCATTTATTACCTATTGATAACAATTTAGTAGATCCTTCCTTTAACTTTGAAGATATATTAAGGAGTTACAGATTTTTTGGAAAGTTTTTTTCTACTACCTTGATAATTTTAACCAGCTTTTGATTTCTCAATCCTCTACCAGTAAATCAAGCGGCACAGGTTATTGA
>JAYOZP010000098.1:7511-17721 GCA_038154245.1 Nitrospinales bacterium | reverse complement strand
ATAATATAACCTTTTTTTAAACTTTTTAACCTGTTTTTAGAGATTCCTTTAATTTAATAAATGTCTAAATCAAATAATCTATTAAAAATCCTACTTGTTGTTTATATCATCCTAGGTATTTTTTTGAGGTGGAAGGAGTTGGATTTTATCAATTTGATAGATTGGTGGACGAGAGACTTTGATCGTGCATTTAGCTTATTCGACGGCGATTATTTCCCATTGGCAGGCCCTGAATCAACTGGAGGCGGCAGGCTTCCCGGTCCTTTTCTATCTTTGTTTCTAGCAATTCCTTTATTATTTCACCGTTCGTATGAATCGATTTTCTTTTTTAATTTTCTACTCAGTTCAGGGTCTTTGGTTTTCATGTTTTTTGTGGTCAGGCGGTATTTTGAATTTCGAATAGCGGCCATATCCACAATTTTATTTTCTATTCATATTCTTAACGTATATGCCATATCTTATCCAATAAATCCTTCGTTTCTTCCAGTATTTTTGATCTGCTTTTTGGGCTTATTTTTGGAGTTTATTCTAAAAAAAGATCTAAGGGCATTTTCATTGATGTTCTTGATTATTAACCTAGTCTCTCAAATACACTTTTCAATAGCGACATACTACCTAGTTGTCATCGCGGGCGTCGTCGTTTTTCGAATTAAAATTCCTTTAAAAAATATTTTAATAACCGTTCTTTTGACGCTCGCATGTTTTTCGCCATATCTATTTTATAAAGGCAATTATTTTGAGGCCGATAGTCCTCCGCGCGCTTACATTAAAGCTAACGAAGGTCTGTCCACATCTCTATTAAACTGGTTGAATATTATTTCAGTTCACAAGACCATAAATAGAGTCGCTTTATCTCATTGGACTGACAAAATTCCTTTTTACTTCGACCCCAGTTATTATTCTTTAACGCACTATATCCTCTTAACCGCTGGGTTTTATGGTTTAGTTCTGTTTATTGTTTATTTATCCATTAAGAAAGGAATTGAGTTTTATAAAAAAGAAATAGCTCTTATCCTATTATTCTATATCCCCGCTTTAATTTTTGCGTATCTCTCGCCAACGGAAAAACATTGGTGGTATATCTTCATTTTTCTTCCTTCATCTACGATAATTTGCGCTATCGCAATTGAGGCCATTCTTAAAACGGCAAAAACTCTTATTCCGTTTGTTGGGGTCTTTGCAATACTTCTATTAACTTTAAGTTATTTAACCTATTTTCCTTTTAAAAATATAGAAGTACAAAAGTCTCATTATCAAAATACGGGTTGGGGAACCATTAATTATTTTCCCCTTAAAAACCTTATAAAAGATCTTGCTTCTGAGCTTAATTTATCTCCGGAAGAATACGCTCAAAGAGTTTTTTTTGATCCTTATTCTCCTAACTCATTAAAGCTTTTGGGATTAGCTGTTGAAGAAAAAAGTACAAATCCACCTCTCATAGGCTCTGCCGCACAAAAAAAGCCTTGTTACTATATATTCAACCGAAATGTAATAAAAAGAGGATTAAAAGAAAAAAGTAAAAATAATTATCGAGAATTCAAAGTAGAATCGAGATTAAATTTGTTTTTGGACGACCCAACGCTAACTATTGAATCTTATAGAGAGTTATTATTAGTTAAAAAGGGTAGCTATGGGGAGATGATGTTTGTTGTTTACCAATACCGCCCAAAGCTAAACCAACCATGTTATCGAAACTCTAACAACCAGTTTAATGTTACCCAAAAAACTCGCAAGTTACTGTCAGAGTCCTATGGAATAAATAAAGCGAAACAATTTAAGATCAAAGAGATAAAGAACGAAAAATTATTTAATGGGCAAGGCGAACTTGAAAAGCTTGAAGGAGTTTATTTTATCTTTGAGCCACAATCCCAAACACCTATAAGGTTTAAATTAAATTTAAAGCGAGTCGGAGAGAATTATACATTAAGAGGAGATTTGGATTTTTATGCGTACACATATTTTTCATCTCCTTTACGCTTTAGATTGGATCAGTTTGCAATATTTTTAGGTGGAGAAAAAAACCAATCGATTTCATCTGAAGAATTATTTAAATTTGATATCATTCCGCCAGATTCTTGGATCCAAAATAACATTGAATCGGAGCGAATGATTAATAAGCTGGATTGGTATAGAGAAATGAAATTGCCTCGAGAAATCAGTTTTGTTAAGGACAAGAGTCAGATCAAAATCTCTTTAGCGTTTAAGTTTTTAAAAGATCACGTAGATTATCCAGAAGGTCAATATGTAAAAAGATCTTTTACAATAGACATATAACTCGTACCTGCTTACCACTTTGCTGAGAGGAAATTTATTAACAGTTTGAGTTATTTTCTTTGCCATCGGCCATGGTTGTATGACAAAAAATAGCGCCTTTCAGTTTAGCCTCATTCAAATTTGCACGACTCAAATCAGCTTTTGTTAAGTTTGCAAAGTTAAGATTCGCATTACTCAGGTTGGCTCCCTTCAAGTTGGCCCCATTCAGTTCGGTCTCTTGGAGCCTTGTTTTACTTAAGTTGGCTCCACTCAGGTTTATATTTTTCAGTTTCCCTCGTATCAAGTAGGTTCCACTAAAATCAACACCGTTCAAGTCCAGCCCCTTCAAGTCCACTCCGCTTAAATCTACATTTCTACAATTAGAATAGGCTCTTTCCCCATCGGGCATAATAGTATGACAAATTATAGCGTCCTCAAGCTTTTCCTTATTCAGAATCGCATCTGTAAGGTCTGCATTAACAAGGTTTACTCCCCTAAGGTCAACCTTGCTAAGGTTTAAACCTCTAAGGCTTACATTTTTACAATCCAAGTAGAGCATTTTTCCATCAGGCATAATGGTATGACATATATTTGCTCCGTCTAATTTGGCGCCTTTCAGATTCGTTCCAATCAAGTTGGCGCCGATGAGGTTCGTCCATCTCAAATTAGCGTTACCTAAATTCGAACCGCTCAAATCGGCCATTAAAAGATCGGCCTTACCCAAATTCGAGTTTCTCAAATCTGCTCCTTTCAAACTAGCCTTAAAAAGATTCGCCTCATTTAAACTTGCCTCTTTTAGTTTAGCTCCTCTGAGGTTTGTTCTAAATAAGTTTCCTCCTATTAAATTTGCATTTTCTAGGTTTGCCCTACTTAAGTTCGCCTCGGTAAGGTTTGCCCAACTTAGATCGGCTTCGCGTAAGTCGGCGCCGCTTAAATTGACTTTACTCAAATTTGCATTTTTACAATTTGAATAGACCATCTTCCCACTAGGTATTGTGGTATGGCATAAAAAAGCGTCTTCAAGTTTTTCCAAGTTAAGATTTGCATTTTTTAAGTTTGCGCCTCTTAAATCTGTTTGGTTTAATTTGGTATCTTTCAAGTTAGCCCCGGTCAGTTCAGCTTCGCTTAAGTTTGCATGGTTAAGGTTTGCTCCAACGAGGTCTGCGTCTGCGAGGTTGATTCCTTCCAAATTAGCTTTACTCAAATCACATTTTGGGCATTTTTTTGTCGATTTAAGTTGGTCCAAATTATTTTTCTTAACGTCGTACTCCTGACACGAAAGAAAAATTAATTGCAGAGCCAATACAATGAGTTTTAACTTTCTCATAGTCGTTTTCTAAACTCTTTCTATAATAAAAACAGGAATGCAAGGCAATTTCGTTACTCGCAAGCAATCGCGAATAATTCTTTTTGAGTTTACCGAAGTCTTTTACAACCTGAAATTCTTGTCATTTTAAATCGCACATTATCATCGATTCACGAAAAACGTCTTCAAATTATAAAATTATTATCCAAAGAAAAATAAGCGTCTATAAATTTAAATGAAATTCGACCCACCTACGTTTAAAGACATACAATTAAAGTATTTAAAAGCTTTAAGTTTTTTGATATAACAATTTGTAGCCTTAAAGGCCCGCCGACCGTAACCAATTTCAAACTTTGAACGATCAAAACCTGAAATTGACAAGATAGTAGCAAATAAATCAATTAGAAATTAGGGAAATATTAAGGGCCATGCATTCTATTGAATGTGTGGTTTTTTTTTGGAAGAAATATTTAAACAAGCATCGTGTGCAAATTGTATTGCGATTAGACCAAGCGTTAGAAAAAATATAAAAACATCCTCCCTTTATAAATGAAAAGTATTTATCGATGAAAACTTTGTTTTTTAAGAATTGCGAAATATATGTCTAAAAAAGTTCCTTAAATTTATCCTTTCCTGTTTTCCCTTTATTTTATTTTATATTTTTACGATCAAAACACTCATGAAGTTGTTTTTTCTCAAACATTAACTCCTCTTATTTTTGCGCTTTTTATAGCGACGGCTTTATTCTTCATATTTTTTCTACTATTTAGGGAAAAGCATAAAGCGGGAGTGTATTCGTTTTTTTGTTTATTCGTATTCTTTTCTTATTCTGCTTTCCTCAATGCATTAAATAGTTTTCGTTTCGGGAAATGGGTTTTAAAACAAGACCCAAATATATTTTTAACTTATTCTATTTTGATGCTTTTAGTTTTTGTTTTTGTCAAAACCACAAAAATAGATTTTTCGAAACTATCAAATTTTTTAAATATTTTTACGATTATATTGCTTTTATTTCCCATAAAAAACATTGCTTTTAACCTACTTTATAAATTTAATCTGGATGAAACAGCTTCTATAGAAATAAAAAATATTTCGACAGAGAAAGCTAAAAAAGCTAAACCAGACATTTATTATATTATTCTTGACGCATACCCACGCGAAGATATCCTCAAGTCATTTTATGATTTTGATAACGCTGATTTCATTAATTTTTTAGAAAATTCCGGTTTTTACATAGGAAATCAGAGTCGCTCGAATTATCCCGTCACCGCTCCTTCATTGTATTCAACTCTTAATATGAGTTATGTAGAAACTCGTAATGAAAACACACAATATAACAAGAGTGTAAAATTAGATCTTTTTGGCGGTATAGAAAATAATAAGGTCATCCAGTTTCTTAAATCTCAAGGCTATAAATATTACCACCTTACTTCCGACATGAGGGCGACAAGCAAAAATCAAAATGCCGATGTCCATTTGTCCGCTCCTAACTGGATACCTCGGTTATGGGTTTCTTATGCGCAAAACACATTTTTAAAAGCTTTAAATCTTTCATTTTTTGACCCTATTAAAATTAGACAGGACACACTTCTTTACCAATTTGACGAGTTACAAAGGATCCCGCACGACAAGTCTCCAACATTTACTTTTGCCCATATCATGATGCCGCACGAACCAATAGTTTTTGACGAGCATGGGAAAACTCCTGCGAACACAAACAAAAGTATCGACGGTTATTTAAAATTCATTCAGTTCGCTAATAAAAAAACAAAAACAACGGTTGAAAAAATCCTTTCCAATTCGGAAACTCCCCCCGTTATCCTTATCCAAGCCGATCATGGTGGACAGTATCTCGGAGAGTGTTTCGAACCAAGTCGGACTTTTGTAAAAGAAAAAATGGCAATTCTAAACGCTTATTATGCGCCAAAAGAAGCTCAAAAACTTTTATACGACACCATAACGCCTGTTAATTCTTTTCGAGTTTTATTTGATTATTACTTTGGAACCGAACTAGGTCTTATAGAAGATAAAGTATATTGGACATTTTGCTATGGTTCAGTTTACCAACCCATTCGAGTACCTGATGAAAAACCTGTGACAGATCTAAAAATTCAATCGAACCAAGAATGGATAAATGCTTTAGAAGAAGCCGATCTTAATTTTCCAAATAATGCGTTAATAAAAAGTACGCTTGGCAAAGAGTACTTTATTGCAAAGCGTAATGAAGATGCTGAAAAATATTTACGAGAAGCGTTAAAATCAAAATATATACCCGATGCAATATATCGAAATTTAGGAAAAGCGTTGAGAGCTCAAAATAAAAATCATGAAGCTATTCAGGCTTTTGAAAACTCGTTAGCGGAAAACCCTCAATTAAACGTCATGTTATTGCTGGCCGAAACCTACATTGTAGAAAAAAAATTTGACGCTGCAAAAGTTTATTTAGAAAAAGCCGATCAATCAGACTGGATTACGTTTAAACATCTTAGATCGCTTGCAAAATTGTTTTCTGAAATTGGCGACTTTGAAAAAGGAATCTCTTATTATAAAAAATATTCTCGATACTATGGGCATTATCCCGATGTACATATGAAAATGAGCGAGGGATTTGATCAATTAAAAAATGGCAAAAACGCTATCATCCACACAAAATTATCCGCGCAGTTATATCAAAGAGAAAATGACCAGAAAAATTCTACAAAGATGGAAAAAAGATTTAACCAACTTTTGTTAAAATATAATTATCCAAAAAGTGATTTTGATAATGTTAGAGCCGTTTTCCCAAATCCTCCTGCCCAAAAGAGAACTGTCATGAGTCAATTTTTTAAATACGATTCTGAGTAATCATATTACACTTGATTATATGCAAACTTTTATTTCAAAAAGTGTCAATCTGGAATTTTCAAATAAGAAACGATCAACCAACCCTCAAGCAAAGTAAGCAGACGGAAAATATTGCTACCTCGGCTCCACCTAACCTAATGCATTTCACATCGACCGTTCTTTAAACAAATCCTTAGAGAATAAATGTAACCATTGTCGATCTAATTAAAGTTTGAGGCTTTTAAATTGTGAAATTATATACCCTATGTTACCCAAGTTTTTGCTAAAATCATCTAACGTTATAACCTCTACCAAGTATTGAAGTAACATTTAAATAAATGGAAATACCAGAAAAAATTCGATTCTGTTCGGTTGATGAACTTCATGAAAAAGTGTTTATAACCAAATGGATCGATGAATGGAGAGATGAAATTTCCGCTATATTCATAAAAGAGGATAATGATATTGTAGTCCTCTCAACCATATGTCCTCATTTTGGCGGGGACATGGAACTTATTCAAAATCCCACACGATTGCGATGTAAATGGCATCATTGGCAATTTGAATTGAAAACAGGAAAATGCCTTTCTTCAATGATGACAACTTGTCTTCGTAAGTATTCTTTTCAACAAAATAATGGTTTTTTGGAAGTGACTCTTTGATGAAGGTTTTGGAAATCAATTGCCGCAAAGAATGCGCTTGTTCCGCCTCTGTGGCGCTTTGGAATTATTGCGACCTTGAACATGTAATTCCAATGCATAAAGGGTTTAAAGAGTTTCAACCTATTTATGAAACTTCTACTACTATTGCCTCCTGGTTAACCATGAAGTCTCCTTTTCTCCCCTTTTGGACCGTTAGTTCTTTGGCTGTCCAAGTTTTGCATGATGATAATACTTTGAAGGTTATCAACACCATGCTGGGAATTCCACAATTGACTACCATAAAAATTACGGAAACTCGTAAAGATTACTCTGTGCTTGATATGAGTTACAAGTTTGTTTTTTCGGGATGGAGAGAATTTTTTTTACCATTTATCGAACCAATCTTAAGACGTCTGGTTGTTTTCTGGAATAACCGTCAATGGGAAGAGGACCTTCCCATTAAGTTGCGCAGACAAAAGGTAATGAGATTAGGTTTTAAAGATTTTAGGGGACTCCCAAATAAAGTGGAAGACCGTTTCTATGATGGACCTTTGAAATGCGAGTTACCCGTACCTCGCTTAAAAGGTTCCCCTCAAAATGTTCCAAATGGTTTAGATTAAGTTTTGGACGCCTAGCATAAAAAATATTTTGGATTGACGCTTTTTCAGAATCGATTGATGGCTAATCTAAACCCCGCACTGAAAACTCAAGACCTTTCTCTTTGAATTCCTTAGTCCATTCATCGATCTTAGACCTAACCGTATAGTCCACAATCCGCGTTTCCGTTAGATCCAGCGTAACCGGTTTCCCTTCTTGAAAGAAATGATTAAGATGCTTTCGCAAAGAAATCCATGTAGAAAAAATAGCGGCCTCTCGTATAAAAATCGTGGCGGACTGGTCGCTTTCATGTATATCAGCATTCAATTTGAAAAATAAAGGAATGGGAACTCCGTTGATAATATGGATGATAATTCTAACTCCTATTCCTATGGCAATTCCTTTCAAGAGATCCGTAGCCAACACACCAAATATGGTAGAAAGAAAAATAATGAATTGGTCTTTTCCCAAGTGATACATATGTACAAACTCTTTAGGCGAAGCTAGGCGAAACCCTGTAACTACTAACAACGCTGCCAAGGCGGCTAGAGGAATTTGATTAATTATTCCTGGAATTAAGGCAACACATAATAACAAAAACGCGCCATGGAAAAAATTGGCAAACCGAGTTCTTGCTCCATTATCGATATTTGCTTTACTTCGAACAATCTCCGAAATCATTGGCAAACCGCCAATGAAAGCCGACAGGGTATTGCCTAATCCAACAGCTAACATGTCTCTATCCATATTAGTTTTTCGTTTCCACGGATCGATCGCATCGACGGCTTTAGCGCTTAACAAACTTTCCAAACTCCCAATAAGCGCAAAAAGAATTACATATTTTATTCCAGTCTCCGATGTCAGTCCTGAAAAATCCGGAAAGGCAAGAGCATTGAATATATTACTTGGAACATTGACTAAAAACTTTTCGCCTAATTGGTAGATTTGGTTATTAAGCGTGTAAGACCTCTCCTCTCCAATTCCTACATATACTCCCATTGGAACAGTTATCAACAACATCATCATTGGCGCAGGAATTATTCTTAACTTTGGATTTTTTATCAAAGTATAACCAGCAACAATGGTAAGACTGATCATTCCAATCGCCCCAACTCCGGGATTCATGTTTAAGATAAAAGAAGGAATACTAGCAAGTAATTCTAGTGGGGGACCCTCTGGTTGTAACCCAAGCAGTACGGGGAACTGTTTCGCAATAATAATTATTCCTATAGAAGCTAGTAAACCATGAATAGCCGCTAATGGGAAAAACTCTCCAAGAATCCCTAAGCGAAAAACTCCGAACAAAATTTGGACAATACCAGCAGCAACCCCAACCCCCAGCGCTAATCGATACGCCTGGTAGTCTTTCGCAGGGTCCACTCCCCCAGTAAACCCAAATTCCGTGACGCAACCGAGCGCTATAACAATCAAACCGGCAGCGGGTCCCTTAATCGTAAGTTCAGAATTGCTAAAGAAGGTGGCAACTATACCGCCAACAATTGCGGAAAGGATACCGGCAATTGCTGGATATCCTGAAGCAAGAGCAATTCCCAAGCACAACGGCAATGCAATGAGAAAAACTAAAAATCCCGAGAGGATATCTGCATTTGCATGGAGTTTAAGCCCTTCCCAATTTCCTCTAGGAGTCTCAATTAAAGCATCCTTTTGGACTGGAGCTTTTGGCCCAATAAAATTCTCTGAAGGTGTTTCACAAGTGTCGGGTGACATACTCATGGGTAAGATAATCTCAAGTTTTCAATCCTAATAATTTTCTATTCATAATTTGGCAATTCTCTCTCCATTAAACTTCAACATTAAAAACTTAACCTTCTCAATAAAAAAAGAAATCACATACAATAGTCAAAACTACTATACTAAACTAATTAATTCTACTAAAATTTAGCCGAAAAATTAAGAACTTTCTGATGTTTTTTTACATAATTTGGTTTGGAATCGCTTTGAAAGTTTGAATCGGACTATATGTGAAATATACCTATATCAAATAGTTTCAATTATATAACTATTTAAACGCTCTTTTATTGTTAAATTTCACTATTAAAACTCCTTCTTTTTTGATCACAAATAAAGAAATCATAATTAATAATCAAAACTACTAAACAAAGCTAATCAATTTTACTAAAACAATAGGAGTTTTCGATGATTCTGTTAATAGAATTTGATTTGAGACTTTATTCAAAGTTTGAGTCCTCTAGGAAGCGTTATCGCGATTATTATCCAAAATTAAATACTTTCCAGCAAAAGAAGGAATTAGCTCATTACTGAAAGCAAGTAAGGATATAATGAATTAGCGGTTCATTTAAACGCTATTCATTAAACTTCCAGCCTTCCATGTCAAACTCTCCTTCTTCAAAAAATATCTTACCTATTTCAATTTTATTACTTTTTTCCATTTTTACTCGGATTCCCTTTGGCGGGAGTCCATTAACTGGCGATGAAGCTATCACATTTAATCACTACGCCTTCAGTTCATGGAAAAATCTGGTTTTTAATTATTCCGACACTAATCAGCACACCCTTTTCAGCTTGCTGTCTAATCTTTGTCTTCAAATTTTAGGGGAAAACGAATGTA
>JAYOZP010000098.1:0-7501 GCA_038154245.1 Nitrospinales bacterium | reverse complement strand
GAGTTTTCGATTCCCTTCAATTTTTGCCGGAATTTTAGCGGTTCCATTAACCTATTTGGTAGGGCTTAAGCTTTCAAACTCCAAATTCGCTTCTTTCATTGCAGCGTTTTTAATTCTTCTTTCTAAACCTCACTTGGTTTATTCCCAAGCCGGACGCGGTTACGCTATTACCGTTTTACTGGCTCTACTCTTTATTTGGTCTATTTTTAAACTAATTCAATCTCAAAACTATTGGGAAGGCGGACCGCTTTTCTTTTTATCTGGCGTTGGCCTGGTACTAGCCTTACCCAGTAATGCCGTATTCTTGGCCAGTTCAGCTATATTCTCTGTTTTAATAATTTTTGATTACCAACGGGAAAACGTTCCAACGACTTCGTTTCTCTTTAAAAAGCTAACCTCTTATTATTTAGTTTTACTTTTCATAGCTTCTTCTTATTTTTATGGAATAAAAGAAGGTCTTCAAGCTGGAGTTCAAAACTACTCTGTAGAATCGAAAGGACTAAGCAACCTAATAGAAATTATAAACCAGTTAATGGAACCTTTCGGCCCCTTGGTTTTCACTTTTTTTTTATGGGGATGTTTTTCCTTTACGGATCGAAGAAAATTATTTGCCATTTTAAGTCTAATAGTTATTCCAATATCTATCTTATTTTCAATCGGAACAACGCTCTTTAGCCGAATTTATATATTTGTTCTCCCCTTTATTTTTTTTATCTCAACAACTGGCGTCGAATCGTCATTAAATAAGTTTTCCAATAACCGCTCAAACCTCAAAGCGGTTTTTGGAATAGTTTTAATCGGTTTGGTAGTTACTCCTGCCGTCAACTTTTGGATTCAATACTACCCCGCTCGCATTAGTGTAAAAGAAGCGACGATAAACGAAGCTATTCAAGTTTCTAGCTATATACAGGGCAATGCCGAAAAAAACGTATTATTTGTAAGTCTTCTTGGAAATAAGGAAAAAAGCGTTCTCATCCATTATTTGGAACAAAGAATATCGAACGATATGTTTCGGTTTTTAAGCGGGGAAAAGCCGGAAAAAATTATTCTCATCGCACATAAAAATGCCCCACCAGACGTTTTTCCGATTGGGGGTTTTCTTCAAAATAAATTTTTAGTTTTTCCTAAGAAAAGTATTCGCAGACTAGATTGCAAAGAAAATATTTGTCTTTACGAATGGGACATCAAAGTAAATCGATTCATCCCTCCCGTCGCTGATTTAGATTATGAAACAAAAATAGCTTTCCCTAAAATTCCTCAAATTGAAGTCCAATCGTCAACCTATTTGACGCTTTTAGGGAAACAATCTTTACTCATAAACAACGGCACACCTCAGAAAATGCACCTTTCATCAAACAAAATAAAATCTGTTCAATTTAAAAACGACGGTTTTCTGCTATTAACCTACCTCAAACCTTTTGGTCAAAAATCGAATCTTATTTTATGGGATTCAACTCAAAAAGAATGGCCGACTCAAGCGGCCCTATTAAACCCGTACATGGGGCGCGTAGCAAAGCAAAATAGGAAAGAACTTTGGCAAATGACTTACATTCTTTATCCGATCAAGAAGGGAAAACACAATTTGACTGAAATATTCTACCTTGACGGTTCGTTGAGCAAATTTGACGGCATTCAGTCTTTTTATATCCCTCTTAGTTGAAATGGACACATTTCACAAATCTTAATTCAACTTTTCAACAAAAATTAATTTTTTTTAATCTTCCTTTAATTCTTTCTTAACAATCCGATTTTATCCCTTTACTAGAGGGCAAAAAAGCCTCGCACATTTGGCTTGCGCCCTGTGGATGTTACTTCGCAAAGAAAAAAAGATGAAAAAGGAGGGAATTATGATTTATCCTATGAGGGTTTACGATAAAAACGGAAACTTGGTAAAAACTGTACCAAGCGAAATACTGAAAAAAAGCTTTTGGGATAAATTTTGGGACAATGAAAACCTAAAAGCCTATAATAAAAATAAGAAGCAAACCAAAATAAAAAGAACTAAACCGCTATTCAAAGCCGCGTAATAGTTTTAGGCGCGGTATATGAATATATTCATTACTTCTCTGAAAGGATAATAGAAATGACCACCTCTCCACGCTATATGAGCATGGATGCCATCGCCACAGAACAACAACGGTTTATGGTACGCGTTTATAATTGGATGACTGCCGGGTTGGGTATTACAGGTTTTATGGCTTTTTACGTTGCCAATAGTCCAACTATGCTGAATATTGTTTTTGGGAACCCTATCGTCCCCATAGTTCTCATAATTGCTCAGCTTGGTTTAGTTTTTTGGTTGGCGTCGCGTGTCATGCATATGAGCGCAAGTCAAGCTACTGGAGTTTTCATGCTTTATGCGGGACTTACAGGGATTACTTTTTCCTCGGTTTTCCTTACCTATACCGCTTCGTCCATAACATCAACGTTTTTGATCACTGCTGGAACTTTTGGCGCAATGAGTTTGTACGGGTACACCACTAAGAAAGATTTAACTTCATGGGGTAGTTTCTTATTCATGGGTCTTATTGGTATTATCATCGCTTCTATAGTCAATATATTTATGGAAAGCGAAATGATGCACACTATTATCACCTATGTAGGAGTGCTTGTCTTCGTAGGCTTAACAGCTTATGATACTCAAAAAATAAAGGAAATGAATATCCTTGGAAACGAAGGAACCGACGAAGATACAAAAGAAGCTGTTTCAGGCGCATTAACCTTGTACCTAGATTTTATCAATTTGTTTCTTATGCTTCTACGCCTTTTAGGAGACAGAGAGTAATTTTCACGGGGGCTAAAGCCCCCTATCCCCTTTGAATAAAGAAACGCTAAGAACCATCCGAATTTATCTTCTTAAAAAAGCTAAGATTTTTTCTAGGTAATCTGTTTAATTCCCAGAAAGATGCTCCGGCATTACTACCGCCCCAGAAAGATGTTCTGGGATGGAAGCTCCCGAAATATTTTCTGGCCTAGTTGCGCCAGAAATATGATCCGTTGCAGTTCCTGAAATATGCTTTGGCACAGTTGCGCCAGAAATATGATCTGTTGCAGTTCCTGAGATATGCTTCGACATTTTTGCTCCAGAAATATGCCCTATCGGACTCCCCGAATTTATTCCTGGAGGAACAGTTTTAGCGTTCATTTCATTTGACTGCCGCATTGAAGAGTGACTTTTATTCGCATCAGTCGTATTACCCATTATCCCCGGCAAAATAAAAGAAGCGGGCACAACAAATGCGTTACAACCAGCTACGAAAACAACAATTGACAAAAAAATAATTAATTTTTTTCTATTCAACACGGCTTAGACTCCTAGATTAAAGAAATGTTTTTGTCCCGATAAAAACGAAACAAATAGGAACCCATTTAAGGAAAGATTTTATGAATTGCGTGGATTCTAATTTTTTATTTAAAAGTTTAGAACTCAACGCCATTATAATACTTTTAGTTTCAAAGGACAGTTTCAATTTCAATAATTTTTTATCAGAAAACAAATTAAAGATTTTGTTCAATAGAAATTAAAAATCCACCCCCAAATAACCCTATTAAAATTAATGTGTTAACAAAAACACATTAATTTTATTCACCATTAAACTTTCCTTAACCCATGATCAAAAAAAAAGACCCAATTTTTGTTCGAGCCATTCATGAGGCAGGACATGGAGTAATATGTCATTACTTAGGGGTAATTCCAAAACAACTAACTACAGAAAATGAAAAAGACGGAGGCTTCAGCAAATTTAAAAATCCTCTCAATGATTTTAAGTTTGAAAACACCACCCTTCAAATCGAAGAAAAAGCAAAAAGCCTGGTAATGGTTTATATAGCAGGACGAGAAGCGGTTTTAAAAACAGAAATAGAAAAAAATACTCATGAAAACTTTGAATTTGATTATGTTCAAGCCAATGAATGTCTTTCTATTTTGACGTCAAATGAGGAAGAAAAAAAAGTCTTAATCGGAAATTTAGAACAAGAAGTCCGAGAAATTTTAATTGAAAAAGATAGATGGCGCGGAGTCGAAAAGTTAGCCGAAGAGTTAACGAAAAACAAAATACTCACATGGATAGAAACAAAAGCCATTCTACAGCAAATGTTGTTACGACCGAGGTTTCGCATTTCCTGAAAAACTAAGAAAAATTTTTGAAATCAGCGAACCAATCCTCTCCAGCAATAAATAATCAACCTCCTTTTACCAAACTTATTTCAACCTTGATTGAATTCGTTCAATACTAGACAACGCTTGTACATTATTTGGCTGAATTTTGAGTATCCTTTCAAAAGCTAGTAATGCTTCTTCGCTTTTACCGGTTAAGAAACTCGCGCCTCCTAAACCTAAAAGAATATCTATTTGATTGGGAACAATTAAATTAGCTTTTTTATATTGAACAAGCGATTCTTTAAACCGTTTAGAAAAAAATAACATTTGAGCGTAATTCACATAATTTCGAAAATTATTTGGGGCAACCTCAATGGCCTTTTCAAAATACTTTTCCGCGAAATCAAAACGTTTCAAATTAGAATAAGCTTTCGCCAATAAAGAAAAAACAGCATCCGACTCAAACAAACCTTGCTTTAACGCCTTTTGAACATAATCAACGGAATTACTATAGTCGCGCCTAACAAAATACAACCTTCCTAGTTGCCAAGCGGCTTCAACGCTTACCGCCTCTTTTTTAGACGCTAACTTTAAAAACTTCTCCGCTTGATCAAAATTATTTTGATTCTTGTTCAATATTCCTTTGATCAATAAATCGTACCCTAATTGAGAGAGTTTAGGATTAATTCTATCGTCAACGTTATAAAGGTTTTTTATCCATTCGGAGTCTCTAAAATTTATAACCGATGCAGTTGGATTGCTAATTGAAATAAACCCCTTCTCAATAATATTATTAAAAGTTAATGTCGCCGCCGCTAAGTGACCAGCAGGGGTAAAATGAATCGCTTTGGGAAAATTAAGAGGGATGTAAGACAAGTCTTGGATTTCCATCAGGTCTTTTTTTAAATCTAACCAAATCATATTTTCATGACGCCCTATCTCCATAGGCTTGAATTCTTTAAACCCTTTTTCCATTTTCAAAGTTTCTTCTCGGGAAGGCGCTAAAAGGAATAAGAGTTTCGTGTCATATTCTTGCATCAATGAATAAAATCGCTCAACCCCAATACTGTATAAAACTGCAGGTATATGTTGTCTGGTCTTCTCTTTTAATTCCCAGTAGTCTGTTTTCCAATTGATCGAGTCATCATCCTTTAACGCCCAACCATCATATGATTTTTTTAAGTTGCGTTTTGAAGATTCTGCAACGTCCAAGACCAAATGATTTCTTAAATAGCTTTCCATGAATCGGACGACGTGGGATTCTAAAAAAGCAAATTCATAAAAGGGAATACTATGAATCAAATTTAAAAAAGTAACCTCAAATTTATTTAAGTGATGCGCGAACTCAAAACATCTTACTTCTATCTCAACCTGATTATCAGTTAATCTTCTAAACTCGATTTTATCCGCTTCAAACTCTGATAACTCTAAAGTGGACAACTCACCTCTATGAAAGTAGACCACCACTAAATCCGGACTATATCTATAACCTTCATTTTTGAAGTAAGTAAAATACTCAGATAGTTCCCACAGGTTTTTTCCAGCGTTGATTACTTCAATTTTTTTACCGGACAACTTTTCATTGGCCAAACGATTCAAATAATAAGCAAAAGTCTCGTCGTTATTAACCCCTGAAGCGGCAAAAATTGAACCGCCAATGCACAATATTCGAAATACGTCTGACTCTTTGGAGTAAGAAATATTCTTAAAGTTTCTTAACCCTTTAGCGTCGGTTTCTATTCGATGGGAGAAATCATGAAATAAGATGTCTCTTTGAATTTCAGATCTAAATGCTGTCGCCACGCCAAACTTTGAAGTCGTATAATTTTCAAAAATTGCTTGCGGATTATAGGAGCGAAAAACCACTTCTAAGCAACAGAAGATAATGATTAAAATTAAAGCAAGAAAAAAACTTTTCGAAACAAATCTTTTAATCATTTTTATTTTGAGTGATTTGACTACCCTATAAATTGGAAGGAGAAATCAGCCCAAACCGGGAATTGGCTGACAGAATTATTCTCATAGACATCTACTAAAAGACTTTAATAATAACTTTAAACTGGGGAAGTTGCTATAATGGATTTTTTACGAACTGACAAAACATAAATGCTGTTCTCCATATCATTTCTTCTCACATTATTTTTACTCTTCTTGGCTCTTAAATTAAGAAAATCTAATAGCAATTCCTCAAACCTGATTTCTAACTCTTTTCTTATTTTAAGCTCATTAGTATTTAGTCTTACTTTAGCTGAGGCGTTCCTAGGATTGGTTATCGACAAAAACTCAAAGGCCGCCTATCCAGCGGTCCCTCCTTATTTCACACAATATCAACCTGCTCCATTTTTCATGATAGAAAATAGTATCTTATATACGGGTTTACCCAAAAAGTTCTACCGTACTTTTGGAATGCCTTATAGCACTAACTCGATGGGATTCAGGGAAAAAGAATTCGAAGCAAAAAAACCTAAAGACGTTTTTCGCATTTTAGTTTTTGGCGATAGCGTAACATTTGGAGTCGCTGCCGGCACACAACAACGTTATACATTCGTCCTTGAAAAACTACTGAACATTCATTTAACTACAATCAATTATAAAGATATCAAAGAAGTCGAAATATTAAATTTTGGAGTCCCCGGATATGCTACCGATCAAATCCATGACCTGATCAAGGGAGTATTGAAATCAATAGAGTGCGATTTAATTTTTATTGGCTTTTTTCATAACGATTTAACAATTACTACTCTAGAAACATTAAAATCTTATGCTTCACAAGGCTCAAAAGAAAAAAACAAGGTTTTTGTAAAAATTCCTCCCTTGTCCAATCCTAAAAGGAACTTGAACACTATTCCAAAATTTTTGCCCGCAGAATACAAAAAGCCTGCACATTGGTATGAAAAACTTAACTTATATAAAATTATAAAAGACCGAACCAATCTTTTTCTTTCCAAAGAAAATGCGACTTCAAAGTTGTGGGATTACGTCGTCAATGAATTTGTTGGAATAAAAACTATTACTCAAAAATACAAACTACCCGCCCCCTATATTGTCTTACTCCCTTCCGGTCATGTCGATCCAGATAAAAACAATTTTGCAAATCCTAGCGGAGAACTTGCGGAAAGGATTCAGACATTAACTGTGGCTGAGAAAAAACTTAAAGAGAATGGGATACGAACTATTAACCCCTTGCCTTTATTTAGAGAACATAGCCTTATGTCCATGGCGGTTTCAGAATGGGATACACATCCAAATTACTTAGCCAATTACCTTTACGCCCAAGCGATCTTTGACCATCTTATTAAAGAAAATTTCCCTCAAGCTTTTCAAAAATAGCGTAAAAGTTTCACGTTTAACTTAAGAGGACCTCTAAAAATCGGAATAAATTTTTAAAAGTTTGTTTTGTTA
>JAYOZP010000097.1:0-17934 GCA_038154245.1 Nitrospinales bacterium | reverse complement strand
CTTATAATAAGGTCAACCAACCCCACGGATCTTCTCAGGGAAACTTTATGCCAATGCTAGCCACGAGAGGGTGTCCATTTTCATGTACCTTCTGCACTAGCCCGGTGATGTGGACGACAGCTTGGATTCCTCGAGATGTCAAGAATGTGGTTGATGAAATGGAAACTTACCATAATAAGTATGGTACGACGGATTTTCAATTTGAAGACCTGACTGCGATTGTTAGAAAAGACTGGATAGCGGACTTTTGCGATGAAATTATCAAACGCAATTTGAAATTTACTTTTCAGATGCCGTCCGGAACTCGAAGCGAGGGAATTGATTTAGAAATCGGAAAAAAACTAAAAGCGGCAGGATGCCATGAGTTTGCATTTGCTCCAGAGTCTGGAGATCCTCGTGTGCTAAAAGCGATTAAAAAGAAAGTTGCTCTTCCCGCGATGTTTGAATCCGCTAAGGCGGCGATGAAAGCTGGGATTAATGTTGGTTGTTTCTTTATTATTGGGTTTCCTGAAGACGATTATAAAAGCGTTTTAAGAACTTACGCTACAATTTTAAAATGCGCTTGGTTAGGATTTACCAACGTTAATTTAAATGCATATTCTCCACAGCCAAATACGGAATCATTTCGAAAGTTACAAGAAGAAGGCGTTATTACTGAATTAGATGATAAATATCTTTTTAGTCTATTTACCTTCCAGGATTTTGGAGCTAAGAAGACTTCATATAACTCCACGTTTGGAGATATGGAACTTTCTATTCTAGTTATATTTGGTATGTGTTTATTTTATTCCGTTTATTTTATTAGAAAGCCAAAAAGAATATTTCAATTAATTCGGGATATCTTTTCCGAGTCTTCCAGTAACAAAAGCAATAAGATGGCAAAATCAATGCTAAAAGACGCCGCTCTTGTTTTGAAAAACCGATTTTTAAATGCCTTCAAAGCCGCTTAACTTTTAGATTCCGTCCTTCATCTAGAGTTTAATTTAGCTCAAAACTCACTTTTCTTAACTTGATTTTCTTCAATCCCAGTTTGATAAAAATATATGGAATTAACTGAATTTCTGAAGCAATTAGAGCGGGACCGCACTCAATATTGGAACTCCGTTGATTATTTTTTAAAAGAAAGGTTGAAATGGAGAGCCCAAATGGTTCGTCATCTATTCCATTTGTTTCCTGGTGAAAGCATACTTGAATTGGGAAGCGGAACTGGAGAGTGGACAAAAGAAATTTCAGAAGCTAATAAAAATTCTAATCCAATTTGTTCTGCGACTTTTAATAAAGAATATTTCGAAAAGCTTCAAGAATCCACCAGCGACTACCAAAATATAGAATCAATATATGTTGATTCTTTTCCTAAGTCGTTTTCTGATAGGAAGTTTGACTTTATTGTTGGGTGGCACCTTTTCTCGGGAGAAAATTACGGTCCATTTCTTAATCAATTAAAAGCTTTACTTAAACCCGGCGGCCAAATCCTTCTTTTTGAAATCAACCCTTGGAATCCTTTTTACATTTTAAGGCGTTTTTTAAATAGGATGTTTTTTATGAAAGGCCGGAGCGAAAGCGGTTCTATTAATAGAATCGACCTTTTTACCATTCTTTCCGAAATAGGATTTGTTGGGATAAAAATATTGCCATATGATTTTGTATTCCCTCCAATTCCCAAAAGCTTTCTTAAAGTCATAAGGAATTTGACTTTGATTTTGGAAAATATGCCTTATTTCAGAAATTTTGCAGGATCCCTATATTTATGGGCAAAAAAGCCAGCCTCTACTAATCATGAAAGAAAGAAGATTAATTTAGTCGCCCATCCTCAATTAAAAAACAAAATTTCTTTAGTGGTGCCTTGTCATAATGAAGAGACTAACGTAACTCCATTAATTGAAAACTTAAAAGCGTGTTATGGCGATTACTTTTACGAATTTGTCATCGTTGACGATAATAGTCGAGATAAAACCGCCGAGGTAGCCGAGAAACTTTCAGAGGAAGAACCTAGAATTAGAGTTGTAAGGAGAAGTATGCCAAATGGTGTTGGCCGAGCATTAAGGGATGGACTGGCTGCGGCTCAGGGAGAATATGTTTTATTGATGGATTGTGATTTTCAACATATATTACCAGAATTAACTGGATTATTTGACGCTGTTGCCGAAGGCGCCGATGTAGCTATAGGAAGTAGGTTTTCAAGAGAAAGTGTTTTATTAAATTATGCATTCACAAAAATACTTGCTAATAGAGGGTTCCATATTCTTGCAAATATTTTGTTAGGAAAAGGGTTTAGAGACGTAACTAACAATTTAAAACTTATGAAAGGGGAAGTTGCGAAACGCTTAAACCTAGAATACAATGACTTCGCCGCAAACGCGGAAACAGGTCTTCAGCCAATCCTATTAGGTTATAAAGTAAAAGAAGTTCCCATTTCTTGGATAAACCGTTCCGTGGATATGGGGTTTTCAAGTTTTAATTTGGGCAAAACGGGGCCTAATTATATCCGGGTTCTTTTTAGTTTTTTTTGGCGAAGAGTCTGTGGAAAAGAGATGATTCTTCCAACTAATAATCAACCTTAAAGAAAAAGTAATAGCGAGATAAATTGGAAATAGCAATTGTAACAGGTTCAGCCGGTTTGATTGGATCGGAGACGGTTCGATTCTTGAATGAAAAAAAGATAAAAGTCTTAGGAATCGACAATGATATGCGCCAAGAGTTTTTTGGAAAAGAGGCGTCGACCGATTGGAACCGTAAAAAATTAGAAAAAGAATGCGAACTTTATACTCATTATCCAATCGATATTCGTTCGAAAGAAAATTTGGAAAAAGTTTTCAACGAATACGGAAGTGATATTAAGCTTATCGTTCATTCCGCCGCGCAACCTTCCCATGATTGGGCCGCTAAAGATCCGATAAAAGATTTTACAGTTAACGCAAATGGGACCTTGAATCTTTTAGAATTAGCTCGCCAATATTGTCCCGAGACGGTATTTATTCATTTGTCGACAAACAAAGTTTACGGGGACACCCCGAACTCTCTCCCTTTAGTTGAAAAAGAAACTCGATGGGAAATTGACGATAACCATTCCTATTTCAAGTATGGAATTGATGAATCGATGAGTTTAGATAACACGACCCATAGTCTTTTTGGCGTTTCTAAAGCGGCGGCGGATTTACTTGTTCAAGAGTATGGAAGATATTTTGGAATGAAGACCGCGTGTTTTAGAGGAGGTTGTTTAACTGGATCTGGGCACTCGGGGACAGAACTGCATGGGTTTTTATCCTATATCATGATATGTAACATGAAAAAGAATCCTTATACGGTTATAGGATATAAAGGTAAGCAAGTTCGAGATAATATTCACAGCTACGATTTAGTAAATGCCTTATACCATTTTTATAAACGTCCAGGAGTCGCGAAAGTTTATAATATCGGCGGCGGCAGACATAGTAATTGCTCGATTTTAGAAGCAATTTCTTATTGTGAAGAAATATCGGGTAATAAAATGAATTGGACCTATAAAGAAGAGTCTCGAATTGGCGATCATATTTGGTGGATAAGCGACGTCAATCGATTCAAAGACGATTATCCCGAATGGGATTATAAGTACACCCTCCCTCAAATTTTCTCAGAAATCCATAAAGGGCTGACCACTCGTATTTAATCAGCCCCTATATAACGCCTGTTTTATGGTTTGATATATAGGTATCCTTGTTCTTGTAAGTCGGCAATACGCTTGACTGCAACTGGATGGGCTGTTGGTTTAAAACCGTCGACAAGCGCATCAAGTCCTTTCTTAAAAACTTTCATGGAAACTTGGCACATCTCCGGTTGAGCTCCCTTGTCTAAAATCATTTGAAACTTTTTTTGCAACTCAGGATCTGCCGTCTTCTTATCAAATAACGGAAGCGCGGGGCCATGCACTACAACTTTAATGTCGATTTTGTCAGGACCGCCTTCAGCGTCGATATGTTTGTTGATCAAAGCCATAGCATATTTAGTTACTTTTAAATCCGAACCGTCGATATGATAAAGAACTTTGAGTTTCCCATCGGGTCCTCTATGTTCGCCTGCATCTGCTATATTTAATCCCGCTAAAGCTATCGAAACTCCTAAAGCCAATGCAATTAAAGTTTTCATTTTTTACTCTCCTACTTTGGTTTGTTTATTCAAAATTAATTGACCATTCATTTGGCCGAGGTTTAGTTAGATATCTTAAGCATGAATCAAAATACTTGCTAATACAAGGTTGGATTTTATTACGTGGAAAATAGAAAGCTTAAACTTTTAGGATATTCTTGAGGAGGAGAAGGAACTAGCAAGGGTATTCCCATCGCAATCGGCGCCGCTCAGCGAAACGCTCAAGGTGTTATTTGTTGCGGTAAGAGTAAAAGTACCTAATGCTTTTAGGGAATTACAATTAGATGAGGCGCCGGTTACAGAAACTGTAGCGGAGGTTCCATTAACGGTTCCAGCAAGTGAAAATAATCCTGATTCTAAATCCGACTTATTGAATGTTCCATTACCCGTAATAGAAGAACCAGATTGGTTCAAAGTGTATGTTGCCGAACTGTCGCCTTTGAAGCCTTTCCAAGAGCCGGAAAGGTTAGAACTGTCTTTCGAGCCGCTTGAAGCTTTGAGGGAAGTAAACGATTTATTAAACTGTTGGCCTTTGCAATCAGAACCGCTAATAGAAACGTTAAGCGAGCTTTGCGTTGAGCTAATAGCAAACGTGCCTGAAGCGTTTAGTTGAGAGCAGTTGGACGATGTGCCCGTAATCGCTATTGTTGCAATAGAATTGGCGACGGTTCCCGTAATAGAGTACAAACCACTGCCAGAACCAATTTCGCTAAAAGTTCCATTTCCAGATAGAGCGGACCCAGACTGGACCAAGGAAAAACTTCCAGTGCCGTCGTCCTTAAAACCAATCCATGTTCCTGAAAAGTCTGACGACGTTGTAGAAAGATTAGTTGAAGACTTATTTAAGGCATTGGCCGAGGTATTAAATATTGAAGTTCCTCCACCACTATTGGATTCGTTCTGAGAGTTTCCCATCATATCCGAGCAGCCAGCAAACCCCAGAAACAAAATTAAGAAACTTAAAAAATTTAACAATCTAAGCTGTAAAGAAATTTTTTTATACATTTTGCCCATAAAATATCTTTTAACAAGCGACCGAAAACTCTTTCTTTTCTAGAAAGTCGCCATTCAAAAAAAGATTAATCTTCCAGTCTCCGGTAAAATAATTAAACCCCTGCGAAGCAAATAAAAGGCCTCTCTTAGGATCTTTCTTTTTTAATCTTAACCATAGCCAAGAAGCGAATTTATCTTTTTTGTTATTTAGAAAATCAAGTTCCGTAATTTCTTGGAGTTTTCCGTCGGGTCGATACCAAAAAGCTTCTAACCGATTTATGTCCGGTTTTTGTAAATCAAGCCATTGGATATAGACGTGTATTTTTTCATGGCATTGGAATACCATTTTTTCTTGTTTGTTTTGCAAATTATCAAAAAGATAAGCTCTATATTTTGGACGCGTTTCAATGGAAGATTCTTCTAATAGCGCGTTCACTTTATTTTGATGGCTAAGAAGATAGTTGGCGCCTTTGGCATACTCTCTATATTCTTGGTCTAGTTGTTCAAATCTGACTAACACAGGTTTGATTGTTTTTGAAACTTTTGAATAGACTTGTCCCTGCATGTGAAAATAAATATTTTTTATTGTTTGAACGCCAAATGGAGCGGGGTCGTATTTCAACCCAAACAATAGAAAAATATCCGCTAACGCTAAAAAAAGCGCAACTCTGGTTAGTTTGTCGGAAAGGGACATCATAGCCGCAAAATCAACCGAAATTAAGCTTTGCCTCTGACTGGAACGGTTAAAGGTTCGACTTAACAATAAACATTTTGAGTAATGTAAATTTATTAAATTAGTGCAAAATTGTCAAAATTTTATTTGATTTAAAACCAGGGTTCTAAGACAACAGAAGCCTTATCAACTATTTAGATTTAGTTTTTTTCTTTTTTAATGAATATGTTTTGAAAAAATGTATGGAAGGTTTTTTAGACGCTTTCCATTATATTGATTTAATTTTCAAGTAGTTAAGATAAAGTGTGAGGAAGAAGATTGTTAAATGAATTGTTTTGTGGGATGATTTTGTACCAACCAAAAGGAATAGTTCTCACAGTAAGTTTGCAAATAGGAGTCGAATTTTAATGGATGAAAGTAAATCAAAACTCTTAAAAGGAAAGCGAATTTTTCCAGACCCAATTCAAAGTAATCTAAGTATAAAAAAATTAATAGACGATTATTTTAATGGCTATAATGCCGCTCGAATACAAGAGGTGTGCCATTTGATTTCCGAAAAAATGTCGGAAGAAGATGTATGTATTGGAGTAAGTTTGTCGGGAGCTTTAACTCCCGCAGGATTAGGTTCTTCATGCATAGTTCCGATGATACGTTCAGGAATGATCGATTATATTGTAACGACAGGCGCGAATATTTATCACGATTTGCATTACTCGTTAGATCTTGAATTAAGAAAAGGCACTCCATTAATCGATGATACGATTTTATTTGAGCAAGATGTAATACGTATTTACGATATTTTTTTAGATTATAAAGTCTTGGCGACAACAGATAATTGGCTTCTAAGAACTTTTTCTCGTCCTGAGTTCCAAAAAAGATTAGGAACTAGAGAGTTGCATCAACTTTTAGGAAAATATGCCGACGAAGTGGAGCAAGAACGTGGAACGGTTGGAAAAAGTTTTATTGCAGAAGCTTATCGTTATGATATTCCCGTTTATACGTCTTCCCCTGGAGATAGCACTTTGGGTTTAGATGTTGCCGCTCTAAACCTCATAGGAAAAGATATTCAAATGGATCCATCTATTGACGTGAACGAAACATGCGCAATTGTTTTGGATGCTAAGGAAAAAGGAAAAAGCGGAGTTGTTGTTTGGGGTGGAGGTTCGCCCAAAAACTTTATGTTACAATCGGAGCCGGCATTGCAGGAGGTTTTGGGATTTGATATTAAAGGGCATGATTATTATGTTCAGGTGACCGACGCTAGACCAGACACAGGAGGGCTGTCGGGCGCCACACCTAACGAGGCAGTGAGTTGGGCAAAAATAGACCCTGAAACCGTAAACCAATCAGTAGTTTGCTATAGCGACACAACTATAGTGATGCCCTTATTGACCTCCTATTTACAAGAGTGCGGTATCCAAAGAAAACATAAACGACTTAATAAGCAAATCGATGGTCTAATGAAAAAATTGAAAGAAGCTTTTATTGAACAGAAAGATTTTGTTGGCGGCAAACGAAGCGTAGAGGATACGATTAATTTTTTGAAAGATTCAAGTGTAGACCGATAAGAGTTACAAGGTAATAAATAAATTTAGAGATTGTTGAAACTAATTTTTCTAAAAATTAATAGGTTAAATTAAAAAGCAGTTGGAAATATATACTTGTTTCATTACTACCACTGTTATTATTCCGGATGTAAATGGTTGTGTTCTTCATGATGAGATATGGGTTCGTCCGGACCTTTCTAAAGACTTAGAATTCGTCAACAGTATTTTGGAGCTATGCCGCGAAATAGAGAGCGAAGACGCGAAACTAGTAATGGCGACGCGCAAGGGTCGAGAAGCCTTGCTTGCGATGGGATTAGACGACTCTGGACCTTACCAACAAACGATGGAATTGAGAAATCAACATTTCCACCAGTGGCTCTTAAATCGTGGCTAGAAAACGTTTTTTGGATCAAACTGTTTAAAAAAAATTCGATTAGAATTTATGAGAGATTTTTTGTTGAAGTAGATGTCCACAATCTAATTTACTAGCCAATGGTTTTTCCTTAACCATTTCATGATGTTCTTTGCAAGCCGTTCGGTTCCCTGAGCTGAGTAGTGAGCATCGTCTAGATATATATCCGAAAGCTGTTCCTGTATTAATTTTGATTTGGCTAATTCTGAAGCATAATTAAAGTAATTTAGACCTGACGTTTTTAAAATATCTTGAAATATAATTGATCCACCCCATTCCAAATTTCTTATTGAATTTACGGTCAATGGAGGAAATAGGCCCAGTGGTTTTAGGTCTAGAGATTTAAAATCTTTTATATAAAAATCGTTTTTATTACGATTAGAAAATAAAAGATTTTGGAACGCGCGGCAATAATCAAGAAGTGGGTTGTGCTTGCAAATTTCAATTTTTAAATCGCTTTTGGAGGGAGAAATAACAAATAGGGCTTTTGCGTTATTATTTAAGGCTATTTTATTAATCTTTTGAAATAAAGCGGCAATTACTTGAGTCGCGTCATCCAAATTTAATATTTTGATATCACATAGGCCGTTTATAAATTTTTTAAAAAACGGACGGTTTAATAAATGACTTCCGTGTATCAAGTTAATACAGGAAAACCTTGAAATATGATCGTTAAGCAATTTGATTTGATTATTTTGAGGAATAAATAAAGGCTTGTTTTTGCCATAAGCCATATTCGAGCCTGTTTCATGTATATCATTTCCCGTATAAACGACAAAGATAATCAATTTGGGGTTAAGTTTGCCGATATGTCTTTTTAAAAATAAATAACTTTGCCCAATGCCGTATCCTGAGACAGCCATATTTAAAACTTGGAAATTGGAGGCTTTTTGTTCTAAGTAATATGGAAATGTCTCGTTGTTTTTTGTTCCGAATCCCCAGGCGACGGAATCTCCCAGCGTTAAAATATGTTGTTTAGAGTTGTCTATTTCTCTAGATCTGAATCCCAAAGAATTTAGATGGAAATTAGAATTTCGATTTTTAGTGGATTTTTTACCCGGTATAGGTCCCCAACCCAATTCTGAGTCAAATTGAAAGGCTGAAATTTTGTTTGTTTTGTAGTGAAAAAAAAATTCGAAGCCAACAGCTCCTATAAGTAAAATAGTAAACCCTGAAATCAAGGCAAGAATTATTTCTTTTTTTTTCGTTTTTATAAAAGGAAACATTTGGAAAATATATTTTTATTTTTCCGACCATTTTTTTAATTGGTTCTTTGTAAACGTATCGCTAGGATTCATCTGTAGGGCTTTTTGACCCATTTCAATAGCGAGCTTTTGATTTCCAGATTTAAAATATACCTCTCCCATTAGAGTGTATGTTCCAAAAAAGTTAGGATTAATTTTCAAAGCTTTTTGATATTGTTTCAAGGCTTGATGGTATTGCCCATTAGCAGAATAAAGCGAACCTAAATTTAAATAAGAAGGAACCCAATCTGAGCGTTTCTGAATTTCTTTTTTGTAATAAAATTCTGCCTTGTCAAAACTTCCCAATTTATTGTATATAGCCGCCAACTCGTTATTCAATAATTCTCGCTCCTTTTCAATTTCATCAGCCTTTAGGAAAAATACAAGCGCCTCTTTGAATTGACCTTGATCAAGTTTCTTCTGTCCTTCCCAATAGTTTTTGATATATTTATAGGCTCGCAGGTATTTAGGGACTTCTAAGATATGGCCCTTTTGAGCTTCAGTTAGCAAATCCAGAGCTTCCTTATATCGCCTTAATTTGAAATGAACCATTGCAAGATGAAAATAAGCTTCATACTGTTTTTTTTGCAATTGGATATATTGGGTTAAAGTCTTCGCAGCATCCGCAAGTAAATTTTGATTTTTCTGGCGCATCCCATTTAAAAATAATTGGTAATGATCCTTTTTTAGAAATTCTAGAATTCTTGAATTAGCGTTTTTAACCGATTGGCGGGTATGATCAGTCCATGAGATAGATTGCTTTTGAAGCTGGTAAAGTTGATGGAAAGGTTTTTTGTTATTTATATAGCGAGCCAACAGCTTAGCGAAGAATAGGTGGCCTCCCGGAGTCCAATGATTGTTAAAATTAAAAAAGAGAAATGGCGAGTCGGAGTTTTGAAAATCGAAAAAAGGTTTAAATAAATCTAAGTGTTGAATTGTTTCGGTCTGATTAAAACCCCATTCTGGATGTTTAGGTCTAGACAATCCTACGGCTTCATAAAATGAGGGAATTTTTAGTATCAAAGTTCTACTAGCTATTTTTGAAGTTAAATTAAGGAACTCTTGTATTAAGACGTTGTATAGAATTACGTTCGTCTCTGCTTCAATCATATCCTGTTTGTATCGGTCCGCAAAATATAATGCGGGTTGGTATTCGGGATTGATCCTTAGTGGTTTAGAGTTAGAGCTCCAGGTAATTTGGGGATGAAGCTTTATATTGGATTTCCGAATAATATCTTCCAGCGATTTGCCCCTAGAAGAGTGGTTTGAGGAATCCCTGGTCGATAAAGAACTCATACGGAAACGAATTAAATTGAGTAAATGGGATGTTTCAGATAATGAGTTATACCAGTCGGTTTGACTTATCTTAGCCCAAAGGCTGTTTAATAGTGTGTTGTTAAAAAGCGAAACCTGCATACCGATCAAGTCAATTTTCAATGAACCATCGTCCGCTGCTTTCCACTGAATGTCCCGGAAAAACATTTTTTTTGAAAAGTTTTGTCGATAATCGTCTAGGAAATTGCTAACGATGATCAAGTCGGGCGAGTATTTATACCCTTCGTTTTTTAAATAAACAAAATACTCTAATGGACCCCATGATGGAACGGCGGCGTTGATTACTCTGAATTTCGTTCCCTTAGAGTTAGTGTTTAGAGATTTCTCCAACTGACTGGAAAATAGCTCGCTAAATCGAATTCCTGGGCCAAAGAATACGGAATCTCCAAGACATAAGATTCGAAATTCTTTAGGCGGTTTCTCATAGGGAATAGAGAGGTCGCTTCGAATAGATTGGGCGTTAGTAACGATTTTATAAGCGGGGATTGGACCATGATCTTTAATTTCTATTTCGGCGTTTGGACGGAGAGCATTTGGAATGCCAAATAGTGGGGCGCGATAATTTGGTTCAATCTTTTGAGGGATAACTATCCGAATTATTACTTCTAACAGGATACAAGTCGTTAAAAAGCAAATTGTAAATACTGCTAAATTTCGCCAGAATTTTTTACTCAAAATTGAATTCTGTTAGTTGTTAGAATTTATAAGCTAGAAGAATGCGTGTGTAATTGATGTCTTCTCCTGGCGGAGTTTCTTTAAGAAAAGTTCCGGCAAAAAAATAACTAAATAATCCGCTAACGGCGAGATGTCTATCTACTTGCCAAGTAGCTTCTAATATAGCTTGGTTACCTACATACCGGGCGACGCTTAAGCTACCAGTTCGTAAAGGCGTATTTGCGATTGAATAAATACCGTCGTCAACGCTATATCGCCACAAAAACTCCCACATCGCTACGATTTTGTATTTATCAAAAAGATTAAGTTCCGCTTTAGGGTGAACTTCAAATAAATTGACGGGACCGTATGGCGCTAATTGCCCTAAATGCTTCCCTTTCCCGAACATTAAGTTAAATGTTTCCAAGTCAGAATCATTAGGATTGTCGTCGCCGCTAGAGATATCGCCGCGAAGGCTAAGTCTTACTTTATGAGGCTGAAAATTCCACGTATAGCCAGTATCCGAAGCAAATGTAAAGGCGTTGATGTCTCCATCACCAAAATTTCCAAATTGGCGAATGTATTCAAAATTATAATCTAACGGCCCATCTTTGCCCCACCAACGAAGGCCCAATGAGTGTCTTTGTTCGTTGTCGGTTCCTTGAACGAAACGCGCCGATTTTTTGTCTAACCCAAGATAGTACAAATCCAGATTACCCGGTATGAAACCAGGTTTTTTTCTAACGGTGTATAGTCCCCAAAAAGAAGCTCCTCTAGCAAAATCATTGTCAAATACATGACGATCGATTTCTACTTGCTTGGAAACAAAACCAGACGTTTTCCAAAGTACGGAGGTCCATTCAAATTTCAACGCGTCGAAACTTAATCTAACATTTGGTCGTTCCCGGTAGTTTACAAAGCGGCGAGAACCAAAAATTAATTCTTGTCTTCCAACGCGAAACATAAATGAAGCGTCGGAAGTTTGTTTCAAGAAATAGTCTACAAAAAGTTGGTGGAGATCTAATTCGTCTTTGTCAACGCCGCGAGGACTGGCCAGCCTACCGGTTTCTATTCCGCTTTGGAGTTGCCCAAAGAAACGAACATTCTTGTTGATGTGAAGATCTCCATGGAGCATATAGCGTTGTAAGTAGTAACCGCTTTTGTCTTCTTTCGTCGCTCCCCAATTATCGTTTTCAACTCTTTCGTAGTGTTGCCTGGTTTCTCCTCCAATGGAAAAGTAAGCGTTGTCTCCCACATTGAAAGGAATATACTTTATAGAGTCAAAGTAATCGGTTCTTTTTTTTGGGTCTTTCAAATATGAATAATCTTCTAGATACCGCGAAGCGTTAAATTTAGGCGGAGTAAAAGCAAAAACATTTACCGGAGCAACTGAGAACAAAAAAAGAACAAACCCCAAGATGAAATGTTTTCTAGTAGGTAGAAATTGAACTTTAAAAAGCTGCATGAGCGTATTTCGAACCAAAAATAGGGAGTTAGTTTTAATAATTTATGGTCGTATGTATTTTATAAGAATTTTATGGGAAATGTAATCGCTAGTGAGTTTGTTTTCTAATTAATTTTCTCAATTTTCAATTTAGTTAAATTTAGTTCTTTAGGCCAATTTTTTAATTCTGTGGATAATGCTATGTTGAATCGAGCTGCGTTATCGATTCCTTCAAAATCAAAAACAATCGGCAGGGAGTAGGAACGGATATATCCCAATGATTTTTGTTGGATTAATTGCCCATGACTGTTATACATCAAACATAGAATATTAATTTCGCCTTCCGCAGACATTTTTCCATTTAAAGAGCCTCTATAATAAGCTCTAGGTTTTAAGACCCAGCCATCTTTTCCAGATAGATTGTTCCATGTTCCGCCACCCAACAGCAGTAATGGAGAGTTTTTAGTTTCAGAGAGAGGACCAATCAAAATTCCATTCGAAGATTGTTTGAGTTCAAGCTCGGAAGCGAAGAGGTTATTTGGAATCGTCGAATAGTCTTTGTTGATTAGTAAAATTGAAGAAGAATTATCGAGTATGGTTTTAACTTTTGAGAGATCAAGAGTTAATAAGAATCCCCAAGTAACAAAATTGAAAGTCGCAAATATGCAGATAACTCTGTAACCTATATTTTCGGTAAACTTTTCAAAAAAACTTGGAAATCTAGTTTTTAATACATGATTGTATAACATATAAAAAGTAAGACCGAACCCATGATAAAGGCCATATAAAGCCCAATTTAAAGAGTTTCCATGCCATATTCCAATTAGAAAAAAAGTAATAAAAATACTTAGACAAGATACTGCTAGCTTAGGAATTATTTTGCGGGTTGTTAGATAAATAGTTAGAGGGAAAAATACGTGGTCGCGCATCCATTGCGAAAGTGAAATATGCCAACGGTTCCAAAAATCTTGAATGTTGGAAGCGATGAATGGGTACTCAAAGTTTTCGGGAATTTCTACCCTAAAAAAATTGGCAATTGAAATGGCGATATCGCAATAACCTGAAAATTCAAAATAAATATAAAAGAAATAGGCGTAAACGCTCCAAGTTAAAACGAGGAAATTCACTGGTTGAATGATCTGAAATTCAGGAGCGATGATTGAATTTGCATACGCTAGTTTTGAAAGAAAAAGGATCTTGATAATGCCAATTGAAATCCGTAATAAATTGCGTCGAACTCGCGGAAAGTTTAGCGGAGTTTCGGGGGTAGTTTGATTTTTAACGAATGGCAGAAACCTGTTTATTGGACCGGAAACAAACGGAGCAAAAAAAGTAAAATAAGAGAAAATTGTCCAGAGGTTGAATTCTTTGATGCGTTTGGTACGAACTATGATGAGGAAATCGATGGCTCGGAAAGTTAAATAAGAAAGCCCAACCCATTCCATGGCTGAAAGCGTTCTTACGATATTAATATTTCCAAATAACAGATAAATATAATTTGGATACTTAAAAAATACTAACGTTGATAGACAAAAAGCAATTCCTATGCGAAACGTTAATTTTTGTTGTCTTTCGGACTTGGCTTGAAAAATCAAAAAACCGACGGTCAAAATACAAACTAAATAACCAGCCAATAAAATAAGAAACTCATTCGCCGCTTTAAGTTGGAATAGGAAAAAAATATTTAGGCTAATAAAAGTAAATTGCTTTTGTAGAGGGGAAGACCAACGGAAAGTAACTCTATAAATAAAAATTCCAACTATTACCGAGATATAAAAAATCGACTCAACATAATAATTCTCCATGGATAGAAAAATGGAATGGGACAAATGCCGAGCCTCTTATTTTAGGTTTTTACGTAATGTTTCTTTTATGTCGTTGCGGTCAATTTTACCGTTTATATTTTTAGGTAACTCGGGGAAAAAAACAATACGGTTTGGGATCATGTATGAAGGGATCAAATGTTCGCAGTGTTTGAGAATATTTTCTTCAATAATGTCCTCGGATTTATTTTCTAATTGAGATTGTAAGGCTACTGCCGCAATGAGCAGGGGAGAAGGTTCTTCAAAATATAAAACCACTACCTCATTTACCATAGACTGACTGGACAATGCGTTTTCAATGTCGCCAAGCTCTACCCGGTACCCGCGAATTTTTATTTGAGAGTCTTTTCGACCCGCAAAGCGAATAAAATTATTTTTATCTAAATACGCCAGATCGCCAGAATCGTAGAATCGATTTTGTTCATCGGTGATGAAAACCTTCTCTGTGAGTTCTTTCTTTTTCCAATAGCCTTGAGATACTTGAGGACCTGATATTGTTAATTTGCCTATCTCGCTTTTATTTTGTGATTCTACTAAATCGTTATCTAAAATATTAATTTGAGTTTCGCCAATGGGGGAGCCAATGGGGACATCTTGAGTCGGGTCGAATTTTGAATCTATACCTATATTGTAATAAGTACAGGCGATGGTAGCTTCAGTTGGGCCGTATAAATTACAAATTGGTATTTTGGGATGTGTTTTTATCCAAAGATCGGCGTATTTAGGAGATAGGGCTTCGCCGCAGAAAATAGCCCAGCGTAAATGTTGGGAAAATGCGCCTTCCGTAAGTTGACCGCTTTTCCAGAGAGTGCCTAAAACGCTGGGAACGGAAAACCAAATGGTAAGTTTACGATCTTTTATAAAGTTTGCAGGGAATGCAAAGTCGCCTGGTTGAGTTATAGGGCAAAGAGTCGCCCCAGAATAGAAAGCTCCAAAGATGTCGAAGACGCTCAAGTCAAAACTTATGTCTGAGTGGTTTGACATGCGATCTTGCAAGTTTAATGAAAAATACTCAATTGCCCAACTTAAAAAAGAAGTCACATTTTTGTGTGTGATCATGACGCCTTTAGGCTTTCCTGTTGTTCCCGAGGTGTACATGATGTAAGCAAGATTATTTTCAGTCGCGGAGTCAGGTTTTAGCGGCAAGTTTTCTTCAAGAGTTTCCTGACCGACGATTTTTCGAAAGCGCTTTGAAAGAATATTAAAAAACTCGTAAGATTGAATTTCCTCTTCAGACCCGTCAAGAATGATTAGAGAGTCTAAATTTAAACCTCTTGTTTCCTTAGCTAAATCTACCAACTTTGCAAAATGTTTTTTAGAAGAGACGACAATTTCTATTTCAGCGTCTTTTATGACTGCTTCTAAGCGTTTCCCTGGAAAAGTTGTATTGAGAGGAACGTAACAAGCTCCCGCCCTTAAAGAACCTAAAATGCCAATACAAGCTTCAATGCCGTTATTGGTTAGCAACCCAATATGATCGTTTTTTTTGATTTCTAAAGTTTGTAAATAAGAAGCCATTCCCCGCATAGCCTTGGCTAAATCAAAATAGGAGATTGATCGATTACCTTCGTCGATGGCAATATGGTTAGGAGTGGCTTGGGAATGATGTTCTACCGATTGGTGGAGTAGGGGAAAGATAGACATTTGAAATTTTGCGGTGTTTAATCTTCTAGAATATTTTCTTCGCGAAGGTATTCCGTTAAAGCGGATACAGAGATCAATTCTCCAACTCTACTGGGAGGAATTTGCACATTATATTTATCTGAAAAACTCAATATTAATTCAACGTGCTTTAGAGAGTCCCAACCGCGAACTTTGCCCATTGTAGTTTCTTCCTCAATCTGTTTGAGGCTAAGTTCGGCTTGTATGAACTCCATCACTTCTTGTTTAGTTGCCATACGTATTTTGAGAACTTAAAAAAATATGTTTGGCCGCGAGTAGTCCTTTTAGTTTAAAAGGCTACGAGTTGCCATAAGTGAAATCATTAATTGTCAGAAGACTCGTCAAAAGTCCCCATAGAATAAAGCCCAAGTCGCTTTTAGTTCAATCATTTTTGGATTGAGCAAAAGAGAAATGGCAATAAAAAGACAAATCCCAGTCAGGATACTCAATAAACTCTCTTTTAAGTTTTCTTTGTTCATTTATCGTTAGGACTGTTCTAAATATTCGTCTCAGCATGTCATCCAGAGCTGAACCTTTAGGTTCAGCGAAGGATCTCACCTCGATTTAATAAAACTAATTCCTATTAGAAATTTTGTTTTTAAAGTTTAATCCCATTTTTCAATGAAAACGAAACTCTCTAATTGATGTTTCAACTTTGGGCAAGGTCGCAGGGCTCCAAGGTTTATCGTTTTGTTTTTTAGGATCAATTTGAATCAAGTTTAATTCAGCCATGTCTTCAATTAAAGCCCGACCTCGTTTAAAGTTACCGATGATATTAGTTTCAAAACCTCTCTTAAAATATACGGGAGGTTTTTTCCGAGTTTTCCAATACATGTCGTACGGGTTCTGATTATGTTTAAAAGCATGGTCGATAACGATTCCGCCGTAGGGCGTTATTAAGTTTTGAACAAAGTCGACAGTATTTGGTTTAAATACTGTTTCGTAACTTTCGCGCTCAATGCCCATCATAGGAGGAAAGTAGTAAATAAGTTTTATACCGAGCGCTTTACAAATTTCTCCCATTATATGAAGAAACCAGATAAATTCTTTTCGTTTTTTAGGATCAATCGTTAATTTTGATTTAGACTTCCACATCATCATGGGTTTATCGTTTGCAGGGCTTTGATACAGCGCTAAAGCTTTTAGAGTATTAGTTTCTAGTTGTTGATTCCACCTTTTGTCATTGGCGCGTTTAATATGTGAATAAGATCTGATCGTGTAATCTCTCAATTTAGAAAGTTTTTGAAATCCGTCTTTCGATGGGAATTTAGATGATTGCGAACTTGGTGGAGAATAGCCTATTGGAAATATTTGAGGATTCATTTGATCCATAAAATTTCCATCGGGATACTTTTTAACGGTTTTTCTGTATTGCTTGGATTTGTATAAACTTTTTAAATAATTTTCAATATAGGGTCGCGCTTCAGGGAACTCATCTTTCCAGTTTTCTAAAACCACGCTTGCTTGCAGAGTGCTGTCCGGTTTTTTTTCGCGAAAGCTATAAAGAGCCCAATTGATATTTGTATAGATAAGAGTTTTTATGTTTGAAGCTTTGATTAAATGACCGAGTTGAAAAATGTGTTCTGTCACTAAAGTATCCGGCGCGCCCATATCGAAAAACTGGGCGTCATTGTTACCATATTCCGATTGCAATAAGTAACTCATCACTTGACCTAAAAACGCTGTTCCATGACGATAAACAATATAGGGTTTTTTACCCCAAAGGTCTGTATAAGCAACGTTATTGACTGTGTAGCAATTTCCTAAAAGGATGTGTTTTTCTTTTGAGCTGTTAATGGGATCAAAAAGCTCATAAGTACGCACTTTAGTTCGATCCCGAACCGTTTTAACGAATTCTAAATCAATAGGGGTTAAAGAAAATACAAACGCCATCCCAAAACCTATTACTATCAATCCTATTTGTTTAACGAGTGTCATTTTAAAATAAATAAATCAAATAATTGTCACATTGCTATGAAACAGACGGAGTCAAGTTTGTTTTAGAAATAAAATTAATATTTGTAG
>JAYOZP010000096.1:8848-17984 GCA_038154245.1 Nitrospinales bacterium | reverse complement strand
ATATAATATAACCTTTTTTTAAACTTTTTAACCTGTTTTTAGAGATTCCTTTTAGATGGAAACGGCGTAGAAAGAGATATTAACAAGGCTCTGAAATGGTTTAAGATTTCTGCTAAGCAAGGGGACATTTCAGCTCAAAATAATCTTGGAGTTATTTACATTACTGGAAATGGGATTCCTCAAGACACCAATGAGGCTATTAAGTGGTTTAAGCTTGCTGCAATTCAAGGAAAAAAAAGCGCTCAATTTAACCTTGGTTATATGTATCTAAATGGAGATGGAGTAAAAAAAGACATTAGGGAAGCTCTAAAATGGTTTGAACTTGCAGCGGAACAAAATGACTATGAAGCTCAATACATACTTGGAGAACTTTATGCGGATGAGTCAAATGATTTTTGTGATCTCCTTTTAGCTGTAATGTGGCTCGAATGTGCAGTTGAAGGTGAAGCTCAGGAAACTGGCAATAGTCAAGAAGTTCGTAAAGACTTAGAAAAGATTAGAAGTGGAATGACAATAGACCAAATAAATAAAGTCAACCAAATGAAAAAAGAACAAGTGATGAATAAAAAACTAATGTAAAAATTGCTGAACCTCAAGGAACTAAAATAAAAAATATGACAACATGATTTAGTTACAACTGAGTAACCGCTATTGGCCAATAGCGTACTTCTGGATTTAAGAACATCTGAGAACGTGTCGGGTAGGATATTAACTACTAGAACGCATAGTTTCTAATAACCGGTTCAAACCTTCTTCTTGAGTAATCATGGGCTCGTAATTAAAATCCCTTTTAGCTTTGGATATATTGAAGTAATGAGATGTGGCCAATTGGGAGGCGACAAAGCGCGTCATTGGCGGTTCGTTTTTAATCCCAAGGGTTCGGTAAAACGCTTCGAGCGTAGCTCCAATAGCGCTAGCCGCCCTAAACGAAATATTTTTTTTAACAGGTGGCATGTCCAAACGAGCAAGTAAATCATCAACCCAATTCCATAAATTCACCGGTTTGTCGTCGCTTATAAAATAAGCCTGCCCTGCCACATTGGTTCCATCTTCTAAATGCTTGAAGGCTAAGATATGAGCTTCTACGGCGTTGTCGATATATGTCATATCCACTTTGTTGGCTCCCTGTCCTACTCTGGCTAAACGGCCTTTCTTGGCGCGATCTATGATTCTTGGAACCAAATGCGGGTCTCCAGGCCCCCAAATCAAATGAGGTCGCAAAGAAACGGTGAGCAAACCGTTTTTGCCATTTGCCGCCAAAACTTCGCGTTCGGCAATGGCTTTCGTTTTTGGATAATCGCACAAATACTTCGAGGGATATGGAGTTGTCTCGTCGGCGTTTTCCATATCTTTATTATGGCAAACAACGCTAGGCGAGCTTGTGAAGACAAGTTTTTTAACCCCTGCTTGAAAACAACCGTCTAATATATTCCTGGTTCCTTCGACGTTTGAATTGAAAAAATCTTTTGGGTCGCCCCAAACACCTGGGATTGCCGCCGCATGGAACACTGCTTCCATTCCTTTGCAGGCATTGACTGTCGATTGTTTATCCTTTAGATCGCATTGGATGGATTCTACGTCGGGCGGTAAATTGGAGATTTTTTTTCTACCAAGAGCTGAAACGCTGAACCCTGTATCTAACAACCTTCTGGCAATGGCCCCGCCTAAGAACCCTCCTCCGCCAGTTACTAAAACACGCATTTTTTAATATTCAGTCAAAGGTAAGTTTGCTTTTGCGTCCAATTCAAAGTATTCGTTTCCCGCGTCTGGGTTCCTTTGATATTTCTTTAAACCGGCTAACGCTATCATCGCGGCATTGTCGGTACACAAGACAGGTTTAGGAAAGTGTGCGGAAATCCCATTTATTTTCCCCGCTTCGGTCATCTTTACTCGAAGATTAGAATTTGCGGCAACGCCTCCCGTGACAACGATACGATTCAAATCATTTTCTTTAGCCGCAGATATAGCCTTGGAAACTAGAACGTCGGTAACCGCTTCTTGAAAAGAAGCCGCAATATGGGCCATTGGAAGTTTTTCTATTTTACCGGAAGATCTTTTTTCTAAATGCGTTCTTACCGCCGTTTTTAACCCGCTAAAGCTAAAATCCATTGACTTTTTATTGGGTAAAGGACGTGGAAACTTTATCGCGGCTGGATTTCCTGATTCGCCGACTTTTTGAATTTCTGGACCGCCGGGATATCCCAATCCCAACATCTTGGCTACTTTATCAAATGATTCTCCTGCGGCATCGTCGCGAGTTCTACCTAATATTTCATAATTTCCAAAGTCTTTTACGATGTATAAATCTGTGTGACCGCCAGAAACGATTAGGGCTAAAAATGGAAACTCCACTTCTTCTTGCAGAAAAATAGCAAGCAGATGGCCTTCTAGGTGATTAACTCCGATCAATGGTTTATTCAAAGCAAAAGCCAAACCTTTAGCCGCATTAACTCCAACCAATAACGAACCAACTAAACCCGGACCCTGCGTAGTCGCCAAAAGGTCAATATCGCTTAAATTAATCTTTGCTTTTTCAACGGCCCCATTAATGATTTCATGAATATTTTCAATATGGCACCTACCTGCCAGTTCGGGAACCACACCTCCATATTTAGCATGAACAGAGTTCTGATTAGCGATAACATTAGAAATGATCCCTTTTTCAGAGTCAATGATAGCGGCAGAAGTATCGTCGCAAGAAGTTTCAATTCCAAGAACCAGCATGTCAATTAAAAAATAATCTCTAAATTTAAAACGTTAAAACTAAAAGCTGTTTTACGTTTCACTAAAATTATCATGAGATACTTCCAGGTTTATATTTTTCAATCAGACTTAAATAATTAACTTGTTGTGAACGACAACATATGGAATCGCCTGGTTTCCATTCAATTCTCCAAAACAAATTAATATCCAAATCATCCTTCTTTAAAGAAGCTAAATTAGGCAATTCAGCTTCTTTAGACCAGAGTAAATTTAAACTCCCCACAGAGTTGATAATTTTGTTAGGGGAGATAATGCTAACCGCATTAAATTGAGTTTTAGGTTGTGATTTTCGTTTAATTAAAACTTGCATATCAACTAATCTGAAGTTAGGAGTTCCCCAAAAATAATATATTTCGAAATCCCCTTTCAATAAATATTTATTATTAACTTTTTTTAGATCAAGTTTAAACCTAAACGGAACTTGGGTAGTTTCATTACCGATTATATAATTACCAAAAAAATGTTTTAACTCATCGTCGTTATCATAAGTTTCCTTTTTTTCAACCTCTACCAACTCTACAACATTATTTAGTGGATTTCTCTCTAATTTGGAAGCGTCGCGTACGAGGTCTCTAAATCGTGGAATAACAAAAAATGGATTATCAACATTTTGATAACAAGGTTGTTTTTCAATGGGACTGTACTCATAAATTTCAAATATTAAAGACTGTGTATCCTCTGGAAATGACAACGTTTGTTGATTGGTAATTTTTATTGATGGGTCGTACGACAAAAAGCGATTCTTATTAAATTCAAATTGTTTGTTTTTTGGCTTTATTTGGTCGATAAAAAAACATTTATTGCTATTGCTACTTTGTTTTTGAGGAAGATTAAATTCTTCAGATGATTTAATTAAATTAAAAATCTTTCTTGATTGTGGATTAAAACCTTGTATGAAAACGTTATTCATATACTCTTCTGGCGATAAATTGGTTTTCTGCATCAAAAATGCAGCAAGCGATCTAACCGTTTTATATCGTTCAGCATTAAATTTTTCAGGTGAAAGTACATCAGACTTTTTTGCCGTGTAAAACGCAAAACCCGACAATAAAATCAAACTAAAACCAACCCCCGAAAGATATATTGTCTTGAATTTAGAAGAAGCAATCTTTTCCGATAAAACCGTTAAAAACAAACCCATCACAAGCGATTGCGGAACCACAAAAATATACTCATACCAATAGTGCCCTATATATGGACCATACATTTCATAGGATAACGACGGGAAATAAAACATGCTTAACACAATTATTTCTTTTCGCCGGTTTTCCAATGCATTTTTAAAGCCGCCAGAAAAAACGTGAAAAACTAAAAAATAAAAAGAGATGGATAAGAACACGCGAAAAAAAACAAAAAACTGCTTGGGAATTTCATTATCCCTCGAAATCAATCCATAAGATTTTACTATTCTCGTTATTGTGCCCTGAATGGCAATGGTTTTAATTGAGGAAGATATTGACGAAAAATCAGGAACTCCATGGGACTGAATTCCACCCACATTGGTTGGAACAAAAGTTTGTTTTTTGTAAATTAGATAAGGAACAAAACAAATCCCAACTATCGCTATGCCGGCAAAAATAATTTTTATGGGAATTCTAATCTTAAAAATAAGCGCAAGAATTATTGGAGCAATAACATAAGTAATTATCGAAAAATGAAATTGTAAGGTTAAACAAATTAGAAGGACCAGAAGAAGTAACGACTTATTATTTTCCTTAATAATAAAATCAAATAACAGCCAAACGTATAACGCTATAAAAGGAAAAATAAAAGCGGGATTAATTGGGAAAAGTACGGCTTCTATGTGATGAAAATTAATTGAAATAAAAGCGGCAGTAATGGACGCGGTCAATATGTTTAGATTTTTTTTAATGGTAAAGAAAATAAAAATTATCGACGCAACATTTAATATAAGATTAAAAACAAATATAGATTCGTAAGTTTTATTAAATAGTAAGGGAAGAGCGAGAAAAAAATACATAAATGGTCCGGGAATCCTGCCGCCATTCCCCAATTCCGAGCCGGCCAAAGGGAAATAGACGCCTTCTGCAATACTGAAAGCCCTGTCAAAGTCCCTCACCACCCATTGATTTACCATTACGGAAAATAAAGCCTCCAATCTTAGTAAAATCCCAACCAAAAATATAATTCCAAGTAGCGTTAAAATAATTTGCTTTGTATTTATATTTCTCAAAAATTGAATAGCCATAGTTTTATTTTTTTTCGAAGGAATTACTCGAGATAAAACTCTCCCGCATGATAAGAATTAAAATATTAGTTTTAAAGAATAACCTGGATTGTGGTGTTTTGAAGGCTTTAATACGATCGGCGCTTTTAAGAAATGGTTCTATTTTTAATAGAATTACTGAGAATTTATTAAATTTAAAAATAAATTCTCAGTAGCGCTACAACTTCTATTAAAAGATAAGGATAATCATTTTGCCATAGCTGTCGTAGAAACTTTTGGTTTATAAAACTGTTTCATGATATCCCAGCCTGTCAGCAATGAAACCGCTTGCTGAAGTTGAAAATCTTTTTTGAGATCTTCTTCTAAACTGACAAGTTCTTCTGTTTTTTTCTTCTCTTCTTCGGTCACAGATTCTGAAGAGTCTAAAGAATCTTTGTTGTCCTTCTTACCTTTGAGGTGTTGTTTTAAATCTTTTTCTCTCAAAAATCTTCTTATTTTCTTTTTTGTTTCGCTTTCTTCTTTTACCTTGTCTTTGCCTTCACCTTCTTTATCTGCTTTAACTAGCGGCTGTTCTACCAAGATATCTGGCTCAATACCATTTTCCTGAATAACTCTACCACTAGGCGTGTAATAACGAGCCGTGGTTAAACGCAACGCCGAACCGTCGCTAAGAGGAATAATTGTTTGAACCGATCCTTTACCAAAAGTTTGGGTGCCAAGTACAATGGCTCGTCCTAAATCTTGCAAAGCTCCCGAAACAATTTCAGACGCGCTAGCGCTGCCGCCATTGACCAATATAACCATTGGAAAGTTATATTTTTTAGCTTGGTTGCGAGTCGTAAACCTCATATTTTGATCTTCATTCCTGCCATTTGTATAAACAATTAGGTTTTCGCTATCTAAAAAACGATCCGCTACCTCCACGGCTTGGTTTAATAAACCGCCAGGATTATTCCTTAAATCTAAGATCAAACGGTTTACTCCCTTTTCAGCAACCGTAGCTAGAGCTTGATCTAAATCGGAACCCGTATTTTTTGAAAAGCTTCTGATCTTGATGTAGCCAATTTCTTCATTATAAATTTTGTGTTTTACGCTTCTTACTTTAATGATATCGCGTACAATCGTAAACTCTTTCGGCTCCGTAAATCCTTCTCGGAAAATGGTTATGTTAATAGGTTCGCCAGGTTTTCCTCTTAACAAATTAACCGCATCCGCTAAGGTCATATCAAGCGTTGGTTCTTCTTCTATTTGAATAATTTTATCTCCAGCAAGTACGCCCGCACGATCGGCAGGGGTGTCTTCAATTGGAGAGACTACCGTTAACATTCCATCTCGCATACTTATTTCTATTCCCAGCCCGCCAAATTTTCCGGACGTTTCCACTCTCATATCTTTGTAAGATTTGGGATTTAAATAAGTTGTGTGCGGGTCAAGAGATTTCAACATCCCTCTAATTGCTCCATCTATCAATTCTTCCGAATCTATGGGTTCGACATAGCTTGATTCTAAAAGCGAAATGATTTCCGAAAAAACTTTAAGCTTTTCATAAGTATCTATAGGGTCTTCATTTTTAATTTCGGAAGTTTGAGCCCATGAGGAATTAATGCTTATTCCACTAACGCTAAAAATGCATACGAAAAAACCAATAAAAAATAAATTTCTCCAAAAGGTATTATTTTGACCGTAACCGAGCTTCTGAATTTTCAAAACTGTCGCTCCCAATTTAATTGAAAGGTTGTATTAAAACTAAAATAGAAATAAATCAACGATTAAAGAGTTTTCGCGTTAATTTATGAAAAATTATTATACCTCAAATGTGGCTAATGCTTTTATTTTTAACGATTTTTTTATTTCTTTGCCATCCGAAACCAACCGGAAGGATTAATCGCCTTGCCATCTTTTCTCAGCTCAAAATACAAAGACTGGCCAACAATTGAACCTGTATCCCCTGATTTACCGATAATCTGCCCTTTTCGAATTAATTTTCCCGGTGAGGTAATAATTTTATTTAAATGTCCATAAACTGTATGGTATTTCTCGCCGTGACCAACAATTATCAAATTGCCGTAACCATCTACTTGGCCCGTATACAGTACTTTCCCTGAATAAACCGAACGAACTGGAGTATTTTTATTCGTTCTAATATTAATCCCATTCAGCACAACATAGGAAGCGTAACGTTTATCCCTCTTTTTACCAAAGCGGTTGAGTATTTCCCCTTTTACCGGTAAATACAACCTACCTTTGTGATCTGCCAGATTAAAAGATTTTCCTACTTTCAGTTTCTCTTCTTGGGTTGAAATAATTTTATTCAAAACCTTGGAAGAGCTTAGCAATTCGTTTTGAACTCGCAACCCCAAACTCTTTTCTTTTTTTAATCGAACTAAAAACGAACGTTTTTTATCCTTTTCTTCCGAGATCTCTTTCTTTTTAATTTCCGAGTCTTTTTTTAATAAAATTAGGTTGGTTCGTACTTCCAACAAAGCTTTTTTATCTTTAAGCAGCTTTGCAAGTTTGTTTTCATAGCTTTTGAAAAGCGTTGTGTCGTATTCCGCAACCAATTGCATGTATTTAACTCTTTGTAAAAGATCAGAAATGTTCTTTGAAGAAAATAAAACTCTTACGGGATATTCCTTACCCTCTTTGTATACAATTCGAAGCCATTTAGATAAGGCCTGTTTTTGTAACTGGATATTTTCTCCAGTTTTTTTAATTAAAGTTTCAAGTTTTGCAATTTTCCTTTTATTGATCTCAATATTCCATTTAAAAATCTCCAGCTCTCTTTCTCTAAGTTTAAGGCGATCTTCCATTTGGCTTAGAGTTTCCAGCAAAGAAACTTCTTTCTCATGGACAGACGATAGTTTTTTATTTTGCTTTTCTAATTTCTTTTTAAGGACGTTAAGCTCTTTCTTTTCCTCAGATAGTAAAATTTGGATTTCTTTATCATTAATGGAAGGCGTTTTGGCAAGCGTAGTATTTGTGGAAAATACAATAAAGAAACAGGTGGGGAAAAAATACTTAAAAAAACTCATTTAAGTTCCGATTTTAAAAATCGATTGATTGAAATATAGCTACCAAGCCACCCAGAAAAAAGACTTCCCATTAAAATATATAGAGCAAACGAGTCTGGAATGAACTGTATGTATATTCCTCTGAATAAAGACGCCATAGAGTCCTGAAACTGAACTTTCATATATAAATAAACTATCTTTATCACGCCCAAAGATAAAAGAGCTCCAACCAATGCCTGCAACATTCCTTCCATCAAAAAAGGCCACTTAATAAAATTGGGACGCGCTCCTAACAAAGCCATCAGTTGAATTTCTTCTTTGCGTGAATATATAGACAACTTGATAGTATTTGAAATAATTAGAATCAGCCCTACAATCAATAAACCTCCTACGGCCAATAGAAATAACCGCAAAAAAGCTAAAAACGTTTCAAATTTTAATATCCAATTTTCACCATATTCGACAGACTCCACTCCCTTCTGGGCTTCCAGGGTTTTCGCAAATTCTCGAATGGCGTCCAACCTATCTGATGAGTAATTAAATTGAAGGCGTAACGAAGCGGGTAATGGATTAAAACCCAGGCTATTCAAGACGGCGGCTTTATCCGAAAACGTTTTTTTAAAATCTTCCCAAGCCTGCCCTTTAGTTACAAAAGAAGACGCCAGGATGTTTTTATTATTTGCGATTAAATTTTCTAACTTGCTTTGATCTTTTTTGGAAACAGAATCGTCTAAGTAAACAATTAATTGAACTTGGCTGTTCCAAGTTTCAACGAGCGAATTAAGATTGGCGAAAACTAAAAGAAATAACTCCAAAATAGAAAATGCCACCATGATAGTAATTACAGAAACCGCGCAAACATCAACGCTTGATTTGATATTTGAAAACGCAATTCTGAAGGCTCTATTTAAAAGTTTCATCTAATTTACTTTGAAGAAATTAATCGGCCTTTGCTGAGATTAATAACGCGGTAGTTTCTCGCCTTTAACATCTCCGCGCTGTGTGTGGCAAAAATAACGGTAACGCCTTGACTGTTTGCATGTTCAAAGAGTTTTAGAATTTCGAGGGCGATTTCTGGATCTAAGTTACCGGTAGGTTCGTCCGCTAAAAGAATTTCAGGAGAGTTTACTAACGCTCTGGCAATAGCAACCCTTTGTTGCTCTCCGCCAGCTAA
>JAYOZP010000096.1:0-8838 GCA_038154245.1 Nitrospinales bacterium | reverse complement strand
GAATCTTTCTTTTGCGTCAAACCAACCTTTTTCAAAGCTTCCCAGGTTTTAAAACGAATCCTATCGGTTTGCGCCTCAACCGCCTCTTGGGCAAAAGAAATGTTCTCAAAAACTGTTTTCCGAGGCAGCAATCTGTAATCTTGAAAAACCACGCCAATTTTTCTTCTTAAAGTATATAGATTGTCTTCTCGAATTTTGCCGATATTTATTCCATTTATAAGGATTTGACCTTTGTCAAAATCTTCCCAACTGTATAAAATTTTTAATAGCGTCGATTTACCAGCCCCACTCTGGCCTGTAAGGAAAACAAACTCCCCGGACTTAATTTCTAAAGAAATATCAATTAAAGCCTGAGTATTTCCTTTATAAGTCTTATATAAATTAAAAATTTGAATCATCGAGGGGTTAGAACTCTAGGTAAATCGAAATATGAAAGGAAAACGTGCGTGGATGAGCTAAGAAGACGTATTAAAGCTTTTTTTAGAAATTTAAGTTTCTAAAGATTTATGATTTATGATCCTCAGGAATGCTCTCAAGTTCGTCAGAAATCAAAAAATCGCTATCTAATCCTTGTCCGGATATCATGTCCCCAGGTAAGAAAGAAATACCGTTTAAACTAAAAAACCTTTTCCTTTGATCTTCATTCAACAAATCATAGCCTATAAACGTTTTAATAATCCACCGGTCTTTTTCTTCTTCAAAGGCAAAAACGCCCTCAGAGCATACCAAATATCCATCGTTGTCGCCATAGGTGACCATTGCTTCATTTAAAAGAGAATCTAAAAATACTATCCCATTCTCTTCGACTTCCATTCTTTGGTTAAACCGGTCTAAACAGTGGGTTGTATAAAAAACGTGAGGGTATGAAAATGATTGAAAAACACGACCTTTTTCCGTAGACTCGACCTTTGGGGGTAAGACAAAATAGACAAAGCCCTGTTTTGTAAACTTTAAAGTGCATAGAATATCGGAGCCAAATTGGCTTTTTATTTTATTTCGACAGTGCTCAATGAACTTTTGTCTTTGACGGAGCGAAATCTTGGCATCGCTGGGGAACCATTTCTCAAATTCCGCGTCTAAAAACCTTTCGACTTGAGCTTTTTTGAATTGAAATTCCTGTTCAACTAACATTTTAAAGTTATAATTGATTGATTTAAAAAATCTTATTATTATACCTTAGATTTTCAGCAAATGATAAGCTTAAACTTAATCTAACTGATTCCTAACCTCATAATCAATAACATCTATATTAATAAAATGGATTTTCGCAAATGGCAAGGATGACCCGAAAAGAATTGATAAAAATGTTGAATAGCTCCACCGAAGAGCTCAACATAACGGGGATCGACTTCTCCGGGCAAGATTTATCTTTCGTTGATTTTAAACAAGCAAACTTGACAATATGTAGTTTCGAAAAAGTCAATTTGAAAGGAGCTATTTTAAAAGGCGTTAATATGAGCGGTGCGGATCTTCAGAAAGCAAATCTTTGCGGAACAAACTTACAAGGCGCAAATTTGGTGGGCGCCAACTTCTCGGGCGCAAAAATAAGCGGTTTATGCTTTACCACCAAAAGGTTCCCTCCTATTTTTAAAGCCTGCTTTAAAGATGGCGATTTCAACGGCGCAGACTTTACCGACGCCGATATTCGCGGGATTGATTTCACAGGCGCAGACCTTAGTATGGCCATTTTTAGTAATACGAAATTAAAAGGAGCAAAGTTTAAAAAAGCCAATACAAAAGGAGCCGACTTTAGCGGCGCAGACTTTACCGACGCCGATATTCGCGGGATTGATTTCACAGGCGCAGACCTTAGTATGGCCATTTTTAGTAATACGAAATTAAAAGGAGCAAAGTTTAAAAAAGCCAATACAAAAGGAGCCGACTTTAGCGGCGCAGACCTTAAGGGCACCGATATCTACAAAAAAGGCGGCGTAAAGCTGAAAAAGAAAAAAACAGGAGTTAAAGTCAAAAAGAAAAAGGACGGCGCTCCTGGTAAGAAGAAAAAATCTGCCTCAAATGAGGGAGATGGAGAAACAATTAAACTAAAAAGAAAAATATAAGCGCTTTCCTTTCGCTCTTCAAAGTCTATATACTATTTGTATAGAAATTGATTCCCCAAAAAATCCTTTCATCGAATTTTTTAACAAAAGAGTTTATTCTTTTAGTTTTTTGGTGAGCGTAAGCGAAAAAGTTTGTTTTAATTAAGGTTTCTTGATGAAAAATACCGTCATTGCGTTTGTTGTTTTAATTGTTGGAACACTGATGTTCCAAAACACAATAGTCTATATGGCGGATAACATATCCGATTTTGAGAACGTCGCTCTTCCCCCCAAAAAAAAGAAAAAGGTTGTCACCTCCAATCCTCTTATAAAAGTGGATGCAACATCCAAAGAAGCCTGGACTCTGCTAGATTTTGCTTCTGGTAAAACCCATACAATTTCCGACCCTGATACAGAAAAAGAGAAACTTAAACAATTGAAATGGGATTTGGGGTTCCAGAGAACAAAAATTATAACCAATAGTGGAGATACCAATCCATCGGGACAAGTAGGAGTGATCAATCTTGGCCAAGTAGATTTCAATACAATTGCGGAAGCGCCTGAATCCGGCTACGTACAGGACAAAAGAAAATGGGGCAAAATTTTAAATCAGTCTATTTCTAATTGGTATAACTACCGCACCCGAACGCACAATATAGAATCTCAAAAATTCGTTTACGCTATCCGAACATCCGAAGGCAAATATTTGAAAATGAAAATCCTCAATTACTATTGCCAAAAAGCGGAAAGCGAATGCGCAACCTCTTTTTGCGACCGAAACGAAGCGGCTTGCCTCACTTTAGAATATGTCCTCCAGCCCAATGGAGACCGTTTCTTTCCAAAGCCTAAACCCGTCGTTGTAAAAGCGGAAACCGTAACCGCGCAGGTTCAAACCCCTTGAAACGGGTTTTACTCGCTTGCTGGCTGATTATTCTTTGTTTAGCCTGTTCTCAAAGCGGCCCACCAAAAGACATGGTTCTCATTCCAGCGGGAGAATTTACTCTTGGCTTTGATCCATCCGGCGATTTACCAGCCGTTGTTGTGGATAGAACAGCACATCTCAACGCTCAACCTTTGCAAAAATACAAGCTGAAAGCGTTTTATATCGATAAATTTGAAGTTACTTACGATCAATTTTTGAAATTTAAATCCAAAGCGGCGTATAAAACAGGGAAACCCAACGAACCGATACGCGCCGTTTCTTGGTACGAAGCCGACGCCTATTGCATGTGGATTGGTAAAAGACTGCCAACGGAGTTCGAATGGGAAAAAGCGGCGCGAGGAACCGACGACCGTATGTTTGTTTGGGGAAACGATTTTAAGGACCGTAAAGACGCCAACTTAGGGAAAAAAGTTATGCCCGTAGGTTCCTTTCCAAAAGACAAGAGTCCGTATGGCGTTTATGATTTGACTGGAAACGTTTCGGAATGGACCGCCAGCGAGTATATTCCCTATCCAAACTCAAAGTTTAAGGACGATAACTTTCATAGAGGTTTGAAAGTGATACGCGGCGCTTCTTTTTTCAAACGCGACCACGGATTTATGAAAGAGTTCGCAATGTTAGCTCACCGCAACTTCGCCCCACCTAAAATTCTCACCTGGGACACCGGCTTCCGCTGTGCTAAGAATGTTTAAATTAAAGAAAATAGTTTAAGAAGTGTTAAAAAACTCAGCAAAAAAAACATCTAAACCCACCATTACTCCCAAAGCATTTCCGAATGGTTTAATAATTAAAAAAACAAGGGTTTTTATGGAAAAATGGCAGTGGGTTTGATAGGATATACCGTTTAAATGAAATCACACACTTTTTTCGATCTCATTGTTTATTAACACCTAATTCTTAAGCGTTTCATTTCAATGCAGCACACTATTTCTGTTCTTGTAGCCAATCGGTTTGGCGTATTGGCCCGAATTGCTGGATTATTTAGCGGTCGCGGTTTTAATATTGAAAGTTTAAACGTCGCTGCAACTAGCGATCCTGAAGTCTCTAATATGACTTTGGTCACCATTGGCGACGATAAAAAAATTGAACAAATTTCCAAACAATTGAATAAATTGGTAGACGTTATAAAAGTTATCGACCTAACGGAAGAGAACTTCCTTGATCGCGAGTTGGTTCTCATTAAAATGAACGCGAAACCAACAACTAAAGAAGAAATTTTGCGGGTAGTTTCTTTATTTCGAGCTAAAGTTATCGACGTCAACTCCAGCACATACACTATCGAAATTACGGGCGGCGAAAATAAGCTAAACGGATTTATTGAACTCTTACGCCCTTTTGGGATTAAAGAAATGGTTCGTTCGGGTAAAATTGCTTTGAGCAGACTTTCCAAAGAAGCTTAATAAGTTATCCAAAAAGAACCAATTTTAAATTAAAAAGCCAATAATAAGGCTTTCTTAAACACAATTTTTAGCAACGTTCTATACGTTAAATTATTAAGGAGAATTTAAGGGTGGGAAATATTTATTACGAAGACGACGCCGATATCAGTCATATAAAAGATAAAACCGTAGCGGTTGTCGGCTATGGTAGTCAAGGTCATGCGCACGCTCGCAACATGCACGACAGTGGAATTAAAGTTTGTGTTGGATTGAGAAAAGAAAGCGCTTTCTGGGCTCGCGCTGAAAAAGACGGTTTAGAAGTATTGACCGTGGCGGAAGCTGCAAAAAAAGCCGACATCATCATGATCTTGGTTCCAGACGATAAACAACGCGCCCTTTACGAATCTGAAATTAAGCCTCACTTAGAAGACGGTAACGCGATCGCTTTCGGTCATGGTTTTAATATCCATTTTGACCAAGTAGTTCCTACGGATAATGTTGACGTTTTTATGGTGGCTCCTAAAGGCCCTGGGCATTTAGTTCGAAGGACCTATTCCGCCGGAGCCGGCGTTCCTTGTTTGATGGCTGTTTACCAGGATGTTACGGGTAAAGCAAAAGAAGTGGCTCTTGCATACGCTAAAGCGATTGGCGGAACACGAGCTGGCGTTATTGAAACCAGTTTTCGAGAAGAAACCGAAACCGACCTATTTGGCGAGCAAGTTGTTCTTTGCGGTGGCGTTACCGAGTTGATTCGAGCGGGATTCGACACTTTGGTTGAAGCTGGATACGATCCTGACTTGGCCTATTTTGAGTGTCTGCATGAATTAAAACTCATCGTCGATCTCATTTATGAAGGCGGTATTGGGAATATGCGCTATTCCATAAGCACAACTGCCGCATACGGAGACGTGACTCGTGGACCTCGAATAATCACCGATGAAACTCGCGCTGAAATGAAAAAAGTTCTTTCAGAAATTCAAACCGGGGTTTTTGCTAGAGAATTCATTTTGGAAAATCAAGCTAATCGCCCGGTCTTTAACGCGCGATTGAGACGAGATTCCGAGCATATGATTGAAGGCGTTGGCGAAAAGTTACGCTCTATGATGCCTTTCGTAGGTTCTAAACTGGACAAACCTTAGTCTTTAAATTGGATTAAACGTTCTGCGATTTGCCGCTTACGTAAAATATAACACTTTATTAGAATACCCCGTCGACTAAGACGGGGTCGTTCTTTCGGAAATCTCATGAGAATACCCTTCGCTAAGGAGGGGTACATTTTTATTGTACCTTTGGCGTTACTAAGCCTCCTTTGTTGGTTCCTTTCTTGGTATATTGCCTGTTTTTTCGCTACGGGCTTCTTTTTGTTCGTCTCTTATTTTTTCAGGGACCCTGAGAGAACAATTCCTCAGGATAAAAACGCGATTATTTCTCCTGCAGACGGTAAGATAGTTGAAATTGTCGAGGAGAAAGACCCTTTTTTAGGAGAAACTTTTACCCGAATCAGCGTTTTCTTAAATGTCTTTAACGTTCACGTAAATCGTGTTCCTATAGCGGGCGTTGTGGATAAGTACCGCTATATTCCTGGAAAATTTTTAGCCGCTTTTAACCATAAGGCATCATTGGATAACGAACAAACTGCCATTTTATTTAAAGATGGCAATACTAAAGTTGTGGTTAAACAAATCGCAGGGCTTATCGCCAGACGAATCATATGTTACGCTAAAGAAGGCGATGGATTTGAACTAGGTCAACGGTTTGGATTAATCCGATTTGGATCCAGGGTCGATATTTTTGTTCCAACCGATTCTAAGTTGAGCGTTGAGATTGGCGACAAAGTCGCAGGCGGTTCTTCCATTATCGGTTTTTTACCGGAAAGCGAATAAATGAAACTTAAACGCGGAATTAATTTACTGCCTAGCCTTTTTACGACTGGCAATATTTTTTGCGGTTTTTATGCTTTCATCGCAGTACTCGACCAAAAGTTCTACGTAGCGGCGTGGGCTATCGTAATAGCTATCATCTTTGACGCTCTGGACGGTAGAATCGCGCGATTGACAAACACGACGAGCGAATTTGGAATGCATTACGATTCCTTGGCAGACATAATTTCGTTTGGAATCGCCCCTGCTTTTCTTATTTACGTTTGGAAGCTGAAGCCGTTTGGGCGTATTGGCTGGATGGCCGCCTTTTTGTTCTTGTTGTGTGGAGCTCTTCGGTTGGCTCGATTCAATGCCATGCCAGACGACCAGCGGAGTCAACATTTTTTGGGATTACCCACTCCGGGCGCTGCTGCCGTAATCGCCACTATCGTTATTTTCTCTGAAGACGGTATTTTTGATTCGCTTCACCCGTTTATTTTAGTGGCATTCTTTTACATGCTCGCCTTTTTGATGGTGAGTAATTTAGAATATCCATCGTTTAAAAAAGTTGGCTTCAAAAAGCGAGTGCCTTTTGCACGCTTTCTTTTTATCGTTTTAGTGTTATATATATTCGCGACCATTCCTATATTCGCCCTGTTTGCCGTAAGTTTTTCTTATGCTTTATTGGGTCCTTTAAACTATCTATATAAATTAGCTAAAAACTATTGGGTGACTCAGAAAGAAGACAAACCTCTTGAGCAAAAGGAAAAATCTTAAATTCTTTTTGAACAATCCAATCTTTTATTTTTTCACTTACTGCATTAAATATTTTTTTAACTATTAATTAAGTTGAAACGGTTCCTATGTCTTGGTTATTGGATAAATTAAAATTTGGTAAGAAAGTCCCAAAACCCGAGGATTCCTGGATTGAATGTCCAAAATGTAAACAAAACAATCTAGCTTCGGAGCTTGGGAACAACTTAAATATATGCCCTCAGTGTCAGTACCATTGCCGGTTAACTGCGCATGAGAGATTAGCTTTGCTTTTAGAACCAGACAGTTTTGAAGAATTTGACGCAGATTTGGCTCCGGTCGACCCAATTAAATTTAAGGACAAAAAAAAATATAAAGATCGAGTCAAGTCATCTTTAAAAAAATCATATGGATCTGACGCCATTGTTACCGGTTCCGGAAAACTCGAAACTCATGAAGTTGAATTGGCAGTTTTTGATTTCAACTTTATGGGAGGAAGTATGGGTTCGGTTGTTGGAGAAAAGCTCACTCGTAGTATTGATCGAGCGCGAGACAACAAAACTCCACTTATCATTGTTTCTTGCTCAGGTGGCGCCAGAATGCAAGAAGGAATTTTATCTTTAATGCAAATGGCTAAAACCTCGGCGGCTTTAAAAAGTCTTTCAGAAACAGGCGTACCTTACATTTCTATATTAACAGACCCTACAATGGGCGGGGTATCCGCAAGTTTTGCAATGTTAGGAGATATTATTATTGCAGAGCCAGGGGCGGTATTAGGTTTTGCAGGCGCGAGGGTAATTGAGCAAACAATTCAACAAAAACTTCCAGAAGGATTTCAAACCGCGGAGTTTTGTCTAGAACATGGACTGATAGATCATGTTGTTCCTCGTAACGAATTAAAAAACGTTTTGAATAACATTTTAACGATTATTAAAAACGAACCTCCTCAAAAGCCTTAATAAAAATCTGGCGTTCGTTTTTATCAAAAATAATGCAGACTCGATTAAAACCGCCAAGTATTTAATCCCGACGACTTAAAAATCAATTCTTTCTTAGAAGCAAACCGGTTTTTAAGATTAAATAATGCCTTCAAATAGTTTTATTTACTTTATTATTTTTGAGTTTCTCGGTTTTTTACTTTTATTTTTTTCTTTTTATTCGTACAAATTTAAATCTCCTAAAAAACTAACAAGTAAATTTTTTTTATTTTCTTCCGCTCTCCTGTTTTCAATTGGATTGTTTGAACCGATTCTTTTTCTAGTGGAAAAACAGTCGACTCCGTCCCCTTCTCCACCTCCAATATTAACTGAATATAAATCTCACTCCCATAACCATATAAAAAATAGTATTCTTTACGTACTCCCCCCTTATTTTGTACCCCCTCATCATGGTAAATTTCGAACTTTCGGCCATTCTTTCACTACCAACCATTTAGGGTTCAGAGAAAAAAGGTTTTCTCATCGGAAAAAAAGTGAAACTTTTCGAATTTTAATTTTTGGAGATAGCTTGACATTCGGAGTTGGAATTGACGACGACCATAGATATTCAAATGTCTTAGAAGAACTTTTTAAAATCAATTTTCCTAAAAAAAACATTGAGGTTTTAAACTTTGGGATACCAGGGTATTCATTAGATCAAGAACATGACCTAATAAAAACTATTTTAAAGTTAGTCGAATGCGATTTAGTTATATTAGGAGTTTTTAGGAACGATTTACAAAGGACAACACAAAATACTTTAAAGGAAATAACCCGATTAAAATATGGAGAACCCTCACAACCTTTTTACCAAAAAGTTAACGGTAAAAACGTGGCGGATTCAAGTTGTAAGTGCAACTTTGGGTTTCGATTTAAGAGGTAAGCTGA
>JAYOZP010000095.1:0-18401 GCA_038154245.1 Nitrospinales bacterium | reverse complement strand
GATTAAAAGTCAAAAAATGACTTATTGGATTAGTTTGGAGCGACGAAGCTGTTTTTGAAAGGACCGACGTCAAAGAACTAGAAAGGCGTCTAGGTGAAAATAATCAAACTGTGGAAGAAAATGCAAATTACCTATCGCATTCTCCTCCAATCATATTGATCATATCGAAAGTAGGAATTACGTCGGCAAGCATTTGACCTTTAATAATATGGTCCATTGCCGAGGTCAAAGAAAAGCAAGGAGGTCGTACACGGCATTTATAAGGCTTGCCGCTGCCATCGCTTACTAAATAAAAACCTAATTCCCCATTGGCGGCTTCGGAAGGAAAATAGACTTCTCCGACTGGGGGTTTAACGCCGTCGATAATCAATTTGAAGTGAGCGATCATCTCTTCCATTTTTGAATAAACATCGACCTTTGATGGAGGACGCAAAAATGGATTGTCAACTTGCACTGGCCCGTCGGGCATATCCTTCATGGCTTGCTTAATCATTTTTAGGCTTTGCTTGATTTCTTCCATTCGAACCAAATACCGATCAAAGTTGTCGCCAGTGGTTCCTAAAGGAATGTCAAAATCAAGTTTATCGTAGCAAAGATATGGATGTTGTTTACGAACATCGTAATCAACGCCGCAAGCTCTTAGACAAGGCCCAGTGAAACCAAATGAAATGGCGTCTTCTTTAGAAATGATGCCAGTGTCTCTCATCCGGTCTAAGAAAATTCTATTTTTAGTTAATAGTTTGTCTACATCGTCAAAGAGGTCGTCTAATTTGGGGTAGATCGCTTGTAAGTCATCGTCTAAATCTTCGGGAAAATCGCACATTAATCCGCCGATACGGATGTAATTGGAGGTTAACCTGGCTCCACAAACTTTCTCCAATATATCCCAAACAATTTCACGAGCCTCAACAAAATAGATAAATGCGGTTAAGGCTCCTAATTCTAGGGCCGCCGCCGCAATATTGGTGTAATGATCGGAAATCCTTGAAAGCTCATTGACTACAACGCGAATATAATTACATCGGTCTGTGCATTCAATTCCTAGGAGCTTTTCAACAGCCAAGGCATAGCCGATATTGTTCATTATGGCGGAGCAGTAATTAAGCCGATCTGTATAAGGGAACACATTTGTATAGGTTACGCTTTCGCACATTTTTTCAAATCCGCGGTGTAGATAACCAATTTCCATATAACTGTCGACGATAGTTTCTCCGTCTAAAGTCATCGTAAATTTTACGGTCCCGTGAGTAGCCGGATGGGATGGACCCATATTAAGAACCAAGTGTTCAGTATGTAAACTTTCTTTAAGATCGGACATAATTCAAAACTATTTTGAGGGAAACTTTGAAAGCAGGTTGATTAGCTCTTACTGATATACCAAAAAGCTGCCTTAAGTAATCCTTACGTTAAAAATTTAATAATCGCGAGTCTGCGCGGTTATTCTGCTTTTGAAATTTTTACTGGAACGTATCCTTCTTCTCCGTTCCGGAAAAGATTGATAGAATGCTCAACCCAGTTTTTTGCAATATAAACCGTTCCTGGAGCCGAGACTCCATTCACTTCGGCCGTTAAAACCGTTGAATGATTTTTTGATTCAACTTTTACTTTGTCGCCAGTTGCAATTTTTTGGGTTTGAGCGTCTTTCCTATTAATTTGAACCGATTGTTCGCCGCTGACAGTATTTAAAGCGTCGCAGTGTTGGGTATAGTTGCCAATGTGGAACATGTGATTGTTTGTTATTAGCCGGAATGGGAAACCTTTTTGTTCTTTAGGTTCTTTATAATCTTCGCTAATAGCAAACCCGGGGTTTGAACCAGTTTGTGAAGGCTTCCATTGTGGAGAACCTTTCCCTTTAAATGCGCCTTTATATTCTGGAACAACGTCTTCAATTTCTTTTTGTACTTCTTCAATAGACCCCGCATTAAATGGTTTACCTAAGGCTTCGGCCAATTCCTGTAAAACATCGAACTCTGGTCGCGCGCTTCCTTCTGGTAAAACGGCTTCTCTAATTGGTTGAATGTGGCGAGTCATATTGGTGAATGTGCCGTCTTTTTCTGCAAAAGAACAAGAAGGGAGAATGATATCTGCCATTTCCGCTGTAGGGCTCATAAAGGAATCTTGGACAATTAAAAACGGTACCGTCTTTAATGCGTCTTTTACAAGGCTTCCTTTATAGTAAGAAGTGAGCGGGTCTTCGCCAGAGATAAAGAGAGCTTTTATATCGCCGCTTATACAGTTTTCAAAAAGAGATTCGGCGTGATTTGCCTGATCGAGATCTAGTTTTTCTATTCCCCAGGCTTTTGCCAAGGCTGCCGATGAGTTTTTATCGATCTTTTTGTAACCAGGCAAGTACTGAGGGGTTACACCCATATCGTTCACTCCTTGAGAATTACAATGCTCTCTCGGTGGATAAACGCTTACGCTACCTTCGCCACCTGAATGAACCAAAATACATAAGTTCAACAGAGCATTTAATGCGCTTTCCCCTTGGGCGTTCTCTAGGATATCGTTTCCGACTAAGACATACCGGTCGGCTGGTTTAGCAAAACATTCCGCAGCTTTAGTCAACTGATCGTCGCTAAGTCCAGTGAGTCTTTGCGCTTGATCGGATGAATAAGAATCTAAGGATTTAACCCAGTCGCCATAATTTGGAACGGCCTTTTGGGCTTTATTTAAATCGACTAGTTTCTTATCAATAATTATCTTAGATAAGCTATTAGCTAAAGCCATATCCGAACCTACTGAGAAAGTAAGTTCAATTTGGTTTTGCGCTTCGCTTTTGAAAATAACTTTTCTTGGGTTAGCAAGAATGATATCGGTACCGGTGAATATAACTCCTTTACGAACTGAATTGCCGCCTACTGGGTATTCAGAAGGAAGGTCTGAATTAAATATTAATACGACGTCGGAGTTCTCTAATTCTGTAACGGGTTTGGACTCAATACCATTGTCAAAACACTTTTGCATGAATTCATTTACATATGGAGCTCTAATATTTTGTAAGTTTGTTACTTGGTTGGACCCAAGACTTTTTCGGAATAATTTTTGGAAAAGGTAGGCCTCTTCATTGGTCATTTTTTCTGAAGCGATTCCAGCGACTCCCGCTGGACCGTTACGGTTAACTGTTGATTGTAATCTTTCCGCTATTGTTTGAATGGCTTCCGACCAAGTTATTTCTTGAAAACTACCGCCTACATTTGCCATTGGAACTTTCAATCGTTTTTCAGATTGAACAAAGCCATGACCAAAACGACCTTTAGCGCATAAATTGCCGTCGTTAATGCCAAGACCTAATGTTTCGTCTGCTTCAATACGGATGAGTTGTCCACTTTTTGTTTCTAACTTAACGGTGCAACCCCACGAACAATAATTACAGGTTGAATAGGTATTTTTGAATAACGCCGCTAACCCCCTTGCTTGAGAAGTGAGATCGTTAAGAGCTCCAGTAGGGCAAACCGTTATACATTGGCCGCAGAATTCGCAATCTAAAGGTTCTTCATTTGCAGTTCCAATGACGACTCCGTACCCTCTTCGATGAAAATCTAAAGCTTGAACTCCTTGAGTTTCGTCGCATACTCGAACGCACATCCCGCACATGATGCAACGATTTAGATAAAACTCAATGATAGGGTTGGTTTTAATGCTGGGCTCGTTTCTACGTTTAATTTCAAATCGACCATCATAAATACCCATTGCTTCGGTGTTATCTTGAAGTGGGCAAATTCCTGATTTGTCGCAGATGGGACAGTCTAATGGGTGTTCAACAAGCAGCAACTCAAGACATGCATTATTGTATCGATCTGTTTCTTGCGTGTTTATTTGAACTTCTATTCCTTCCGAAACGGGATGGGTACAAGAATAAACTAATTCTTTTTTGCCGTCGTCTTTCACTTCAACCATACAGGTTCTACAAGCCGCAAAAGGCTTTAGCTTTCGGTTGAAGCAAAGGTTAGTGATTGAAAAGCCATTTCTTTGCGCAGCGTCCAATATTGGCATGCCTTCTGGCGCGGTAACTTCCTGGTCGTTTATTTTGAAATTACAGATTTTTTTAGCAACGATACTCATGTCTTAAAATTTATCCTAAGCTTATTCTTTATCTTCATAAGATCCGAGCGTTGAAAGCGTTTCTTCCGGATCTAAGTTTCCATAAAAATCGTCTCCAACTACCAAAATTGGAGCGGCGCCACAGTTGCCCATACAAGATGCCGTCTGCAAAGTGAATAATTTATTCTCGTCAGTTTCGCCAACTTTTATATGGTACTTTTCATTCACTTTATTACAAATGATTTCGCATCCCTTTACAAAGCAAGCAGTGCCAATACAAACCTTTAAAATATATTTACCAGGTTCTGTAATCATTAAGCCGGGATAAAAAGAAATTACCCCATAAATCTCCGCTCGGCTTATTCTAAGTTCTTCCATTAATACTTCCAATGCTTCTTCTGGAAGAAATCGGTAGGCGCCTTGAATGCGTTGTAAAACTGGAATCAAGTGTCTACGCGACTTTTGAGGTAAACTATCGATTATTTCTTCAACCTTACTATAATCAAATTCCTCTTCTTCAGGAGGAGTTTCTTCTTTAACTTCGGTTTCGGTAGTTGTCATAACAATCGCTCAATGAATTAACCAGATGAACTCATATGGATTTGTTTTAAAGCGATCCATTATATGAGTTCATATTTGTCGTTTTCTTTCCACCGGATTAGTGAAAAGGGAAGTATAAAAGTGCCTTATATGACTGTCAACACCTTTATTCAATACTACTTTAATTATATCTGTGAAACGGTCCTATTAAGGATTAAGTTTGCTTATTAAGATGAATAGTTTTAGCTAAAGCGCGAGAATTATCTGAGTAAAATAATCAAAAAAAAGTGGTATTCGAGATTAGAAAATGAAGTAAACAATTTTTATTAAATGTGTTATTTCTTCATTCCTTTTAAATAGGTGCGAGTTAAAGTATTTAAAAACATATGTTTATGAGGTTTTGGTTGGGTTTTCGAGATCTGAGCAAGTTTTTTGGTTAGGAAGTGTGTCTGAAGTTCCAGCCAGTTTTGCTCTAATGGGGCAATAATCTACTAAAAACAAAAAAATCAGCAATCTGAAAGGCTTTATATTATTTATTCTTAGTCTTTTTCTTGGTTTTCTAAAAAAAAGCCTAAAAAGGTGGAGCAGAAGGATTAATTAAATGATTCGTATTATTTGGCGCTTGAGTGCAAAAAGAGCTTTTTATTTTGGTCGGAGGTATTTTTGCGCATTCGGTTAAAAGCCATTTCTAAACGTTCCTGAGCGGCTGAATGATTTGGGTTAAGGCGCAATGCTTCTTGTAAAGGTTGAATAGAATCTTGGTAACGATGAAGTTCGCCAAGAGTCCATCCAAGGCTGTAATGAGCGTCAGGATTCTTTGGAGATAGTTTTATAGCTCGTTCTAAAGGTTGTATAGCTTCCCGAAATCGTTTTGTTTCTCCATAAGCCCAAGCCAGACTTATTAATATTTCAGGGTTGTCTGGGGCTACAATAGCTCCTTTTTGGTATTCTTTTATGGCATTGTTAAAACGCCCTAAGATTTCGTACACCAATCCCAAATTATAATATGAGGGGATGAGGTTCGGATCGTTTTTTTGAGCTTGTTTAAAGTTATCAATAGCTTCGGCATATGAGCCCATTAGAGTATTTAGTCGACCTAAATTGTTGAACGCGGTCGCAGAGTTTGGATTGGCCTTAATGGCCCGCATTAAAATTTCTTTTGCGTCATTTAGACGATCCAGGTTCCAGTAAACCATTGCCAGATCGTTGAGAGCTTCCCCAAAACCTGGGTTTAAATCGATGGCTTTTTCTAACGGAGCCTTAGCGTCTTCATATCTGCCCAATTGCAAATAATCTGAGCCTAGCATTTGATAGGATGGAGCAAAATCAGGATTTAAAATAATCGCTTTTTTTAAGTGTTCAATGGCTTTAGGATAAATTCGCCTTACGCTATAAATTCTTCCAAGTCCAAATTGAGCTAAGTGGTTATCTGGATTCACCTTTGCCGCTTTTTTTAGCGGAGAAAGAGCTTCTTCAAAACGGTCTAGCCTAAGCAGTGTAATTCCTAATTGATAGTATGCTGGAGTAAATTTGGGATTTAGTTTAATGGCTTCTCGCAGAGGAGGGACTGATTCTTCGTTTTTTCCTAACTCCCCAAGCGTCACTCCAAGATTGTAATAGGCGAGCGTAAAATCGGGATCAATGTCGATTGCTTGACGATATACCTCAGAAGCTTCTTGATAACGTTTGGTAGCGTTATAGATCCAACCTAAACTGGACACAGAATCAACGTGATTAGGATTTAAACGAGAAGACTCCCGATAAGCTTCAAGAGCCGATTCATAATTACCTAATTCGCGGTAACTTTCGCCAATTCGAAAATGAGGTTCAAAGTTTTCGGGGTCAAGTTCAACAATTTTTTGGTATTGTTCTATAGCTTTAGGGAAATCTTTTAAGCGTTCGTAGTAAAGTCCCAATTGATTGTATCCGGGCATAAAGTCTTTTTTTAACCGGATAGCGTCGTTGTTGTTCTCAATTGCTTTATCTAAAACTCCCTGGGCCGCATATTCTTTACCTAGTTTAAAATAGGGTAAATGCGAAAGTGGAGTTAAAGTAATCAGTTCTTTAAATGGACCTACTGCATTTTCGTGTTGTCCAACCTTTGAAAAAGCGGTTCCAAGATAGTCTTGAGCTTCCGCGTTTTTAGGATTTATAAAAACGGCATTTTTAAGAGGGTCTAACGCTTTTTCAGGTTGATCTATTTGAATATAGATATTACCAAGGCCTGTCAAAGCTTCTTCGAAATTTGGATTAAGGTCTAAAGCTTTTTTGAAATGAAAAATAGCCTGATTATTTTGTCCTAAAGCTTGATGGCTCAGTCCAAGACCTAATTGCGCTTCTGGATAGACGGGATTATATTTAATTGCCTTTTTGAATTCTTCTTGAGCTTCGGTATGGACTTCTAGTAGCGCGTAACATTCAGCTAAAGTAAAATGGGCGGGAGCCATTCTAGGTAAAATGCGAACAGCTTCTAATAAATGAGGAACGCCCTTATCGCATTTATCCAATTTGCGATAAGCCCATCCCAAGCCATATTGGGCTTCCCCGTATATGGGGTCCATTTTGACCGCATCTTTATAGGCTTTTATGGCTTCTTCGAAACGACCTAATTCCCCGTAACTTCCACCAAGGCCGAATAAAGCGGCAGGATAAATAGGTTCTATACGTAATACTTCTTGAAATTGTTTGATCGCATCGTCATACAACCCAACCGTTTGATAGGCTTTGCCAAGACTGAAATGCGAAACATAGTCGTTAGGATCAAGTTCAATGGCTTTTTCTAACTCATCAATACGAGTGATATCCGCTTCGACGTTTAGAGCCCATATTGAAAAAATTAAAACAGTAAAAAACGCCCACACTTTTCCCATCGACCATCCTCCAAGATGGAGGGTCCGCCACGTCGCTAAAACCTGGTGGTAGCGTCTTCGGGATAAGATTCGACCTTGTGAATCGTTAAATCAGATCCTTTAAACTCTTCCTCTTCCGTTAAGCGGAGCCCAATTGTTGAATCTAATATCTTATAAACTGCAAAACCAAACCCTACAGCAACAACGATAGCGATAATAGAGCCTATAAATTGAGCTAAAAAGCTAACGCCGCCCATACCGCCAAAGGCTTCTTGGCCAAAAATTCCGCAAGCAATTCCACCCCATGTGCCAGATATTCCATGCAAAGGCCAGACGCCTAAAACATCGTCAATTTTAAGTTTTTCCTGTTCCCAGGTAAAACCCTTAACAAATATTATAGCGGCTACTCCGCCAATAAAAAAAGCGCCAATAGGGTGAACTTTGTCAGAACCTGCACAAATCGCCACTAAACCCGCCAAAGCTCCATTATGAATAAAGCCTGGATCGTTATCTGAAATGAGTAATGCAAAAATCACGCCACCAACCATCGCAAATAAAGAATTTATGGCTACGAGGCCGGTAATCCCGTCTAAAGTAGCGGCTGACATGACATTAAACCCAAACCAGCCAATGCAAAGCATCCAGCTTCCTAAAGCTAAAAAAGGAATATTACTAACGGGAATAGGGCAACTTTTTTCTTGTGTATTCCATCTTCCAATGCGAGGACCTAAAATGATAACTCCAACTAGAGCGATCCAACCTCCCATGGAATGAACAACAACCGATCCTGCGTAATCGTGAAATGCGACTCCGCCTGATAAGTTAGCGAGCCAAGAACCGTCTTGGCCAAGTAGGGTGATGCTACCCCAAACCATTCCTTCAAATAATGGATAAACGAAAGCTACAAATAGAGCGGCCGCGAAGACTTGAGGCCAAAATTTGGCTCGTTCTGCAATGCCGCCAGAAATAATTGCGGGGATTGCAGCCGCAAATGTCAGTAAAAAGAAAAAATGGACCAGCTCATAACCCTGGTCTGGGCTAGTTAAGTCGATTGCGGATTTAAAAAAGCCGGTTTCATATGCTATGTAATATCCAATGATAAAATAAATAACAGTCGATACCGAAAAGTCGACTAAGATTTTTACCATTGCGTTGACTTGATTTTTTTTACGCACCGATCCTACTTCCAAAAAAGCAAAACCGCCGTGCATTGCGAACACCATTACAGCTCCAAGCATCATGAATAAAACATCTGCGCTCTGCGAAACTGTCGCAAGCTTCTGTTCCATTAAAACCTCCTTATTTCGCCATGCATTTCAACAACCAAGAAAATTCAATAGTTGATTTATTAGATGTAATTTTTTGAACTATAGCACTTTAGATTAGAGATTTCAGTCGCCAATTTTGAATTTTGGAAAGAACTTTTAAAAAAACGTTGCTTTGTAAAGTATTTAAGACTTTATGGAGGGAATAACGTATTGCTTTTAATACAACGTTTTGGAAATTAAGGTTTTAAGGAGAAAAACGAGGTTATGAAATTGGAAAAACTCATGCCCTGGTGAGGTAGTTTTCTTTTAAATAAATATCGAAATAAAGTCTATCAATTTTAGAAAACTGTATCGTATAGAGTTAGGAATACGTATAGATTATTTTTTAGAAATGAAGTCTTAGCAAGGCAATATATTAGCGTTTGATTCGATCGTTTTTTTTATAGGAGAGGTAATATGAAATTTGCTAAGCCATTTGAGTAAGTCGTCGTGTTTTCCATTTGCCAAAATTAAATTGTCGCTAAGTTTGAGCAAGTGTTCTTTTCTAAATGCATTTATGTTTCTTATTATAGTCTTTTTTGTATTCTCTGGTTGAGTTTTTGTTTTTTTTAAACTCATACCCATTTCGGAAGCTTTTTTAAATCCGAAAATTGTTAAAATAGCTTTTTCCGCTTTTACTAATTTTTCGTTTATTGTTTTAGAAGAATTATCAAATAAACAACTTTCCAAGCCAATAACCACCGGGTCTGATTGTAGTAGATTAAAGTTATTTTCCTCAGGTGTTCCTGCCTTAGCTCTTTTTATTTTTAAATTTGATTTTTGTTTGTTGGAATTTAAAATCAAAATATTCGAAATGTCAGTTTCAGGTTTTAGGGTCCAACCTTCGCCATGGTAGTTTCTTGATAGAGCGTTTAAAACGGTTTTTACAAAATTAGTTTGGTTCTTTTGGTTTTTAAAGTCGAAAGTAATAAAAGCGCACACAAGTTTTCCAATCCATGGCTTGTAATTTTGATTTGGATGGCCGATGGTTTCGTCAATATCTGATATTCCCATTTTTAAAAAGTTACACGCGTCCGATGTCTTTACTAAAGTTTTTTGGTCTCCAACCGCAGCCTGTAAAACATCTTTAGAGGAGGCGAACACAAGTGGAAATGCGTATGGCTCGGCGGGAGACCAATTGCTATTTACGTCTTTTATTCCAATAAGATTTGTAACGAAAACTTTCGGCCCAACTTTCTCAGAAATTAAATTAACTTCAAATAAGGCTTTGGCCTCTCCTGTTTTGCGATTTACTTTTGATAAAAAAATTGGTTGAGTTCGTCCTTGAGGAGGCTTTTTAAAAATAACCCGAATTCGGAAGGTCTGGGGCATGAAGACTTTTTGAATTGGAAGGTAAGGAGTTAAAGCTTCGATAAAATTTACGGAAATAATTGGGTTTACGTGGGCAATATCTTTTATATTGCGCGCTTGTCCTTCAATTATATCGCCTTCGCTAACTGGAATTTGCTGGGTTTGCTCTGCTTGGGAATCAGAGCAAAGTAAAGTAAAGCTAAGGATAAGATAAAAAAAACATGTGAATTTCAACTTTTTCATATTTTGTTTATCTATGAACTGTTTGTAGAGGTTTTGATAAATAAACTAATGGGTCTTTTGTTCTATGAGCGATTGTTTGAATTTCTAGTTTTCCCGGTTTTACACGAATCGTTATCGGTTCGGAGTCGAGACCTGGATCTTTATTAAAAGTAACTTTCACTCTAAAGCTTTCTCCAAATGAAACTTGGTCGATAGGTTCATAAGGTGGATTTACGTTAGTGATGGTTACTCTTGTAATATCGTTTTTGACTGTTTGCAACTCAAGAGAATTGTTGTTTAAGGATGAATAAAGTTTTAAAGAGTGAAAACTTCTTAACCGGGAGATTAATTTTTCGACATCCTTATCCTTAGAGTTTGAGTTTCGGACGATAGATTTTGAAAGAGTTGATAAAAGAATTTTAATTTCTTCATGTTTTTTAAGAAAATTCTCAAAACCCTTTTTTAGATAATTACTTTTATTTTTTGATAGGTATTCCAAACTCTGCGAGTCCAACCAGCCTTTGGCTTGCGTCATCTCCCAGAGGTGATAAACATAGAAGCTGCCCGTTCGAAGGAGCCCTTTGACTTCTTGGCTGATTTTATTTTTTTTGGATAACCTATCGTCTGATTGATATTTTTCTATTTCGTCATAGGCGCCCTGAATTTTGTTCAAATAGTTTTTTATTTCGATTTTTAGAATATCTCGTTGAATGAAGTGTTCAGGGGAATGTGAGGTTTGGGGCTTTGCCGTAACTCCAGTGCAGGTAAAAAACAAAATTATTATTACCAGGTACATCGGTTTCGCATGTGAATTTTTATAAATCATTGAAATTTTCTGTTTTTCCGTCATTCTACCTTTTTTCCGAAGACCCTCATGGTTAAACCATATTTTACCTATTTTATCCGAAATTAGCTTTATGTTCAATCGGGTTTGCTTAGATGTTTTCGGATTGTCTAAAAGTAGGCTTTTTTGAATGGTTTTTAGCTTAACATCCCTATTAACATGGGTTTTTTCCGCATTGTTTTAAGTAAAAGGTATGAAATGTTAAGTGAATTTAAAGTATCTTTACCTTAATGTTTTGAAGTCAAAAGATTTGGTTTTGGGATAAATTAATTTTCTGTATGTGGAAGATTTTGGAGGGGGCTTTAGGGATTGTTTCCCAAATGGTAATTAGTTATGGTTCGTAAAGAATTTGATATTTTGGCGAGGGAACATTATTCTTCGGGTGAGTTTGTAGTGGAGCATGTGCAAACTTAGCTAGTTTTGCTAAGGGCTATAAAGCTCAACAAATAATTTTATAGAGTTTACAAAAGTCTAGATAAATAAGTTTCTTGCTAATATTAGCTAGGAGGGGAGGGGGGAGATTTTGAAAATCTTCTACGTTCTTTAAAAGGAATCTCTAAAAAATCAAAATTGCCAAAGGCCTAGTCCTTAAAACAAGGGACTAGGCGATAGCAAACAAGTATAAATGTTTATGATTAGAGGCCTCTTAAAATTAAAAAACGTAGAAGTTTCAAAATTTAAGAAGAGATAACAAAATTACATACCAACTTTTTCTCGAACTTCATCCATCAGTTTTGCGTCAATAACGGTCACTCCGTGTTCTTGCGCGTAACTGATCACAGTTTTTTTAGCCATGTTGCGTACAAAGAAAGGAACTCGTTGAATTCGCTCTTTAGCTTCGTCTGTCCAAACAAGCTCTTGCTTTTCAGCAGGTTTATCTTTGTTCAAGATTTCTTTTGCTTGGGACAGAGTATTTCCTACCATATTGAAAGGAGATTTCGCCTCTTCTGAACCGCCGCCCATTTCGACGCCAATTTTACTCACAAATTCGGTTTCGAATTTATTGGTCAACATCGCGATGCTATGTCCGCATTTTTTACATTTAAATTTTAGCGCCAGGTTTTTGGAGTCCGACGGCATAATACCGTCAGTTTGGGTCTCCATTTGCTCGTCGCAAGGGATACAAAGGAATTTCATTACGGCTCCTTAGGAATTTGATTTTATAAATTTTATTATTTTTTCCGCTGTTCCGTCAATTGCTTTGGCGGCGGGAGAGTCTTTATGTTCTGAATAGAATAATGTTCCATTTCCAGTTTTTTCAGAAATTCTAGGGTCGAAAGGAATTTTACCTAAATAGTCGACTTCTTTTTGACGACACAATTCTTCGACGTCTTGTCCTGAGAATAAAGGATGATCAGCGTTACAACTAGGGCATGAATAGCCGCCCATATTTTCGATCAATCCGATGATTGGAACGCCAACCTTATTATTTTTAGTGATAGATTTAGCTACAATATGTTGAGAGATGCTTGAAGGAATAGTAATTTCTACCACTCCAGCCAACTCGGGAATAAGCTCTTTTATGTTATCAATCCGGTCGCTACCGGGAGGCATATCCAATAGTAAATAATCTAATTCTCCCCAATAAGTATCTGCAATCAATTCCCGAATAGCTGTGTTTTCTAACATACTCACCCAGGAGGCGGTTTCTCCACTTTTATGAGTCCACATTACGGGAGTATCTGGCGTTGGCAAAAGCATATCCATAGACATAATTTTAATCCCTTTTGCGCCTTCTCCAGCATGCACTCCATCGTTATCAACATTGAGTTTTACATCGTTGGGAACGCCTAGAAGATTGCCAATACTAGGTCCATTTAGATCGATATCTAGAATTCCTACTTTATATCCCCGTTCAGCCAGGCATCCAGCTATATTAGCGGTTAAGGAGCTTTTCCCGACGCCGCCCTTACCGCTCATGAGGGCAATTTTGTGTTTTATTTTATCTAATCGCGTCCTTAGTTTTTCTAATTGTGAAGTGACTTGTCCGACAAAATTCGAACCCCCATCTCCGGCCAAGTCGTTATAGGTTTTCATGGATTACTCCTGATTTGGGATTTTAAGTATTTATTTTATCATATTCGATTTAAGGCGAATGAATTATAAAAAACGATCTTCTTCCGGAATCATCCGGATATTTTTAGGTAAAGCATTGTTTAGACGATCAAGACGTTTAATCAATACTTTGATAAGTTGTTTTTGAATTTTTACTTCCAAATCTCTCCCCAATTCCTGAATAGTTCCAGGATTTATTTCAAGAGCGACAACATTATCTTCTGCCACAACATTCGTTGTTCTAGGAGCGTCGGAAAGAAAAGAGATTTCTCCAAATATTGCGCCAGGTTTCAATTTTGAAATTTTTACGTAAGGGTTGCCATTTTTGGTTATATAAACTATTCCCTTCAGCAATACAAAGAGAGAGTTGTCCTGATCTCCTTGAGCGATAATATAGTTCCTGTTTTCGTAACGCTTTATGAACGATTCCATATTAGCGATTTGTAGCTTTTCCTCGTTGGTGAAATCGTTAAAAAAAGGAATTTTATAGAGGAGATTCATCACCTCGTCTTGATTCAGGGTTTTTGACGAACTTGGATTTGAGTTTGTGGTCACTTTGTTTCTCTTTTACTTATGTAGAAAATATATTTTTAGTTTTTATACTTTTAATTTCTTAAAAAAAGTTTTATTAAGATTCTCTAACCTGCGAAAAAGAATGTTTAAAAACTGGTCTTTGATTTTGGTTTCTATCTCAGCGCCTAAATGAGCTATTAGTTCTGTATTTAATTTTAGCGCTGTAGATGGGATTTCGGCAAATACATTAGTTGTGCGTTTTAATTGGCTTACAAACGAAATATCGCCGAAAACAGAACCTGGTTTTAAAATCGCCAATTTGGCGTTGGGATTTAAACTTTTATTAACATAAACCAAACCTTTAATTAATACATAAAGAGCGTCTTCTTTTTGCCCCTCTTTTAAAAAGGGGTTTCCTGCCTGTTTATTAATAATGAAACTCTCAACATCGGCAATTTTATCGATTTCAGCTTCCGTAAAACCTTTAAAGAAAGAAATTTTATGGAGTAGCTTAACCAAATCTGGTTTACTAATTTTTTTCATTGTTAAAGCGGAGGGGCCGTTAACTAAAAAGAAATCTAATGAATATCTAGAAGAATATTAGATTATAACTATAAGTTTATACTTTTCAACGATTAATGTATGTTTGACGAATTTTTTTGATGTTTCAGTTTTTAAAGAGTTTAACTTTTCCTTTTTTTTGGATTTTTAGGTGAAATTAGAAAATAGACTTTAAATTATTAAGTTTTAGATTTATGCGAAAAATAAAGATAATTTTAGAATATGACGGTCGCGCTTATTGCGGATGGCAGATACAGCCCAATGGAATTTCGATCCAAGAAAAAGTGGAAAAGGCTTTAGAAAGGATTGTTAAAGAAAAAACGAACTTGATGTGTTCAGGAAGGACTGATGCAGGAGTCCATGCGGAAGCTCAAGTGGCTCATTTCAAAACTGAATCAAAAATGACGCCATTTGAATTTCTAAAAGCTTTGAATTCAGCTTTACCCAACGATATTTCGATAAAAAGCGTATGTGAAGTACCGCCAAATTTTCACGCCAGAGGTTCTGCAATAAAGAAAGTTTATCGTTACTCAATACTAAACAGAGAGTTCCCATCTGCTTTAAACTTTGGAAGAGTGTGGTACCTGGAGCGTCCTCTAAATATAGAAGCAATGAAATTAGCCGCACGGGCTTTAGAAGGAGAACATGACTTTACTTCGTTTAGAGCTTCCGGTTGCGGGGCAAGAAGTCCCATGAAACGAATTTTTCAAATTCGATTTGAAGTTAATGAAGGTCAAATAGAAATATATTTTGAGGGCAGCGGTTTTTTGAAATATATGGTGAGAAATATTATAGGCACTTTGGTATTAGTTGGAAAAAATCGAATTGAACCGCAAGAAGTAAAAAAGATATTAGAAGCAAAAAATCGTAAACTAGCAGGCCCTACCGCTCCACCTCAGGGGTTATGTTTAGTTAGAGTTGAATACCCTGACGAGTTTTGATTTTGTTCCCGGCGTGAGAGGGCGGCGTTCTGATTGTCGATTTAAGGGGTGGGGGTGAGTTTTTTGCCGTCGGTTTTGAAAATTGGATTTTTGGCCAAGCCTCTTTTGCATAAAAAATATTGCACGGCGGTTCCTAGGACCCCTAGTCCATACTCCACGCTTCGAGAAAAGTTAATCGAAGACGCTTCGTCAAAGTACTTTGCTGGACAAGATACTTCTCCTACCTGGAATCCAAAATAAAGCGTTTGACATAACATTTGATTATCAAAAACAAAGTCGTCTGAGTTTTCCAGTAAAGGGATGGTTTCCAACACTTTGCGGCTGAACGCTCTATAGCCAGTGTGATACTCAGAAAGTTTTTGGCCGATTATAAGGTTTTCAGATAACGTCAAAAAACGATTTGAAATGTATTTGTATACAGGCATGCCTCCCGCAATCGCTTGGTTACCCAAAATCCGCGAAGCGATGACAGAATCCACTAAACCAGAAGAGATCATAGACGCCATGGCAATGATTAGTTTTGGCGTGTATTGATAATCCGGGTGTAGCATGATGACAATATCGCTTCCTAAATTTAGAGCTTGCTGATAACAGGTTTTTTGGTTGGCTCCATATCCTTTATTTTGATCATGTACAAACGTTTTTATATTGAGTCTTTTAGATATTTCAACGGTTCTGTCCTGACTTGCGTCGTCGGTAAGGATAATTTCGTCGACAATGTCTTTAGGGATTTCGTTGTAGGTTTTTTCTAAAGTTTTTTCGGCGTTATATGCAGGCATGATGACTGCAATCTTTTTTCCGTTCAGCATGAGAAATTGAAAATAAAAGGAAGGGTTATATGGAAACTGGATTTAAGGAAGCCTCTTATAATTGATATTCTTACTGATTTGCTATCGCCTAAGTCCTTATTTTAAGGGTTAGGCCCTTGGCAATTATTATTTTTTAGAGGTTCCTTTAATTAATCCACAACAATATTGCGAAACACATTATACTCGCTTGTTATCGCGAACGATAAATATTATTATTCACTTTTACCATAAAAACAAAAGCATAAAAATTTACTAAGTTAAATTTAATATTTCATATTGGAAAGATAAGGAATCGGTAATGCAAGAATATTCTATCGCCGTTTTGCCCGGCGACGGTATCGGACCTGAGGTAATAAAACAGGCCAATAAAATTTTACGAATTCTTGAGAGCAAGCTCGACATAAAGTTAAATCTAAACGAATTTCCCGTTGGCGGGGCAGGGTATGAGGCGACAGGGCATCCCTTACCAGACGAAACTATGGAAGGAGCGAGAAAAGCCGACGCTGTTTTACTAGGAGCCGTTGGCGGTCCGAAATGGGAAACAATCGATTTTTCGCTAAGGCCAGAACGCGCTTTGCTCGGTTTGCGTTCTAATTTAGGGCTCTTTGCTAATTTAAGACCCGCTAAAGTGTTTGACGCTCTTGTAGACGCATCCACTTTAAAACGAGAAGTGGTGGAAGGTTTGGATGTTCTTGTGGTTCGAGAGCTGACTGGCGGTATTTATTTTGGAAAGCCAAGAGGGGTTGAAACGCTTGAAGACGGTAGTCGCAAGGGTTTTAATACCTTGGTTTATACAGAGGCGGAGATTAAAAGAATCGCTAAAGTCGCATTTGAAGTCGCTCAAAAAAGGCAAGGGCGCGTTTGTTCGGTTGATAAGGCCAATGTTTTGGAATGTACTGGTCTATGGCGAGAAGTTGTAACTGAGTTTGCCAAAGATTATCCCGATGTTGCTTTAGAGCATATGTATGTGGATAACTGCGCCATGCAGCTAGTGAGGAACCCTAAGCAGTTTGACGTTATTTTAACTACTAATATGTTTGGAGATATTTTGAGCGACGAGGCTTCTATGCTAACTGGCTCTATTGGTATGCTGCCTTCCGCAAGCGTTGGCGGCGAAGGTGGTATGTATGAGCCGATTCATGGCAGCGCCCCTGATATAGCTGGAAAAGATTGGGCAAATCCCTTGGCCACAATTTTATCGGTTGGAATGATGTTTAAGTATTCATTGAATTTGGAAAAAGCAAACAGCTGGTTAGAGTCTGCGGCGGAATCCGTTTTAAAAGACGGTTATAGAACTAAAGATATTATGGGCGAAGGCGGTAAAGAGGTTGGAACCCAACAGATGGGCGACCTGGTGGCGGCTAAACTGGAGGAATTATGTTAGCTCCAAAACATGGATATAAGGTTGGCGTTGTTGGCGCCACCGGCGCTGTCGGGGAAAGAATGATTTCTATATTAGAGGAAAGGAATTTCCCCGTTTCACGTTTGTTTCCGTTGGCTTCGGCGCGCTCGGTTGGTAAAGAGATAATTTTTCGCGGAGAAACAATCAAAGTCGAAGAACTGACTGAAGATTCGTTTGAGGGGTTGGATTTGGCGTTATTTTCTGCTGGAGGGTCGATTAGCAAGCAATTTGCTCCTTTGGCGGCAAAAGAAGGATGCTTCGCCGTTGACAACAGCAGCGCTTTTCGGATGGAACCGGATGTTCCTCTCGTGGTTCCCGAGGTGAATCCGGGAGCTTTAAACTCTAGTTCTAAGATTATAGCGAATCCGAACTGCTCAACCATTCAAATGGTAGTGGCCTTAAAGCCTATTCACGACGAATTTAGAATTAAGCGTATTGTGGTTTCTACGTATCAGTCTGTTTCGGGATCTGGGCAAAAAGCTATTGAAGAACTGAAAGTGCAAACTCAAGCTTTACTTGAAGGAAAAGAAGCGGAGTCAAAGGTTTATCCTCATCAAATCGCTTTTAATTGTTTGCCTCATATTGATGTTTTCTTAGAGAATGGATACACCAAAGAAGAGATGAAAATGGTTAACGAAACTAGGAAGATTTTAGAAGATCCTAGAATCCAGGTTTCTCCGACAACTGTGCGAGTTCCTGTTTTTTACTCGCACTCAGAAGCGGTCAATGTGGAAACAGAGAAACCTATTAATTCAATGAAAGTGATCAAGTTATTGAGCTCCGCTCCAGGGGTTCAGATAATCGACGATCCGGAGAACTTATCTTATCCATTGGCTATTGATGCTGAAGGCAAAGATCCTGTCTATGTTGGAAGAATTCGGGACGATATTTCAGGCGTTAATGCGGTGAATTTTTGGGTTGTGGCGGATAATTTAAGAAAAGGGGCCGCTCTTAATGCAGTTCAGATTGCCGAATTGCTTGTTCCTGCTAATTAAGAGTGCCT
>JAYOZP010000094.1:0-18441 GCA_038154245.1 Nitrospinales bacterium | reverse complement strand
AACAGCAGAGAAAAATGAAGATACAAGCTGTCTACTGATTCAGGGGCATATCAGGTTTATTTTTATACAAAATGGCGAATTAAAGATGTTCTATTAGAAAGCTTAAAAAAGTAAAGATCCATATTTTTACCCGCTTGATCTATTCCAATTTCCTTCCTATCTTCCGCTTTAAAAACTTATGAATATAGAAGAAAAAAAACTTGGAACTTTCCCATTTGTTTTAGGTGGGATGTCATTTATTCCCTTAATAGGCATATTATTTGGGATCGTTTGTATTCTTTGGGGAATTTTTACCAAGAAAAAAGGTGGTAAAAAATTAGCCATTGTAGGGGGGGCAGGTATTTTTTTTACAATTATTATATATAGTGCTGCATTTTACTTTGGAGTTATGCAACGTGAAGGGGCTTATGATGACCTTCGAGCAAAATTGGGAAAAACTGTGATTAACAATTTAATTCCATCGATTGAGCTTTATAAAATCCAGAACGGGAAATACCCAAAATCACTTGAAGAATTATCAAAATCTCTTCCCAAAAATAGCATGACTTTTATTAATGATCCCAGCATTTCTAATATTAAAAATAAATCAAAAAACTTTTACTATGAACTAAACAGTGATGGTTCTGGATATTACTTATTGGGAGTTGGAGCGGATGGAGTCCCTTTTACCAAAGACGATATTTTGCCAGAAGTAAAATCAAAAGAGGGTATTGGATTTAGAATTAAAAAATCGCCATAATTTTATAAAACACTAATTAAAAAGTACTCCTCCTTCTTTAAATCAAAAATAAAACCAAGGCAAAAAAGAATTAGAAAAACGCCTAGTTTATTTCTCAGGTAAAAAGTTAGGCGAAACTTGGAAAGTATTTGAAGTTTATCAGGAAGTTTCGAAGCCGAATTTTTGGTAGAGTTCGAGGGTTCTCTCGTTCAATTCCGCTTTCATTTCCATGTCGTCGGCGAGGCTTTCCGCTTGTTTGGAGTGGTGAATCGCTTCGGAGCCTTTGTTAAGCGCTTCATACGCGAGGCTAACGCTTAATTGGACGTCGCAAGAGTCTGGAGTTAGTTTTACGCTTTTTTGTAACAGGGTGAGCGCTTCTTCAAATCTCTCTAACCGCAAATAAACAACCCCCAATTTATGAAGGCCTTCTTCGTCGTCGGGGTATATTTTTAAGAATTTTTCAAAGTAGTTGGCGGCCTCAGGGTATTTCTTTCTGACTACAAGGCATATACCTAAGTTATATAAAGCGTCTTCCTCGTCGGGTTCTATTTTGAGCGCTTTTTTATATTCTTCTTCGGCTTCATCGAGTCTATCGTCCTCAAAGTAGGCGTTGGCTAAAGACACTCTGTTGAGCGCGTCGTTTGGGTCTTCCTTGAGCATTGCTTGCAGTTCTTCAATGCCTAAATTTTCAGTATCGTCAATTTCCATAAGGTTATTGTAGCAGCTAAGGACTATAATCAAAAACTTTGATTGAAAGTTTATATATTTTCTTTCATTAAAATTTTTGCCTCAATAGTCCTTTTTCAGTAAGATTTTCTTTATTATGGTTGTTACAATAGGAAACTACTGAGTGAAGACGCTTTTTGAAGGGAAGAAGTGGGTATGGACGATGCGGTCGAAGATTTTCGCAAAGCTAATTTGATGAAAGCTAATATGTCGCAAAAGGATTTAACGGGTCGCGACTTTAGTGAAGCTAACTTGAGGAAGGCCAATTTGTCCGGAGCAACTTTATTACGAGCTAAAATGGTTAAAACAGCTTTAAGCGTCGCTAATTTGTCTAACGCAAATTTAACGGACGCTGATTTGTCTGGCGCCGAGTTGATTGGCGCAGTCTTGGATGGAGCTTGTTTAAAGGGCGCCGATTTAACGAAAGCGTCCTTGAGTAAAGCAAGCTTGCGTGGAGCCGACTTAACGGGAGCGAATCTGCAAAAGGTTAATAACCTCACTTGTAAACAGATAGAATCGGCGGTTTTTGATCGGACGGTTATGTTGCCCGATTATTTGAAAATTACTTGGACGTCTGAAAAAGACTGGGAGTGTGCGGATCGCAAGAAAGGCATCGACGAAAACTAATATGGCAGCGACTAAAGTTAAAAAATGCGACCATGGTGGTAAACGCGTTCATTGGTTTACTTCGAATTTGAACGAATGGGAAATTAAATGGTGCGAAGATTGCGGCGCCTTGAGGAAATATAATCTTGAAACTAAGGAGTTTGAATGGATAACTCCTAGGATGACCGAACAACTTTATTCAAAAAATAAGAAATAACTTTTTGGGTTGCGTTATGAATACTGATTGGGATTTGACCCTAAAATTCGATCCGAATAAAAAAATGTTTTTTCCAAAAAGCTTGCCTAGAGAACCGGAAGCTTTGGATTACGATTTTATAGAACGTTCCGATCTATTAAGAATTGAAACGATTATGTGGATGTTGTTTGGCGAAGAGGGAGCGAGAAACACTAATAAATTTTCCGTACGGTCTGGAATCCTTGAATCTGAATTAAAGCAGTTCAAGATATACCTGGAGTTTGAGAGAGGAATTGTCGAAGGATATTTTGGAGTTTTTTGCTCCGGATTCCATAAGGTTTTAAACTATCCTATCCTGACTCATAGAGTGATCGACTATTTTAAGAAGCAAAATATCCTGAAGCGTATGGAAGATATGGGGTTTGAAGTCGATCCTCGCTTACAAGATTTTATAGAGAATCATGCCAATGGATGTCTTGTATAAAACTCATTCGATTATTTCCACTTCTTATAGAGAGCAACCTATTCGGGTGGATTGGCGTTTTTTTATGAGAGCGAGCCCGCTTAAGCATTATCACGAATTGGTTCATGAATATAACTATTTGGAAGACGACGATTTAGATTGGGTAAGAGAGCGGATAGACGGTTTTTTATGCAAACCGGAAGTCGATTGGTTGAGAGAATATTTAGATAAAAAGTTTGCGGTAAAGTTGGAAGTTGAGGAATTTCCCCTTCCAATAAAGTACGATGATTTGTTTTTGCTTGGCGAAGATTTAGAGAATAGATATTATCTAGATCAACGCATGGTTGTGTTGAGTAAAAAAATAAAGTTTGAAGACAATATCCACGGATTCATTGTCCGCTTTCCTTTTGAAAAAGTGAATACGGTTGAAGACCTGTTAAGTCGAATTGATCGCGGCGACAGAGAAGAAGAACTTTGAGCTTTTTTGACAAGTTATTTTGCGGGCGGTTTTCTGAAGGACCAGGGGAGTACCGATTCCTCGTAGTCGTCTTTTATTCCGATAGCTCCATGTAGAATTGAAGAATCGTTTGTTTCAGACGATTCGGAGATTTCGTTTTTTTCTAAAATTTCGCGGACTCTCCTGCGATTAAAATCTGGGTCTACCAGATCCCTTCGCACTCGGTTGATGAAACCCTCTACTAGTGGATTGGGTTTTATATTGCTCATAATTGATTATTACAGGGACAATTAAATACCTGACATGAAGTAATCAAAACACATCCATTTAAAGCTTTTTTTATGTATGGTGTGTTTAGACTGATGTTATCTATTTAAGTGTTCGGTTAATAACATATCATAAATTTTGTGTATGACGGCAGGTTTTTGCTCAAGCTATTTTTTGGCAGGGGGGCTAAAAGTAATGGATACGCTTGGAAATTTGCATAGGGCTTTGGACTTTGTAATTTCCCAGGGAGATATAGAGATGAAGCTGAGATTGTGGGAAACAATTCAAAAAGTTGCGGAAAGTACGCATTTCCCATCAGATTTGCAGTTTTCGGAGGAAAAGGAACTGATTAAAAACTGTAGGGACGTTATACAGTGGGTGACAGAAAGGGATGAGCAAAAGCAGTTAGCAATACTTTCCGGGGATTTAGTCCGCTTAATGGCTCGAATTGAAGAAGGAAAAGACAGGGATATTACGCTTATTTAGCTTTTTTTAGAAATCGGGCCTGGGCTTAGGAGCCCAGGCCTTTCACGCGATCTTTCAAATATTTAAGATTACGTTCAGAATGATTTCTAATTATGCGCGCTATCGATAAATGTGTTCGATGAGTTAGGTCCATCGAAATGGATTAACCGTTGGGTATTTGAGTCAACGCTATAAGCCGCATTTGGCGGGGTGAAGTTGCTTGTCCAACGGGCGATATTAGAAAGGCGAAACTCGTCCATATAGGCGCGGAGTCCATTATTAATTTCAAATCCAATTCGAAAATCGTCCGTGCTATTTTGTATGGTAACGGCTTGAGTTTTTTGAGACCGGATCGTTCCATTAATAAAAATGTAGAAGGTGTTTCCGCTTCTTACATAGGCAATATGAACCCATTGGTTTAGCGGGGGATAGAAAGCCGCGTCCATTCTAAACGTAACTTGGTTAAACCTTAACGTTGTTACGCTGCTGAAATTCATCTGAGCGTCAATTGCCGCGTTGCCAATCGACGCGTTTGCTCCCTGATTAAAGAAGTACTGGTGTTGCTGATTGGAATGTCTTCTAATCCAGAAATCTATAGTGAAATCTCCAGTTCCTCCACCTAAGTGCCAATCTGGGTGGTCTGGAATCGATAGATAATCGGTTCTCCCATTAAAAAAACCGCTAGCCGTCCCAAATTTCTTTTGATCTGTCCTCAATTGGGCGTTACCAACCGCAGTGATTGAAAAATCGCTAGGATCTTTTATAGGCGTGAAAAAAAACGAACCGCCCTGCGAATTTGCAAGATTCAGTTTGTAGGTTCCCGTTGTGAGGGGGGCGGGGAGTTGGACTACCACCTGTTGCTGAGAACCGCTAATCGTGCTTTGAGTAAGAACGGTCAGTGGGGTTCCCGCTAAATTGATCGAAGGTGTGGCTCCAGCGATATGAAGATTGGAGCCGTTGATATCCAAAGCCGGAATGAAGGCGCTGCCGGTATTGAAGTTGATTTCTCTAGCAAAAGTGATCTCAACTCCGTCAGCCGAGTCGTCGCTACTCTGAATTGCCGCTAAATCATTTTGTAGATTAGTAATATCAGTTTGATTTGTTGTGATAGACGCAGAGTTAGTGGAGATGGTCGCATCTTGGGTTGCATTCGTTGCAGTGTTGGCAGAGATTGCCGCGTCCTGAGTCGTGTTTATTGCGGTGTTAGCGGAGATTGCCGCGTCCTGAGTCGCATTCGTTGCGGTGTTGGAGTTGATAGCTGTTTGCTGCGTAGCATTCGTTGCCGTATTAGAATTAATGGCCGCATTTTGCGTTGCGTTGGTTGCGGTATTAGCGTCGATCTGCCCTTGTTGGGTTGCGTTTTCTGATTCAAGATCGGCAGTATCCAATTTTAATTGGGTTGTATCGTTTTGTAGATCGTCAATTTGAAGTTGCTGAGCGTCGTTCGTTGTTGTGTTTGCATCGATGGCTGTATCTTGAGTCGCATTCGTGGCGGTGTTTGTGTTGATGTCTGTCGTGTTAGCGTCAATAGCAGTTTGCTGAGTGGCGTTTGTTGTTGTATTTGAATCGATGTTTGTTTGGTTTGTATCAATTTGGAGTTGTTGTGCTGAGTTGTCTACTTCAAGATCGGTTATTCTTTGCTCCAATTGATTAATTTGGCCGCCACCGCCTCCGTTTCCATTCCCTCCGCCATTTGCGTTGCCTTGAGCTAGAGCTGTGTTTGCCCAAATTGAATCAGAAAATGACGCTGTCATGCCCCATTGAAAAATAGACAAAACAAATGACAGAAAAAATAATATGAAAAGTTTAGATAACTTATGATTAAGTGAAACTTTCTTATTTTTAGTATTCAAAGAAAACTTTGAATTATTTAATTGGAACTTCAACGGAGTATCCAATAGTTTTTTAAACTCCATTATTCTTCTCCTTTTATTATTTTTAAATTGAAAAAAATTAGAAATACCAAACTTAAGATTAAGATTTTTAAAGCCAACTATATTTTTTCGCGTTAAGAAGACGCAATGCGCCATTTGTTTAATCCTTTAAGAAAAGGACTATACGGCGCCTTTTTTAGAAATTATAGATTTACACTAGGTATATTGGGGGAAAACAATGATTTTTGGCTTAAAAAAATATTGACAGGTTTTTGGGAGATCAAACTAATTAGAGCTTTTGAAGCTGATTGGGAGAGGGGAAAGTTGTAATGCTTATTTAGCTCTTAAAAAATATATTCCTGCGTAAAGTTGATCAAACCCCATCGTGCGCCATTTTGATAAGCTACAGAAGTTCGCTTTTACCTTAAAAAAAGAGAGAAATAACCGAATGATTTATCCTAGAAGTCCTTACGATACCGAAGGAGGCCAATATTATTTCCCGCGTATGTTGGACAAAATCCGTCTCAACCTAAAAGACAAACTGGGAGCTGATTATCTTCCTCGTCTAGGCAAGGGAATGGATGGGCTTTTGTGCGAATTTTTGGGAGTTCAGTATGAAAATGTAAGGGCGCAGGTCGAAGAAGGTAAATCCGACAAAGATATTCTTGAGTGGTGTTACGAGAATGGCGTTCGTCGCGATGACTTCGATATTATGTTATTTAACAAGTTTTTACTAAAACTCGGTTGGCGAGACGAAGACTACGGAAAGCGGCTAAAAGATTACAAGAAGAACTTTGGCCTTTCAAATCGCGACGATATTGAGACTCTTTTTGACTTTATTGAAATCGACGAGAAGAGAAAGGAGTAAAACCTAGCTCCACTCTCGTTCTTAAAGTTGATTGGAGTTTCTAATAGGTTTTATTTGCTTGCATTCAAAGATCGTCCAATTTAATATATGGTAATAAATTGGACGAAGGCTATGGTTTATAGAGAACGTACATTAGAAAAGTTTCTCATCTCCGCATCAAAACAATTCCCCGCGATACTTGTTGTCGGCCCTCGACAGGTGGGAAAAACTACCATTTTGCGACATATAAGTAAGCCGGACCGAACTTATGTCACCTTAGACGACCCAAGTTTAGCGGCTTTGGCTAGGGAAGAACCTACCCTGTTTCTCCAGCGGTTCACGCCCCCTGTCTTGATCGATGAAATTCAATATGCTCCGCAATTACTTCCATATATAAAAATTGCCGTGGACCAAGAAAAAAAGAAAGGTATGTATTGGTTGACTGGTTCGCAACAATTTCAATTGATGCAGGGAGTGTCTGAGTCGCTTGCCGGACGTGTTGGAATTATCAATTTACTAGGGTATTCGCTTAAGGAGTTACAGGAATGTCCTGTTGATGGGAAACCGTTTTTACCCATCCAAAAACTATTACAGAAACGTCTCGAATTTTCTACAAAGCATGATCTTCAAGATGCGTATCGAATCATTTGGAAAGGTTCTTTCCCTGCTATGTGGGATGTGGAACCAGGGTCTGGCAGAGGAGATGGAGAGGGGGCTGGAGGAGGGCTAGAGAATGGAAGCGGATATGGCGATGGCAGAAAAGTGTTACCCGCATTCGGCAAAGTGGACCGTGATTTATTTTTCAGTTCGTACGTTCAAACCTACCTACAGCGTGATGTCAGTCAACTTGCTAATGTGGGTAATGAAGGTTCTTTTTTTAAATTTCTTAGAGCGGCGGCGGCGCGCACTGGACAATTACTTAATATGTCTGATATGGCTCGGGACGCCTCAATTTCAGTTCCAACGGCTAAACGATGGCTTAGCGTGTTAGAGGCTTCAGGTATCATTTACCTTTTAGAACCCTATTTTACTAACTCCACCAAAAGATTGATCAAAGCGCCTAAACTTTATTTTTTAGACACAGGTCTTTGCGCTTATCTTACAGAATGGTCCAGTCCCAAAACATTAGAGGCCGGGGCCATGTCAGGAGCTATTCTCGAAACCTTTGTTTTGAATGAAATATTAAAGAGTTATTGGCATAATGGTAAGCGAGCTCCTCTTTATTACTATAGGGATAAGGATAAAAAGGAAATCGATATTTTAATTGCGCAAGATGAAAAATTTCATCCGATAGAAATAAAAAAGACAGCTTCGCCAAACAAAAGCGATGTCCGTCATTTTAAATTACTGGAGCAATTAGGAAAACCTGTTGGGGAGGGGGCTGTGATTTGCCTCACAGAAACATTGTTGCCAATTGCAAAAAATATTAGCGCAATCCCGTTTGGTCTGGTTTGAAAAACTGAAAGTTAAACCAAATCAGCTCCACTCAATCTCAGTTTGTAAGTCTGGTTGGATCTTAACTATTTTTACGGTTTTATCTACGTGTTCTTTTGTGTTTTTGACGTTTAGTTTATTGAATAAAAAGTCCATTCGAGCCTCTAACTTTTCCCCGATAGCGTCTTTAATTTCTTGGGATAGATCCCAAAACCGTTCTTTAAATTCGCCAAATCCTTTTTTCCGAGTTTTATAAATAAACTGTTCGTCGGTCATACCATCTTTTTTCTCTTTGGCGAACTTTTCTCGCAAGTGTGCGTAAATATCGTTTTTAAAGTCTTCAGGTAAATCGCCCGTATCGTAAATCATATTTTGAAAGTCTGTAGCCAGGTGAATTTCTGCGGTTTCTAGCTCTGGAAATCGATGGAACATTTCCGCGGGTAGTGTAGAAGCTCCATGTTGAACAGCTCCAGATATTTTGTATTCTTCTCGAGAAATGATTGAAAGTTCGCCCAGAGTATCAAAATCCAGTTTGGGCTTTTGCACTTTGCCATCGGCGCCGGGTGTTCCTCCATGCTCGGTTCCAGTTTGAACAGATATTTTACTGATACCCTTAAAAGATGGGTTGATGGTGTTTAATGTGGAGTTAAAGTTATCCATATAAGCTCTTAGCTCTTCTGGATTACTATTCTCTTTTCCGACTTCTCCAATTTCACCGCCAACAGATACGGTGACCCCGTTGGGTTCCAATTGTCTGACGTAAGCGGTTAAGTCGGCTCCCACCTCAAAGTTAGGTCTTTGTTGCTCAACCGTATTAGGTCGGCTCAGATCCACTAAGGTAGAAGTATCGATATCGATATTATAAAAACCGCCGCTAATTCCTTCTTCAATTAAGCTTTTTAAACCTTCAACTTCTTTTTTGGGGTCTTTTGCATAATTGCCAGCGTTGATTTGAAAGTGGTCGCCTTGGATAAAGACGGGGCCAATGTGTTTCTCTTTTATAGCCGCCGCGAGAATAACTGTGGCGTACTCGTGAGGCCTTTGAAAAGTGTAGCCAATCTCCGATTTGGCGATTTCAAAAATATTTGCCGAGCAATTGATTTTATGAGCGGATCGAAAAATTGCCCGCGCCATTTCAAAAGTAAGCCCGCGAATGTTGATCGCAGGTACAGTAAATCCGGCGACTTCCCCGCGTCCTCTGGCCTCGTAAAGCCCCTGGATAGAAGAGGTTACGGCTCCTAGTTGTAGCGCCGCAGATTTGATCACAAATCGAGCCAAACCGCGCGTTTCTTTACTTTTTCCAAATACCGCTTCTCTGAGAAGAGAGTCTATAGCGGTGTCTCTAAAAGCGTCTTCGTTTTCTATAGTCAGTTGGTTTTCGTTGAGGGAAAAAATCCCTTTATATTGACTCAAAATATCTTCAGAGGCTACCGTTGGCATGGTTTTCTCCTTAACTTGGAAAGCCAGTCAAGCTCGTTATAATGATTTGTTGTATTTAGCCAGAAAGGCAAGAGCGTAGTGACTGTATGGACGATTTGAAGGATAATAAACTTAATATGATGAATAGGTCAAACTATTATTAGTTGAATTAGTTGGAATAATCCGAAACGTTGAGATGTTTTTTAAAGTTCAACTTATGCTAATCAGTTTCAAATTAGGCCCAAAATTTTGAAAGTTATTCTAACTCAAAACAAGACCTTAGTAAATTCATTTAAATATTCAATTGGCCAATTTTTGGCTTAAATTGAAGATAATGCATCCATGCTAGGAGATTATTCAAATTTTACTAGTCAAAAGGCCAGTGTTTTAGAAAAATTTGCTAAATGGAATTACGGCTCGAATGCTCTATTTTGAAAGATCTTACTCCCATAACCTTTAATATATTGACACTTGCGAATAATTTGTTAAAATCCAGCAAATTAGTATGCCTTCCAGTAGGGTGGGTTAGCTTTAGCTCATTTAACTTTTTTTATAAAAAATTACTTATATAAAATCTTAAAATTGGTTGCTTAGAAGGGGATTCGCCTCATGTTTAAAAACATTTATGTACCTGTCGATAATTCCGACTATTCCAACGCATGTATTGATATCGCGTTAGAATTTGCTGGAAAAACCGGCGCTACGGTCAGTTCGAGCCACGTTTACGCCGCGAAGATGCATGACGTTCGTTTTCGTCAAATGGAAAGTGGTTTGCCGGAGGAATATCAAGACGAGCAGGAACTAGAGAAACAAAGGAATATCCACGATCAATTGATCACCAAAGGAATGGAGGTTATCACTGATTCCTACTTGGACGTTCCAAAGTTTAAATGTAAGGACATGAATATTCCTTTCGTTGGTAAGTCCTTAGAAGGTAGGAATTGGATTGAGCTAGTTCGCGACATTAACGAATCTAATTACGATTTAGTCGTAATGGGCGTTTTAGGATTAGGCGCAATCAAAGACAGCTCCATCGGAACTGTTACGGAAAGAGTTATCCGAAGAATCCAAACCGATACTTTAATAGTAAAGCATCTTCCTGAGTTGCATGGCGAGCAAGAAGGAAGTGGAAAGATTGTTGTAGCGGTAGACGGTAGCGGTCATTCTTTCGGCGGACTCAAAACCGGAATCGAAATTGCCAAATTAACCGGACGGCCTTTAGAAGTTATTTCCAGCTTTGATCCATATTTCCATTACGCAATGTTCAACAGCTTGACCGGCGTTCTTTCCAAAGAAGCTTCTAAAGTATTCAAGTTTGAACAACAAGAAAAATTGCATGAAGATATTATTGATAAAGGATTGGCCAAGATTTACCAAGCCCACTTGGAAGTTTCTCGAAATATCGTAAAAGAAGAGGGTTTAGACTGCACCATCCGGTTATTGGACGGTAAAGTGTTCGAAAAAGTTCTTCAATACGCTCGCGAAGAAAAACCGCATCTTTTGATTTTGGGAAGAATTGGCGTTCATAGCGCGCCAGACATGGATATCGGAGGAAACACCGAAAACTTGTTGCGATTGGTTCCATGCGACGTATTACTTTCCAGCCGAGTATTCAAACCAAAAGTGGATATGGTTGCTGACGAAAGTATCGAATGGACTTCGGAAGCTAGCGAACGATTACAAAAAATTCCAGGATTTGTTCGCCCAATGGCTACCACGGCAATTTTACGATACGCTTTGGAAAGAGGTCATAGCATGATCACCTCTAGCGTTATCACCGAAGCCTGCGAAAGTATTTTACCTGCCGGCGCGATGCAAGCCATGAACATGATCGGCGATAAGCTAAGAGATCAAGGTAAGAAAGACGGCGTAGACGCTTTTGCAGATTCCAATGTAGAAAAAATCATCGATACTAATAAAATGGATTGTCCTGTAGAGACCAAATTGAAGTGTCAAAACTGCGGCGCTGTTATGGGTTTTGATGCAATCAAATGTGGAGTTTGCGACGCCGGTCCATTATCGTTGAAACCAATCGAAATGGAAGAGTTCGCGACGGATGTCGATGAAGAAGGCGGAATTGGATATACCTCTACTTTTGACGAAAGAGAGATTAGGTGGACCCAGCATGCTTGGGATAAACTAGACGAGTATCCACAAGGTCATATCCGCAGAAAAGCTCAAGCTAGAGTCGAGAAAAACGCTCGGGTTCAAGACGTTACAACTATCTCCGTAGCCTTTGTTGATAAAATTTTCAACGAAAAGACAACCGCTAAAGGCAGCGACATTGGTAATGGAAACGGAAATGGTAATGGAGCTAATGGCGATAACGAAACTTTGGATGCTTCCCAATTTACTTGGGACGACGACGCAACAGCTCGAATCGAAAGAGTTCCTCAGGGATTCATGAGAGACAACACGATGAAGAGAGTTTTGGATTATGCGAAGTCGGTTAACGCAAAGCACATTACTCTCGAAGTATGCGAACAAGGAATCGAGGCTTCAGTTAAAATTATGGCTGAAGCCGTTGCTAATGGCGCGACCATTGAAGATTTCCTTCCTAAAAAGGACGCATAATTTTATTTTTTGGTTGTTACCTCTTGTAAGTTATGGATTTTTTTTAAATAAAACTGTTTTAAACCCCTGCTTTAGTTAATAAAGCAGGGGTTTTTTTATGTCCAATTCAATCGATTTATATAAACGCCTAGTTCAATACTTATTCCCTTATAAGGGAAAAGTATTACTCGCCATTTTCTGTTCTATTGTTGTTGGCTTAATCGCCACCTCTCCAGTTCCGATAATCCAGAAAACGTTTGACGAAATTTTTGTCAAAAAAGACACTTTCATGCTCACGGCAATCCCTTTAGCGTTAGTGGGCCTATATTTGGTAAAAGGAGCTTTATCCTATCTTCAAAATGTGATTATTTTTGGGATTTCTTGGGAGTTAGTGGTTTCTCTAAGAAACGAAATTTTTCATAAAATTCAAAGGTTGCCTCTAGGATATTTCGAAGACACTCCGGTTGGCGAGTTATTGTCGCGATTTATTAACGACGTTACCATTATGCAATCTTCCATCACCAATATGGTGAAAGAGTTTTTACAAAACGCGTTTATGTTAGTCGGCTTAATCTGCTGGGTGTTTTATTTGAAATGGGATTGGGCGGTAATGTCTTTGTTCATCTTTCCATTAGCGATCGCGCCAATTGCATCAATCGCCAGAAAACTTAGACATTTAAGTAGAAGAGGGCAAGAGATAATAGCGGATATCAATTCTACCGTTGTGGAAACCTTTTCTGGCATCAAAGTGGTTCGCGGTTTTTCCCTGGAAAACCAGCAAACTAAAAAGTTGGACGCCCAGAACAATCAGTTTTTAGGCGTGATGAAAAGTAACGTTAAATTCACCGAGTTATCTTCGCCGCTGATGGAAATTCTTGGAATGATGAGTGGAGCTTTCATTCTTTGGTACGGCGGTAACCAGGTATTGAAGGGAACCGTCACTCAAGGTTCGTTCATCGCTTTTGTTGTTGCGTTATTCATGATGTACGGTCCTATCCGATTACTATTTAAGATCTATACAAAGTTTCAAGGTTCGCTCGCCGGAGCCGAAAGAGTATTTTTTATATTAGACCAAGACGAAGAAGACGTAAAAGGCGGAGACCGGACTCTAGACGGCTTTAACGACGCAATCGAGTTTAGAAACGTTTCATTTAAATATCCGTCGCGAAGCGCCTGGGTTTTAAACGACATAAATTTAACGGTTAAAAAATCTTCAGTAGTGGCGATAGTTGGAATGAGCGGAGCTGGGAAAACTACTCTAGTCGATTTACTGTTTCGATTTTATCTGACTACGGAAGGTAAGATCCTGATCGACGGCGTTAATATTAACGACTTTGACGTTCTTTCGCTCCGATCCAAACTGGCGCTAGTCACTCAGGAAACGTTTTTGTTTAACGATACTATCCGCAATAATATTGCTTTTGGAAAAATGAATGTGAACGACGAAGAGATTTTAGAAGCCGCTCGCGCCGCCAATGTACATAACTTTGTTGAAACTCTTGACGATGGTTATGAAACGGAAATTGGAGAACGCGGCGTAAAACTTTCCGGCGGACAAAAGCAAAGAATAGCAATCGCAAGAGCGATATTAAGAAACGCGCCGATCTTAGTTTTAGACGAAGCGACATCTTCGTTAGATTCGGAATCGGAAAAATTAGTGCAGGACGCTCTCAACGCGTTAATGCAAAACCGCACTACGTTTATAATCGCGCATAGATTATCGACAATTAAAAACGCCGACCGAATCATTGTTTTGGATCAAGGAAAAATTGTCGAAGAAGGGTCGCACGACGAGCTGTTATCCAATGAAGGCGTTTATAAAAAATATTACGAAATGCAATTTTCCGGAACGGTGTCTTAAAATTTAAAAACTTCTGAACCGCAACACCCACAGGGTGACGTCGCAAAGGACGCTAAGGATTAGAAGAGGCTCAACTAATGTCCCATGGTTTTTAAGCTTAAAAGTTAGTAAGTAACATACTCTTAAAAGTCTTACGCCTGATAATAATTTGGTTTATTAGCTAGAACATTATGTTTTTTATATTAGCTTTCTTTGCGCTCTCTGCGTCTTTGCGGTTTAAAAGGTTTTTATTAAGTAATAGTGAACTAAAATGAACTTTGAAAATGTTTGCGTAGAATCGGTAGCCTACCATTTACCTGAAAATGTTGTATCGTCCGAAGAATTAGAAAAACGATTGTCCCCCGTTTACGACCGCTTAAAACTTCCTTACGGAAGACTCGAAATGATGAGCGGTATTAAAGAAAGACGGTTCTGGAACAAAGGCGCATTCCCAAGCCAGGTAAGTTCAATCGCTGGAGAAAAAGCCATTACCCAATCGGGAATCGATAGATCGGAGATAGGATGCTTGATTTGCGCATCGGTTTGTCGCGATTTTTTAGAGCCTGCCACCGCATCGGTTATTCATAACAATTTAAAGTTGTCGCCAGATATTCAATTGTTCGACGTTTCAAACGCTTGTTTAGGCGTGCTTAATGGAATGATCATAGTGGGCAACATGATCGAACAAGGACAAATCAAAGCCGGACTGATTGTTTCGGGGGAGAATGGCGGGCCTTTAGTCGATTCGACCATAGAAGATTTAATCGCCGATTCAAGTTTAACTCGATCAAGCGTGAAGCTGGCGTTTGCTTCGTTGACGATAGGGTCTGGAGCGGCGGCGGTTTTGCTGACGCATAAAGATATTTCAAAAGACAAACACAAACTATTAGGCGGCGCGTCTATGGCGGCGACACAACATAACGATTTGTGTAGAGGAAGCGAAGACAGCGGCGTTCATTCAGAAGCTTCACCATTAATGCAGACCGATTCTGAAACGCTGATGAAAGAAGGTTGTAAACTCGCTGGACTCACCTGGGCAAAAGCCAAAGAAGAACTCGGTTGGACAAACGAAACGCCTGCGCGCGTTTTTTGCCACCAAGTTGGGCAAGCCCAACGCAAGCTCATGTATGATACGGTGCAACTGGATATGCAAAAAGACTTTTCCACTTTGGAGTTTATGGGCAACACTGGATCGGCGTCATTGCCAATCACATTTGGAATGGGGATAGAACAGGTAAAACCAAACTCCGGCGATAAATTCGCTTTGTTAGGAATCGGAAGCGGCCTCAATTGTCTTATGCTAGGGGTGGAATGGTAAATATAGAAGCCTTCAAAGATTTATATCCCTTTCAATCCAACTTCCTCGAACTCGACTCATTAAAATATCATTACCTGGACGAAGGCGAGGGCGAACCTCTACTGATGCTTCATGGTAATCCCACCTGGTCCTTTTATTATCGGAATCTAGCGATTGGGTTGAGAGATCGATATCGATGCATCGTTCCAGATCATATGGGGTGTGGCTTATCCGACAAACCGCAAGAGTACGATTACACCTTATCAAAGCATATTGATAACCTTGAAAAGCTTGTCGATAAACTACAGTTAGATAAAATAACGTTGGTTATGCACGACTGGGGCGGGGCTATCGGTATGGGGTACGCGGTAAGGCACCCAGAAAAAATAAAGCGTTTGGTTATTTTCAACACGTCTGCGTTTTTATCGGACCATATACCATTTAGCATCGATATTTGTAGGTACCCCGTTATTGGCCCTGTCGCTATTCGCATGTTCAACGCTTTTGCGGGCGCGGCGGTCTATCGCGCTTGCAAAAATAGGAAGCGCATGACGGATCGAGTTAAAGCCGGATATTTAGCTCCTTATGATTCATATGAAAACCGAATAGCTAATTTACGATTTGTGCAAGACATCCCCATGACCGAGGACGCGCCGAGTTATTCAATCGTAAAAGATATGCAAAAGAAGTTGAGTTTATTTAAGGACCGACCGGCCTTGATAATGTGGGGAAAGAAGGACTTTTGTTTTACGACTCATTTTTATGAGCGTTGGAAAAAATACTTACCTCAAGCCGAAGCGCATCTTTTTCGACGGGCGGGCCACTACGTCGTCGAAGACGCTCACGACGAAATCCTACCTTTAATTAAGACTTTTCTTTACCGTTAAAATTATCAACCTAAAGCCTTCAAAACTTAAGTTCTCCAGATTTTATTTTTTCTGAAATATTGAAAAATATTTTTGTATGCCAATTAAATGTTGACATGATGAATAAAAAAAGTATAGAACTTTCACATATAAAGGAATTGTTGATAATTGCTCTTTTTATCTTAATCACTGGTATAGAAGAGTTTTTAAACTTAATGGAGTTTGTTTTAATAAATTAAATCTTATGAAAGATACAGCTCAAGATATTGTTATAAGTGTTGAGCATGGAAATGTTTTAACCTTCCAAGCTGATATATTAGCTTTAAAATTCGCAGATGATCTTTATGGGGCAGATTTTGCAGTAGTTCAAGCTCTTAATGAAGTTGGACTAAATATATATCCAAATCTTCCTATGCCTTCTAGCCATTTTATAACATCTACAAAAAATGGATTATCTGCTAATCAAGTTTTGTTCTTAGGAGTCGGGCCGCTATTGAATTTTGGATATAAAGAGATACGAGCTTTTGGACGAAGCGTGTTAGAAGTACTCTCTGGTGAAACTTCTGATATTCGTCATATTATGTTGACGATTCATGGACCTGGTTATGGACTTGATGAACAAGAAGCATTCGAGTCTGAGTTGGGTGGTTTAATTGACGCGATTGATAGTAAAAATTACCCTTTGAATCTAGAAAAAATAACGATTGTTGAGTTCTCAAAAAGGAGAGTTAAACGTCTTAGGGATTTATTAGAAAAGCTATTGCCTGATGGGCGTGTAGTTATTAATAACAGAAGAGCATTTTCAAATACAGAAGTATCCGAGAGGCTGCGATCTGTGGGATACGATTCGCAAGGTAAGCCTCATATTTTTGTGGCAATGCCTTTTGTGGAACAAATGGATGATACATTCGAATATGGTATTAAAGGTCCAGTGAATGAGGCAGGTTTTTTATGTGAGAGAGCTGATTTAGAGATTTTTACGGGAGATGTGCTTCAATGGGTAAAAAAAAGAATCGATAGCGCAGCTCTTGTAATAGCGGATTTATCTCATGCAAACCCAAATGTTTACCTAGAAGTTGGTTATGCCTGGGGCTGTGGGCGACCAACTATACTAATAGCAAAAGATACTGAAAAATTGAAGTTTAATGTAAGAGGACAGAGGTACCTAAAATATAAGAGAATACAAGATCTTGAGAAATTATTAAAAACAGAACTTGAGAATCTTAAAGAAAAACTATTTTAATATATTTAATTTCTTTGAGTTGATCGTTGGTTTTGTCTTTGACAAATTTATCCCGGGCGGGCCACTACGTCGTCGAAGACGCTCACGACGAAATCCTACCGTTGATAGAAAAATTCCTCTCGCATTGAAAGTTAGTCGATCATACTTTTTAAATTGTGGGAAGAGACCGACAGACTTCGGATTCCTTCTTTAGTCTGGCCAATTCCTTGAATGTTCTCTTGCGCTCCGTTATTGATTTCCTTCATAGCGTTATAGACTTGTTCGATAGCGCTTGACTGTTGTCTCGCGTTCAATGAAATTTGTTGCGTATTGCTATAAATTGATTCTACGGAAGCGTCGACTTCGTTAAATACTTCAGAAATTAAATGAGCATACTGAGTTCCTTCGTTTACTGTTTTAATTCCTTGGTCGGTTACCATAACCGTTGAGTCTGTAGCCGCTTGAATTTCTTGCACAAGTAAATTAATTTTTTCAGCCGAGACTTTACTTTGATTTGCGAGTTTTCTAATTTCGGAAGCGACGACTCCAAAGCCTAGACCGTGCTCGCCTGCGCGGGCCGCTTCAACCGCCGCGTTTAACGCCAATAGGTTTGTTTGATTAGATATATCGGATACTAAGACAGTTATATTGCTAATTTGATTAGTGTGATCGCTTAAACGAGTGATTTGAGCGGCAATGGAATCGACTTTGTCTTTCATGCTGGCCATACCTGCAATCGATTTTTCGACTGTTTCTCTTCCCGCCGTTACTTTTTCCATGGCTAGGCTAGTGGCAGAGGCGGCTACATCCGCTTGTTCGTTAGATTGCCGCGCTGAAGAATCTAACTCGTCCATGGTTGTCGTAATTTCATTGACTGCAGACGCTTGTTGCGAAAGAGAGCGTTCGTTTTCTTCCAGAGTGGCCACAATCTGGTTTGAAACGGAAGAAATATTCGCAGTAGCGCTCGATATTGGATTGACGATGGATCTGATTAGAAAATAAACGCTAAAGATACCCCCGAGTATAAGAATAGCGAGAATCGTATACTCTTGATCAATCATTCTTTCGATTTTTTGTCGAGAATTTTGAGATAATTCTTTAACGACACTATCCATGCTTTCTAGCAAGTCTTGATTATTTTCAGATATATAAAAGCTGGCTGAGTTCATTAATGGTATCAGTTTGAAAATA
>JAYOZP010000093.1:16799-18889 GCA_038154245.1 Nitrospinales bacterium | reverse complement strand
AATAAAGGTAATTTATAACTATTAAAATAAACTTAATGTTTAAGATACAAGGCTCTGTGATCGCAAAGTTAATGAGGCCGTCGCCAATAAAATCTAAAGAAGCGGCGTTGCCAGAACCCATTGCAACAGACCCGGCATTGGCTATTATGGTTCCATGATTTTCAACGTTAGGGGCAAGGAGACCGACATAACCCGAAGATTGAATTTGTCCTTTATTAATAATGGAACCTAGTGCTTTGCTGGGGTCTTGATTAAACTTGTAGTTTCCATTTAAAAAATCTTTATTAGAAATGCCAAGGGTAGTGGCCATTAATCCGCCAACATTGACTCTGGCGTTTTGTCCAAAAATAATTCCAGAAGGGTTTGTCAGGAAAACCTGTCCATTAGCTGATAGCTTTCCAAGGATCTCGCTAGGGTTTGCTCCCAGGACTCGGTTTAGAGCGACGGAGTTTGAACCGGGTTGATTGAACTGAACGGACTCTTGTTTCCCAATTCCAAAACTATTCCAATTGGCGATTAACTTTTCGGAAGACTGATTGACAGTCATTTCGGTCGCAGATGGCTGTTGAATATTTCCTTGCCCTGCGACAATTTGACCGTCTTGTGGAAGCGCGTATACTAAGGTAGGCCAACCGCCAATAAGATAAACTAAAAATCCCACCCACAACCGAAGCAAAAACATTTTCATGTTCGGCTTGGGGAAATTTTTTTGTGACCTATGCAACAAATTAATCATAATTATTGGCAGCGGGAACTTTTAGATATTGTGAGTTCGTATTAGAATTTTGTTTTTTGTGAATTTTGCAACAATTCTCCAAGTCGCGTAAATCTTTGCAAATTAAGCCCTAATGTATATTTTTTTTTGTAAAAAGTCCAATTTCTGCGACATAATCTCCCAAATTTCAGGGTTTTTCGTTAAGCGGAATTGTGCAGTGAAAATCATTTTTGTGTTTATGAAAATTTGATTTTTCAAAACCTGATTTCCAAAGAAATTGATAAAAGTCTATTTTATTCAATTTATGTTTTGAAGAAGGGAGCAATATCATAAAAAGATGAAAAAAATTTCACCTTAGAAGTTGTTAAATATCGTTTATTTATTCTTTCCCTTTTTGGGATCAATTAGCGTTAGAATCTCACTAATTTTATTTTTAATTGTTTTGGATGGAATATGTGCGGACTGTTTGGTTGGTTTAAATTTGAAAATGAGTTGTCTGACAAAGAGATAACTGACGCAAAATTAGCGCCAGAATCTAGACAACACCCAGGGCCCGCCGACACACGCCAACGCCGACAACCCACGCTAGATATGCGGCATCACACGAGAAACAAAGAAGACTAAACGCAACAGGCTGCGCAGCCTTTTTTCAGCGCCGATAAACGTTATGTTCTTACTTATAACGGAGAAATTTACAATTTTGTAGAACTTCGGGAAGAGCTTGAAAAGGAGGGGTTTGTTTTTCAAACCGATTCCGATACAGAGGTTTTCCTAAACGCTTTTATCGCTTGGGGAACGGATGCTTTTATAAAAATGGAAGGGATGTTTGCAGCCGCTATTCACGATACACAAACCAACGAACATTATCTTATAAGGGATCATCTAGGACAAAAGCCTTTATATTTTCATCCATACGACGAGGGTATAGTTTATGGCTCTGAACTTCGAGCTTTACTACAACTTGAAAACTTTAATTGGCGGTTAGATAAGGATAATTTTGTTCGCTACCTATTGGCTTCATATTATGGAGGCGATAGAACACCGCTGAAAAATGTTTATAAACTTCTTCCAGGTCACTTTATTAATATTAAAAACCAAGAAGTAAAGACCAACCTTTATTGGGATTCTATTCCTGGAGAGGAAACATTAGAAGTTGGAATTGACGAAGCGGTAACCCAATTTGAAAACCTTTTTGATAAGGCCTGCAAAATGTGTATGAGGTCGGACGTACCTTATGGCGTTTTGCTCTCAGGTGGAATAGATAGTTCAATGTCGCTTCGTTCCAGTTTAAAAACTAATCCGAACGTAGACGCCTTTAGCGTTGGAATGAGCGAAAAGGATTATGACGAAAGCGCTAAAGCTAAGGAAGTAGCCA
>JAYOZP010000093.1:0-16789 GCA_038154245.1 Nitrospinales bacterium | reverse complement strand
CTTGGCGTTCTCCGACATAAGGTGTTTGAAATAAACGAAAAAACGGTGAGGGTCGAAATTGAAAATTTCCTCAATCATTTAGACGAACCAAATGGAGATCCGGCTTTTATCAATATGCAATTTCTATCCGAATCCTGCAAAAGAGATATTACGGTTGCTATTTCTGGAGATGGAGGCGACGAACTTTTTGCCGGGTACATAACGTTTGGCGGGCTAAAGTATGTCCATTTATTTGAGATGTTGCCTAAATTTATTCAATCCAACTTGCTGCGATTGGCGGAAACCTTTATTCCCTCTTCAGATACTTATCTCGGGTTGCAGTTAAAGGCGATAGCTTATTTTCAAGGTTTCCCGGCGTCTCGCACGATGCGTTATCCACTTTGGCTATCGACTCTTCCTTTAAAAAATATTAGGAAGTTATGTCCCAACCAACCGAAAGAATTCTTTGAAGCGTCGGGATTAGATGGAACTATTTTTGATTACGAAGGGCAATTTATGAAGAAAATGGAGAATAAGACTCTGACGCAACAACTTCTCTATTTTTACCAAAAAATATTTTTACCAGAGTTTATTTGTAACCATACAGATCGCGCATCCATGCAATCGAGTTTTGAAATAAGATCCCCATTTCTTACGCGTTCTATTATTGAGTTTGCAAATCGCCTTCCCGATCATTTTAAACAAGATGGGAAGAGTCTAAAAAGAATCCTTAAATTAACCGTAAGCCGGTGGAAGTTTCCAACCAAAATTGTTAATCAAAAAAAACAAGGCTTTGCGTTACCGGTTGCTAGGTGGCTAAAAACAGAATTGAAACCAAGGCTAGACGATTTAATTCAAGATGATTCTTTAAGTGAATTAGTCGATAAAAGAGCTTTAAGTCGATTAATATCGGAACATCTTAACGGTAAGAAAAATAATTATAGAATCTTGTTCAATCTGATTGCTTTCTCGGCTTGGAAAAATAAATACCCACAAGTGAAGATAGGATAAAAAACTTTGTTCCGAAGTTTTTTCAGATCAATTTACGGTGATCTCTAAAGCTTAAAATTTGCCAAGAGCCTAGCCCTTAAATAAGGGGCTAGGCGATAGCAAAACAGTAAAATCATGAATTATTAAAGGTTCCCTTAATTTATTAAATCTAAGAGGTGGTTTTGGTTATTGAAGATCCAATGGTTCTCATTAGGATTATTTTCTTAGATATCGTTTTCCCATTATTTTTTATTATTATGGGTTTTCTTTTGATTTTGGGCACTCTCAAAGATTGGCCGTCAATTGCCGATCCACCCGACGGTTCCAACTTTATTTACGGTCAGTCTTTTATTAGAAGGCATTTTGGTAAAGATATTTTGAAGTTTTGGAACTGTTTGATCGGAATTATTTTTATAAGTTTTGGGAAGGGCCTTGCGGAAAATTTATACCATCAATTATTTAAATGATGACAAGAGAGCAGGGTAAGTCATACCGCCTTTATAGGCGGTATGATGTAAAGAAATAGAATAACAGAGCGTTCATAATAAAAAGCAGTCTCTGTTATTTAGGCTAACCGGTCCATTTAGATCGCTAAGTCAACTTCATGATCTTCAGACTCAGAAACAGGAGTTTCTGTTTGAGCTTGAACGACCACAACGGAATTCACTTCTTTCGATTTCTTAAACGCTTCCAAGTTTTTAGCGGTCATAGCCGGTTGCGTCGCCGGGGTTTTGTTTTGAGTTGCAATGTTTTCAATAGGCGTTTCCATAAAAACCTCTTAGTTAAATTCTTTATACCTCCTTATCGGCATTTTGTTTTCTAGGCTTTATAGAGTTTTTAATGAGGTTGAGGTATAGACGGGTCTAGCTGTACAATTTTTGTTAAGTTTTGGTATGATTTTAATAATCAATACAAAATAAGCTGACCGCCTATTTACAGAAAGTTTTATTATTACCATGAATCGATTTATAACTATTTCCCTAATTAACTTAGTACTTTTATCTATTTTGCCGACTCGCGCCTATGCTGTTTGTATTTCGGGCGATTGTCAAAATGGTTATGGAGTTTTTTCGTGGGCTAATGGCGACCAGCATGAAGGTGATTTTAAAAATGGTCAGGCTAACGGTACGGGAACTCGAAAGTATTGGGATGGGGATAAATATATAGGTGGATATAAAGACGGCAAAAAACATGGTCATGGAGCCTACTATTGGGCCAATGGCGATAGGTTTGTAGGGGAATATAAAGAAGGCAAAAGAAATGGTCATGGAACCAAAACATATGCCGATGGCAGTTCTTGGATAGGCGAATGGCAAAATGATAAAAGAGTTTGGGCGCCAAAGAGAAATTGCGATGAGTTAACCCAATACAGCGACGAAGGATTGTATAAAGACTTCGAAAAGACCTTTGATAAACAGGGTTTATTCGATGACGCAAAAGAATCGCTGGAAAAAGCCAAAAAGGATTTAATTAGCGATACGAAAGCATGGAATAGGCTTGGAGGAATCAACGATTGGTCTGTTGTAGCTCAAACTATCTCCCAAAGACTAAAGACTACCGCGAATTTGATTGCTAACCTAGCAACCATTGATCCCGAAACTGGAACTACAACCTCTAGTTTTGGCGCGGCAACATCAGAAACATTTTTATATGTTTACCAGGCCCTCCTAGAAAATGAACCCATTCGAAAAATTAGCGTAAACGAGTTAGAGATTGCTTATGAAATGTTGATTTTGTCGTCGTCTGGCGGGTTAGGGCAGTCAACAAGAACCGTTTGGGATTTAGCCAGCGATATAAAAGATGGGATTTATCGGTCGGAAAACCATGAACAACTTAAAGCTGATATAGGTAAAGCATTGGCCGCTTTAAGCAGGGATTTTTCCTTACTAGAAAGAAAAATAGAAGCCGCTAAAAAAAGAGCCTACATTGTCGACGACATCAAAAAAGGAATCGATCGTTATTGTAATAATTAGCTTTCCTATGGGGTAAGAAAGATGGCGGCAGGGTTAAATAAGTTTTTCTGGACTCCTAATATTAGCTAGCTTTTCGGGAAGTTTTCTTTAATACCCAATGGCCTCTAGGTTCATCGTCAATAAGTAAATCAGTCGGTATTCCTAGCCCTGCTCTTAAATTTTTTACCATATTCATTGACAGTGGTTTTTTGCCATTCATAACATCGGAAACTAAGCCTTCTGAGCCGATATAAGGGGCGAGGTCTTTTTGCTTCATGTCGTTTTGCTCCATATAAAACTTGACAATATCGACAGGTTTTAATTTGGGGAATTCAATTGTTTTCTTTTCGTAAGCTTCTACTAAGGTCATCAAAATCTCAAGCTGGTTGCCTTTCTTAGTTCCTGGTTTTGCTCCCCATAGACCCTCAATTTGCTCTAAAGCGCGTTTCAAAGTTTTGGCGTTTTTTACTGGTAGGATTTCCATAGTTCCCTTTATAGCTCGTTAACGTCGATTTTATCGTATTGCTTATGAGTTCCGAGAAACTTGATAAAAACGGCTTTAAAACTGTAATCTACTTTAACGATTAAGCGATAGTCATTTTTGCAAATATTAAATACTATCTTGTCTTGAACGAAACGAGCTTTGCTAAATTGCTTTTTTACAGATTCATTATTTTTCCATTCGGCTTTTTCTACGAGTTTATACCAAGCTGCTAAAGAGGTTTTAGAATCAGGGTGTTTTGTCCAAAACCGTTTTAGCGTACTCAGGTTAAAAACTCTCATAGGAAGATTTTAGCAAAAACTTCACGAATAGTGAAGAAGTGATGTTGGCCAACCTTGATCCTATTGATCTAATACTGGTCTCCCTTTTTTATTATAATAGTCGGGAATAAAACCTACCTTTGCTTCCAAGAGTTTAATCTAAAAACAGCTTTATCATAAAGTTGGGTATTTCTTTGATCATAAAGAGTAATCCCATATGTAGCTATAAACCCTAAGAGGCCCATTGAAATAGTAATAATTTGATTTTCGCTTTTTTTTCGCTAAAATAAATTAATACCCTGAAAGACGGAAAACCATTTCATTTCAGCGAAAACCTGTGTCGAAAGAACAAAGAGACCTATTTGGCGGTAAAGAACCGATTCTACTGCCTCATTTTCCTCAATGGACCTTAAAAGAGAAGCTTTTAGAGGAAATGCAGGTGTTAGATATTTGCGTTTCGGCTCATCCATTAACGCTTTATGATATTGATTTCAAAGGAAAAAAGCTCCTTGATTATCAGGGGTACAGGTTGATTCCAGCTATGAACTTACCAAGTTACGTTGGTCGTATCGTTACGACCGTCGGGATAGTGGCTTCTTACTCTGCTACAACGACAAAGCATGGCGATCGCATGAAATTTTTGACGCTCGACGATTCCACAGCTCTCTACAATGCAACGTTCTGGCCAAAACCATATAAGAGGTTTGGGGATATTTTATATGACGTGGGACCGTTCATTATAAAGGGATTGGTGACTAAAGAGTTTGATAGCAGTCCTGCAACGATTGAGGCGGGGTGGGTAAAGAGACTAAATTTAGTTTCTCTCAATACTTCAAAGACTTAAGCTTGACAAAATTCTATTATTGCTCTATCTTTATAAAAAGCGAAAATTTAGCGAAAATAAATTTTTCAATAAAATAGGAGTGATAAACGATGAGTGTTCTAAAAATTGTTAAAAGAGATGAGGAGGGGACACATGGACAATGGGTATTGGGGTGCGACTTGAGATTTTCTAATACGGACTACCTGGAGTTGCTGCAAGAGAAACAGGAGGAGATCGACAGATTGGAAAAAGAGGTGGCTTTCCAAAAGCGCGTTATTGACAGTCAACGCCAGACTTTAAAGGAGTTCAATCGAAGGAAAAGTATTGTGGCAGACTGGCTGGAAACCCCAATAGCTCATCGAAAATAAAAAAGAAATTCTACTTAGCGGCGGCCTCTTTAAGTAGCGCTTCGACTACTTTATGCCCATTTTGAGACGCAATCATCAAGGCGGTTGAACCGTCGTTAGATTGAATATTTACATCGGCTCCTCTTTTCAAAAGGAGTTGAACTACACTTCTGTGTCCTTTATCGGCAGCGTACATTAAAGCTGTTGAACCGTAGTCGTCCTGCATATTAGGATCGTCGCCTCGGTCCAGAAAATAAAGCGCCATATCTGCATTACCTCTATGGGCGGCGGCAAACAAACTATCTATTCTCACTATTATCCTCCTTACAATTCTTGACGGCCTTCGCTATCCGTCAAACATAATTAAAACTTCTGTTTTACTGAACAATTAGGGGAACTTTATATTCAGAAAAAGATTTAATGGGAGCGTTCCCAGTTAAAGTGTTTTTCGAAGAGCCCCAGTTAAAAATTAGATTAAACTTGCCTTTATATATTTTTACACTTTTAGGTAAAGGAAAGTCTCGATTATATTTAAAATTAGTTGTATACACCTTGTTTTGAAAAAATGGATTGATGTTGAGATTCATCACAAATTTTTTCTTTACTGTTTCGCCGCTGCTATTTTCCTGTTCTATAGATAATAAAAGACCAAAATCAGGCACTTCGATTTTATTACTATAATTGTATCCATCAATTGCAACTTGAACGAGATTGCCTTGAGCTCCATTTTTAATTTTAAATTCTAATAAAACAGGCAACTTAGTATTTTTGTTAAAAATCACATATTTTTCATTTAAAGAAATAAGTTTTTGATTGTCATTGAAATTTTGTTCGCTCTTTAAAGTTTTAAAGATTACCGGCTCTTTATTTTGATCGGCGCTTTCTAAAGCTTTGGCTTCCATCAATAAGTTTCTATGCTTTTTAGTAACTTGAAAATAGTTTTCGATATTCTGGTAACAGTTTGTTTGATTAACAGGTAAATATTCAAACGCTTTCATAGTATAAGGGCTACCGGAATAATTAAAGGTTATGGTTTTAGAGTCTATAATTTTTTCTTTAAGAATACTTTGTAGTCGTTGCAAAGGTTCGGCGCTTTGTTTCAACTCCTCGTTAAAGTAATTAGAGCCTATAACATAAAAACAACTATTTTGATTTACTTGAGGCGGATTGTCATAATCGGGTTTTAAAAAACTTATTCGCTTAACAGAGTAGGGTAAAAGAGGAAGATCTAGATAAACTTTTTCGCCAAATTCTTTAGGATTTAATTTTAAATTTTGCATCAATCCTTCAAAAAACTGTTTCGAAAATTCAAAAGTATTTACATAAATTTTCTTCTGATAAGCGTCCATCGATTTAAAAGCGTCAAACACTAAAATAGAAAGAATTAAAACCAATCCAATCGGAAAAACTAATTTTAGTTTCTCTTTTAATGAATCATAGAAGTATTTGATGGAAATTCCAGTTATTAAAAAAATTGGAAATATGAAAATAAAAGAGTACCAGTTGTGATTATATTTGGGATGAATAATTTCATAAAATAACGCAGGAATATAAAAACAGCTGAGAGCTATCACTTCGCGTTTTGTGTTTTTGTAACCTTTTACAAAAATATAATAAATGAGATAGCCGAGGCCAAAATATATGAACGTTTTGTAAATTAAGACGGCTGTTTTTGAAAAAGGTATCCAATAAGATAGACCGTTAAAATCTGTCAGCCTCACAACGGTTTTGTAGGCAAAGATAATTTTAAGTAAGTCTAAATAAGAGGTGAAGTTAAGACCTCTTATTGTACCTGTGCCTTTGTTGCCCCAAGTTGAACTGGATAAAAACAAATCCTTATAAAATAGATGCGGTAAAAAGCAAATAACGACAGCAATTGCCGCCCAAATTAAATAGCGTAGAGGTATTTTAAAACGAAAAATTATAATGACCGCGAATGGTACTAGATAAAAAACGGCCATTGATAAATGTAATTGGATCGCTAACGAAAGAGTAATAAAAATTAGAGGGAAACATTTATAATTTTTATTAATTATGAGTTCAAACAATAGCCCCATAAATAAGGCGATAAAGAAGAAGATATAAGCGGGGTTAAATGGAAAACCAAAGTTTTGAATATGAGGCAAAAATATTAAAATTATAATTCCAGAAATGATAGCTACTTGAGCGTCGAAAAATCTTTTTGCGGCCCCGAAAAAAATAACCATCCCAATTGAATTGAATATAAAATTAAAGACGATAATTGAATCGTAGGAATAGCTGAACACAAGCGGCAAAGCCAAAAGGTAATACAAGAAAGGCCCAGGAAGTCTCCCGCCATTATCATATTCCGGACCCGCTAAAGGGAAATAATTGCCATCAAATAAACTAAAGGCTCTATCAAAATCCCTTGCCACCCATTCATTTATAAAAGCCAAATCTAGAGTCCAGAAACGAAAATAGAATCCTATGACAACTATGATCGAAAAAACAAAATACAATAAAGATGTTCTATTAATGGTTACCATTTTTTAACTTATAGGTTTGTTGTTCAGTTAAGGAATGATTTGGAAGGGTTTTAATGATTTTTAAAATTTGGAATTACTTACGGAAGGGGAGCCATTCCAACTGCAAATGGTATATCAAAACAAAGAAAATTGAAAATAATCTTTATTAACCGCCAATTCAAGCAGGCTAATCAGGATTTCAATTCTCCACTTGATTGAAGGTTGAGTTAAAAGGATTTGAACCTCCGACCACTCGCCCTCCCGCCAAGTATTCTTACAAGGCTACATTCATTCAAAAAAGCTCATTAATAAGAGACGACTTGTTAATAGCCATTATTGACTTATAAATAGTATTTGGTTATCTTATAAATATTAATAAGATGTCTTGTTAACTTGCTTGTAACTAATTAGTTAAAAAAACTTATGAAGAACAAAAGTAAAATACCCGATTTTTTAATTAAGCATATACCCAAACACCCTAACGACATTATTAGTTTTACTCAGGACAGACTTAATGTTTCAAAAGTATCAATACATAGACATTTGCGTATTCTTCTAGAAAAAGGATTGATCACAAAATCAGGGGCTACGAGCAAAGTAAACTATCATTTAAAAGAAACGTCAAAAGAAGAGTTTACAATCTATTTTGACTCAGGTTTAGACGAACATGATGTTTGGATGGAGAAATTTGAAAAAAAGGCGAAGGAGCTTGATAAAAATATTTACGATATCGTTAGCTATGGTTTTACGGAAATTTTTAATAATGCCATAGATCATTCCGAAGGAACATTGGCATTTGTAGAAACCAAATGGGAACAAGAACTTTTAGAAATAACCATAATGGATAATGGAGTTGGAATATTTAAAAAAATTAAAAAGGCATTTAATCTAATAGACGATAGGGAAAGTATATTGCAATTAGCAAAAGGTAAGCTCACAACAGATCCTGAAAAGCATAGTGGCGAAGGAATATTTTTTACGTCCAGAGCTTTTGATGAATTTTGTATTCTCTCAGATGAACTTTTTTATTCTAGAGATAATTCAGAAGATGATTTTTTTGTTGAAAGTAGAGGGAAATCAATTGAGGGGACAGCGGTTAAAATGAAAATAAAGCTAGATTCAACTAAATCTCTTTTGGATATTTTTAAAGAATATTCAGTAGAAAGTGAGGATGGTATTCCGGGTTTTAATAAAACTAAGATTGCTGTTCAGTTAGCTCAACTGGATCAAGAAAGATACGTTTCGCGTTCTCAGGCAAAAAGACTTTTAGTGAACCTGGATAAATTCGAACATATTATTCTAGACTTTAAAAAAGTAGAAGCGGTAGGGCAGGCTTTTGTCGACGAGGTTTTTAGAGTTTTTAAGAAAAAGCATCCCAAAATAGTAATCGATTATTTAAATGCGAACGACGATATCGAGTTTATGATCAAACGAGGTATTCCCAAAGAATGATTCATAGATAAGGGCCTAGGGAAATTCCCTAAGCCCTTGATATAAATGGTCGGGGCGAGAGGATTTGAACCTCCGACCACTCGACCCCCAGCCGAGTGCGCTACCAGACTGCGCCACGCCCCGAAATTTATTTGTTTTGTGAGTTTTTATGGTAAACGGGATTTTAACGTTTGTTTGTCCCGGTTTATGCGAGAAGCGTTTGCTTCTTTAGGAATCAGAGTTTTAGGATAGTAGATACCTGCCTATAAATCAATAAGAAATGCCCGTTTTAACGCATGGTTTTTTTTGGGCGAAACTCCTTTCTATGATACTATTTCCAATTAATCCTTCGACTGTTTGAACCGCTTAACTCACGGTTTATCAACAGTCGAATCCAGTTCAACCCATCGTAGGATTATGGATCTAATGAAAGTAATCAACGTTCGAGACTCAATCGCATTCAAAGCTGAAAAACTGAATAAAGTCAGTTTGTTCGATACCGATAAATTCTTTTGCGACGTTTATTGTATGGAACCGGGTCAATTCCAAAAAGTGCATTCTCACGGCGACTCGGATAAGGTATATTACGTAATAGAAGGCTCTGGTAAAGTTACCGTAGGATCTGAAGAAAAAACCCTGACCAAAGATGAAATTACTATCGCTCCTGCTGGCGAAGATCATGGTGTGGTGAACGATAGCGGCGGTCAGTTAGTTATGTTGGTTTTTATGGCTCCAAAGCCTTAAATATTAAAATATTATTAAATCGAGGCGAGATCCTTCACCGAACCTAAAGGTTCGCTTCAGGATGACATGCTATAGGGTCTGCTCGATATAAGTTTTTCTCTTAGTTTGACTACTTTTAGAAAATAAGAGGATAGTGAAATGATTTATCTGGTTTTTCCTTCATCTTGGCATCCTTCTCAACCTTATCTAAGTTTGCCTGCGTTAAAGGCTTTTCTCCATAAGAATGGGATTGAAGACGTTGTCCAAAGAGATTTGGCTATCGAATTATTAGACCATCTTTGCACTTGGGAAAAAACCGAACCGCTTTACGAAAAAACGCTAAATCAAATTCGCCAACTCACTTCCCAACCTTCGCTTTCCCAGTTTGAAAGAGAAAAACTCGGTAAATTAAAAGAAGCCGAAGAAATTATTCCCGCGTTGATGCACGAAATTGACGCAGCGAAAATGTCTTTGCGCAACCAGGACTTTTACGATGTTGATCGTTATATGGAAAGCCTGAAAATTATCGACGTTTGGCTCGATAATATTTTGGCTCCTTATTTTCCGTCGCAGTTGACCGTCATCGGCAGTCAGATGAGATTTTCTCCTTATTCTTCGCAAGAGATCATCGATTCTTTCAGTCAACCGGGAGAAAACTATTTCTACGATCTTTATAAAGAACACTACATACCGTCCATAGCAAAAGAAGACATAGATATTCTAGGCGTTTCGATTACTTCCGTTGAACAGGTGATTCCAGGTTTAACCTTCGCTCATTTAATGAAGGAAGCGCGACCAGATATCCATATCACCGTTGGCGGTAGCGTATTTACAAAATTAGTCGATCGACTGGAACAAGGTTCGCCGCTATTTAACTTTATAGATAGCTTTATCGTTCATGAAGGCGAAACTCCCTTATTGAATTTGGTGCAGCAGCTTCGCGGAGAAGGGGACTTGTCTAAAGTTCCAAATCTCATATACGAGCATGAAGGTAAAGTCGTCGTGAACCGACCTTTTGCTAAAGAAGACTTGAACTTGTTACCAACCCCAGATTTTGACGGAATGCCTTTTGATCTCTATCTAGCGCCAGAGAGAGTGTTGCCAGTTATGGGATCGCGAGGTTGTTACTGGGAGCGATGCGCTTTTTGCTCTATCCCATTCGATCACATGGATTTCCATGTGCGATACGCCGAAAATGTGGTGCAAGATTTCAAAAACTTGCAGGAGAAATATGACTGTAACTATTTCTTCTTTACCGACGAAGCGTTACCCATCAATTTTTTAAAATCGTTTGCTGAAAAAATTGTAGAAGAAGGCGTCAAAGTCCAGTGGACGGGCGAACTTAAATTTGAAAAAAGCCTGTTGCGCGGTAACCGCTTAGAAATGTTATACCGTTCTGGACTGAGAAAACTGATTTTTGGTTTGGAATCTTATAACCAGCGAGTTTTGGACTGCATGGATAAAGGCGTCGATCTTGAAGTCATTGACGGAACTGTTAAGCAGTGTATGGATATTGGCATTGCCATGCATTTCTATTTGATATGCGGTTTCCCAACGGAAACTCGCGAGGAAGTATTAGACACTCTCAATTTTGTATTGGACAACCCATTAATGTTAGAAACTCCAGGGTTTTCCGCCATCATGTCGCAGTTTGATTTAGAAAGAGGAACTCCTCTAGAGAAGAACGCGCAAAAATGGCATATTTCAAATTTGTATACGCCACCCGAACACGACCTTAGCTTAGGTTATTCTTACGATATTAGCGTAGGGATGAATGCCGAAGAAGCGACGGCTTGTTATCAAGAAATGGTAGAGAGACTCAATGAAGTTGTGGAAACATTCCCACATAACTATTCGTTGTCCGACGGTCTACTTTACTTAGGCTACCACGAGCGAGAAAACATTGAAGTCAAACTCTCAACGCTTGCTCCCGCTTAACTTCTCTTTAGACTAAAATTTAGTAACCGTAATTATCTTTGTCTGGGTCGACATATTTAACCGATGTTGGCTTATTTGCCTCTACTTTGCTTTTTTGCTCAGGAGCGCTGGCACATCCCATAAAGCTAAATCCCACCCACACGCAAAAAATCCAAACAGTCATTTTTCCAAAAGTTTTCATATTTTAAATCTAAATAAATTTAAAAATTTGCCGGATTTTAGCAGATTGTTTGTGCTGGAGGAAGTGATAAAATTCAAAAACGCTTCTTGCGAAATGCGTTTTGCGCGAGTACGGAAACGATAAATACTGAACCGGATAATACAATAATCATAGGACCGGAGGGGAGGTCGGGTTCGTATGACAGCGCCAATCCTGAACAAGTGAAGAATATTCCCAGTATTACGGCTAATATCATCATATGATTGAGCGACCGAATATAATGATTCGCAATGGCTGGCGGTATAGTCAACAAGGCAATGACTAAAATCAATCCTACAATACGGATCATGATGACGACCGTAAAGCCGATCAAAATCAAAAATAACATGTAAAACCATTCCACGCTTATCCCACGCAGTTTGGCAAACTCTTCGTCAAAGGCGACTGCTAGCAGTTGCTTATAAAATAATCCTACCGTTATCAATATAACGAGATCCAGTCCCCCGATAAGGAACAAATCGTCGCGGGAAATCATGAGTATATTGCCAAACAGATAGCTCATCAAATCCATGTGGTAACCCGGCGCTTTCGATAAAAACAATATGCCAACGGCCATGCCCATGGACCACAATGCGCCGATGATTGTGTCTTCTTGTTGTTTCCAGCGCAAGCTCACCCAACCTAAAATGATAGCGAATACAACCGCCGCTACTAATGCGCCGCTCATCGGACTATTTCCAAAAAAGTAAGCGATTCCCATACCGCCTAAAATGGCGTGCGCGATACCAGCCGCCAAATAACTAATCCGCTTGACCACAACGTAGGAGCCCACCACGCCGCAAGCGATGCTGGCCAGGATTCCACCAAGCAGTGCGTTTTGTAAAAAGTAGTGGGAGGTTAAGGCTTCGAAAAATTCGGACATGAGTTAGATTGATCCTTAGTGATGACCGTGACCGTGATCGTGGGCAATCATTTTTACGTGTTTGCCGTATAAGTCTTGAATGGCTTCTCCGTCCAAACTAGATACCTGGTGGGTGATCAAGGTTCGATTTAAACATGCCGCTCGATGTATATATTCCGATATAAAACCTATGTCGTGCGAAACCACCAAAATAGCGATGCGTTCGTTTAAAATTTTAAGTAGTTCAAAAATATCTTTTTCAATTCTTAGATCGACGTTGGCGGTTGGTTCGTCCAAAATTAAAATTTTGGGTTCGCAAGCCAAAGCCCGGGCGACCAAAACCCTTTGCAATTGACCGCCAGAAAGACTGCCGATTGTTCTATCTTTAAATTCTAAGACTTCGACATCCTCCATGGCCCTTTTAGCAATGACCTTGTCTTTTTTATTGTAAAAACCAAATTTGGATGTTCGACCAAGTCGCCCCAGTAAAACGGTTTCTTCAACGGTGATAGGAAAGTCGCGGTTGAATTTGGCGATTTGAGGCATGTACCCGATTTCGCTACGACTGTTTTCTGTAGAGTCGCCAAATATGGTTACTTGTCCATAATCTGGTTCCAAAATACCCAATATGATTTTGAGTAAAGTTGTTTTGCCGCCGCCATTGGGTCCAACAATTCCGATAAATTCGTTTTCCTTGATAGAAAGATCGACGTTCTCCAGGACTTTAGGGCCTCCGTAACTGAAGGAAACGTTTTCTATTCGGATGATTTCTTTTGAGTCCATTTATATTCCTAGATCCTTCGTCGCCTCGTTGAGGCTCCTCCAGGATGACGTCTTAATGGGCTTTTTAATATGGAATTAGTTAAGCCCATGAAAACGGTTTAATTCTTATCAATTATTAAAAAAAATATTGAATTATTTAGCTTAATTGAGATTTTGATACTATTCTATAGATCTTTTTCGGGTTCGACAAATTAAAAAATTAGCGGGCCGTCAAACCAATGGCGGGTAGGGGAGCTTCTTTTTCAAATGTGGATACTAGATACTCAAAAAGATCAAAAAAGCTTTCCACTTCTTCCACGCCTCCGACCGAAGCGGGTAATATCAAAACTTTCGCTCCCGTTTGCTCTTTGATGAACTTTGAAGATCGGTCTTCGTAAAAATTTGCCTGGATTACTAATTGGATGTCGTTTTGTTTCATGTTATCGACTAATCTTTCCAGGTGTTTTGCTGTTGGCGGTAATCCTGGTTTAATTTCTATAGTTCCGCCGTATTCCAGTCCAAATCTTCTGAAGAAGTAGCTCCATATTCGGTGGTAAGCTACAACTTTAAGCCCTTTAAACCGTTTCATCCGGTTTTCCCAATTTTTAAGACGTATGTTAATTTTATCGGAAAAAACTTTTAAGTTTTTTTTGAAAACTTGTGAGCTTTCTGGAAGAAGTTGAGATAACCGTTCTGTTATGAGTTTAGCGACTTTAATACCGTTTATAGGATCTAGTTGGAAATGTGGATTGCCAAAAGGATGAATGTCTCCCATAGAACGGTCTAATTCAATGGGGATTTCAATAGGATCAATAGCAAGCGAAGTATTGAGCAACCCCGGTTGACCAATAAAGATCTTTGGATTGCGCGCTCCTTGAATAAGCAGTGGAAGCCAGCCTATTTCTAGTTCCATACCTTGATAGATGAGCATATCCGCTCTGCTAAGTCGAACCATTAGGCTGGGTTTCGACATCATAAAAAGATAGTCGTTATATCCTCGCGCCAGCATTTCTATATCTACTTCGTCGCCGCCAATTTCCCGAGTAATCGCGGCTATATCTTCAGTGGAACAAACGACGCGGAACCCCGCTATCGCCTCGCTTGTTAATATAGATAACAAAAAAATAAATGCAAAAACAATCAACAAACTGTGTTTTCTTGATAGAGTCATATTAATAGCTTTAGTTATTAGGCTAATTGACGCGTTGGACAATATTTGACGGCAGTCCCATTATTATCCAATTTTCATAAATAACATTGGCGACGAACCGTTCTTGAGAAAAATAGTTTTGGTTTCCTCGTGGCATAAGTTTCCAACTTGAACCTTGTCCAACTGGAATCTGTTTGCTACGACTGAACTTTTCTTCAAACTTTTGGCCGCGAATTTTTTGGAACCGCCAATGGAGAAAAGACCCTTCAATAAAAGTTTCTCCGGTAGTTGTTCCCCTGCTTGAATCAATTTCGAAGGAGACAATTTGATCGGGTCTTGCTTTATTCAAGGCTTTAGCGATTAAACGGCTTAGTTCCTTAAAGTTTTTTCTTAGAAAAACGTTACGTTCTTTTCCAAAGGCGGTTAATTCTAAATATCGAAGCGACTTCATCTTTTGTTGTAGCGTTAATAAATCGATGTTGGAAGGATGCGCTAATTTAATTTTTTTTACATCCGATTGAAGAGACCTAGCGGGTTTATATTTTAAAATTATATCCCCGCTAACAAGCTCTTTCCCTTTTGGTCCGGTAGCGCATCCAATACCCAATATCCATAACGAACAAACTAAAAGAAGCCGCTTTTTCATTAAACTCCAATTCATAAATTGGCCTAATAAAAATGCGCTGGATGAGAGCCCATCGTATAGTTTAATTGAAGAAATAACTGATGTTCTTCCTGCGCATTATCTTCGTCTAAATAATTATATTGGAAACGAATTGCCGAAAATTCGGTAGGCGTGTATGCCAACATACCCGTTATTCGGTCTTTATCGTTTGTTCCCGCAGGCTTTTCAAAACCGAAAAAGCCATAACGCGCTTGCGCCCACCAATTTTGAGCAAATTGATACTTTAAGTAAGAATAAATACCGGCTTTGTCTTCGTCTGGATTATCAACCGTTCCGGTTACTCCAGTTTCTTTTGTGGAGTGGATATATTCCGTTTGCCACTCAACTTGATTATAACGCGCTCTTTGGGATGGAATCCATTTTACTGTCATGTTACCGCCAAAAACCTGGGTGTCGCCGTTAGGGCTGCCAAAAGAGTTTCTACCAAAGGTATAACTACCGCCTAATTCCAACGTGGTTTCATCGTTTAGGTCCCATAGATTTTTAAGATGGAATAAATAAGCGAAATCGTCGTTAAGGGGTCCGTTGAATAAATCTTCATTCGCTCCTTCGATCACGTTAAAGATAAACTCGGTGTACCAGGGAGTGGGGGCTAAGTAGTTTAAACCAAACCCTACTTCGTTTAAGGCTTCCTCTCCAAAAATTTCTTCGTTAACTATTGGTTTGTCGATAAAAGGAAACTGGTGCGTATGTAAAAAATTATGTTTCCCAAAGGTTTGAAACCATTTTCCTGCTCGCAATGATAAACCCGCGGCTAATAGAGCGTCGACATAACTTTCTTCGATTTCAATTTCGTCGTCTTCAAAGGCCACCATTAAATTGGCGCGAAGATAATTGTCCACCATAGCCGTAAAAATGAGTTCTTGTTCTTGAATTTTAAATCCGGTCTTGGTTTCGGCGTCGCTATTTCCATTTTGCTCTGAGTTGTAAGTTCCCAAGTAAATACCGTTAGTTGAAATGGCCGGATTAAAAAAGCGAGAGAAACCCGTGGCGGTAGTTCTCTGGTTATATGCTGGAAATTGTTGCGGTTGGCCGCCAATTGATGTAGCTAGTGGGGATTTTTGAAATTGGATGGTGTCTTTGTCGCTTCCACGACCCTGAAGCTTCATGAGCCGTTCGAGTTTTTCAATTCGTTTTTTTAAACTTCCAACTTCGGAATCTTGAGCAAGACTGGGAGCAGTTATACCTAGAGTTATAAATAAAATAGTAGTTGCAATAAATTTATTCATTGTAAAAAGTCCTATTAATACGCGCAAAGAGTTTGCATAACTAAAGCGCGGAAATTCCATGTCTCAACGCAAACGTGCACAGCAAGTTCTAGCCATTTAAAATGGATAGACAGCTACAAAACACAAAACAAGCGTTGGTTAACTAAAATTTAAAACTGAAATGGAATTATTGAGCTTTGGGAGGACTTCTGTTTGAAGGAGAAGCTACGAAACCTTTTGAACCGATATTAATTTCGGTTCCTACCGCCGATTCAATAATTGGAATTATCGATTGCGATGGAGGTTGCGATTCGATCAAACTTCCTGAAGCGTTCCAGGAACAGCTATAACAGTCCTGGGTATGGTCGTCTAGATCGAAGTCATGACTGTGAAGAAGGGGACTAAACCCAGTCAAAAAGAAAAAACTAGTCGCAAGAAGGACCGATAAAAATTTGAAGTTTCGTTTTTTCATTTTAACTCCAAATAAAATTT
>JAYOZP010000092.1:0-18947 GCA_038154245.1 Nitrospinales bacterium | reverse complement strand
TTAGGATTTTTATTCAAATACCTCAGTATTACTACAAATGGTGCCAGCAATAGGATTCAAACCTATATATACGCGCTTATAAGGCACGGGTATTATCATTATACTATACTGGCATAATTGGTGCGCCTAGAGAAAATCGAATTCTCAACTAAGCTATGGCAAAGCATCGTATTACCTTTATACTATAGACGCATAAAATGGTGCCTTAATACGGTAACGATCCGTATACTTAGCTTTGGAAGAGCCATATGTATCCATCAACACTTTTAAGGCGCGTATTATGACAAAGTACGTTTTTCGTGTAATTATATTTTGTCATGAAAAGAAGTAAAATTTGGAAAATACCGCGTGAAGTTCTGCAAAAAATGTTCGACGAAAATTCTACTGTTGTAGATATTTTATCTAAATTAGATTTAAATCCATATTCTGGAAATCATCGAACTTTAAAATTACGCATTATAGAAGATAATATTGATTTAACTTTATTTAATATTAACTCGAAGAAATACAGAGAAGATTTCTTATCTAAAAACAGAAAAAAAATATCAGATGATAAAATTTTCTGTATAAATAGTAAATATATATTTGGTAATAATTTAAAAAAACGATTAATTAATGCTTACAATATTCCATATAAATGTACAATTTGCGGAAATCCCGGTATTCATAATGGAGCAAAACTAAATCTACAATTGGACCATATTAATGGTGTACATAATGATAATCGCCTAGAAAATTTACGATTTTTATGTCCAAATTGCCATAGTCAAACCTGTACGTTCAGCGGCAAAAAAGCCAAAAAACCACGAAAAATTAAACCGTCAAAAATAATAATACATAAAACAAAGATATGCTGGCCTGATAAAGAAAAACTCGAACAACTCGTGTGGGAAAAATCTATGTTAGCACTTTCTAAAGAATTAGGCGTATCCGATGTCACTATTGCTAAAAAATGTAAAAAATTGAATATTTCTCTTCCCCCAATTGGCTATTGGGCACGTTTCAACAAAACATACTAAATATTTTTAATCTATTCTGGCTTTAGAATTGTTATCGCGAATTATACTGAAAATGGTGGAGCCGAGGGGAATTGAACCCCTATTTCTGCGGTGCAGGCGCAGTACACTTCCGTTATGTTACGACCCCATATTGCGCTTTGCAGTCCCTACTAATCCGGCGCTAAGTCGCCGTGTACGAAACTATTCGTGCGCAAATTGGTAGCGGGGGAAAGAGTCGAACTTTCCATAGCTTGCGCCCGGCTTATGAGGCCGGTCAGCGTCCCGTGGCTTGTCCCCGCTATAAATTGGTGGCGACATTGGGTATATGAGCCCAAATCCCGTGTGTGAAGGACACGAATCCTATACATATTAGACGATGCCGCCAGAAAAATGGTGCCCGAAGAGGGAATCGAACCCACACCCCACAAGGGGACTAGATTTTGAGTCTAGCGCGTCTTCCTGTTTCGCCATTCGGGCATTTCCTCGTTCAGTGGCACATATTCCCTATAATTATTCCAGAACTCCGTTCTGCCAAGCCTGTTAAGCCTAGTTGTGCTGCCCCAATTGGGTTTCGCGCATTCTTGATTTTGATATATCAAGACCCGAGGAAAAATGGTGGGCATACCGGGATTCGAACCCGGAGATTCAGGTGTCTAAAACCTGCGCTTTACCATTTTGCTATACGCCCATACTTATAAATTGGTGGAGCCGGTAGGAGTTCAACCTACGACGCCCCTTTCGGGGTTCCGGGTTACAGCCGGATACAACCAAGCGACAGTTGCCTCGTCTCCATAAAAATTGGTCGGGGATGCCGGATTTGAACCGACGTTATGCTCCGCTCCGGACGGAGTACCATACCAAGCTAGGCGAATCCCCGAAAAAATGGTCTAGACGGAGAGATTTGAACTCTCATGCCCGTTTTTCAACGGATTTGCTCGGCTCCAAACCGAGTGGACTACCAGATTATCCCACGTCTAGATGAAAAATTACTCTGAAAACTTGCCCAAGGCAAGCCAAGTCACGCATGGTCCGCGCCCGCGTTCGCTAAAGTCAGATCGCCGCAGTTCTGACAAAACTGCTAAAACCTCTTTTGTATCGCGAGTAAGTTTTATCTGCCCCGCTTTTCCACTCTTTCAAAGAACATCAACTATCTTACCGAACATTATCCCTTTTTCAAGCAAAAAACCCAATCTTTTTTGAGATTGGGCTTCTAGTTCGTTTTAGAGATTTTATTTGGCAAGCGAACTAGAAACCCACACAACCATAATCTTGCCAAAACCCGACCGCCAAGGGTCGGAGGCTAGATTCGATTGTTTTGGATAACTTATTCATCATTGTATATAAAATATTACACTCTTTTGTCCGTGAAAGCAAGAACTTTCTTTGTCGATTTTCTTAAATTAGCTGTTACCAACGACTTATAACTTAAATTTTATGTATTTTAGCTCTTCTTTTGTGAGTTTTGACTTAATTATTTCTTTCATCGCTGCTTTGCGAGCCTTCAGTTCTTCGCGTTTCTGTTTGGCTAATGACTTTGCGGCTTCGCGTTCTCGTTTGGCTTCGGCAACTTCGGCGGCATATTCTTTAAGGATTACATCGTCATCGGTCCATAACCAACGAGTATAAATAAATCCGAAACCCTGATCGGAATAACAAAATGGCTCGGGAAAATTACCTTCGCCGCCAATGCTAATATGTTCAGAAAAACCTTTCGGGTCAAACCATCCTTCGTCGTCTGCCGAATTGTAATCGTGATTTCCGTAAACAAACCAAACTAAATTCTTATTAACTAATGATACAACTTCCCCGAAACGATCATCAATTAATCGTATAATTTCATCGTATTCCTTTTTAGAAATATTTTCGGATTGTAATTTATCAAATTGTTCTTTTGTTATTTTCATATTAACATAGGTATTGCCTATACGCCATTAGTATTTTTCCTAAGTTATTTGAACCAACCCCATTACAAACTCCCCAGCAAGTATCATTCCAATCATTGGTTTCTTCTAAGTAAGCGTCGCCTGTTTCCTTGAGCTTCTGTTTGAGGTCGGGGTTTTGGGAAAATTTAGAAGATACGACTAGTATCATTATAAACATCTTAGTTCTATTCCACTCTTTCTGGTCTATTTTTGCGTTTTTCCCTAATTTCTTAGCTTCATCCGGATTCAAATTAGAAAATTGGGCACGCTGATCGGCTGGAAACTTAAAAGACTGATATGCAGCTTCTGAGTTTTTATAAGTAATTCCATTAATCTTTAAAGGCGCAGGCCAAAAATTACTAAGCCAACGGTATTCGTTGAAAAATCCTTTTATTTCTTTTTGCATTTTAATTGCCCCGCACAAGATTTCATCCTACGACTTTTGGGATTGCCGTCGCTATCAAAATACCCTAGCGCAACATACAACGCATTTATTAATTTACTTTCGCGGTTAGTAGGCATAAAACTATGTTCACGAAGAACACGTAAACAATATTTTGTGTCTTGTATATTTAGTTTTCCCATTTGTTCATAACTTTTAAGAATGCCTCGGCACGTTGCGCGGCTGTAGCCATACCCGGGCAAGTCCCTACGCCGTCAACATATAACGCTAAAATAGTAAAATACTTATCGCGCTGTTTGAAATCTAAAGTTAATTCTAATTCATGCATTACATTCAAATCATGTAAATAATCTGGAAGCAAAGTCTCAAAATCGGTTAATTCGGGATACCGATCCCAGCGCCATTGGTGATATAATTTTTCGTCTCCATTGTGGGTTAGATTAATAAATGCCTCTCCAGATTTATACTCTCGAAAAACTTTATAGCCATGTAATTTAGCTAACTCAATTCTTTGTATTCTAGGATTCATATAGAAATAGGTGCTTTAATTCCGGGATGTGGATTATAATTCTCTAGAGTAAAATCTTCATATTTAAATGAAAATATATCCGTCACGTTTGGATTTATTTTCATAGTTGGTAGCTGCCGAGGCTCGCGCGATAACTGAAGCTTGGCTTGTTCTAAATGGTTTGAATATAAATGTAAATCACCAAAAGTATGCACAAATTCTCCCGGCTTCAACCCACAAACTTGTGCCACCATCATTGTTAATAAAGCATAGGACGCAATATTAAACGGAACGCCTAAAAATAAATCCGCGCTACGCTGATATAACTGGCAAGACAATTCTCCGTCCATTACGAAAAATTGAAAAAGCGCATGGCATGGCGGCAAAGCCATTTGGTCTAGTTCGGCTGGATTCCACGCACTAACAATCAGTCTTCGACAACTCGGGTTTTTCTTGATTCTATCTATGACTGTACTAATTTGGTCGATTGATTGGCCATTAGCGCCACGAAAATCCCTCCATTGCGCAGAGTATATGCGCCCCAAATCGCCATTCTCTTTGGCCCATTCATCCCAAATCGTAACGCCATGATCGGTTAAAAACTTAGTATTGGTATCGCCACTTAAAAACCATAACAGCTCATAAATGATAGACTTTAAGTGAACTTTTTTAGTCGTTAATAATGGAAACCCTTCACGTAAATCAAATCTAGTTTGTGCGCCGAATACAGAATAGCAACCCGTGCCGGTTCGGTCAGCTTTATAACGTCCATTCTCTAAGACTAATTTTAAAAGGTCTTGATACTGTTTCATTAAATTAATTCGGGCAAATCCGCCATGCCATTTAACACCAAATGAACTTCGGACAACTTACTAATAGCATATACAGGTCCACGGCGTATATTTTTTAATCTCAAGTCATTATATTGATTGATATAAAGCATATAATCAGTCCCAGCAATAATAGCGGTTGGACCATCATAAATCAAATCTTTATCATAGTAGCCGCCTAATTTTTTTTTGATTATAGCGCGTAATGTAACTTCTCGCTTTTCCAATTCGTTACAAAATGCGTGCCTCGCGTCTTCAACTAATTTATTTTGTACCATAAAATTATTCTGCTTGAAGTTTACTCGATTTGCGAAAATAACGCAAGGCCTAAATTTGTATCGCCATCTTGCGCGCCAGCCAATCCAACTTTAACGTCCGATAAACCTGACGTAAACGTTCCTAACGTCTGCCATACCTGACCGTCTGCCGAAAACTGACCACTTACTACACCAGTTGAAGTACGAACCATACGCAAAAACATAGGCCCGACAACGTTGCTCTGCATCGTCGCTAAAGTTTCTTTCCCAGAGGATGTTCTAAATTGCCATACTATTCCGCGCCCCTCAGTAATAAAAAGAGCGCAATAAACACTGCCTGCGTCTAAACTTAACCTAGCCATAATACCCGCACGAGAATAAACACTAGGCGAGTCAACATTTTCTAAACGCGTAGTATAAGAAAACGCGCCCGTCATGTTTTTATACAGAAAAAATCCCGAATCGGCATTCCCCCAATATCCGCCGCCATTAAAAGACATTGATACGGTCTTATTATCAAAATCGGTAACGTAAGACCCCATTGAACTTACCGAACCAATATGCGCCACAGAATACAAACCAATCCGTTGCTCTAACAACGACACGACGGTAATCACCGCAACATCTGTTTCTACTTCTCCGGCACTATTAGTTGCTACAGCATAATAATTTCCAGCGTGTGATTCTGATACTGAATTTATCGTATACGTTTTATTCGTCGCGCCGGTTATCGGTTGGTCATTCATATACCATTGAACAGTGGGCGTCGAACCAGCAAATTCCGATGTTAATGTTAACGACGAACCTTCATTAGCTCTAGAAGATGCTGGCGAGCTTACTACTGTTGGTGGAACAACTTGAACCATACTACTTAACTTATATAGTTGTAGTTCTGCGAGTTGTGTAATTGATCCAGATTTACATACTATGTCAAACCTAAAATATGTAAATGCAAGCGAAGTCTGCTGAGCAGTGAATTCACGACGTAATTTACGCGTTGGAAATAATTCTCCAGAGCGACTGTCAATTACTGTCCAAGTTTCGCCATCATTTGAACCGCTTACGGTCCAATTATATGGGTCGCGATTTTGTACATCTGCCGCTGAAGTCATAGCATACGAGCCAAGTACAACTGGGCTAGCAAATTGGACTTGCACCCAAGTAGTTCCAGCAAAGTCTAACCACTTTGTAGTAATTAAGCCATCAAATAATTTGTTGATTCCTTCTTTCGCTGCGGCATTATCGCCACGGGCCGAATAAGTTACCGGGACAATTTGAGATAAATCTCCGGTTTGCGCTACGCTTACAGATACTGTCGATGGCGCGCTTGTTATCGTTCCGGCGCTATTGGTTACATTTACTGTATAAACGCCCGAATCTGTTACTACAGCCGATGCTAAAGCTAATATCGAGGACGTTGCGCCAGAGACCGCCGCGCCATTCTTAAACCATTGATAAGTTATATCGTCGCCAGTAGCTACCACTGATAAATTAACAGGCGCGCCCACATCAACAGTATACGAGCTAGGCTGTGTTACGATAACAGGTGCAGTAACAATAGCGCTAACTACAGCATTGCGCCATGCAATTCCATATTTCACATTAGTTGGACCTTCTACTTTAATAGCATATCTTCCGGCTGGTAAGTTTTTAACATATATATGTTCTACATTATCAATTGTCGAAGAACTATGAGTAACTAATTCGGTCACTCCAAAACTGCTATTTACCTTGTAAAGCTTCAAATTCAAATCTTTAAGTGAACCTGTATAGGTAAAAAAGTCACTAGTAGTCGGCTCAAAATTCCATGTTAGCACAACAGATAACTCGGACTTTAATGTGTCGCCAACCTCAAAATAATAAACATTACTCGTAGATGTTGAACGATAATCCCAGCCGCTAGAATTTAATACCTGCTGATTAGCGGATTTTTGGCCAGCTAATAATAGCTTGTATGAGTTATAAATATTTACCTCTCCCGCACCATAAATCAAATCCAATGGCGAAGACGTAGTATTAGCCCATGTCGGGAATTCTTGTTTGGTGGCGCCTGCCAGCAATAAGGCTTTAATTACCCGGCTATTGGTAGCATTATTTAAAGCTGCGGTAGTTTTCGCCTTTTCCAGCAAAATGCCAGCACTGCCCATCACAATCGGAGTCGTATAACTTGTATAATCTCTTGTCCCGCAAATATCAGGGCGTACACGCCCCGCGACAAGCATTGTTGTTCCACCGCGAGAATGATTACCGCTAGATGTTCCTACCACAATCGAATTATAAACATTGCCCATTAATGGAATCATTTTGGCGGTCCCGTTTCCCAAAGAAACGCATACCGTTGTTCCATCACGGTTTATCTTGTAGTCCATTCCGCCAAGAGAACAACTATTATAGGTTGTCGCATCGCCAATATACGAATGATTTTCTATATCCCATGTCGGAACTTTAGGCGCCTGCATGTTACCAATATTTAGCGCGGAATATCTGTAATAACTAGACGATGCCGTATCAACTAATTTTATCGAAGGTAATAACGACACATATCTCGCCGCAACAATATTCGCGTGATTTGAATAAGTTGTGGCTGTAGGGGGAGTAGTATAAATTGAAAAAACTACTGGGCATGGCACTTTCGACGGGCTTACCTGCCAAGGACTGCCCGCTTCAACCTGCATAACCGTCAAGTTTTCCCCGCGAGGAACGTCTGAATATTCCGCGACTAATTGAGTATACCCGATGTCATCGGCATATCCCGCATAAGTGTTAGTCCCAAAGACCGCACACGTTAACATAAATAAAACCCCTAACAATTTAATCAATTTCATGGCTGTTGTTTGTGTTATACTAAAATAAATTGCGGCTTTGGACAAGCCAAAAACCGCAAAAAAATTGTAATCAAAGATTATAGTAATTAATTATTTCTCTTCAATCGCGCCAATCTCTAATAATTTGTCATATAATGACCGCAAATTTACAACCCATACTTCATAATCGGTGCGATTACCATAATACTCATATTCGGTTGCTTCAAATTTTTGAATTAAAGGCTCTATTTTTCTATACTGTAAAAAGGTAATTTGTGGACATACATTTTCTAAAACATTGTCTAATGCGGCAAAAACATTTGGGCGTTCAGAATCATCCCTATATGGTTGTGGGTTAGAAGTTTCCCAACACGAACCTCCACTAACGCCACCTACGGAAAAATACTGACAAATAAAATCATATCGCGGCACCATTTTCTTGCCAGAATGCGTAAATAATTTTTCGTCAATATCATCCAAGGTTTTTTGATTTATCGGAATCCCCGCACTAGTTATTTTAAATATGAAATCTGAATAAGTCATGATACTTTTTGCCCATTTTTCATTGATTGTTTTGATAACCCTTTGCGTGCGATAAATTCTTCATACATTACGGCCACATGTTTGCCATTATGAATAATTGAAACCCATATATCTTTGTCTTCGCCAGTTCCAGCAAAGCCATTATGATAAAGATGTTCGTAAGTTTCTTTAGTGCATAGCATCGCATTAAAATCTTCCTCAGAAACAAGCGATCTAAAATCACAACGTTTGTGACTTTCAATCGCATCTTGTATAGCTTCGGCTTCTGATTTACCAACGCCCCAAATAATTTTTTCCAACTTATCGTACGCTATAAAATGTTTCATGCCTAAAGGTATGAAAATTTTTTCAAAAAGTCAAGGAAATTGAAGCTTATTTTTGCTTCTTGAAAACATTAATTAATGCACGGCATCGTGTCTCTGCGTCGGCGAATATGCATTTCATGGCAATCGCTCCCGATTCATATCCGTCATTAGAATGGACCATTAATTCTTCTAACCGCAAAAAATAATTTCTGCGCATATCTAACGACGGCAATAATTGCTGTTCGGCTTCATGAATAGCGTTAAGATCGCGCGTAAACTGCGCTGGCGCTAATGTAGTAACACCCTTTCTTTTCCATACTGAATGGCCGTCCTCCTCGTATAATTCCCAACCTAGCAATCTATAAATGTAAATATTAACATCTATTTCTGACATAGTTCTAGATGGCATGATTAATATACGTCTCCATTTTCTTTTGCTTTTGAATCTTCATAAGGCGCTGCAAGCCGTCGATACAATTCAAGCTTACAACATTCAAGGCACCCTATTTTGTTTTGCATCGCATGATAATTTACCGACCCTTTCCGTAACTGGGCTAGAATTATGGTCGTAAATATATAATTCAAGTCACCATCCGTAAGAACCATATCATTTAACGGCTTTAATAATGGATCAATATTTGTACGATTTTCTTTTTTTATGTATGGCATATTAATCAATAATTTCGTAATTTGTTTCCGGCATTGTACCAGATAAAATAGCATTACCGCATGTAATGCGGCCCAAATCCTCTTCCTTGCTAGCAATAAATACTAAAACGTCATAGCCCGCTTCCTTTAAGGATTCCTCATAATGCTTATAAGGGGCAAGAGTAGTATAATCGCCCTCGGTTTTGATATTATTCTGTAACGCCGTGTGCGTCAAATGCATCGGAGTCAATTTTATTATATAGTATTTAGGATCGAAATAATGTAATAATACCTTTGGATCAATCTCATAATTTGCTACAGCAAAATTAAGCGTAATCTTTCTCCCGCGCGGTTCCTGAAAACGCATTATTTCAGCGATCTTAGGCAAACTCAAAGCACTCCCACGAAACATATATTCACGTTCGCGTTCATTTGTTGAATTAATTGATAATTGTAGCCCAGCGTTTCCTTCATACCAATCGTTTTTTATATCCATCCATTCGTTTATAAAACACCGAAGCCAATCATTATCTTTTGGCATCATTGTGGACACAACGGGGTGAATTTGAAAGCACGGAAGCATACCTTTAAAAACACGGGCGAATCTTAATACATTTGGGTTCCATGTAGGTTCTCCCATTCTCGCAAAATGCAAGTTAAGATGCTTACAAGTAGTAACTTCTGGATGTAAACGTATGCCAGTTAACACTTGCTCAATTAAATCTTCATAAGTGGCATTTATATTCTTATGCGCGCAATGTACTTTAGGTACGTCACAGAATCGGCATCCAGATTTGCAAGAATATTGAGTCGATATTGTTATTACCCATTTGTCTTCCAAAGGTAACAATTCCGAATGTTCGACTTTATCAATTGACCGATCTAGCCCAAGAAAATCAGCTTTAACATTTTTTTCGCGGCCATAATCGCCTAATGAAAGCATTTCTAATTTTCCTTTATCGCCTTCGACAATAAGGATATTGCCCGTTGGGACTTTTATGTTTTGTATGATTTTCATTCTTTACGCAATATATAAATACATATTTCCGAATCTTCTTTAAAAATCGGCAATTTTAATCGAACAAAATGCTGGTACGTACCGCGCGGCCGAAACATATTATTGCAGTCTCCATCCCGGCGCACCGTTATATACGCTATACCATTGGGCGATAACAAGTTCCTAATTTCATCCAAAACCTTTTCACGTTTATACCTAGTGTCTAAAACATTCAATACATAATGACAAAATATCGTATCAAACTTACCAATGGGGTATTCCGGGCAATGATATTTATCGTACTTTTCCCAACCATAATAATTTGCGTCAAACCCATATCCACAGCCAAAATCTAACACTCGGCCTTTTGCCAAAGTATGTAATTGGCGCGCAGGTATCGACGGTCTATTACGGCGCAGAGTTGTTAAATAGGATAAATCTTCACGTTTCATACATCATCTGCTCCCAACGTAAAAACATTTTCCAGTGCTCTATGTAAATCAAATAAATTCCGAATTTTTGTCCCGCTAGTTTTTGTATAATCCTGAGAGAATAAAATCAATGTTTCACGGACAATTTCTTTTGGATTTAATTCTAATTGATATTCGCTGTCCTTGATTTTGGCGACAACTCGGCCGTTATTTGTTTCAACATTAAAACAATCCAAATGCTCTGGAAAATATCGCTGTAATAGAGTTTCTAAATCACGTTTATCTTTCACTAACCTATCTGTTACGACTTTACTAAATTCAGCCTTTGCTGCTTCAAACAGTTTACTCATTGAAATATTCCTTTACTGTGTTTTCCAATATGTTTCTAAGTTGTGGACTAATATTGAATCTTGTAGAATTTACTTCGATAGATTTGCGGATATTGCCATTCTTGTTTCGTTTCCCCGCCGCGCGCCAATCACTAAGCATTTCTATTAAATCTACTAGAGTCATATCATCAATGCCTCTTAAATGCGCCTCCGGATGATGCAGATTATTGGCATAATGATGTTCAATCGCTGGCTTTACGCGTTCTAACATTTCCTTGTATTCTGGAGAACCGTATACTGTTTTCGCTAGCTCCGGAGTATGTTCGGCGAAAATAGACAATTCTGGTTCTTCTAATTTAGACTGGTCATGCTTTTCGGCACGATGTAATAAAGCATGAATAAATATATGAATATTTGTTCCGACATCTAATATATGTTTTCGCGTTTCGGATAAACACGCGTCAATTTTATTTTGGTCCATAAGAGTAATATAGCCAAAGGAGATTAAACCCTTGGCTATGTAAGTTACATTTTAGCTTTAGTTTCAGGATCATTCCCATATGGCACTTTTTCGGGGTTGCTCCAAGCGTCCCAAATGTGACACCCACGATCCTGAAACCATTTTTTAGAACTAATTCCTTTTATAAAACCTTCTAATTCTACGCGTACATTTTTATAGGCCACTTTCTTTGTGGTTAATAGCGGAAAACCATCCCTCATATTCCATTGGATCATGGCGCCGGGAATTGCAAGAGTTCTAACTCCAGTACGGTTGTCTTTCCATTCTCCAGTATCTAAAACTTTAGCTACTAGTTGTAAATATTGTTCGTCTATTGTTGTATTAACCATTGATTACTAATTCTGGGTTTTGAAATATATTACCAATTACTGTAAAATTTATTATAGTGTATGCGCGCTCCGCGAATGCGTCGCTAAAATAAAAAGGATAAAAGTGATTACAATATATTTTCTTTTTATTACAATACGCCTCATTCGTAAATTTCGCGCCGAAACAGCCCTTATAACATTCTACTTTGACAGAGACTTTCCCATCGGAAATAATATCATCCTCATAAATGTCCCGGCCATTTTTGTCTTTAAACCCAGTAAACTGCGATATATATTTTGGACGGTCTTCCGAACCAAAAAAAATGCCATTGTTGTCGTCATCATAAAATTTTGTATAGAATGGTTCGACAAAGCTTTTTTTATCTTTGTCCCAAAGACGGAATTTAAAGACTGTAATCATTGTAACAATTAACTAATAAATAAGAAAGGTTTCCATTCTTCACGCATTAATGACTGATCTGGCATAAAGAACCCAGTTTTGAATATCTTCACGCCCTGTAATGGATTGCCAAATTTATCGTAGTATGGATACTGGTGCCCTTTTAAGTTGTTGCAACGTTTACATGTCAATGTAATATTCGAAGAATCATCTGTTCCGCCCAAGTGGCGAGGGAAAATATGTTCTTTAGAAAATTCATGAATTGACTTGTGCTCATAGCAAATTTGACACACGCCTTGATAGTAGGCGTATAATTGGCGAAGAGTGACCGTTTCTTCGCCTTTTATATTCTTCTTGCTCTTATTAAAAAAGAACGACTCGTTAACTTTAAAAATGGTAGGCAGTGCCCAGACTTTGCTTGCTGACCGCATACATGGTGTATTTTCCGCTAATGGCACATATCCTTTATCTAAGTCATCAAAGGAATAATGCGTACCATCTGGCGCGATACCTTGTCCATGTCCTTTTAGAATATGGTAAAAAGCAGAGCGCGCAGTAGCAATAGCATACGGCATATACGCCACATCAATTAGTAAACAAACACGGTCTTCTGGTTGTACTGGAATCATTTTATACTTAATTAAAACTCGTCATCATCTGGATTCTGCTCGGGGGCAACTTCTGGCGACCCCACTACTGGGACTTCGACGGCAGGCGGGACAACTGGAACCTCCGGTTCGTCCGTCTCTGGCGCGACGGCCTGAGTAGCTTCGGTATGAAGTTTATCCCTAACTTTATTGAATTGCACTAAGCTAACGCGAACTTTATCCTGCGGACCATATACTTCGGCTAATTCAGCCAAAGTCATTTCGATGAAGGAACTTACTCCGGGCTTACGGCCGGGCTTTTTATTGGTACTCATTGTTTTTTTATGGTTAATGGTTGTTATTTAAACCATGCACAGTATGGATTTTTTTGTGCAATTGGTCAACTCTTTTTTTAAAAAAATACCCGGAATAACCGGGCATTCTTTTTTATTCTTTAAGCTCAGAGGCTTTCATGTATATTTTATCACTTTGAATCCAAATGTCGTTGCCAAACAAAGTATCTCCTTTACTAATGCTATTAACAATAATAACATCTTTATCAATTGGCATACGTCCATTTTGCTCTTTAATTTTATCAAATACCTGTTCAAAAATAAATAATGTATGCTTCCCAGTTTCGTCGGAAATTATGGCTTTATAATACTTATTACCCTTTTTGCTCTTGGATAACACTATTTCATCAACAACACAAGCAATTTTTACTTTATCTTCTTTTTGCACATTCTTGGCTTCAGCAATACTAGACAAATTTTCTACATGTTCATTAAAAATATCCCGTAGGCTATATGAATATGAGAACCCTAGTAAATATGTTTCATAAAACCAAGATGCGAATTTACTATTTCCGCTGTTCTGTTTATAAATTTCTTTATATGGCTCGTATTTCTTTTTGATTGTAGCAAAACGTGTTTCTTTTAATAGCGGCTTACCATCTTCGTCTTTACGCGTAGATAATTCTTTGATTATTTTTAATAATGCACTATCATATTCGCGTTCAAATAATTTAACGGTGCGTTTTTCTTTGTCTGTCAAAATATTATAAGTCTGCGCCTCTAATACCAACAACGGACGCGATACATTTGTGAAACTAATACAACCGCTTTGGATTAATGCGGAAACAACGCCTATAGATAGTCCAGCATTTTTAGCCGCATCAAAGAAGTCAAACTTAGAGTCATAAGATTTCTTAAATTGCGCAAATTTAGCTAATGTATTTTCTGAAATACCTTTGATAGATGAAATGCCAAATCTGATATTCCCGTCCTCAATAGCAAAATCAGTATGTGACTTTAGAATATCTGGTGCTAACAATTTGATATTAAAAAAGGCTAATTCTTTTTGAATCGCTGCTATATCCTCTAACGGCGTAGGCAAATTCTTTGTGGCTTTCAAACACGCCGTATAGAATTGAAGCGGATACTTATATTTTAAGTAAACTGTAAGCGCTGATAGATAAGCCGTTGCGCATGAATGCGATTTATTGAATGAATACTTAGACGAATCATCCAAAATCTTCCAAAGAATATCGCCAATATTAGTAGAAAATCCGTTTTCCTCACATTTCTTATAAATTTTTTCCTTCCATTCTTGAACCTCATGGATTTTCTTTTTACCGACCACGCGACGTAATATTTCTGATTCGTCAAGAGAAAAGCCAATAGCTGTTGCCATTTTCATCATTTGCTCTTGATACAAACAAAAATTGCGCGTCTCTTTAAGAATCGGCGAGAAAACTTCATGCGGCGATTCGGCATTACCAGCAACGTAGCCATCTAAATACGCAAGAGCGCCGGGACGCGCGATAGCATTAACGTCAGATAACTCGCCAATATTTTTTGGTTTAACTTTATTTACTACTTTATACGCGGTTTCAGCGCTAATTTGATATAAACCATATGGCAATAATTGACCATTTTGGAATTGATCATATACAATAGGGTTAGTATCTAATTCTATTTCGTCTATTTTTTCTGGAATATTTTGGGCAATATCTTGGATGATTTCATTAGAGATAAGGCCTAATAAATCAAGTTTTACGGCGAAATTACAAATTTGGCTCATATCATAACCAGCCACTAATTCTTTTTCTTTATTAAGCTCCAATGGAACGAACCCGTTTAAATCATAAAACGAAAGTAAATAGCCGGATGCATGGCTAGATTTTTGGCGTAATAAATCGCGTAATTTTAAAGCGATATTAAAGACTTTGCTATGCTGGTTCGCCCATTTCTTAAATTGTTCACTTTTATCTGGCATCTTTTCAATATTTTCGACTATGCCAGCATGCTTTTCTACCATATCAGCAACTCGCTTTGCCTCGTCTTCTGATACTTCTTCTACTACCTTATAAACGTCCTTTAGAAGAATTTTACCAGTAAATGTACCTAACGCCAAAATTTTACTCATTTTGCCGTTATATTCTTTCATCAACCATTCAATAATTTGCGGCCGAACACCACCTAAATTTATATCTACGTCAGCGATCAAATCGCCCTGCAAATATGTAACGCCATCAATTATTTTCTTTTTCGCGCGTACCCGAGAAACGAAGCGTTCAAAGAACAAGCTTTTGTCTATTGGGTCCACCTTGGTAATTCCAAGCAAATAAAATAATAAACTGCCCGCACATGAGCCGCGCCCGAAATCTGTATATGCGCCCATTTCCCATGCTTTATTATATACTAGCCACACTAGAGTTACATAATCTATAAATCCTAATTCATCAAATAATTCTATTTCATTTTTTATGCGGTCGCCGTATTCTTTAATACGCTCTGGTGATAATTTTGAGCGCTTAGCTTTAAATCCTACGCGCGCTAGCTCCAATAAGAAATTCTTATGTGAAATATCTAGCGGCAGATTATTTTTCTTTAGTACGTCCTCTGGGATATGTACATCGGGCAATCGTACCATACCGAAATTTTCGAAATCATATCCTTTGAAATCTTCTATAAAATTAAACATATTAAAAGTCTACTGTAAATAATAATTTTTGATATACTAACTGGTTTAATTTTATGTCATTTAAACCATCATGCAAAGCATCATAATCAACATCAATGCTAAATTCTTTGCCCATAGTGGTTAAACTGGTCTTCAAACCTTTTTCTACGAAATCCTCTATTTTCATTTGCCACGATAACAAGTCTTCCGTTGGAGGCTTTTTGAATCCTTTTTTATAAGCTTTAGATATACAATTCGTGTCAACTACTCTAGGCAAATAAGAATAATCAACTTTAAACCCGCATAAACGTCTTAATAAGGCATGTATATAAATATCATAAGCTAAAATATTGTGTCCCACAATCAAATAATCCTCGTTATATACTACCGCGTCAAATTTCCGTAAAACTTCAATCGGATCAACCGCTCGATTTTTATATGACAACTCATTAAAATGAGTAACTATTTTAGCTTGTGGATTGATATTTAAATCGGGCCAAAATAAATAATAATCATTTTCTTTAGTTATATCTCGGCCCTGACATTCAAGCCACGCTAATTGCCAAGGCTTAGATAGGAATAAATTTAAACCCTCTGTCTCAAAATCCATTACTATATATTTGCCTTTATAAAATCTAAGTAATTCTTGGCCTATCATAAATTAAACATTTTTCTAATTTGTTCGCTTAGCTCTGAGTCGCTTGAAGTTCCTTTAAGTCTCTGAAATTCTTTAGATAAATCAACGGCGCGGTCAAATCCATTAGATTCGCCATGTTTATAAGCTAAATCAAATAATTTACGAATATTTACTATTGTCATAGATACAGATTTATCATCGGCTCCATTTAAAGCTGAATTTTTAGATAAAATAAAGCACCATAATTCATCGCGCGTCATAATAAAGTTTCCTTCCATGCTTCAATACAAAACTCTGGGCTAGCAAAATGCCGTATATTTGGATTATCTAACGTTGTTCTCCTAAAAATAGTGCGATAAACCATATAAGCCTCAAAATCTTTCCGCAATTTATAATAGATTGTTTTTGCATGATACAATTTGTAGTCGGATGTCGCGGCTACCCGCTGTACTTCTTTAGCGATAATTTGATCTACTGGCAATAAATTATTTTCAATAAATAGCTTCGGCTTCGCAAAATCAAAGAATGGAACAATTGTAGAAAACGCCGTTGCTGACTTATGTATATAAGAATCATAGAACGGAATAAATAAATCTAAATTATTAGTCCATAATCTACGCAAATTCTGGAAATCAATGCGCGGAATATAATAAAAGCCCTCCGTCGCAGCTAACGAATATATACGCATTAAATCCTTATAGCCCTCCTGAGATTTAGCGAAGATTACTATTTTATGTTCTGATTTAAAAGAAGTATCAGATTTGTCAGCGATATTATCGCATACCATTAATTTTAAACCAAAACAGAAACTAATTCCCGCAGCTTTTGTTTCTTTAAAAGCCTCAACGAATCCAGACATATTATCTTCAACTGTTACGCAGTCGGTGATATTATAATCTTTACAGATTTTTATAATCGAATCCGCTCCGGTTTCTTTTACGGTATCTGGCGCATCAAAAGTTAAAATTGACTTGCCTATACTATAATGAGACGTGAATAACGGTATGCAAGCTTCCATAGTGTCAAACTATGCCATAATTTGAAAATGAAGTCAAACCTTTACCCTAAATTAAAACGCGGGCAACCATTGTAATGGCGCGTTTCAATTTTTTGCCCCTCGCTTGCTTTTAAATCATTATTAAACGACGAATTAATAATTTTTCCATCTTTATCAACTAATACATAATAATCAAATTCCCATTTATATGGGCAAGCAAACATCGGATTACCATCTTTCTTAAGCTGCCCTTTATATTTAGCGAACCCGCAACACAATGGGCCTTTAAATTCTCCATCCTTTGGTCGCGGTTGATCTGCCGCATATTTAGCGCGGCCCTTCTTTTCATCAAAAGTTTCTAAATAGGCATAAGCATTCGCCAGATAATATTCAAAGCCTCCTAACTCGGCATCTGTAGCATCTACAGTAATCGTAGGGTCTTCTGGATGTCTAAGAAAAATAAACTCAACAATAGCTTTAGCTTGCCGAATCTTTTTGGAATATAAGGAATACATAAACGCTTGCACGTTAGATTCCGAATCTTCGCCTTCAAATTTTTCAGAACTAGTCTTATAATCGTAAATAAATACTTTTCCATCCTTCTCGGCTAATTTGTCAATATAGCCTAATAAGGCATATCTGGGATTCTCGTTTTCAAATTTAAACTCTAATTCTGGAGATAGTAAATTTTTCCCTTCGCAAAAGAAATCGTGAGTAAGCCCCACAAGAACCATTTCTTCAATTAAATCGAAATTATTGTTTCCTTTGTTATCACATTCTGTAACGATCCCTTCGCGGCGCATTTGCCAATTAATAAATCTATAAACTACGGCATCTAATTTTAAAGATTTTGTCTTAACAATATTATTATAATGTTCTATATGGCGCTTATTAAGAAGACATTCAAATAATTTATGGCACACCGATCCGCGCCGCGCACCATCATTACTTGTATCGGGCAATTTTAATACGTAACGGCAAAAATATTTCCAAGAACATTCTTGAGCTAATTTGAGTCGAGACGCGGAAAGCCAAAGTTCGGTTTTTTTACTGGGTTTCTCCATATAGTTCCTTACGTATCATTTTGCGCAATTTATCAATATTTGGTTCATCTTTACTAATTTCAGTATTTAGACGCTCCAATACTTTACGGCATCGCACTTCTGCGCTATCCTGTTTAAAATCATAAACTAAATACTGTTTTTCGCATTTATCACATAACTCTTTAATGTGTACCGCATTTTTGCTAGTCCCATCATCAAAAATAATAATAAGTCCAGAATTAGCAATAATTTTCTCATTACTAATAAAAACACCACCGTCACATGGCGGGATTGGATAAACGGTATGCGGTAATTTATTTTCTTCACAAAAACGCGCAACTAGCATATCTCCAACATCGTTTGTGCTAACATGCACAATTTTATGCAATTTTGGAAATAATCTTTCGTGAATTATACTCATATCCGTCAAATGTGACGGGACGAATATTCCTAATCTGAAGGTGTTTGGGACGCCCATATTTTATCCTCTAGTTTTGTTTTATATTCGTAAATTTC
>JAYOZP010000091.1:15254-19595 GCA_038154245.1 Nitrospinales bacterium | reverse complement strand
AATAACAAAACAAACTTTTAAAAATTTATTCCGATTTTTAGAGGTCCTCTTTATTTATATTTTCTCTGATAGCGGGTTTTTATTTGTTCCGTGAAGATGAAAACCTGGCCGGGTACCCTGAAGAGCATACTAAATTGGTTATTAAAAGATTAAATCGTTTAGGATTATTCCTTGTCATTTTATTTTTTACATGGGTAATCTTATTGCAAGTGATAAAAATGCTGGTTGGGGATAATTAGTTTGATTTTAAAACTCGCACACGTTTTTGTTTATCCCTTCACGCAGATGATTTGGCGGAGGGTGTGGACGATTTCTATTGAGTAATAGGTTTTTAAAATACTACTCAAATTATTTAGGAATTTTTTGAGGTATAAACTTAGCTTTAAATTTAAAAACAAGTTATTCTTCTTTTGTGAGCATTTCCCAAAGCGTGCGTGGGTCTACAATTTTGATTCCCGCCGTATCGCCTAGAATCAGTAAATCCTTATCGCCTGTAACCAACACGTCTGCTTGAGCTTCTAGCGCAGAAGCAAGTACATGTATGTCGTCGGGATCGCGAACTGAAACTGGAATAGGTTTTTTTGAAGTGGGGATTACTTCTTCCTCCCGCAGCGCTAGTAAAATCTCTTGCATAAGCGCAGAAGGTATTTTGAAGCGAGCCATTACTCGTTCAAATTCTTCTAAAATAATTTCAGCAACGATAAACTGATGGTGGGGGTTGCGTAAAACAAAGTCAGTTAATTTGCAACACGTTCCTTTTTCTTCAAAATCGGTGTAGGTACTTACTAAAACATTAGTGTCAAAAAAGATTTTCACGAAACATGCGGTAAAAGATCGTCTCCATAGGGAGGGCCTACTTTTTCAACGTGGGGTCGTAGCTCTTCACGATGACGTTTAAGTCGCAACGCCGCTAAACCCCCTTTAAGAGTGGCGGCCACATATTCATCGTAATTTTGTCCAGAACGTTCGCATTCTGCTTTTAGGGAGCGTTCTATTTCGTCTTTGTCGAGGGTTTTAGTCATATTTTGATTATACGATTCATCCGCAAAACCAGCAAGTGAGAAACCTCGCAGTACATAAAAAAAATAGCGTTTCCAGAAAAAATAAATAGGGCTAAATTTACCCCTTAACGCAGATGACTTGGCGGAGGGTGTGGACGATTTCTACTAAATCCTTTTGCGCTTCCATGACGGCGTCGATGGATTTGTATGCGGCTGGGGTTTCGTCAATCACGTCTTTATCTTTTCTGCATTCGACGCCTTCGGTAGCTTTGATATGATCTTCGACGCTAAACTTCTTTTTTGCCGCCGATCTGGACATGACTCTGCCTGCCCCATGACTGCAACTATGAAAACTGTCTTTATTACCAAGTCCTCTTACAATAAAAGACTGCGCCCCCATGCTTCCGGGGATAATCCCCAAGTCCCCTTTCCTGGCGCGGACAGCTCCCTTGCGCGTCACTAAAACATTTTGACCAAAGTGATCTTCTCGCGTCACGTAGTTATGATGGCAATTAACAGATTTGATTACGGCTTCGAATGGCGGGACACCCTCGGCGCTTTCTAGGGCCCTAATCACGGCTTGCATCATTAATTCTCGATTGGTTTTAGCAAAGTTTTGCGCCCAACCGACGGCGAATACGTAGTCGTCAAAATAATCGGTTCCTTCCTTGAAATAAGCTAAATTTTTATCCGGTAAGTTGACCGATACCTTTCGCATGTCCTGTTTAGCAAGTTCAATGAAGTAGGTTCCAATTCGGTTACCGATTCCGCGCGATCCGCTATGAAGCATAATCCATACTTGATCGGATTCATCCAAACAAACTTCTATAAAGTGATTGCCGGTACCTAGAGTTCCAAGATGATTGACATGGTTTGGACTGCGGCTTCCTACTTTTGGGTGTTTTTCCACTATCGCGTCGAAACCCTTTTTAAAGTCTCGCCAAATTTTAACCTGTGCCTCTGGAATGTTTGCCCATGCTCCTCTATCTCCGCGACCGCCATTATGGGTTCTGCCGTGAGGTACAAATTTTTCAATTTGGGTTCGTATTTCTTTCAGGTTGTTGGGGAGGGACTTCGCGTTAAGGCTTGTTTGGACGGCCATCATGCCGCAACCAATATCCACGCCCACCGCCGCCGGTATGATCGCTCCCAAGGTAGGAATCACGCTTCCGATAGTAGCTCCCATTCCCCAATGCACGTCGGGCATTGCCGCGACATGGCGATAAACGAAAGGTAAGCTGGCGACGTTTTTTAATTGTTTTTCAGCTTCGGCTTCTAAGGGAACTCCCTTGGTCCATGCTTTTATCGGAACGCTTTTTGGAGAATTTATTACATTATAGTTTTTAGCGGTCATATTTCTAATTTTTGCTCAGTAGTTTGATTTGTGAATTATTACACGTTTCAATTCAAAATAAAAAATGAGTTTGAAAGGAAATAATTATCTTCATTAATCCGAATTTGAACGTTTTTTCAAGTTTGAAAGTTTAACTAATATAGATATGTCGTAATAAATAACTCGCGACAAGATAAGGGGCTTTTTATGTTTTCGGAATAGCATGTCTTTTGTCGTTGCGATTTCACTAGAGAGAACTATGGGATATATGTTGATTTATAAGGGTGAAAGGAAATGTCTTAGTTTTCGGACAAAGAAAAAATTTTATTAAAATTAAGCGCTTTTTACTATCATTATAGGGATTTTGTTAGTAATATCTATATCATCGTATTTATTTGAGCATTTGGACAGGCAAAATTTGTTTAAAGGGCTATCGAATTATGGAAAACGAGTCCAGAGTTCTTGTGGGAAGAATATCGGAATTATGGCGGTATCCGATTAAAAGCATGCAAGGCGAATCTCTAAAGATGGCTACTATAGGGAAAAAGGGGCTTGTTGGAGATCGCTCGTTTGCATTAATGGATAAGGAGTCTGGACGAATAATTAGCGCAAAAAACCCAAGAAAGTGGGAAAATGTTTTTAGATTTTCCGCTAAAACATCAGTTATTAAAGAAAACGGAAGGCCAATCCAAAAACTAATTATAGCGTTTCCCGATGGTGAAACCGTTTTTGTTGACGACGATAATGTAAATGAGATCATTTCAGAAAAAATTGGAAAATCTGTTACTTTGATATCGCAGGTTCCCGAAAACGCAATAGTTGAAAAGCTGTCGCTGGAAGAGGATGAGTCGGGAGAGGTTGAAACGGCTTCTTGTTTGGAAAAATTATCTCCGTTTGATTTCTTCGATGGCGGTAAATTACATATTCTAACCACCAGCGCGCTCAATAGACTTAAGAGGAAATATAAAGACGGCGATTTTGACGTCAAACGGTTTCGACCCAATATTGTGATTGATTCGGACGATACTGAATTTAGCGCCAATCCGAACTTAAATATGGAAGACGATTGGGAATATTTAATGCTTGAAGTTGGCGACACGGTTAAATTGAAAGTCACAAAACCCACCGCTAGATGCATCATGACAACATTAGCTCAAGATGGTCTTCCTAAGGATAATCAAATTTTAAAAACGATCGACCAATCGAACGACGGTAATTTGGGTGTTTACACTCAAACTTTAGAACCGGGTTCGATTGAAGTGGGGGATTTTGTTTGGATGGTTGGATCGAGGATGATTGAAGAAGTCCCATCAAATTCAAATTCCCAAAGCTCTTTGAATCTCCTTTAAAGAGTTGCTTTGTTCAAAATATAGATACTCTATTCTTGATTTACGCGATTATAAACGCGTTCTCAAACTCTTCTTTTTTCCATATACATTCTAGTTTCCTGGCAAAAGAATTTTCTTGTAAATAAAGAAATTCCAAAAAAATAAATCAAAAAATTTACTTGCCAAAAATTCTATTCAAAATCTAATGTTTAATTGGAGCCTTCAAAGAAAGAGATAACCGCTAATGGTATTGAATATCCGAATTTATTCTCCGTAGCTAAAAAAATATTCGCCCTATTAATAGAATTTTCTTAAAGATAGCCGCTCTAAAAATAGAAGGTAAAAAATAAAACGTATTGACAATAGGGGGTATAAAGCTTATTAATGTGGGTATATTAATAATTACATTGAGTTTCTTTCAATATTTTAGAAGAAGATATTCTTAAGGCAGATTTAAAGAATTTATTTGTCTTAATTTTCGCTTGATCTAAGGTATCTATATTCGGAATATAGAGTCGATTTCTTGAGGAGTTGAATGATTTATTAACAATTTGTTTTAAGGAGATATCGTTATTCAAGTAGAAACTTACTTGAAATAAAATTAATGGTTAGGAAACTCTTTTTTTCGGTATTAACCATTCAAAAACATAAGTCATGAAAAGCTCCCAAACTCTAAAGC
>JAYOZP010000091.1:5788-15244 GCA_038154245.1 Nitrospinales bacterium | reverse complement strand
CTCTAAAGCCTACCTTCAAGCAACCGTTACTTTTTCTATTCCTTACGGTGGCTATTTCTGTTAGCCCGTTTATTCTCAATCAAATTGGATTTGATTTTGGCTCTTCAAAATCTCCTTTCCTAATCGATAAGATGACGGGGATGAGCCCTGTTGAAATTAAGGAGGAGATGTATCAATCCCTTGAAGGAGCTTTTCTTCATACCATTTTGGAATGGAGCGCTTTTACCGCCGCTCTTTTTACCGTCATATTATTTTTCGCAAACTTTATCGTTAATCGCAATGTAAGCGCGCCAATTTTGGCTGTAGCCTTCTTTTGCGCCGGTTGCATGGACGCTTTTCACACTCTTGCCGCAGATCGATTGATTGAAGCCGTCGCCGTTAACCGCGATCTTGTGCCTTTTACTTGGGCGATCTGTAGACTATTTAACGCTTTAATTTTGATTGGCAGTATTAGTTTATTGATATTTGAAGGCGGTAAAAAACACCGCAGGAACTTCTGGTTTGTGTTTTTAGTTAGTCTTGGTTTTGGGATTGTCGCTTATGGAATTATACAAATTTGCGCCACAAGCGTTAGTCTTCCCAATACGATGTTTCCAGACTCTTTAATTAAGCGTCCTTGGGATGTAGCCCCTTTGGCGTTGTATCTGTTTGCTGGGTTTTTTGTGTTCCCTCTCTTTCATAAGAGAGAAAAGAATTTTATATCTTATTCAATTTTGATCAGCATTATTCCCCATGTCGCCACTCAATTGCATATGGCTTTTGGGTCTTCTTCTTTATTTGATAATCATTTTAATAGCGGACATTTTCTTAAAATCGTCGCATATATAGTCCCGTTTGTCGGCTTATCTTTAGAGTATATTAAGGCCTACCAAGATCGACAGATTGCGGAAACTAGAACCGAATCGATCATAAAAAGCGCTCAGGAAGGCATTGTCGTTATCAACCGCGATGGTTTGGTGACAGATTTTAACCCCTTCGCAGTCAAAATGTTCGGTTACGAGGTGAATGAAGTCTTTGGGCAAAATATAAAAATGCTAATGCCAGAGCCTTATAAATCGGAACACGATGAATATCTTTTGAAATACCTTCGAACCGGAAAGAAAAATATTATAGATGCGGTTCGTGAAGTTGAGGGACTTCGTAAAGATGGAACTACATTTCCAATGGAACTGCGCGTTAGCGAAATGTTTTTAGGCGGCACGCCATTTTTTGGAGGAAGTCTGCGCGACATTAGCGATCAAAAATTAGCGGGCGAAAAACTTAGAATAGCTAAACGGATGGCAGAGAATGCCCAGGCGGAAACGGAATCGGTTAATAAAGCGTTAATACAGCATCTGGAGGATAAACGGTTTCTTGCTTCCATTGTCGAAAATACCGACGATGCGGTAATTGGAAAAAGCCTGACTGGCGAAATTATTAGTTGGAACAAAGGAGCGGAGATTATCTATGGATATAAGCCGGAAGAGGTTATAGGACAAAATATTTCCATCTTAATTCCAGACGACCGAAAGTTTGAAAGAGATAAATTTCTAGAGCAAATAAAAGCAGGGGAAAAGATTGACCATTTCGAAACCATTCGTATTAGAAAAGACGGAACGCAGCTAAACGTTTCTCTAACTATTTCCTCCATTAAGGATACTAATGGAAATATTATTGGCGCCTCCACTCTTGCTAGAGATATCACTCAATGGAAAAAAACTCAAACAGATTTAATTATCGCTAAAGAAAAAGCCGAGGCGGCTAATAGAGCCAAATCTACTTTTTTAGCAAATATGAGTCATGAAATCCGAACGCCAATGAATGCGATTCTTGGTTACTCGCAAATCTTATTACGAAATAAGGATGTAAGCCTGGAACAACGAAAAGCATTGGAAACCATTGATACAAGTGGAAAAAATCTTCTGGATATGATCAACGAAGTTCTTGATATCTCGAAAATTGAAGCGGGAAAGATGGAGCTGCAAGAGATTAATTTTGATCTTAACGATCTGATGAGTGGAATTTCTAAAATGTTTGAACTGCGGTGTCGCCAAAAAAAATTGGATTGGAAAGTCGAAGGAGTAAGAGATGATTGCCTTGTTTTTGGCGATTTGCACAAATTAAGAGCGATATTGACCAACCTGATTAGCAATGCCGTTAAATTCACAGATTTAGGAGAAATTTCATTTAGAGTTACTGGTTTAGACGCTCAACAATTTAAGTTTGAAGTTATGGATACGGGCAGAGGTATATCCTTTCAGGAGCAACAACATATTTTTGATCCGTTTTACCAGGAAGAGTCCGGCGCAAAAAATGGCGGTACTGGTTTGGGTTTGGCGATTTCTAGTAAACAGCTTGAACTAATGGGCTCTGAATTGAAATTGGAGTCTGAACTAGGAAAAGGTTCTTGCTTCCATTTTACTTTAAGTCTGCCTAAAGCGGTTGGAGATATTGTAAAGCGCACCGACCGAGTTCAAAATGTTTTCCATTTGGCGGAAGGAAATAGCGTTAAAGCGCTTGTTGTCGACGATGTCGAAGAAAATCGCGATCTTTTAGCGAGGTTTTTCTCTAGTCTTAAGATTGATGTGATACAAGCTGTGAATGGGAAAGAAGGTTTAGAAAAAACAAGGGAACATCTCCCAGATATTATTTTTATGGATATACGAATGCCAGTGATGAACGGAAAAGAAGCCATAGAAAAAATTCATAAAGAGTTTGGGAAAGATCGATTCAAAATTGTCGTAATCACCGCTTCGGTGCTTAAGAGCGACGTAAATCCATATAAAGAAATGGGAGTTCATGAATTTATTACAAAACCTTTTCGTTTAGAGCAAATCATACATTGTATAGATAAACTTCTGGAAGTTGATTTCGAGTACGACGATGAAGAACCTCCAAAAGAAGAATCTTTAACTTCTACCAAACTTGATTTTTCAGAAATTTCTTTGCCGAAAGAACTACACGCTCAATTAGTAGAAGCGGTTGAAATTAATAGTATTACAGGGTTGGAGAAAGTCGTGGATGAGCTTGAGACCATGGATGAAAATTTTATGCGGCTAGGGACGCAGATTAAAGAATTGATTACCAAATACGACATGGAACCCATTTTGGAAATTGTTCAAAGTTTAAATCATGAATCCAAGTGATCGTCGTTAGGACGTCGTAAGAATTCTAATGAAATTTTTAAATTTTAAAGAGCATCTTTTAAATATATTTTTTCTTGGCTTAATTATTCCAGTATTAGGCAGCTTGGCTTCTATTACCTTTTTCCCTGAGTGGAGACTGGTTTATTTACCCATTCATTCTTTAATTGAGGGTTTAGGCGGATTTATTGCATTAACTCTCGCAGCCATTCTTTTAGCTGTTTATAAACGGAAATTGGAAAACGTTGAAAATATTTGGATCTCGTTTGCTCTAATCTGTATGGGAACTTTGGACATTTTTCATGCCAGTTTGGGGCCGGGAAAACTTTTTGTTTGGTTGCATAGCGTTGCGCAATTTTTAGGTGGATTATTTTTTGCGTTTGTTTGGTTTTCAAAGCCGGTCAAGGTCGATTCTAATATTGTCAGTTTGCCAATATCCGTTTTTGCCGGCGCTTTCATTTTGGGTTTAGTTTCATTGGCTTATCCAGAGTATATGCCTGAAATGGTTAACGATGGAAAATTTTCGATTTTGGCGCAGGCTCTTAATATTTTAGGAGGACTTGGTTTTTTACTAGCCGCTGGGTTTTTTATTAAGGAATTTTATTTTAGGCGTCGGTTAAATGATTATCTTTTTGCCATTCATTGCACTTTGTTTGGTTCGGCCGGAGTATTATTCGAGCTTTCTCAGTTATGGGACGCCGCTTGGTGGTGGTGGCATTTGCTTCGGTTGCTAGCTTACAGCGCCGGATTGGTTTTAGTTATCTCATCGTTCAAAGAGACGGAAGAAACCTTAGGCGAGCATCAAAAATTTCTATCTTCTATTATAGATAATTTAAGAGATGGATTGATCAATATAGATGGGAACGGAGTGATTAAATTATTTAATCCAGAAGCGGAAAAAATTTTTGGATATTCCGCCAAAGAGACGATTGGTAGAAATGTTACTGAATTGATGCCAGAAGTTTATAGGAAAAAGCACTTAGAAAAATTAGAGAAAGCGGTAAAAGACAGCGAATATAAAATTATAAAAACGACAATTGAGTTTGAAGGATTAAGAAAAGACGGTTCAACTTTTCCGGTTGAGTTGGGACTTACTAGGTTATCCGCATCGGGACTTCCAGAATTTGTGGCTCTCGTTCGCGACGTTAGTAAACAAAAAGCTTGGGCGGAAGAAATTTTGGAAGCAAAACTAAATGCCGTGACCGTCCAAAAAGAGGCGGAAAAAGCCAATGCGGCCAAATCCAAATTTTTGGCAAATATTAGTCACGAAATTAGAACCCCTATGAACTCTATTCTTGGTTACTCGCAGATTTTGTTAAGGAAAAAGAATCTGGATTCAGAGCAGCGCCGAGCTTTGGATATAATCGATAATAACGGTAAAAATCTCCTCGAAATGCTTAATGAGGTCTTGGACATTTCGAAAATTGAAGCGGGGAAAATGGACCTCCAAATAAATAATTTTGACCTCAATAGCCTCATAAATGGAATTGCCGATATGTTTGAGCTTCGGTGTCGACAAAAACAACTGACTTGGAAGGTTGAAGGTTTAAAAGGCGCTTGTTTCGTATCTGGCGATGAAAATAAATTAAGAGCGATACTGATCAACCTTATTGGCAATTCGGTAAAATTCACCGATCGCGGCGAGATCGTATTTAAAGTGATCCCTTTGGAGCAGGAACAGTTTTTATTTGAAGTTGTCGATACTGGAAGCGGTATTGCTGCGAAGGACCAACGGCATATTTTAGAACCATTTTATCAAGAAGATTCTGGCGCGAAGAAGGGTGGGACTGGGTTGGGACTGGCGATTTCCAATAAACAGTTGAAGCTAATGGGATCGGAATTGAAATTGGAATCTGAACTGGGAAAAGGTTCTTGTTTCCATTTTATCTTACAATTACCGAAAGCTGTTGACGAAGTCCTGGAGCAGAACGATCGAGCCCAAAATGTTCTCTATTTAGCGAAGGGGAGTAAGGTTAAAGCGCTTGTTGTCGACGATATTAAAGAAAATCGCGATCTTTTAACGGGATTTCTCTCTGATTTGAAGGTTGACGTAATACAAGCGGTGGATGGAAAAGACGGTTTAGAAAAAGTTAGGAAACATCTCCCCGATATTATCTTTATGGATATAAGAATGCCCGTTATGGATGGAAAAGAAGCTATAGAAATAATTCAAAAAGAATTTGGGAAAGATCGATTCAAGATTGTCGTGATTACCGCTTCGGTGCTTAAGAGCGAAGAAAATTCTTACAAAGAAATGGGCATTCATGAATTTATTACAAAGCCCTTTCGTTTAAATAAAATCATACATTGTATAGACAAACTTCTGGAAGTTGATTTCGAATACCGCGATGAAGAGCCGCCAAATGAAGATGCGTCAAAACAATGCTCGTTAGGCATGGATACGCCAGACTATTCTAAAATTTGTTTGCCTAAAGATTTGTACTCTAAGTTAAAGGTTGCGTCAGAAATCAACAGTATTACGGAAATTGAGAAAACCGTAAATATACTGCAAAACATGGATGAAAATTGTATTAAGCTGGCGGCTCAGATTGAACGCTATATGGAAAAATATGAGATGGGTCCCATTTTAGAAATTGTGGAAAAACTTAATTTTGAAAAAAAGTAATTCCTACTCCTAATGTATGAAAACATTCCCAAAATAACGGCCCAATGGAATTGGTAGCGTTATTTTTTTAATCTTCTTTCTCGTTGACGTTTTCTAGTCAATATCACTCCAATATCTGAAATATAAATTTGTCCTGAAAAGTTTTCGGCTAAATATAGCGCGGCGGCTTTATGGCCTTCGTTGGCTAAATCTTTAAGGACGCCGGAAAAATCTTCAACTTCAAATTCATCAGGGTTAATTTTTATATCAAATTCATCTGACATGCGAAACTCCAAATTATAAGCGCTTTAATTACCGAAACATTTGGCGGCAGTAGGCTCCGCGCTTTCGGTTATTTAGATTGTGTCAATCGGATTTGCGATGTTATTACTTATCATCCAAATCTGAGTCTCGGTTCTTTGAGATGTTGTGAACGGTTTTATTTTCAAAAAGTTAACAAAGAATCCCTTTCTTTGTATGCATGATACCTATATCCGCAGGTTGTTAACAACTCCCTTAAAGTAGCCCTAAAATTGCGACCCAAATGAGAGGACCTTTTAAAGGGGAGTGTTGCGGTATATTCGTTTTTCGGCTTTTGCTTTTATATCTATCCAATGAGGCACGTATATTTTTTTGCCGCCTTTTTTAAAAAGTTCGACATAGGGTTCCGCCCCATATTTCTCAATCAATTTTGCCCAATCCGAATTTTTACGAAAATCTTCGGGGAGTATGTGTTCTGGTAGAATTTCCATGATAACCTCCTAACTATATTTTGAGTGTGCCTTAGAGGAACTAAGAGAATAGTAATGTGATTGACAGCCTCGTGAACTATAAGAAAAAATCTTAATCTTTCAATTCAAAAATGAGATCCCTCTACGGAGTTTATCCTGAGCTTGCCGAAGGGCTCGGGATGACGCGCGTGCGGGATGAGTTTAAAAAAGTTAGAGTTTGGTTTAGCGTCATATAGATAAACTATTTTTTCACTGATCAACGCTTGTCTGGAATGACTTATCTGATCAGCTGAAATTTCTTATTTCTCTCAGAGAGCAATTGTTTTCTTTTGTACGCTAGTTTTTTTTCTTCTTTAAATTCAAGTTTACATCCAAATACTTTTTTTGCTTCCGCAATCCATTTGATAACTGGCTCGCCTTCGTTTTTTAAATTTTTAATTTCCTTTGGAGAAAAAACGGCGACGCCTGGATTTTCTTTTATTCCTATTTCCAAGTCGTGGTTATTTAATAAAAGTCCAACGGTTTCTCCATTTAGTAGTTCGGTTTGAATTTTGACCAGGTTTACCATCGGAATGCTCCAAACGAAGCCGGTTCGCAGAGTATTAAACGATCTTTTGTGCGTGTGACTCCTACATAAAACTGTCGAATTGTTTCTGGGTCTGTGTTTATATCTTTATGTTTTTCCTGATACATTTTTGTCGATACGTCTGGGAAAAGGATGACTGTGTCGGCCTCGCTTCCTTTTACGCTATGAAAGGTTCCTAAGCACGCTCCGGGTTTTTTAAATAACGCTTGCGGTCCTTGCTTTTGCGCTACGGCGATGGGAAATTTTAATTTGCCTCTTTCTCTGTATCCAACGGAATTTAAATACCATTCCAGGTTTAGTTTTAAAGCTTCGTTGGCGTGGCGTTCTTTCGAAAACAATTCGACAAACGGTTCGAATTCATCGGGAAGCGAAAAATAGTCTTCCGTTATTATCGATTTGATGTTACGAGCTAAAATGTCGCCCGATCGCAACCACTCGGCCCATTGCACAAAATCTTTGGTTTTCCATTCACGCGCGTATTTTCCGAATCTCTCGTCCGGTTTTAAAAACGCGGCGACGCGATCTACTGGCATAGTTCGTTTGTCTTTCCTTGCAAGAGGGTTCCATGCTGCGTTTGTGACTCTATAGGGATTGTGGAACGGTATGCCTTCTTTTTTTAACGCGTCTATAGTTTGCTTTAACATGTAACCGCAAGAAGCTAAAATCATTACCGACCGTTCGCCCTGAAGTTCTTTTTCGATTAGCGGGATGAGTCTTGTTGGGTTTTTTACGTTCGCTCGAATGCGTTCTACGGTTCCGTTTTGAGAAGTTGGAAAAAACTCTATGTCTTCTCTGTTTTTGATTCGTTTGATCAAATTTCTTGCATATCGATATGGATTTTTAGGAAGCCGGTAAGACTGACGTAAAAAACTTTTATGATCCTTTGGTATTGGATGCTCCATAAATATGTTGGGATCGGCTCCCCGCCATTGGTAGATAGCCTGGTCTGGATCTCCCGCCATTAAGACTGTTTCAGCCCTGTCTCCCCAACAGTCTCTAAAGAGTTTGGTTTCAAGCTTGGACCAATCTTGCGCTTCGTCGCCAATAAGAGTTCGCGGCGTTCCTGGGGCGGACCATGTGTTTTCTATCGCGAGTTCAATCATCATTACAAAATCGACGGAATCGGTTTTTTTTAAATAATCAAACCAAACCTGACTAAATTTTTTTATGTTGGTCGGCCATGCGCTTTCTGGAATGAGGGTAGATCTATATATGTTTAATTGAGCTAAAAGCCGGTCGCCTTTTGTACGACTTTGTATAATTTCTCTCGCGCCTTCTGAGTCGACGCCATTGTCAACGGTTGACAGTTTGTATTCAGGAAACTCTTCGTTGAAACTTTTTACTTTGACAAGTTTAATATTTTTTCCTAACGATCTTTTTGCAAGCGAATGTAACGTGCCGACTTGACCTTTTTTTATTTCGATTCCGCGCGCTTTAATTTCGTTTGCCGCCGCGTTTGTCAGAGAGGTTAAAACAACCCCATCTGAGCCGTGTTCTTCCACAGCTTCTCTGGCGTGGCGTTCGAGCGACGTCGTTTTTCCGCATCCTGGCGGACCATAGTTATAATAGAGATTTGTGCTCATCGAAGTTTCTTTAGTCTTTACAGAATCATATACGTTTCTAAAATCTTTGTGGGTATGGACCAGTAACGCGCCGTCGCTTTACCTGCGCTCACGCGATCTTCGTTTACCATTTTGGCTTTTTTAAGTCGTTGTCCTAACCGTACGTGACTCAATTCAGAGCTTGCGGAGAAGCGTTCTCTGAGGATGTGTTGTCTTAGCTCTCGCAAGCTGAAGAAAATTTTTTTTTCCTGTGAAAATGGAGATCCTGTTTTAATGGCTTCTTCGCTTTTACTTTCGTACAAGTTTGAGTTTTCTAAATAGTCCGCTACCCAGTGAAGAGTTTCTTCTTCTTTAGTTCCAATGGAGCCGTCGAACTCGGCGAGTTGGATGATTTTTTCCACAAGGTTGCGCCAAGCCGTAGATTTATATTTCGGTATCATTTGGTTTGTCGCGTCTAGAATGCGACAAAGCGTTTTTGTGTAGCTGATCAAACATTCGGAATTACCGATATCGACTTCTCTATCGTCGATAACAAAAATGTAGGAAACCTCGTCGACTCCTCGCTTAATTATTTTGCTGAGATTTACTTTTAAGCAGCTGGCAATATGGGCTATTTGGTCGTCTTTTTCCAGGAACTCCAACTCGGATAATCCAAGCGCCTTGATGGCGTCTTCGTCGTTTTTGTTTTCGCGAACGCATTTTTTTGCGAATTGGATTGTCGATATGATTTTCTTGGGATTCCTTTTTAGCGTATTAATAGCGCCCCATTTGTTATAAAACTGAATGATGAGCGCTATTACTTCTTTGTCTGTCCAACCGGCGTTTACGGCGCGAATAGCAAGGCTGGAAG
>JAYOZP010000091.1:0-5778 GCA_038154245.1 Nitrospinales bacterium | reverse complement strand
GTCTTGAATGGATTTACCTCGTTTTTTTTCCCAACTTTGTCTGAATTTTTGATCGGCTTCGATGAGGGCCTGCATCTTGCCAAAATCAAGTTGGCTGTTCCAATCGAAACCGTCGTGGTCAACAACAACTTCGACGTCTTTTTCTTGCGACCAATGCGGCCAGTATTGATCGAGTATTTCTTTGATTTCTTTATCGCGGAATTCTATAGTTTCCACGCTATTGGCTAGCAATTCCCCCGTAACCGTGAAGTATCTGCGGAATGGATAGATTTCCAACTTCATGCCCGGTTTTGGGTTTTTCCAACCTTTCAACAACGATTCAGGATCGCCTTTGATTAAGATGTGAAGTCCTTTGCCGGAAGGGCTTTTCTCGGTGTAAGAACTTAGCCGGTTGAAAATATCGTGCGCCCAACCTTTAAGAGAACCGTCCTTATTGAAGCAATCGTCTAAATCGACGCCAATATAGGGATCGTTTGCGGTGAATACAAAACCTACGCCTTTGATGTCTTTGCGTTTCTTCCATTGGATAGCTTCGGCGCAAGCATCGTCAAAAGACGACCAGGTTTTAGAGTTTTCAACACTGGCGTTGTGGCCCGTTCTTGCGTTTAGAGGAGCCTTATTTTTGCCAAAGCAAACCCATTGATTTAACTGCGAGAGTTCTCGAATCGCTTCAATCTCTAATGTAGGAATAGGAGCGGTTGCCATGAATCGATGAATCGTTAAGAGAATTTAAGGGAACTTCTAACGAAAGTGTTTAGAAGTCTCTTCAATGTTTTTTGAAAGAAGCGAAACAGTTCGCTTTATTAAGCGTTTAAATTTTTAGGATAAATTCTTTCAAAAGTACCTCTTTCTAATATGGCGGAGATTTGGGGGAGCGAAACTTTTAGCGGCGTGGATGAAAAATAACAGTTTTTTGAATTTCCCAGTTTTTGCGATTATTCAACGCGCCCTTAGTAGATGCACGATTGTGCGTTTAATAGACGACTAAATTTGTTTGCGTAGACGGCGACAATTTGTTTTTCTTCTTCAATGAGCAGCCTTTTTATTTGAGCGTTTATTTTTGAAAATTGGATTCCTCGGATGTTTTTTTCCTGCTTTAAAGAGAAACTGGTTTCCGCGAAGCAAGGACGTATCCTATTGGCAGCCAAATTTAAAAAATATTCTGAAAGAGCCTTAGCCGATTTTGGAGGCGCGACAAGAACGACTGGTAATATATCTTCGCGTCTTAATATGAGAACTGTTTTCCTTTGCTGACAGTTAGAGCTGTGATTGTTTGATGAAAATTGTCCTAAAGAGCAAGAAGAACAATCCCCGCCGGGATTTCCGATTCCAGAAATACAATCGTTGGAAAAACAAATAGGAAAAGGATAGTTCTTATCTTTTTTCCAGAGTGTTCTTACGTCGTTTTGAGCGATCACGATGCCATCTATGCATTGAACTTTTTTTCTAATTCCCGATGTTTGAACGGTGAATGAAGTATCGCCGTTTGAAGGCATTTTTATTCGCGCTAGTTCCGATATACTGAAATTGGAGCCGGAGATTTTATCGAGAATCTCAAGGGCTTTTTTACTTTGTTCCGATAAAGCGGAGTATGTTGTTTCTATTGTTTCTGTGGCGTTCATGAAATGTAGCTTGCCTTGAAAATCTTGCTAATCATATTTATCCGTTTTTCATAAGTTTGGTTTTAAAAGCGCCTCTAATAATTACCAGTTATACAAGTTTGCTATCGCCTAGCTCCTTATTTTAAGGGCTAGGCTCTTGGCAATTTTGAATTTTTAGAGATTCTCTTAATTTCTTGTCTGTTATAGGCGTATTGAGTTGGTTTATTTTCTTAATTGAGCGTCTCGTCTATGAAACATTCGGAGTGGTCGGCTTCGTATACCGTATCTCCGTCTATTAGGAAAAGCGGATAGCCGCAATAGGGGCAGTTATCTGGATCTTCTCGGTCTAATTCCAATTCGTATTCTTCTCTGGATTCTTCGAAGAGTGGGTCTAAAAGCTCGTCGTCAATTCTTTCTAAATCCATGACCACTGATTCAAAATCGGTTCGAACTTTTTGAATTAACTCTAAATCTTTTTCGGTCGAGAAAAACCTCAGTTGTTTAAGCTCAGAATGAGCTAATTTTAAGTTTTCGATACACCCCTTAGTCTTTTTAAGAGCTTCGTCTTTTTGGTTTTGGGGTTGAGAATCTCTGATTTCTCTTAAAATTCTTTCTCTTTCACTTGATTTCATGTTTGTTTTACCTCAATATTCGAACAAGCCATAATTTGTGGCATTAATGCAGAAGTTGTTAAGCACAAAATAATCAAAAAAGAAAACCCAAGGAGAAGGACCTGGCCAGAGGAATCTACTTGGGTTTCTGCATCCCGCCCGGGCAGGATTGCGGTGATTCGATGTCGTCCGTGCAGCCTAGTCGTTAAAGCTTATAGATCTAATTTAATAACAAATGTTAACTATGTCAACAAATAAAACGGCAAGAATTAACTTTATAGAAGCTCTAAACCGCTTAAAAGAGATGACTGGTGTGCGGAAAGATAAGGAAATTGCCGAACTTATCGGATTGAATAAGGGGTCCCTGGCGATGCGTATTCAGCGCGACTCTTTTCCGGAAACTGCGGTAGATCAGTACTGCTATCGGAGTGGTTTTAATCCGGAATTTGTGAAGTTTGGCGTTGGCCCTAAGCATTTTTTTCCAAGCGAAAAGGTATATGACGATCATATTTCGCAGAAAGAAATGTCAATTTTAAGTTTACAGAGTTCGAGTAAAGAGGCGTTTGTTTATGGGGTTAATTTGGCTCGGATTAAGTAGTTTTTATGGTTAAGTTCTTTAATCGACACGGAAGTTGGAAGGAGGCTTGGAGTTAAAAGGCAGTCTATGGAAGCGTATAAGAAAAAGGGGTATTTCCCAGCAAGTAGAATTGTGACATTTTGCCAAACCCATAAATTAAGCGTTGATTGGATTCTTACTGGAAACGAAGGAGATTCAAATCAAAGAAATGAGATTCAAAAAATTAAAGACGAATTATTAGAAGTTTATAGGGAAAACTCAGAACTAAAATCTCGTGTCCACGATCTAGAGGAAAAGCTCGCTCAGCTAAGAAGTAAAAAGCAGTAATTACACGTATACGAAATATTAATATCTGTGATATCATTGATATCAGATTGATTTTGAATTGTGGAGAAAAGTGTGGGATGGCCAGTATAGTAATAAGAAACATTGAGGATTCGTTAAAAGAACGTTTACGTATTCGAGCCGCAAAAAATGGTCGGTCAATGGAAGAGGAAGCGCGCACAATTTTACGCGAGGCAATTCCTAAATCCGAACCAGCGACTAATCTAGCTGATTTAGCGCAAGAATTATTTGGAGACCAAGGTATTGAACTCGACAACCATCCTAAAGTTCCTGTTCGGCATAAGGTAATTTTTGATAAATGATTTTGTTGGACACGAATATTGTTTCGGAAATAATGAGACCTAAGCCAAATGGAGACGTAGTTAATTGGTTAAAGGCTCAATCGCTCGATCAGCTAGCTCTAACTTCAGTAACTTTGGCGGAAATACGATATGGTTTAGCAAGAATCTCCGAAGGAAAAAGAAAACTTGAGCTTGAAAACCGTTTTGAATTTTTTATAGAACGTGGATTTGGCGATCGAATTGTTGATTTTGATAAAGTCTCCGCAGAGATCTACGGAAAAGTTGTTGTTGATCGTGAAAAAATTGGAAAACCAATCGAATCTTTTGACGCTATGATTGCCGCTATTGCTATAAGTCGCCAAGCAAAATTGGCGACGCGGGATATTAGTGGATTTGAAGAATGCGGGATTGAAATTATTAATCCATGGGAAAGTTAACAAAAATTGAAAATAAACCATATAATAAAGTTGGTTATGGAGTTTTTGATCCAGTAAAACGCTTTGAGGAAAAATGCCGCAATACGGGATTATATACATAGCTCAGAATAGAAAGTTTGGAGACAACGTTTTCAAAGTTGGCAGATCGGAATTTTCTATAGACGAAAAACTGGATGAGCTGAACAGTTCCTTAGAAAACGGAAAGTATGAATCTGTCGCTTTTTTTGTTGTTAGCGACATCATTTCAGCGGACGAATCGTGCCAAGAAAACCTTGCTTCCTATAAGGGAGCGGACCCAGGTTTATTCGAATTAGAATTTGCCGAGTTGATGAGCGTTGTTAACGAAACGATAGCTCCCTATAAAGCTTTCGATTATGAACGAGATTGCCTCCTCATAGGCGGTAGATCAAATGAATTTTCAGAGCCAAAACCCGATGCGAACGAGGTTAAAGAAGATAGCCCAAAAGAAGAGAAAAAAGGTCCTTCCAACCAAGCTAAACCCACCACAGACGCTTTAGTATTCCTCATCATTTTAATTCTTATCGGCCTTGCCGCATTATGGAAATTTTATAACGGCGAATAGTTCGACCAAAAGAATTGTTTTGTCGGCGTCGTAATCGGTGTTGCGCGAACTGACGAATAAAATTGTCCATTTAGGGTCGACATTGAAAAACAGAAAACCTATATTGAGCAAAAAGCGTTATTAACCCAATTTGGTCGCCATAAATATAAAAAACCTCTGGTTAAGAAGTTGATAAAATAAATCTGGTTTTTCAGTTTTTAGTTTCACTTGCAAAAAGCTTCTTGAGATTTTATCGCTTCTACCTAAGTAGTTATTAATTCGGTAAGTTTCCCTTAGACCTTTTGAACTATATTTATTTTTAGGAAGCTATATAACGTCTTGTCGGTTGACTATATGTTACAAAAGTGTGATAATCCGAACAAAATTTCAAAAACAAAAAATAAAAAAGGAGAGAATGTCTGTATTCTCTTTGATTTTTTGGATTTAATTTGCTCGATAGCGTTGACTCAATTTGGGAGTGTATGTCATGCCTAAAGAAGAAAAAAAAGATTATATCGCCCCTATCAAACCAGAAGATTTAGCGCGGGCGATTAATGATCCAGATGAAGAAACATCTTTCAAAGAAATCCTCGAAGACGAAAAAGAATATATTAAAGCTTGGCGTGAATATAGAGATAACAAACCACAACCAGATGAAATAAATGAAGATTCGTTTATTGGCTTGGGACTTTCAGGCAATGGAATCAGATCGGCTACTTTTTGTTTAGGAGTCATGCAGGCTTTAGCAGATTTTAAAGGTAATTTGTTCAATAAGGTCGATTATTTGTCTACCGTTTCTGGCGGCGGTTATATTGGGTCGTCTATTAACTGGCTAATGAATCAATTCCCAATTGGTAAGGAAGGAAACGTGAAGTTTCCATATGGTTCTGGTCAAGAGAGTGAAATGGATTCGGACCGCTCGAACAAAAAACAAGCGCAAAATTTGCGATATCTTCGCGAACATGGAAATTATTTGACGCCCGGGCATGGAATTTCCGCCGCTTCTGCGGTAGCTGTTTTTTTACGAGGGTTGTTATTGAACCTTTCCGTTTGGATACCGTTTTTTTTATTCTGGATGTTGCTAATTGTTATTACTTCAAAAGGAATTGCCGATTCTGATTGGTACCAAAAATTTATTTCGAATCAAATTTGTACACTCGAAAAGAAAAATAGTACCAATGACGAAACTTCATGTCTTAAGTCGGTTTTCTGCAAAAATACATCCGACAAACAAAGTTTATTAAGTATTTGTAAGGTTATTAAATATCATCCTGTATCGTTTTTATTTTTATTGGGATCGGTTTTTTTAATTTTAAGGAATCTCTAAAAACAGGTTAAAAAGTTTAAAAAAAGGTTATATTATA
>JAYOZP010000090.1:10799-19607 GCA_038154245.1 Nitrospinales bacterium | reverse complement strand
ATAACAAAACAAACTTTTAAAAATTTATTCCGATTTTTAGAGGTCCTCTTAATTTAATTGATTCAAAATTATTGCATTCCAAGGCTTAAACAAATTCATATTTCATATTTCGTTTTTGAGGCAGGAAACCGCCATCTTCGATAAGTCTTCTAATTTCCTTTTCAGTCATTCGGAAACTTGCCCCCGCCTCTTTTACAACATTTTCTTCTATCATAACGCTGCCCATATCGTTTGCCCCGTAAAAAAGCGACATTTGTCCTATTTTAGGGCCTTGAGTTACCCATGAAGATTGTATATTGTCAAAATTATCCAAAACGATACGACTTATTGCCAAGGTTTTTAAATATTCGAGCCCAGTCGCTTTGGCGCCAGATAATTGATTGCCAAGCGGGTTATTTCCGGGCTGCATCGACCAGGCAATAAAAGCGGTAAATCCACCAGTTTTATCTTGTTGTTGTCTTAGCCTAATTAGATGTTCGACCCGTTCTTCTAAAGTTTCTACATGCCCGAACATCATTGTAGCAGTTGTTGGGATTCCCATTTGGTGCGCAGTGTCCATTACGTTTAGCCATTCGTCAGTTGTGCATTTAGCGGGGCTAATAATTTGTCTAACCCTATCTACTAAAATTTCAGCCCCACCGCCAGGAATGGAATCCAATCCTGCAGTTTGTAAACGTTTCAAAGTTTCTGAAATGGAAATCTTAGATATTTTGCTTGTATGAACAATTTCAGGGGGAGACAAAGCGTGTAACTTGATATCAAAACGCTCTTTTATATTTTTAAACAAATCTTCGAAATAATCTATTTTAAGCTCAACGTTATGTCCTCCTTGAAGGAGAATTTGATTGCCTCCTAATTCGATGGTTTCTTCAATTTTTTTTGCAAGGACTCCAAAGGGATGTACATAAGAGTCTAAGTCTTCTTTTTTCCTATAAAAAGCGCAGAATGAGCAATCCGTTACACAAATATTGGTATAGTTAATATTCCGGTCGATGATATAGGTGATAATGTTGTTAGAGCGTTTTTTTTTGGCGAGTCTTGACGCAACATTCCCTAATAGAGTCATGTCGGTAGAGGAAAATAAAGTTATAGCCTCTTTGGCGTCGATTCGATTTCCATCAAGAGCTTTACTTAATACAGAATTGACTTCAGTCACAAGTTTGTTCCTTTTTATCTTAAAGTTCCAACGGTTATTCCGTCAATTCCAGTATCTTGCATGTCGGCTTCTTCGGTAACCATGAAAATATGATAACCATATCTTGTTTTAACGGGACCTTCGACGGCGCCAACAGCTGCTTTTTGAACAGCTTCTTCAAGTTCTGGGGCGTTAGTTCCCGCGTCTATCCAGCCAATATCGCCCCCTTTTTTTCTAGAGTTACAAGCGCTATATTTTTTGGCTAAACGACAAAATAGTTTATCTTTTAGTTCCTTATCTTCCACACCTTTGAATTGTTCCATCAAAAGATCGGCAATTTCTTCTGTACTTAGTACAATGTGGCTAACTCTGAGAGATCTCATAACGTCGCTCTGGCAAATTTTATGAATGTTTTTATTTTGTGATTCTACCTGGTTTTAAATCACAAGTAAATAAAGGCTTATAGCAATTGAAAAGGAATAGATCAAAACTTTTTATTCGTTCCAAAATGGCCAATCGTGCGGCATAGTAGACTTAATTTCAGTAAGATCTTTTGTGATAGGGTGTTTGAATATTATTTTGTTAGCGATGAGTCCAATTTTTTTTTCAGCTAAAGGAAATGGCGCTCCGTATTTTACGTCTCCGATAATTGGACTGCCAATAAATGCTAATTGTGAACGTATTTGGTGGAAACGGCCGGTTTTAAGAAGAATCTCTAAAATATTTCCATTTGGACTGGATTTTAGCGTTCGGTATGATAGTTCAGCGCGTTTAGCTCCTTCTGTTTCTCGTGGAAATACAGTGGCTTTAAGTGTTTTCTCTTTTCTAAGATAGTGAATTAGGGTTCCTTCGGGTTTTTGAGGTGAGGTTAATACGGAAGCTTGATAATATTTTTTAATAGCGCTTTCTCGAAACTGAGCCGACAAACGCGAAGCGGCTTTTGTTGTTCTTGCAAATAAAACAATACCTGCTACAGGCTGATCCAATCGATGAAGCAAACCTAAAAAAACATTTCCAGGTTTGTTAAATTCATTTTTGATCCAATCTTTAGTTAATTCCAATAGGGATACTTTATTTGATTTGTCAGGTTGAACGGGAATTCCAAATGGTTTGTAAACTGCAATTAAATGATTGTCTAGAAATATTGGGTTTTCGATTTTCATTGGAAAACTAAAAATATTTTTTGTTTTATTAGCTAGATTCTATGAAACAAAAAACTAAGGTAGAGAGATTTAAGTTGATGGTTATGTTTCTGTATTTTGCGCAAGATCGTTTGCTTCTAAAGCTTTTCCTTCAACTGCAGAAAAAGGAGGGGCGACTATTCCTCCAGAGATGGCAAACTTAAGTCCTTCTTCAATCGTCATTGATAATGGAATGATCTGATCTCGAGAAGCAAACACAAGAAATCCAGATGTGGGGTTGGGGGTAGTAGGAACGAAAACATTAACCACTTCCGCGGCAATTTTATGTTGGATCTCGCCTTTGTTTTCACATGTTATAAAACCTAAAGCGTGCAATCCTTTTCTTGGGAATTCGACCAATACAACTTCATTGAAAGTTTCGATATCGGCATCCAAAACTGTAGTGGCTACTTGTTTTGTGCCAGTGTAGATACTACGTACTATGGGGATTCTAGCTAATATCCTTTCTCCAATTTGGACTAGTTTTTTTCCAAAAATATTTGTAGTAAATAAACCCACTAAAAAAATTATGATAACAGTCATAAAAACGCCAACTCCGGGTAGTCTAAAGCCTTCGGTAACTGGAGCTCCTAAAAGCATTAGAAACTTTGTGAAGTATGGAGATAAAGCGTTATCAAGTTTTTTAAATAAGAAATTGAGGATAAAAAAAGTAAAGGCAATGGGAATGGTAACTAGAAGTCCCGCTATGAAAATATTTCGTAATCTTTTTTTTAGTTTTGGAAACAATTTAAATGCCGAAAAAAGTGTTTCAAACAGAGATGCCTTAGCCTAATCCCGGAAATGTTTTAGAGGTAATCCGGAGGAAGATAAAAATATTATAGAAAGAAAAATATAGAAGGCAAGCCCGAAGAATATTGAAGAGACTTAGCAGGAGGGAATTTAACTTGCGTGGTAAATAAAAATTAGTTATATTCGACCCGACTAAGAAAGGGGCTGTGGCGCAGCTGGGAGCGCGCTTGAATGGCATTCAAGAGGTCAGGGGTTCGATCCCCCTCAGCTCCACTTTTGTTTTCAAGGGTTTACGAGTTTTTCCTTCCTTCTGTATCCGGCCTGAGTTACCAATAAGTTACCACAAGAACCGCATTTATATTAAAAACGGTTTGCAGTTTTGCTTGGGGCTTAAAATAATCTAAACAGCCTAGAGAGTCAACAGCCTAATAACAGCTTAACAGACTGTTATTTTTTATTTCTAGGGAAGTTAAGCTAGAAAAGCATGCTTTTTCCGTATTTTCGAACAGGGGGGCGTGTTTTAACGGCCTAATATAAAGTCCCTAGACAAAGAGAAAATATAACCTCACCGCACATATTTTTTAGAAAATCTAATATCCTTTATCCGATTTAATGTTGTTTAGTGAGGCTTGGAATAACTGTAGAAGGCTCTAGCCAATCGGCTACGATAGGTTTCTCAGAGGAAAGCTTTTGGATGGTTTCTTTCTGTTGATCGATAACGCAGTTTTGTAAACATAATTCCTTTTCAAGTCGGTTTATCCGTTCCTGCTTTTCTTGAATGATTTCTATGTAGTTATGATCGGATCGCCTTAAATCGTTACCCGATATCCATCGACCAGGGCCTTTATTATCCCTCTTAACGACTCTTAAATTACTCATCTAATGCTCCTAATTGCAAATGAGGTAATAGCTTAAGAAAATTCAAAAAGGCTTTTTATTTAGTATTATTCATTTAATTTTTCTCGTTTAGTCCTCATACCAAGGGGTCAACATAACCTTATTCTTAGCGATTATCCTATCTAATAATGAAAAAAGGGCCCCATCGTAATTAACTTCTAGAGTCGTGGCCTCTTCAATTTGTTGCAATAAAGCGCGGGGACTAACCACGGGGTCTTTACAAAAATGATAGCACCTCACCATTTTTAGTATTTGAGATTCAGCTTTCTTTAAACGTTGCTCTTTTTTCTTTTTCTCTAAATATCGGCTTGGCCAAAAGACTAATTTAATCAAAAGATACACCAAGTAAATTCCTCCTACACCCCAAAATGCCTTCTCAAAGTGCAGGAAATATAATCCAGTTATTATGAGAGGCGGGACGATGTATCTCGCAAAAAATTTAGCAGACTCTAATAGTAAACTCGTCAACACTATTTTTTTTGGATCTCTCCCTGAAATTAAATTGCGCCAATTTATTTCCCCAAATGCTAACCCGGAAAATACGGCTCCCCGGAAACTATATAATTCGATAAAAAGAAGGGCATTAAGCAACATCCAATCCAACCGTTTTATTTGCATCCAAGAATGTATTAAATATTCAGATGTAGCAGTAAGCAATTCCTCACGATTAATAACAGGATCATTTTCCTCTGGGGCGAACCCTCCAATTACAGCGTCCTCTTGATGGAACCAAATTTTTTGCTTATCAAGGGACCAATGAGATTTGCTTAAACCGCCATCAACGGCAGAAAGTGAACTTTTTATATTTGATAGGACATCAAATGCTGTAGTTATTCTTTCTTCATAAAGATAAGGGTCTAATCTTTCATCCAACGATCTATTCCTAATGGTTTTTATAAGCTTTTTCTGAGTTTCAAAATATTGACAGGCCTGGGATGTAGGTTTAACAAATAAATGATCTATATTTTTCTCAATATCATCATACTTAGAAGCTAAGGAAGCTGAATCCATAAAATTATTATTGTTTTATTTTTAATTGGTATTTAAATATTTTCATATCACTTTTTAGGTAACAGCTATTAACAAAAAAGCAATTCATTTGATTTGAACGTTGAATCTTATTGTAAGTACCATAAATTTAAAGTATTTTGAATGTAAAAAAAATTTGGCGATTGATAAAAGCCGATCCGTCTTTTGGGGCGGCGGTTCTATGGTTTTAATGAAAAAGGAAGATAAATTATGAAATTAACTTTCTACGGAAGTTTCATTATTTTTTTATTTGTTTTTTCTTATAGCGCGGCGTTTGGAGAAGATGATTCCCAATTTGATAAGCAAAGCCAAGATCCTGTTGAAAAGTTTAATTTAAACGGAATGAATATTGAAATCGAAGAGCCTTCCCCTGAAGATTTTAATAAAATTCCATACTTTGCTCTTTTATATGAGGCAAATAAAAATAGTAAGTTAACAGTAAGATGCGAAGAAAAATCCACCAATAAGATAACTTGCGATTTCGAACAAATTTCGGTTACTAAAGTTGGTAAAAAAGAAATCCTGGAAAAAAAGTTGGAGCAAGCGGTTAAAGAATTCGAAAAATCCATGGAAGCTTTCGAGAAATTCATTAGTAAGGAAAGATGTTCATCTAATAAAGCCTTTTTTGACTCAATTAAAACGGGGAAGAAACCTCAAAATATTGATGTTAATGAATTTAAAAGTTTAATGGCAAAACTAAAATCTAATCCTCGCTTTAGAACCGATGTAATAAATCTTGCGGAAATGTCAGAAAAGCTTTGCAATGATCCTTCTCGTAAAGATATTGAGTCTATGATTAGGTTAATGTATGACAAGGAGATGAGAACGTGTGCAATTTACACTTCAAATTGGAGCGAAACTTTTATACTTTCAGCAAACGGAACTCAATGGACTAGCAATAAAGGTCCAACGGGAGAATGCGGCCTTATTGATATTGGAGTTTTTAAAAAAGATGCCAAGGATAAAAGCGCCCTCCGCATATGGACGTATGAATCTAAAAGGATAGTAACGAATAAAAAAGGGAAATGGGCTATGGGTTTACTGGGGTGTGAGGAGAGAGAAAACCAAGAGTTTTTTGATTGGAAGAAGGCCGAAAACTTTTTAGGCTGCGATTATATTGAAGGGATGTAGTTTGTCGATACTTTAAACTTTATTAAAAGTTCCTACAGGGCGGTATAAGTACAGTGATTAAAACTGATTCTGCTTGTCATAGGTGTTACGTATTGCTAGCAAAAGGTGTTACGGCTTCCTCAAAAAAGATGAAAATTAAACCTTGCATAACCAATCCCCCGCTATCGACAATATTCTTACGGAAGTCCGCAATTTGTAAAACTAAGAATTAAGAACTTAAAAATTTTATCCAAAAAACCTATGACAAAAATGACAAAAGTATTCCGAAGCATTTTTTCAAGGGGTTTTGTCATTTTTGTCATTTTTGTCAGTCGATTTTAAGAGCTAAAAACGCTTTTCAAGGGGTTTTGTCATTTTTGTCATTTTTGTCAGTCGATTTTAGGGTTAACTTCAAAAGTTATTGAGGGCCGACCTTTAGATTTTTCCAGACACGGCGAAATTCGAATAAAACCTCGCTCCTCTAATTCTTCCAAACAATCTTTCAAATCCTCTTTACTATCAAAATAGCTAGCCAAAGCCCGATGGCAATCTCTTTGTGAAAATTTAGAAATCCCATTTTTTTTCAACCATTCATAGATATGTTTTGTTTTTTGAAACTTATAGGAACCTGAAGATAATTGGAAGCTTGCAAGCGCGTGGGGGATCATTAAATTTGCCAATTTTATAGCTTTCCCCATTGTTATTCCAGAAATTTCCAAAGTATCGCCGCATGTTTCCATAACATGCATTAAACCTGCTATTCTTAGGGTATACCCGCACAATTTAGAACCCCATCCTTTTAGTTGGCTTAACCTCCCCCCAGGCCTCAATTGCTCTTCAACGGAATGACGAAATTTTTGAAATTCGGTCTTTGCCTCTCGATTAAGCGTTAATATCGACGGATGATCTTTGTGGTGTGGGGCTTCAAAATTACCAAGCCCGTTAAAATTTGTTCGAAACTTTAGAAGTAGTTTAACGGCATCGGAATAACCTTTTCTTAACGATTATTGTATTTTAGGGTTTTCAAGTTTCCGAAATCCAACTTTACTCTCAGGCAGAAAATATAAGAACCTCTCAATAAAACCTATCCCGGTGAAGTTTTTTTCGTTGCCCATTTTTCTTATAACTTCTGGTTGGATCGCTAGACTAATAGTAAGTATCGGATTGAAGTTTAAGGACCTGTCTCCCCGTCTGACGCGAACAGAACCCCCGTCAATTCCTTTGAGAATTACATCGACGTTAGCCTTCCCCCCAGTATAAAGTCCGCTAATCGTGTGCATGAAGCCGCCTTCATCTCCAAGAATCGAATAAATTCCGTGTTGCTCGCTACACCTAATTCCTAAGTTTTCGGGAGTAATATCATTCGAAAATATTTCCGGCTCCACTAAAGGGGGGATGTCATTTAACTCAATTTCTAATAAATTGATTTCTTTTAACAGCTCACCCCTTTCTTCTCCCTTGAGACTCGCCACCCTAGTTCTAGCTTTTTTGATTGTTTCCTCCAAGGTTTTTTTGTGAGATTCGAGCTCAATTATTTCTGGCCTCATAATCTCGGCCTGAGCGGATTCCCATTCCAGCAGGGGTTCGTTACATTCTTGGAAAACTTTGCTCTTCAGATTTCCAGGCTCCAATGCAACTAAAGAGTAGATGTTTATAGATTCTTTCCAATCTGACGAAGGCGAAACCCTGAAAGCAAAACCGCAAGCGGCAGAAACAACCCCTAAAATAATTGAAGTTGCTAACGCTCCCGGAGTTTCGGTCGCTTCGGATAAGCTTTTGCCAAATTCTCCAAAAACCCCGGGCAGTATATCGGGAGAAATTTCTGGAGTTTTTAATTCTTCAAACGGGATCGGCTCCTCCCATCCCGCATGGTTAATGTTTAGCGGTGTATTTTTTTTTATTCTGTTTTTAATGGTTTGCAAGGCTTCAATTTTTTCGTTAGTTGCATCGGGGTTGGCATCGATCCAATCGGCGCAATCTCCCTTGTGAGGAAGGTTAAGCGTTTCCACATCGACTTGCTCGATAGATGAAGCTATCGAAGATAATCGTTCTGATACTTCGTCGGCGTATTTAAAACCTCCTTCGTCGTTGTCAGGCCAAATCGTTACTTTTTTATTTCGTAACGCCTCCCAATCTGCCGCCCCAGCGCTGGTCGCCCCTCCTGATGTGCAAGCATTCAAACCAAGTTTGTGAAGATAATCTACACATTTTTCGCCCTCTACAATAAACACGTTTTCCGAATCGTTACTTAGTCGGATGTAGATTGGCTTGCCGTTATTGGGATCAAATTGAGGTTCGCCAATTTGCCAGCCTTTCTCGTTTCTGTAGATTGGGCGAATGTATTTCTCTTTGCCTTTTTCTAAACGTATTCGACAAAAATTGTCGTTATATTTATAAAGGCCAGCCGGGGCAAAGCCCTCGTTAATCTTGGGTTGTGAAAGCCTACGGGCTCCTTCTTGTGAAGATTCGGTGTTCATATTAAAGCCCCCATAGTTTTCGCGGTGTCAACAAAGCCCATATTATATAGTCGCGCATGGAAGGAAATAATGTCTCCACCTTTAGCACCGCAGGCATGGCATTTGAAGTGGCCGTGATCGAGGTTTATCGATAGCGAAGGATTTTCGTCATGATGAAAAACACAGCGCACTTTCGCCCAACCTTGATTTTTTTTGAGTCCCGGGAATTGAATCTCATAATAATCAGCAG
>JAYOZP010000090.1:0-10789 GCA_038154245.1 Nitrospinales bacterium | reverse complement strand
GGGCCATTAGGAGCTCGCGCCGAAATTTCGTTTTGTATTTGGTATTATGCCCGTTAAAATACATTTGATATTCCTCATTTACTGTTAAAAATTTAAGAGCCCTCCAATCTGTCTAATTGGGGGGCTTTATCGTTTTAAAGGTTATATAGAGGCCTCCGAAGTGGAGTCGACTTTCATTGAATCTAGCCACGCTATTAAATCTCTTTTCCGATATTTAACGCACCTGGCAGAAATCCTAATAAAGCTAGGGCCATCTCCTCTAACCCTTCGGGCTTGGAGAAACCTTGCGGAAACGCTTAAAAATTGCGCAGCTTTTTTTTCACTCATCAAAGCTTCTGGATCGAAAGGAATTGTTAGTGATTTTTCTACAGCTTTGCCTAATTCCGCTATAAGTTGTTGCATGGTGTATGTGGATTCCATTAGGCTACCTCCGCAGATTGATTCGAGCTTGGGAAAAGTTCGGAGGTTTTTTTGTCCAATAGTTTTGCGATGGCTTCTTTTTCGGAGTCTGAGGGAATGGTTATGCCGGAAAGAATCTTTGAACCTTTTACTTGTGAGATTCCAATTTCGGCAAATGAAGCGTAGAGGGGGACGCCGCGTAAGGTAAGCGCGGCTTTAACTTTGAGGTTAGGGCTTGGCTGCATGTTTAGCTCCAGAAAATTAATAAATTGTTTCTGGAATTAATTTAACAACCGGGTTTACCTCTAGCCGGTTAGAGGTTTAAGCTTTTTTTAATTTTTCTTTAATTTTGTCAATTCGGCGGGGTAAGGCTGAAATTTTGCTCTCAACAATTGCGTTTTTCCAGCCGGGGGGATTGTAAAATTCAATTATATCGTCGCTTACAATTCCAATCGGGGCTTGATGTTCGTTTCTTTTTATTTCATCAAGGATTTGCTCGTTTGAAAGATTGGGTTTTTTCTTTAAAAGTTTAAAAATAAAAGATGATAGGCCGTCTTGCCGAGGTTTTTTTGCTGCTTTTCTTTGTCTTTCGCTAATGCAGACTCCCCTTAGAACAGCGAAACCGCCTTTACCAAGGTAAGCCTCTATCCCTTTTTCCTTTCCCAGATCGGCTATAGATTTTATATAGTTTAAAGCGTCAATTTTATCAACCATACCTTCTGGTATTGCGGGAAACCAACTTACTTCTGAAAGGAAATGTTTGCGACTATTCATAAACTTCAAAATATCTTGTCCTGAATATGTTAAATCCTTAAATTCTGGATTCGTTGCATCCTCCTCAAATTTTTTAGTTTCCAGTAACGCTATTCGAGTGTAATGAAACTCTTGTTTCAAGGGCTCTGGCATCCATTCCGGTAAGCTTCCCGTTACGCCATTGTATGGGCCTTCCATTAGGTTGTTTAGTTGTTCCAACTCTGTAGTTATTAGTTTGGCTCCCGAATCTAATTCATTTTTAATATCCCTAAAACATTCTCTCAACGGACGAGATATCGAAAATTTATTTTTATTTAAATAGGAAATCGTTTCAAGTTGGTTATTGAACTTTTCTGAAACAATGTAATGGCAAACTAACTTAAATTTAAAAAGGTACTCATCAAAAGCCTTATGTTGGCTATTTTGATTTATTAAACGTAATTTTTTTTCTTTGATCCCTTTTTCGATAAATTTATTGAACTTTTCTTTGCAAGATTGGAAAGCCTTTTTACTTGGCTTTTTCTTTTTATTCTCTGTGGCTCCGAAAATTAACCTAATTAAATCTTGGCCTGAAATTTCTTTAGATTCTTTGGCTTTTTTAATTATTTCAGCTTCTTCAGTAGGCCAAGAGTTGGGCTTTTTCTTTTGATTAGACATGTACGCCCTTTCTATGCGCCTTTCATAGGAGGGAATCCAGGCCAACTTGGTGAAAGAGGCCAAGCTTTCGGGAGCTACCCTAGACCTGGAAAGTTTATTTCTTATTCTTAAGTTTATACGTCCCTTAATAGAGCGTTTAAAAGTTCAGCGTCTCTTTGCTTAACGTCAAGCTCGGTCATCAATATAGGATCGTAAGATTTTGGATCTTCTGGATCTCTAGGAATTTCAAGAGGCTCCCCTTTAAGCGTTTTTATCTCCTTTATTAGCTCTAAATTATCTTTGGTTATTTTTTTTATCCGCTCTAAAAGAACGTACATATCGATATCAATAGTTCCAGTATTGTTTGCCATTTTTAATCCTCCTATTTATTAATTTATAAAAAACCTACGTTGATTTATGTTTTGTTTATTAATTGCCCTTCTTATTTCTCTTTGGCATTTCTATAACTTGCGCTATTTCTTTTTTCCCCGTAATGCCTAAAACTTGTTGCCCGTGACTTTCTAAAGCCTCTCTTACGTTATCTTGAGCGAATCGGCTATATATAGCTGTTGTGGAGGGCTTGGAATGATTTAGAACGCGTCCAATTAGATGCAAACTATTACCGCTTTGAGCCATCCAACTGCCTAAGGTTCGCCTTAGATCATGCAGCCTAACATCCGCGCATCCTGCCTTGGCTCTAACTTTCCGCCATGTCTTATCGATATTGACAAGCGGTTGGCCTTCTTTTTTCCCGCAAAAGATATAAGGATTGTCGGCTATACGAGGAAGGTTTTCCAGAATTGTTAAAGCGGGGCCGCTTAATGGTAGGTAGTGCGGTTTACCTTTTTTAGTCTTAGGGAGCTTTAGCTCTTTACGATCAAAATCAACGTCGGCCCATTTGGCTTTCATTAATTCACTTTTACGGGTACCGCTTAAGAGATAAAGCCAAAGTAAATTGCGGATATAGATATTACTGATTTTGTCGATTTCTTCCGCTAGCTTCGGCAGTTCTTCATGGGTAACGTACCGATCCCGTGACTCTTCTTTAAAATACTTAATATCTTCTGTCGGGTTTGGGTGATTTTTATCAACAAATCCCCATGTTCTGGCGCAATCAAAAATTTTAGAGCAAAGTTGTATAGTTCTGTTGGCTTCGTATTTCCCGCCATATTTTTTAACAATCTCTTTTCCGTCTTTTGTCGTTTTAACCTCGAAGGTATCTCCGATTTTTCGGTGAAGGCTGGCTATGTCTGAATGCGTAATGGATTTGATTTTAAGATTTCCAAGAATTGGAACAATATAGCGGTTAATTCGGCCTTGGTCGGTATCCCATGTAGTCTTATGTAACTTGCTATGGTTATCCATGAAATAGGCGCAAAGCTCTTTCATGGTTTCGCCTTTTTGAGCTTTCTTTTTTTCTTCTACAGGATCGCCGCCTTTTTGGACATCAACTAACTTTTCACGGCCTAACTTTCTGGCTTGATCGATAGTTAGTACCCCGTATTGACCTAATGACATAATATGTTTTCGGTCTTTTGCTCGGTAGGACAAAACAAAAGCTTTTCTGCCAGTAGGATAAACGCGGATTCCGAAACCCTTTAATTCGTCATCCCATTTTATGAATTGGCTTTTCCCGTTGCCTTCATAAGCGAGAGAATCGATATATCTTTTTGTCAGTTTCATTGAGTTACCAACACAAGGGCGCAAGTTACCAAGATCTAGTAGGCAAGCGACTAAAATGAATGTTTGAAGATTAGATTTTTTACGATGTGAAGCAAATGGTCTTTTTAAGTTACCAATAAGTTACCACAATATAGCGAAAACGATGTTATTTGATAGTAACACGTTCACTTTATAAGGCAAGAAATAAGGCTATATGTAGGGGTTGTGTTAAAACGTTCGGGTATGAACGCTTGAATGGCATTCAAGAGGCTTGGTGCTGGGATTTAAACTTTAAAGGTAGAATTTTTTGGGGGTAGGTATTTCAAAATGAGAATTTGAAAAGGAATTTCAAATTTTTGAATTAAACTTTTGAGTTGAAATATTGGTTGAAAGCAACATCCCGTAAAAAAATCATCTCTAAATTGATATAAGATGAGCTACCATAATTACCTTGAAGGTTGATCTTTTCTTTAAGGCTGAAAATAAATTGAAACCCGGTTAGAAATACTTTTGATCTGAACTTCAGACAATTTGAGCTATGGTTATTTTTCTTTATTAAGTTACAGTGAAAGATTGTCTTGATTATTAATTTTTAGATTTAAGAGCTTTGATTTTTTTTAGTTAAAATTAAAGCCTGTAGCTTTAAGTTGTGAATGCGCAATCTGTTATTGGATGAAATGTTTTTTTAAGGCGACATAAACTTCTTGTGGATTTTTCGAAAGTAGCGTTGTGTTTTAGTCGTATCGTCTACAGACCCAATAATTTCAACCTGGTTATTTAACGAAAGTTTAGAATCCATTCTTAAAATAGCGGTTGTAACATGAATTCTTTGATTAAAATAAAGGCAATTTGGTTTTTTTTAAACGACATTATAGTTCCTTAAAAACTTAAATGTATTTTTACTTAAAAATTAATCCAGGCGGCAGATTTTTGTCTTACTATTTGAATACCAGTCATGTTTAAACTATAATTACCTCTAGAAATGATTGAAATTCCTTGAAATAATCAAAATTTTAATTTGTCTCTAAAGAAAATTCCCTATTTAGACCGAAAAGAAATTAGGATAATTAAAATCCCGCGAATTTAAATTGTCTTGCCCTTGCTATAGTCAATTAAAATAAGAAACTAATTCGTTGTTTCTATATTGTGAAAGATCTTTTAACCCTTTCTAATTTAGTTCATAATAAAATTTACTGCCATTTAGTTTCTTAGGAGAAAAAAACGAAATGGAAAATAGAGACGTCCAAAAAAAGTACAATTTACCTGAAAAGGTTGTGTTTTGTAAAAAGTGTACTATTTCTAACCAAAGACCGCGAATTACCTTTGACGAAAATGGAATATGTAGCGCTTGTAATTTCGCCGTTTATAAAAGAACGAAAGTTGACTGGGATCAAAGAGAAAAGGAACTAATTGCGCTATGCGATCGTCATAGAAAAAATGATGGTTATTATGACGTTATTGTTCCCTCAAGTGGTGGAAAAGATAGTGGAAGAGTCGCTCATGAGTTGAAACATAAATATGGTATGAATCCTCTTACTGTGACTTGGTCTCCAGCTCTTTATACCGATATCGGACGTCTAAATTTTGATAATTTGATTCATATTGGCGGTTTGGACAATGTACTAGGAACCCCTAATGGTCCCGTACATCGTTTGTTGGGGAAATTGGCCTTCATTCATTTAGGCGATAACTTTCAACCCTTCGTTTATGGACAAACCAACTTTCCTCTAAGAATGGCGGTAATGAATAATGTCTCTTTGATTATGTTTGGTGAAAATGGCGAAGTGGAGTATGGCGGGGATATGAAAAATGCTTTTAAGCCTACTCGCGAAGTCAGCGATCATAATAAACACTACTTTTCTGGTTTACCTCCTGAATTTTGGGCAGAACATGGCGTTAAACTAAATGATTTAGTTCCTTATATGCCGCCACCGTTTGAAGAAATCACAAAAAATAAAACGGAAATCCATTTCCATAGTTATTACAAGTTTTGGGATCCTCAAGAAAACTTTTATTACTGTATGGAAAACACAGGTTTTTTACCAAATCCTGAAAGATCAGAAGGTACGTATTCTAAATACGCCAGCCTGGATGATCGAACAGATGGCTTTCATTATTACTTATCTTATATAAAGTTTGGGATAGGTAGAGCTACTTCAGACTCTGCTCATGAAATTAGAGACGAAAAAATAACGCGCGAAGAGGGCATTGCTTTAATTAAAAAATATGATGGTGAGTTTCCTCAGAAACACTTTAAGGAATTTCTTGATTATATTGATATTACTGAAGGGCAATTCTGGGAAACTATTGATAGTTGGCGATCTGATCACCTATGGAAAAAAGAAAATAATAAATGGAAGCTTAGGTTTCCTATATGGGAGCAAGAGGCCATAACTAAAGACGATGAGATTAAAGCATTTTAACCAAAAATTTATTTTAGAAACTGTGTTTAAATGAATTTCGTATGAGAAAGCCAACCTTTTCTGCCGTTTTTTTTGTGAAAGAAATATCTCTTTTATTCTATATAGAGAACCTCAAGTTATCTCACTAGGGGTTTATTGTTTTATTGCCCACCTTTGCTTTATTTTTCCAAAAACTCGTTATGTAAACGATTATTGGCTTTTAAATTATTTTAAAATCTTTTGATTATTTGCTTTTTTAAAGTGCCTATTTTCCAATTTTTATATAGCGAAGTTCAAAATACAATATTGGTTGTAGCTATATGAAAAATTATGCAGTTGTAATAAAACTTACTGGAGAAATACTAGAAAACTCTTTATTAGCTTGGGATATCTTGAATAAAAAATTTAAAGTGAGATATATTTCGTCTCGCTCCCCTTTTCCACATATTACACTTTCGGCAGGTCAATGCCACGTTTTAGAAAACGTTTTTAAAGAGGTAAAAGAAGCCGCCGCTGAATATTCACCATTTGAGATTCATTCCAATGGGCTGGGTGTTTTTGTTAAAAAATCACCTGTGATTTATATACGCTGGACTCATTCTAAACAGCTTTATAATTTATTTAACTTTTTGGAAAATTCCTTTAAAAAAACTTGGGAAAAGCCCGAGAAAAATTTTCAATCTGAATATTGGTTGGCAAAAACAACCTTGGCGTATTCTGATGTTTCTTACTCTGACTTACCTTTTGTGTTAGAGTTTTTAAGGACTATTGATTTTGAAAAACAAATGGTCGCCGAAGGTTTGAGTTTGGTTGAATACGATAAGGAAGGAGAAAGGGAATTGCAGACGTTTTATTTTTAATTCATAAGGTTAGTTTATTTTAATTTTTGTGTTATTTAAGTTTTATTATTTTCGCTAATAATCTCGTCCATAAAATCAATTAAATTTTCTGCAGGATCTCCCTTCCCGAGATTACAATAAGCTTCCAAAAATTTTTTTCGACCTTCTTCCATTTTTTTTCTAACGTCATCTGAAGAAAAAATGGATTTGATTAAATTGAACAATTTTTCAGGATCTTCTTCGTCAAGGTTTAATGTTGCGCCGTATTCGGCATAAGGTATATCGTACACATTTAAAGCCTGATTGTAGGTTTTTCTTTCTTTGTCAATAAAAGTAATTTGGATACCTGGACGTCCCTTAATTAAGGCTTCTGCGCCCGCAGTGGAAAATAACGCCAAAAACAAATCGCATTCGTCAATTAATCCCAAAAGATTTTCATGTTCGACAGTTATGTTAGAACATCTTGATTTCTTAATCCATTCGGAATAAAAATTTCGTTGAGGGTCGGTTGGTCTTATTTTTACTATCAACTTTTTTTGTGGAATTTTTTTCATTACCTCCAACAAGCAATAAAAAATCTTTTGGTTACTATCAACCATTACTTCTCGATTCCCGACATATTGTCGGCCTTCATGAGTCAAGTATAAAAAAGTTCCTGGTTTATCAAAGTCTGGAGTTTCATTTGATGAAAAAGAATTTTCTTTAGATTGGAATGGGCTGCCAACAATTGAAATATTTTCTTTTGGGAATCCATTTTTAATTAGCCAATCTTTTCGTTTATGTCCCCATGTTGCTTTGTATTTAGCATATCGTGGAAAACCTAAAGGAGTAACGCCTTCGATTCCATGTTGATAATTTAGTGTTGGAATATTTCGTTTTTTTCCTAAAAGACAAGCTGTCCTTTCGAGTAATGGCCAATCGGTGTGGGTTAAAATCAGTTTGATAGAATTATTCTCAAAAAGCTTTTCTATTGCACAAATATCTTGAAATGTAGTGGGAAAAGAAATTAAAAAGATTGATTGAAATACATCAAGAAATAATTCTCTGAGAGAAATATTCTGATAATTTAAATTTTCTTTTACATAATTTGAAGATTTCCAAGCTTTAAAAGCGGCTTCCATCGAATCTATAAAATATTTTCTTTTTTCCTTTGGAGTTGGGTTTATAAAAAAATAGTGAAAGTTATAAACCTTTGGGTGCCTGCTTTCACCTTTATAAACCACAACGTTATACGATTGAGTCAAACGATTTAAAATTCGTTTTCCATAGTAATTAGCGGATGCGGGATTAGAAAAAAGAATAGTTGGAATATTTGATTGCCTATTCCATTTCGACCTAATATTACTTAATGCAAGATAAACGACTTTAATTGAATTAAGTAAAACTTTAGGTAATCGTGTTTTTATACGTCCGTTTAAAACAGAGAACTCTTGGAATCTTAAACTTTCAATAAGGCGATTTTTATTTTCAGATTTATAGTTGGACGGGAAAGTGAATTCATAAATAGGTATTTTTAGGTTTTTTGCAAAGACTTTAATAAGTTTTTGATAAATATTATTTTCAACATCGATTCGAAAATCTTGCGGAGGAGGAAAACTTCTAGTTAACAGAATAAGCGCTTCTGGTTTTTTTTTTCTAAAATATGCGGCGACGTTTTCTATAGAGTTACATACTCGATGAAACATATATATCAAATCATGTTGATATAAAACCCCAAGCGATAAACCATTAAACGAAGTAGGATCTAAGGCAGAAGAGTTTATTTCATACCAAGTTTTTGCAAGTCTTTCGCTATCCTCTTTCAATTTAAGTAAATCGGCCTCGTCTACAAAATCAAAAATAAATTCAAAATTTAAGTCATATTTTTCAAAGAGTGGATAAAGATAATAATTAAGGAGAATAACAGATGAATCATTTGTACTTGATTTGACCTTATTATGTACCATTAAGAAATCGTCAAATAATTTCTTATCTGAAAACATTAAAGCCGTTTTTGTATTTGTATCAATATTTTTTGAAAGAAATTGTAAAAATAATTCAGGGAGAGAATTCATTTAAAATGTCGTGTGTACCAATTCAATTGCGAAGTAAATAAGGGAGAATGTTTGAAGGTTGCTTTGGAAACAATTGATAAGATAATGATGGAACGAAAAGAAAAACAGTTTTCCATAGTTGGGTTAACGGTTTATTTATATAGGTTTCCTCCGGTTTTGTTTTAAGGCTAGCGTTTTAATCATCGCTTATCAGGTTACAGTTTCAGCAAATATTTTTACTAATTTCTCAAAGTTTAATTAGAATAATTTTTTGCCACTTTAGCGATATTTATTAAAAAATACAAGCTTTTCATATCTACATTGAAATCTTAATATTTTATTTATTGTGTCTTAAATTTTTACTTTTTGGGGCAAATTTTATAGAGTTTCATTAAAGCTTTTAATTCTTTTTTAAGAAAGAAGCTGAATAATAATATCAGTTAGTCTTGAATTTCGATTTGAGGTACAATAAGCTGATTTTAAAATCTTCCTATAAAGTTGTTTTTAAAGCGATTTAAAGGTTTTAAACAGCAACTTGCATGTTACATCCATGATTTGCTTCCAAATATTGCTTTTATATGCCTAAAAAAATTCGAATTATTGCGAGACTTGATATTAAAGGTTCAAATGTAATTAAAGGAATTCAGCTCGAAGGCTTAAGAGTAGTTGGTAAGCCAGAAGTCTTGGCCCCAAAATATTATTTAGACGGGGCAGATGAAATTCTGTATTTCGATGCTGTAGCAAGTTTATATGAAAGAGAAAACCTCCTAGATATCGTTAAATCTACTGCAGAAAAAACATTTGTCCCAATAACTGCTGGCGGAGGGGTTCGTTCCATTGATGATATAAGAAATCTTCTTCGAGCGGGGGCTGATAAGGTTGCTATTAATAGAGCTGCTATTCGAAACCCACAACTTATAAAAGAAAGTTCTCAGGTATTTGGGACTCAATGTATAGTAGTTTCGGTAGAAGCTAAAAAAATTTCCGAAGATAGTTGGGAAGCATATACTGATAATGGACGTGAAAAAACTGGCCAAAATGTTTTAGATTGGATAAAAAAAGCCGAAAGTATGGGCGCTGGAGAGATTTTATTAACTTCAGTGGACAAAGAGGGAATGAAAAGAGGGTTTGATTTAGAACTCGTTGAACGGGTTTGTTCTATGGTTCATATACCTGTTATTGTTTCTGGCGGAGCTGGAAATATTGAACATGTTAAAGACGCTATTTTGGAAGGTCCTGATGCGGTTGCGATAGCAAGTATCTTGCATTATAACAAATTTTCGATTTCTGAAGTTAAGCAGGGTTTATCAGCTTTTGGAATTGATGTTAGATTAAAATAATATTTAAGATTTATTATGGAAAATACCGTTGTCATTGTCGACTATGAAAGAAGCAATATTTATAATGTTCAATGTGCATTGAAATACATTGGTGTGGAAAATATGCAGGTTTCGTCAGAAGCCGAAATTATCTTAAATGCCGAAAAACTTATATTACCTGGAGTTGGGGCTTTTCCAGATGCAATGCAAGAATTAAGAAAAAAAAAATTAGATGAAATAATTTGTCAATTTGCAATTTCAGGTAAACCATTATTAGGGATTTGTTTGGGAATGCAGCTATTGCTAGAATCAAGTGAAGAATTTGGAGTTCAAAAAGGGCTAAACCTGATTCCAGGTCAAGTAAGATCGTTAAAGCATTTTATGAGAGAAAAATCTTTTCGAATTCCTCATATTGGTTGGTCGTCTCTAAAATCAAATGAACATTTTGAATCAGATATAAATAAAAAAAATGGACAAAAACTTATAGAAGGAATTGAGAAAGATACGGCTTTTTACTTTGCTCACTCTTTTGTATCTGTACCGCATCACAAAAAAGATATTTTAGCTGTCACAGAGTATGGCGGAGTTGAGTTTTGCTCGATTGTAAACAGAGAAAATATAACTGGTTGTCAATTTCATCCAGAACGGAGCGGTAAATGGGGATTAAAAATTCTTAAAAACTTTCTAGAGATAATTTAAGGGTATCTCTAATAATTCGATATTTTTACTTTAGGCAACTCGCAGTC
>JAYOZP010000089.1:2559-19764 GCA_038154245.1 Nitrospinales bacterium | reverse complement strand
AACTAGACCCAAACGACGGCCCAGCGTTAACTTATTTGGAGCGATGCCTTCATTTTTCAAACGACCCGCCGCCAGAAGATTGGAATGGGGTGTTTACGTTGACTAAGAAGTAATAGAAATATTTATAAAATTTCACCCAGAGAATCAAGCTTGTCGAAGTAGTAATCGAAGTAAGGACAACCATAACACTATAAGGTTGTTGTGAAGAAAGATGTGAATTCAAATTTTTAGAAAATTGTCACCCTGAGGTTCTCGAAGGGCGACCACAACTCAATAAGGCTGCGGCTTTTAGCTATCATGAAAAACTACTATGTTTATATCTTGCAATATAGCGACGATAGCTATTACACGGGAGTCACAAACAACATAGAAAAAAGATTTTACGAGCACCAAAATGGTTTAATCGAAAATTGTTATACGCATTCACGCCGACCTCTAAAATTAGCTTGTATCGAAACTTTTTGCGATATTAATCAAGCAATAAATAGAGAAAAACAAATCAAAGGATGGAAACGAATAAAAAAAGAAGCGTTGATAAAAAAGCTTTATAAAGATTTGCCAAAACTATCACTCAGGTACACACCGAATAAGATTAAAGAATAAGGAGGTCGGCCTTCGAGAGCCTCAGGCTGACAATTTTTTATTTTTTTTCTTTGCGTCCGGAGCCTGTCCTGAGCGTAGCCGAAGGGCGCTCTCTGCGGTTCAAGATTTTTTTCGGCTTTGCGGTTTATTTTTTTCAGTTAAAAAATGCAAAATAGTATCAAAAAAATATTCGAAATCGACTTAAGAGCCTTAGCGCTTTTTCGTATAGGTTTTGGGATTATATTAATTTTCGATTTGGCGATTAGAAGCCTTGACATAGAAAACCACTACACCGATTTTGGAGTTCTACCAAGAATTGAAGCCATAAAAACACTTGTTGATTATGCTATTTCCATACATCTGACAAGTGGCAGTCTTTTCTTTCAAACAATTTTATTTATTGTAAGCTTTATTTTTACGATTGGATTTTTAATAGGTTTCAAAACTCGATTTTGCACAATAATAATTTGGTTTCTATTTATGTCTTTGCAAAACCGAAACGTCTTGCTTTTAAACGGCGTCGATGGCTTAAAAATAATTTTATTATTTTGGTCGGCTTTTCTTCCGCTGGGAGCTCGTTATTCGCTAGATTCCTTTACCGCCCAAGACTCTTCAAAGTCAAGCGACACTCACTTTTCTTTAGCTGGAGCGGCGCTACTAATACTGAGCGCGATCATTTATTTTTATTCCTTTTTTTATAAAACCGGAAAAGAATGGTATCCAGACGGCACGGCTCTATATTACGCCTTACATATTGGATCTAACGTCACGCATTTGGGAGTTTGGTTTCGCCAATTCGACTTCATTTTGCAAATGGGAACTTATGCAACATTATTTTTTGAGTTTTTTGGTCCGATTTTAATTTTCATCACCTGTTGGAAATATACTATTCGCCTAACCATGGTTGGAATTTTTATTTCGTTCAATTTTGGCATTGCCCTTTTTTTGGCAATTGGAGAATTTCCTTTTTTAAATATGTTAACTCCCATTCTTTTTATTCCTAAAAAGTATTGGGATATTTTAGAAGCAAACCTTATATTTATTAAGTTTTCAACTTGGTCCCGTATATTACTTTCTAAAATAAATTTTCAACTTAATACTTCAATTAACTCAAATGGCTTCCGCTACCATAAAATTGCCGATTGCTTTTCATTCGTTATTTTTATTTCTTTAATGTTTTGGAATATATCCGCTTTACCCCAATCAGACTATAAAGTTCCTAATTTTATGGATACTACATTACGGTTTTTAGGGTTAAGACAAAGTTGGAATATGTACGGTCCCAAACCTCACGACCACAGCGGCTGGTATCTTATTTCAGGAAAACTGATGGATGAAACCGAAGTGGACGTTACAAGACAAAAAAAAGGAAAAACGGATTATTCGCGCCCTAAGTATCTTGTCGATACCTACCCAACTGAAAGATGGAGAAAATATTTGGACGAAACTCGTTTTCGTAACGATTCGAAAAGACAGTTGCTAAATTATGGAAGGTATATTTGTCGATCTTGGAATCGAGGAAAACCAGAGAATGAACAGTTAGCTACCTTTCAAATTCACTTCATGTGGGAAAAAACGTTACTCAATTACCAAAAAGCGGAAATCATTAAAGAAACCCTCTGGTACCACGATTGCTTCAAACCGTAATTAATTTTTTAACATAACCTAAACTTGAAGCTTTACCTTAGAGGCCTTTGTCTTTTTGAAGGTATGATATACTTTAATATCTTTGAGGTCTCCTCCTTCTTCTTCAGCAACCTCTAAATCGTATTTTTGCTGTAAGTTCATCCAAATTTCTGGGCCAGTTCCAAAAAATTTTCCCATTCGTCTCGCGGTGTCTGCGGAAATATCCCTTTGCCCATTCAAGATTTGATAAATTCGATTACTAGGTACATTAAGGGCTTTGGCAAACTGATTGCCATTCATCTCAATCTCTTCCAATTCTTCGGCTAATATTTCACCAGGATGTATAGGATCTTTCCAATCATTTGCCATATTTTTATCCTTTAATGATAGTCGACAATCTCCACATCAAAAGCATCGCCATCTTCCCATTTAAAACAAATACGCCATTGGTCGTTTATCCTGATACTATACCGACCCTTTCGTTCCCCTTTCAACGCTTCAAATCGATTACCTGGTATAGAAGCTAAAGCTTCTAAAGTTGGAGCTGTCTCCAAAATACGAAGTCGAGTTAGAGCTCTTCGTGCAATGGATTTAAATTTTTTTACAAATTCACGGCCATAAAGCTTTTCCGTTTTTTTACATTTAAAACTAGTTTTAGCGACAATATTAACGTACTACGTCAATCGTAGCAAAGTTTCGCTCATCAAGCAATATTTACAAATTTTCCTAACAATCCTGCATAACGGGTCCATTCAACCCGTTTTTCCTCCAATTCCATCCTTATCACTCGGCTGCCAGAAGAAAACCAAAAAACGAACAGTTAGCTACTTTTCAAATTCATTTAATGTGGAAAAAAACGCTACTCAATTACCAAAAAGCGGAAATCATTAAAGAAACCCTCTGGTACCACGACTGCTTTAAGCCATAATTTAATCTCATTCATCCAAAACCGCCTTAATCTTTAAAGCCGCTCTTAATTAATGATATAATTTCTGAATTTCATAATTCTTGTCTTCTGGATATAGATTTTAAATAAAATATTTATAGCGGTATTTATAAATCGAATGGAGTGACGTTTTAAATGGAAAGCCAAAAACCTGAAAGAATTCTGTCTGGCATTCAACCTAGCGGCGACTTGCACCTGGGCAACTATTTTGGAGCGATTGAGCAATTTAAAAAAAGACAGGATAGAGGCGACGAACTCTTTATTTTTGTCGCCGATTGGCATTCCTTAACCACCATTAAAAAGGCGGACGAACTCAGAAAAAACGTTCTCCAAATTGTCGCCGCTTATATGGCTTTTGGCTTGGACGCGGATAAAACCACTCTCTATAGACAATCCGACATCCCTGAAATTCAAGAAATCACCTGGATTTTAAGCTGCCAGGCTAACATGAGCCGTTTGCAAAACGCCCATTCTTATAAAGACAAAGTAGCCAAAGGAATCGACGCTAGCGTGGGGTTGTTCACCTACCCTATTCTCATGGCGGCGGATATTTTATGCGTGCAATCCGATGTCGTCCCGGTTGGTAAAGATCAAAAACAACACGTAGAAATTTCTAGAGAGTTGGCTGAAAAATTTAACAAAGTCTATGGCAAAACTTTTAAAGTTCCCAAAGTTGAAACTCCCGACGAGATTGCCGTGATCCCTGGAACAGACGGACAAAAGATGAGTAAGAGCTATGGAAACACAATTGATCTGTTTGTTACCGACAAAAAATTAAAGAAACAAGTCAACAGCATCGTCACCAAACCAATCGATCAAGGGCAGCCGCTTGGTTGGGAAACCTGTAATGTATTTAAACTGTTTCAACTATTCGCTACCGCTAACGAAGTTGATGGATTAAAAAAGAAATACGAAGAAGGCTCTATCGGCTATGGACACGCTAAAGCAGAACTTTTGGAAAAAGTTCACGAAAAGTTTGATCCGGCGCGAAAAGAGTTTGCTCGATTGCTTGAGAATAAAGACGAAGTTGAAAAAGTGTTAACAATTGGCAAAGAAAGAGCCGGCGATGTGGTTCGTAAAACCTTGGCGACGATGAGAGAAAAGGTAGGGTTGGTATGAGCGGAAACGAGGATCCCGCCTGGGAAGAAAAATTAGAACTAGCCCGTAAGCAAGTCGAAGAGGTTACCGACAATATAATTAATAATTTTTTCAGGCGGCAGCATTTGATGCGCGAAATTGCCGACGCCAAAAGTCAAGAAGGCGACGAACAACCTATATTCCAGCACCAGCGCGAAGTTAACCTGATAAATAAATACGTCGAAAAAGCGAAGAAACAAGGCATCAACTCGACAATGGTCGAACTCTTAGTCGGCGAATTGATGTCGTTCGGAAAATTTGAACAACTTGAAATTTTAAATCGGTCGGAAATTCTTAGTACTAAACAGGAAGCCCCTGAATTTCTCGCAAATAATTTAAAAAAACTTACGGCCCGAGTTGCAAAAGATTATAAAGAACACAATGAAGGTTGGAGCGCTACTAAATTAATTACACAACGCGAACGAGAATACATAAAAGAAGCTTTTGGAGCAACAAACACTGAAGAAAAACCAGATTTGGCCATTGACTTGGGTTGCGCGAATGGGGAGTCTACCCAATGGCTATCAAAGAACTTTAAGCGAGTCGTCGGATACGACATAAGCCCCGAATTCATTGCCACCGCAAAGGAACAAAACCTGGCAACTGTAACCTTCCAAGAGGTTGACTTAGAAAATGGTATTCCTCAGGAAGATAATTCCGTCGATATGGTTTTAGCTAATTTTGGTTCGGCTTCGGAAGTTTCTTCAAACATTTTTGAAGAAACATCTAGAGTTTTGAAAGTGGGCGGTAAAGCTTTTTTGAGTTTTTATAATAAAGAAGCTATAGCAAACAAGTGGTGGCGTCCCTGGAATAACGCTCTCCCTATAAAAATTAATCCTAAAAATAATACCTTAGACGTGCAATACAAAGGAACGATATACACTTTAAAAGCGATTTCCGTTTCAGAGGGAACCATCAAATCCAAAGCGAAAGAAAACGGTTTAATAGTATCGAAAATAAGTTGTTCCAATCATTTTTGGGATTTTTGTCCGTCGTTATTCTTTCACGACGAGTTCGGCGCTGAAGACGATGTGATTGAATCCATTGCCGAACATGAAAACAAAAGTGAAGAGACCTCTCCCTTTCTCGGCCAATACATACAAACCATTGTTGAGAAAAAGTAACTCTGCTTTTTTACCGCAAGAAAAAACAAGAGCTGGCCACAGAAAGACACAGAACTTCACAGAATTTTTTGGAGCGGTGGGGTTGGTATTGAACTAAACTTTTTTTATTTATGGTTTTCAAAATATTTTTTAAATACAAAACCATGTCTTCGTCTTTTAAACCAGCAGAGGTTTAATAGACCTTTTTTAATAGTCTTATTCCCATGTATAGGAATAGACAGTCTAATGATAGAACCTTCTTTACCTAAATATGATGGCTACCTTGGATCCTCAACAATTTCCAGCCTTTACGTTCTATTATTTTTATAAACTCTTTACCTGAAAAGCTCTTCACACTTGGATTTCGATTACCTTTTCCGTCTGAGTATGAGTTGGAGTTTCAATTTCGACAGAAAGACAACCTTCAATTGCTTCATGAACGTTTTTCAATAAATCGTCCATCGTTTCGCCTTCGGTAGCGCATCCAGGAGTGGCAGGAACTTCAGCCCAATAACCGCCTTCTTCAGCTTCATGAACTACAATTTCAATTTTCATAGAATAAAAAAATATAATTAGTTATTAATTCTCTACATTTTATCTTATTTGCATTTAACTAACAAAACTTTACTACTCCCTCTCAAAACGTCTTACTTATCAGCATTAGCGTATCGTGAAGCCACGCCAGTAGTTTTGGGCAATGCGTTGAGGGATTTTAATATCCCCGCGCCTTTGTTGAGGGTTTCTTGGTATTCTTCTTCCAATATCGAATCGGCGACAATTCCGCCGCCTACCCAAAACCGAATTTTATCGTCGCTATGCACTAACGTTCGTATGGCTACGTTCAAATTCATCTCGCCATTAAACCCGATATACCCGACGCTGCCATAAGCGACTCCGCGTGTGTTGGGTTCCAGTTCTTCGATAATTTCCATTGAACGTATCTTGGGCGCTCCAGTAATGGAACCAGGCGGGAAGCACGTTCTTATAAGTTCTACAGGATGACTATTGGGCTGCAACTCGCCGGTTACTGTGCTGACTAAATGATGGACGGTAGGAAAACTTTCAATTTTAAATAGTTCTTCGACTTTTATCGATCCGGGAACACAGGTTCTTCCTAAATCGTTGCGCATCAGATCGACGATCATCAAATTTTCGGCGCGATCTTTTTCGCACTCAAATAATTCATCGGCTAGCTTCTTATCTTTTTCGTCGTCAAACGATCTTGGACGCGTCCCTTTTATTGGCTTGGTTTCTACTTTACCCGACTGCGTTCGCAAAAAACTTTCTGGAGAACTGCTTAATATTGTGGCGTAGGGATTTCTCATGTAAGCGCCGAAAGCGGCAGGATGATTGACGCGTAACCGCTTATAAAAATCCCAGGGGTTTCCCAATGTCTTGGCTGAAAAACGTTGCGCCAGATTGACTTGATAACAATCTCCGTTTCTCAGGTAATCTTTTATTTTAAAAAACGCTTTGGCGTAATCCTCCGAGCTCATATTGCTTTCCAACTCGCTCGTCAATTTAAACGGTTCGAACTCTATCGACGGATTAGGATTGAGTATTCGTTTCTTTATATCTTCCCAGGAAACGAAGGTGGATGGATCGTTACCCTGCCCTACTAACCACGTCGTTTTTTCTTGATGGTCTATTACGATGGCCCAATCGTATATACCTAAAACTATTTCAGGAATCTTTTCTTCGTTTTTAGCTATTCGAGGCAACTCTTCTAACGATTTACCAAAGTCGTATGAAAAATATCCCATCGCTCCGCCGGTAAATGGAATACCTTCCGGCGCGGGGTTTTGACAGTCCAATAATCCTTTTAACAACTCCAGCGGGTCTTCGTCGGTTGTTTCAATAACGCCATTTTTCTCTACCTTAGTAATTCCTTCGCAAGCGGTCATCTTAACGTAGGGATTTGAAGAGATGATATCGTATCTACCCTGATCGCAATAAGGTCTGCCGCTATCTAAAAAAACGGCCCAAGGCTCGTTCGCGAATCTATCAAAAATCCGAGAACTATCTGCAATGTAAGGCAAGTTTTCTATTCGCATATTCGGAACTAACTCAATGTTAAAAGAAACTAAAATAAGGAAGTCGCATTTCGACAAGCTCAATGTGACAATTATTTAAATCGAGGCGAGATCCTTCACCGATACTTCGTATCGCTTCAGGATGACACGCTGTGGGTATCGTATAATACTAATCCTTTTTTATAACGCGTGAAACGAGTCAATTGTTCAAAGCGACAATAAATGAGGATATCTTAATACACTATTATAAAAATTGAAGAGGAAACTTTTCTTTGATCAAACCTTTTTCAACGCAGAGGGTGTGAAACATTTTGAGGCCTTCCAAGGCTTTTTCGTCTAAATCGTAGATGATTTTGTTGGATAAGTAGTCTTCGGCGACGCATTCGTTGATTCCTAAACTAAGCGCATGCAATTTTGCTATTTCCGGTATTCTTTTTTTTCCGTCTATTTTAATTTTTTCAAAATTGGCGGAAAATCCCTTCGGTAGTTCAATTCCCGATCTAACTGCAATAACGGCATGGACAAACGGTTTTCCGGTAAGCACAAACCACTCATGGCTGAGATCGTAAACCGTTAAATTAGAAAACTGAGCTCCGGCTTTAAATGCTGGGTCTCCTATTATTAGAGCGGCGTCGTATTTTCCTAAAGCTTTTTCTGGATTTGGGGCCTCAACAAAGGTCTCAATATTTTGATTTAATTTGTCGCCAAAAAGTATATGAAATAAAGCAACCGACGTTTTGGAACGGTTATCCAAAGCGATTGTTTGTATGTCTTCTAAATTTTTACGAGCGATAAAAAGAACGGTTTCTACTCTATCGCATGAAGCTATTGCGGCCGTGGGCAATATTTTATAAGTATTCGCATTTCTCAAATACTCAACCGAAGGAATCATTGCAAGATCTAGATCTCCCGAACTGAGTTTTTCCGCCAAGTATGATGGAGAATCGATGCAAACCTCGCACTCCATACTTTCGGACATTTCAATCAGCGGCAACAGCAAAGGTTGAGCGTTTAAAAAATTATGAAAACCTAATTTCAATTTAGACATGAGTTTGTAACTGAATGAATAAAAGAAAGGGATAAATTATATCTGGAATACCATCAATGATAAACCATAGAAAATCGTATTTCAGAGTTTTTACGAGAAATAGAAAGTTTTAATTTTCAAAAAAGTCTAAGCGTCCCTAAATTATGTGGCAACATCTTGATAAATTGGAATATCCACATAAAAACAACTACCTTTGCCCACAACGCTATCTAAACCAATTTGTCCATCCATCATTTCAACAAGGTATTTCGTAATGGTAAGACCAATGCCAACTCCATCTACTTTTTGGGATTCTGCTCCAGCGCGTTCAAATGGTTGAAATAAAAGCTTCCTATTTTCTTCGGGAATACCGTGACCTGTATCGGACAATTTAATTCTCATTCTTTTATTTTCTATTTCTTCAATTGACAGTTCAACTTTGCCGCCTTTACGGTTGTATTTAATTCCATTTGATATCAAGTTAACTAAAACCTGTTTCAAACGCATTCTATCCGCCATTAAATATGGAATTCCGTTTTCACTTATCATATTCATTAAAGCGACTTCGTAATTTTCGCCTACCGGCTTCATCAAATCGAATATTTCGTTGGTTAAAGCTGGTAGATTAACGCGCTCTAGTTTGATTTTTAGTTTACCGGCTTCAATTTGCGATAAATCCAAAACTTCGTCTATTAACTCTAACAAATGATTTCCCGCTTTTAATATATGCTCGGCGCTGGACGCTTGGAATTCCGTTAACGGTTCTTTTTTGTCCTTAATCATAAACTGCGTAAAACCAAGAATTGCGTTCATTGGAGTACGAAGCTCGTGGCTCATTTTTGCTAAAAATTCAGATTTAGCCTTATTGGCTCTCTCCGCTTCGTCTTTCGAACGAATTAATTGAAGACGGTATCGCCTCCGTTTCACCGCTAATATAATTGAAAAAATAGAGGCGATTATGAGCGAACCAAATAGAATCCAATACCATTTTTCTAATTTATTAAATAAGGAAAAAGCCTCGTCGTAATTCATTTCGCTAGCAACGCCAAACCCAAATTCACTCAACCAACTCCAAACTCCAATAACTTTGACGCCGCGAAAGTCTCTGTATCCGTCAAAATCAAAACCAGATTCTCCTCTTAACGCGCTTGCGGCCATACGCGTAAACAACAAATTTTCCGAAGTTTCTTTAGGGCGAAAACCTTCTAATAAGTTTCCTCCCGGATCTTTAATGGAAACATTAAATATTGACAAAACTTCAGGGCGGTTTTCTAGCAGTCCCACTTCTCTAAGTTGTTCACGAAACCGGCTTTTTGAAATAAAAACTCCATTTGAGTTAAAGGCGTACACCTCTCCACTTTGCCCAGTCCGACCTATTTCAAATATATCGGCAAATACGGCTTCCGGTTTCAGCCGGAAGGCCAATACAGCTTTGACCTCTCCTTTTGCATCGGAAACTGGAGAAGCAATCAACATAGTTGGAATTTCGCGATGTATTTTTCCGGTTTCGTCCATAAAGGGTATTTCTGATTTAAAGGGGAGCGCAAAAGCAGAGTTCCCTAAACGAGAAAGTTTAAAAAACCTTTCCCCCGCTCTTTCTAAAAGTTTTTTATGCCCCACTGCTTCATCTTCTGAAGCTGCAAAAGCAAATCCATTTAAATCCAAGGCTATAAACCCGTGAAAATCGTATTGACGGATTATTACTTCTAAATGATTTCTTAAGTTTATTAAGGATTCCGAAGAAAGAACTTTCTCAAAGTTTTTTGGATTGGTTTGAGCGATACGAAGCAAAGCAAATATATCTTTTTTAACTTCTTTATCTAGAGCGATCGCTTGAGATTTGGAAGCGGCGTCTCTCTCCCATATTTTAAACATTTTTACGGTTCCAGGGAGAGCCTGTTGTAGCTGACTTAATAAAGAACTTTTTATTTCTTTATCTATCAACTCAAAACTAGCTTTTCCGACAATTATAAGGGTCGACAACAATAATATAGAGACGAGAACCAGAAGATAACTCGATTCCCAAAATTTTTTACCGGACTCTCTATTTGCTGTGGTTAAACTCAAAATCTAATTTTCCTTTATTCCTTAAATACCCTTATCAATAGCCTGACGGATATGAAAATTCATTCGACAAATTGTCGCTTTCCAAAGAAATTAAAAATTCTAATAAATCGTTCTTTTCTTTTCCATTCAGACCTATAGGACTGATAAAGGGACTTTTATTTTCATTAGAAGCCCCTCCTTGATTATAAAACTCAATCACATCTAGTAAGCTTTTTAAGCTGCCATTGTGCATGTACGGCCCCGTAAGCCCAACGTCTCTTAAACCGGGGGTTTTAAACGCTCCTAAATGAAATTTTTCGTTAGTGACTTTATTTCTCCCTTTAGCGCTGTCTCCTGATTCATCAATAAGACCAATATTATGATACTGATGATCGGTAAATAGCGGACCGTTATGGCAAATAGAGCACTTGGCCTTCCCAAAAAACAGCTTCATTCCTCTTTTTGCTTCGGGTCTCAGAGCGTCTTTATCCCCTTGCCAATAACGATCATAAGAACTTTTCGAAGAAACAATGGTTCTTTCAAACGTGGCAATCGCTTTGGCTAGATTTTCTGGGTTGACGCTGGATGGCCCAAAGGCTTTTCCAAACAAATCTATATATTCCGAATCCTTCTTTATTTCTTCCATCAAACTATCCAGATCCTGATTTAGTTCAACCGGAGATTGAATAGGAGCCAAGGCTTGCTCTTCCAAAGATTTGGCTAGTCCATCCCAGAACTGAGATTTCATGTATCCTGAATTAATAATTGAAGGAGAATTTCTATCTAATTCTTTATTCTGATGCCCAATGGATTTTCGCTTCCCATCCGTCCAACCAAACTTTGGTTGATGACACGAGCTGCAACTTTTTGAATTATCCCCAGAAAGCTTTTTGTCGAAAAATAACTTCTTGCCAAGTTTTGCTTTAGCCTCCGACCAAGGATTATTGTCCGGAAAAGACATTGGCTTTAATGGTTCGTAGACGCTTGCCTCTGTAAAAGCAACAAAACTAAAAAGACATCCAAAAAGTATGGCTAAAGTTTTTTTATCGAATTTACACAACAGATAAACATTCATAATATTTTCGGAAATTAGAAATATTTCTACCCTATATAAAACTTTCCATATTTAAATTAGGCTAACCTCACTAAAAATAGATAAACACGCATTGTAATATAAATAAAATTAAAGATCTAATTTTGATTTTTGGTTCCAATTCATCATGAAATATAGAAATAATAAAAAAAAGCCCATCCATCTTGAAGGAGGAACAAGATGAATGAGCTTTTTTAACATTGAAGGCTGGTGAAGGGCTCAATTTCTCCGGCCAAACGAAAAACTGTTAAGTTGTTTACTGTGCTTTAGTTATTTCCAAATTCTCTCAAAGAACTGTCGTGAAATACTTTGTTGTTGTCGACTCTCTTTTCTGAAAAATCTTTATAAATTTATCTCCAATTTTTGTCTTTATTTTTTTTATGCTTTTAATCAGAAACTAATTAGAAAAAATGCATAACCTATGCCAAACTTTGGGGTTTTATAATGTTTGATAATAAAGCTCCAATAATCAACTAATTGTAATAATTTTTCCAAATTAGGAGTTGGCGAGGAATTCCCCAAATGGGAATATTTTATATATCAAAGGTTCATTTTTGAGATGTGTATCTTATTTTTGAAAACCAGTTTTCAAATTTTACTTTTAAGAAACTGGCGATCTAGACAAGTTACAAAGAAGAAAAATGATGAAGAGAGGTACCGAACACATTTTACTTTTGTGAAAGCTATTAGGAATCTAGATCAGAGGAGAGCTTTGAAACCTCAGATTCAATTTTTGAATTCAGGTTGGAGAGCTTTACAACATTATCCGCTAAACTTGAAAAAACAATACTCTTAGGCATCGCTGGAGCTACCGCCGAAACGGGATCTTGCACAATAATTTGACCACCAACCGCTTTAATGTGAGCCGCGCCCTGAGTTCCGTCAATTCCCAATCCAGTTAAAACAACGCCTAGCGTATATTTTCCAAAAGCCTGGGCCGCTGAACGAAACAGCGGATCGGCAGAAGGACGCACATAGTTTTCTTTGGGGCCTTGATTGAGACAAATAGATAACGTTTTTGGTTTGATGGAAAGATGTCTGTCTCCTGGAGCAATATAAACATGCCCAGGTTTAATTTTTTGACCGTCTCTTGCTAATGTCAATTTTAATTTAGTCAATTTTCCAAACCTTGTTGTCATATTTTGAAGCGAATAACCTGGAGCATGTTGAACGACCAAAAAAGCGGCTTTTTCTGATAAATGTCCAGAAAACAATTGAGCCAAAGCTTCGTAACCGCCTGTGCTAGCCGCAATAACAACAACCGGAAATGCCGGAGTCACATTTTTTTCGAGAGCTTGAATTTTTGAGATTTTAGGTAAAGGCTGGGCCTTACGAGTAATTCCCTCTCTTAAACTTTCTACAAACCCTTTCATTCGTAGAGGCTTGGTAATAAATTCGTCGGCTCCTATTTTAAGAATACTTTCTTTTGCTTGCGAGGTTTGAATCGCTGTAATCATCATAATAAAAGGCGGCGATTCTAACTCGTTCCGAACTCGCGCAATCAAATCAGCTCCATTCACTTTTGGCATCAGCCAATCTGTTAATAAAGCGTCATAATGAACTCTTTTAAGTTTTGTTAGAGCCTCTTCCCCATCAACCGCTTCGTCTACCAAATAGCAACGTTCCATAGCGAGGATTTGTTTCACCAAACGAACATTTTCGGGTTGATCGTCGACAACCAAAACTCTTAATTTTATTTCTGACATATTGATTATTCATCGAACTAATTTTAGAAGCGATATTGTGACCTAATTGTGACCTAAAAACTAAAATTTTCACAGTATAAAAAAACTGTAAATCTTAAGGGGACCTCTAAAAATTATTTTTGGCCACGAGCAGACCTTATAAAATGAGGGACTGCGAGTTGCCTAAAGTAAAAATATCGAATTATTAGAGATACCCTTTAATTAAAAAATACCCGCTACTCTTTCATCCAATAAAAAAAGACCTATGAGTTTTCCCATAGGTCTTTTTAAATTATTCGGAGCGTAGGCATTTAAACTTTGCCTACCTCTTATTTGGCAAGAAATATTTTTATTTTGATCTAGTAAACTTAGCTAACCTAGTTCTTCTAAAATCTTATCGACTTCTTCAAGAAAGTTTACAACGCTTATAGGTTTTGTGATGTAAGAATGAAAACCCAGCTTTAATGTTTCTGTTATTTCGTTCTTCATAGCGTTAGCGCTAATGGCAATTACAGGAATGTTTTTCGTTCTTTCATCATTCTTTAATTGCTTAATAATTTCTTTTCCATCCATACCGGGTAAATTAATGTCTAATAGAATCAAATCAGGGATATTTTTAAAAATTAACTCCAAGCCAATATCCCCTCTTTCCTCGGCCATAAACTCAATTTCAGATCTAAAATCTAAACTTTTTTTGATCAAATCGATATTGATGCGATTATCTTCAATATATATGACAAGGTATTTTTTCTTTTTTAATAACCCTTCTTCAAATTTAGAAATGTCTTCTTCACTCAATTCCTGTTCGGCTGGTTTTTCTCCCGCAGGTAGGCAGACGGTAAAACAACTTCCTTTATCTTGGAAGTATTCATATTGAATAGACCCACCCATCAACTCCGTTAAACTTTTTGTAATCGTAAGCCCTAGACCGGTGCCTTCTACCGTGGTGGCGTCTAATCCTAATCGATCAAACGGCACAAACATGGATTTTTGTTTTTCTGGAGAAATTCCAGAACCCGTATCCCAAACCTTAATACAAATTTGTTGGTCGTTTTTTACCACATCTACCGTAATGAAACCTCCTTTAACGTTATATTTAACCGCATTGGATAAAAGGTTGAGCAGAATTTGCTTAAATCTGGTTACGTCGGCGAAAACAAAATCCTCTGTATCGTCTGGATAATTCTTAATAATATTTATGTTACGTTGGTCGGCTCTCCCTTTAATCAATAGAATAGAATCGTTTATATTATAACGTACGGCAACGTTTTCCAGAGACAACTCTAATTTATTCGCTTCAATCTTTGATAAATCGAGCACCTCGTTTATAAGCGCTAGAAGGTGTTTACCCGCCACCATAATTTCTTTAACGTTTTCGTTTTGCCATTTGGTTAGAGGCTCGGACCTATTCATTTCCAATAATTGTCCAAATCCAAGAATGGCGTTCATTGGGGTACGCAACTCATGGCTCATTTGAGATAAGAAATCCGATTTAACAGAACTTGCCTGTTCGGCTATATCTTTAGCTTCTAATAGCGCCTCTTCCGCCTTTTTCCTTTCCGTGATATCTATCGAATAAACGTTTAGATAATCTTTTCCTTTAACATAAATAAATTGAAGGGCAATCACCTTACCTTGTTTTTCTAATTCAATTTCTTGATGGGCTTTTTTGGAGAATACGTTATCCGCAGCTTCTCGCAAAACTTCAGGAACTACATCGCCAACTTTGCAATTCCAATCGCTAAGAATATCGAGGGCCGACTCGTTTGCGTAAAGTAACCTCTTGTTTCGATCCACGCGCAGCACAGGGTCGGGACTTTCCGAAGGGAACGTGGATAAGTCGTTTATCTCCGCGCTTTGTAATTCCACTCGATCGTTCAATTGCATATTCTTTTGTTGAATCATCGAGTAAAGCTCGGAACTTTCCACCATGTCCGCCGCATTTTGAATCAGAACGGAAGACAGTTTTAATTTTTCTTTAAAACAGAAAGTATTGTCACCGCCCAAAATCCCCGCAAACATTCCGCGCACTCTGGATTTTGTAGCCATTACATGAAGAATTAAATCTTTTTCAAGAGACTTATTTTTCACGATTACGGGTTCGGTGTGGTTTAGCGCCCAGGCAAACTTTCCTTCTTCAATCGCAAAATCGACAAACTCGTCAATTTGTTCTTTGGAAGATTCTGGCTCGCAAAAAGTAACGATAAAATCATTATCTTCTTCGTCGACGGTGTAAAAGGCTAGCGCTTCAAAGTTTAAAATTTGGACTAAACTTTTTTGAGTTTTTTCGAATATGTATTTTAGGTCGTGGTTTTGGTCTTTGTTTCCATGAAACCCGGTGAAGGAAGTCAGAAGATCGATTGAAAATGTTTGTAGCTTACAAACTTCTTCTAAAAATCGAATGCGGTGAATTGCCTTATTTTTCTCTTCCTTTTTGTTTTCCATTCATTAACCCATAAATACGTCGACAGTTTCGGCAAACTGGGAATTTACCTGCTGAAAAACACTAGGCAATATATCAATAGGTAGTCCTAAGATATCCCAAGCTTTAGGTTGTATTTTAGGAATGAAGTTTTCCCCGCTACTACCGAGCCTAAGAACCTTAGCAATAATGCCTCCAAAGTGAATTATAGCAGTCTCTTCCTTATAGCTTTGGGCGGCTAAAGGATTTATATGATACTTTACAGCCCCAATTTGCGATTCGGATAATTTCCACGACTTTAAAAACTCCGCGCCAAGTAAAGCATGGTTCCAACCAAAATGTTTTCTCTCAATATTACTCAGCAAATCTTCTTCTTTTCCGTAAGCTTCTAATATCTTTTCGACTTCTTTTTCAAAGTTGGCAAAAATAATCAACCTGCCAACTTCGTGAAGCATTCCCGCAATATACAATCTCTCCGGGTTTTCGAAACGTTTATAAACGGCAATAACTCTAGACGCAATCCCAGCCGCAATGCTGTGTTTCCAAAAAGATTCCATCGAGATGGAATTTTGATTCATGCCTTTAAACGCATCGATCACATAAGTACCCAAGGCTAGATCCCTGAGTTGATCGGATCCAATTACCGAAACGGCATGGGTGATAGTGTCGATTTTTTCCGAAAACCCAAAGAAGCTACTGTTTGCAATTTTCAGCAAACGGGCCGTTAAACTAACGTCTTGACTGATTATCTCGGCAACATCCTGGAAGGTTGATTCGGGATCGTTAACCGCCTCGTTTATTTTATGAAAGATTGTTGGGAGCGAAAAAAGCTTTGTGGAATCGCTAACAATAGTTTCTATTTTAAACGACATCAAAACCCTCTATATCGGGAGCGTTTCTAACGGTATAACAAACAGCAATTCGAAATAGTTCCTTCTCTAAGGGCTGCTCAGTGTCGTTAAACTTAAATAAATCCGCACACAAGTCTTCCGCTTCTTGAACTTTTTCCTCTGGAACTTGAATAGGAAACGAGTATTTATTTTCTTTTCTTCGTTTTTCTGGAGAATCATTGGCAACCGCTTTTCGGTCGTCTACGATAAAAACCTGGGTAATTCCCCATTTTTTAAAAATTTTAGCGTGCTTTAGTAGTACTTCCTGATTGGCTGGCAATAAAACGCGACCATTCAAATCCTTCACGTCTTTAGCCAAAATCATTCCTGGTCGGATATTTTTAACGCTTAGTTTAACCATAATGTCATCATGAACATGCAAGTCGGTTTGTTTATCGACATTATATACTCGCGAGAGATATTTTATAATGAAAAATCTCGTAACTCCCGAAAAAATCAGCTTTTTCTTCACCTTACAATTACATTGAAACAGCTAAATCAAGCGGTCATTCGGAAAAACCCACCCCCTCAAAATGACTGTTTTTCGCATAATTAGCCTGCTAAAAATCCCCGTACCGAATTACCTAAAATCAATTTAGCTGAACACAAAAAAAT
>JAYOZP010000089.1:0-2549 GCA_038154245.1 Nitrospinales bacterium | reverse complement strand
ATTTGTTAGTTTGTCCACTTTATTTAAAATCTCTCAATGGATGGAAATTTTTTAAAAAAGTCGACGAGTCTAACAAAATCTTTTTATTCGAACGTAAAACTCTGCAATCTACTCAACTTCAAAAAACCAACTAACTTCTTATTTTTTAAATGTTTATAAATAGTATTTGCAAAGCTTTGATAAAGGTTGTTCAATATTTCAAAGTTTTTTAGAATGTGCGCTGACAATCGATTGACAATAATAATCGCGTAGAAATTTGCCGTTTTGTCTCGGCTCCCAAAAAATAAGATAAAAAGCGAAAACACAAAATGAGAAAATGCACAACTCTCTCCCTCTTTTCATAGACAAAACAAATGCCAAAAAAATTCTCTTTTTATTAGTATTATTTTTAAAACAGCGCTAAACTATAAAAGGGTATGCTGAATATTATAAATAGCTTAAAAGCCCGGGAGATTGCCTTTAAAAATAAATAACTTAATTTTTGAAAATTATGCAGAACAGCTATTTTTCAGCATACTTTAAGTTAATTATTGTAAGAGGTCTGTAAATATTATTGTGTAGAAACTTTTTCGAAGAACTATTAAAAGCAGTACGTCTGTACCACCCGACCTTTGGTGGTTCCTCCCTAAAAGATCTCGCTAGAAAATTTTTAAGACCTAATCAAATTAAAGTCGGGAATTAAAATGTTTTTTTGATTACATTTTCCCGCCGAAATTTAGGAGTATTTAGATGTTAGAAGGAAAAGTAAAGTGGTTTAACGACAGCAAAGGTTATGGTTTTATTGAGTCTAGCGAAGGCGAAGATTGCTTTGTTCATTTTTCAGCCATCCAAGGCGATGGTTTTAAAACTTTAAAAGAAGGCCAAGCTGTTAAGTTTGAAAGAACGATGGGTCAAAAAGGTCCTCAAGCTTCAAATGTAACAGTAGTCTAAATAAACCAATTAAAACGGCGGGATTCATTCTCGCCGTTTTTTTGAGCACAGCCTAAACCTACGCTCTGCTCTAAGTTGTTTATCCCCCCTCCTAAACCCAAGATAATGCATCGTGGGTCTCCGTTACTTTACGTTCAAAAAAGCTAAAAAAAAAAGTACCCCTCTCCTATTATTTGTTCATCTGCAAACAGTAGAATATTCTAAGATTTTAAAGATTTCATCTATAATGAACGACTCGTCTTGCTCATATTGTGGGCTTATTCTCTTATTCAAACTCCATTCAATAATTCACAATGAAAAATGAAATCTTAAAAGAATGCGGCGCTTACTTTGCCAAAACCGCAAATCAACAAGTTTGGAAACTATTGCAAAAGCGTAGTAGAACTAAAGAAGAAAACGAACTTATGATCCATTCCGCTCATGCCTCTTGCTACCACTGGCTAGATGTTGGAACCAAGGTTCATAACCAACGCAGTCACTGGCTACTTTCTAGAGTCTATACAGTAACAAAGGACGCGCCAAACGCGCTGAAGCATGCAAAGAAGTGTCTGGAGCTGACTAAAAAATATTCAAAAGAAATGAAAGATTTTGATACGGCTTACGCTTACGAAGCTATGGCGCGCGCCAACTTCTTAGACAGGCAATCCGTTTACGGTAATAGGTATTTGGAAATGGCCAAAAATGCTGGAGGAAAAATCAAAAACCCAGAAGACAAAAATTTATTTTTTAAAGATCTAAAGTTTAAGAATTAGATGATTGAAAAAAGAACCATTTCATTAATCTCTCGATTTTAAATTTTGCATTCGATACAAGCTTATCTCAACGTCATTCTGGAGGAGCCGCAAAGTGGCGGGGAAGAATCTAGGTTAAATTAAAAAAGCGAGTTAACCACAATCAAAAAGACTTTATAAAGTAACTCTCTAAATCGTCTTTAATGCCTTCCAAAATGCCTTGCAGACCTCTAGCGTCTTTACTATCTTTACTGATGTCGGTAACTTTTTGGTTTGCTTCTCCTGGATTAGTAATCCTATATATCGCCGCAAAGACTTTTACGCCAAGCGCAGTCTTCCTAATTTTAAACTGAACCCAACCTTCCTGAAATTGCCCACCCTTGTTACTACGCTTGGAAAACTTCACTATAGAGTCCTTAACTTGTTCTAATCGATATTCCTTTCTTTCCATCGCCAGAAGAAGCTTATCATAAACGTCTTGTTTGGAAACCTTCCGAATAGAGATTTCAGGGCGACCGCTGGGAGTATCGACGTATTCAACTTTTTTCAAACACCCAGTAAAGGGAATCAGCAAAAGAAAAAAAACAAAACAACGAACCGCTTTCAACATTTATTAACATCCCTTCTAATTAATCTTTGATTCTATTGTAACTCAAAACTAATAGGAAATTAGTTTATAAGACTTTTGCTAGGTTTTTGTTAGGCTTATAACAATGTCACATTGAGGCTCTCGAAATGCGACCACCTTATTTAACTGTTTGTTAACCGCAAAGACGCAGAGGACGCAAAGAGGGAAAGACGAGTTTTCTGAGGAACATGTTCCGGTGGAGCATAGATTCCTCGACTACGCTCCTAAGAAACTACTTCTCCGGTAGTTGGGCTAAGTAA
>JAYOZP010000088.1:0-19837 GCA_038154245.1 Nitrospinales bacterium | reverse complement strand
GGATTGTCTAATATCGATATCTTTTTTTCATTGGCGATCGGTTTGGATAGATTGATAATTTCATTTTTTAGATCGAAAATATTTACCGGTTCTAAAGTAATTTTAACGTGGCCGGTTTCTACTTTCGAAAGATCTAAGACTTCATTGATCAAGTCTAATAAGTGGTAACCTGAGCTCAAAATTTGATCTAGATCTTTGAGTTGAGTGTCGTCGTTATTTCTCTTTGCTTCTCCTCTGAGAAGTTGGGTGAACCCTAAAATGGAGTTCATTGGAGTTCGCAACTCGTGACTCATTCTTGCCATAAATTCGGATTTTGCGTTATTGGCTTTCTCCGCTTCATTTTTGGCTTTTTCTAACTCTTTAGTTCTCGTTTTTACTAATTCTTCTTGTCGAATGGCGTTTTCAAATATTTCTTCTTCGGCTTTTTTCCTTAACGTTATTTCTCTAGCGATAAATTGGCAACCTTTAAAGGCTTTTTCTGTAGACCTTTGTTTTACTACTTTATTGGATACGTCCCACAAACCGGTTGAATCGACTAAAAATAATAATTCTTTAAAGCCGCCTGGAAATAAAAAGTCGTCGTTTACTTTAAGCCATACCTCCAGGTCTTTGGTCGATCGTTCGCCGATCCGTTTTGTAATTAATTTATCTAAAATTTCTTTTTTATTTTTGTCAGCGATGAAATCGGATATTGGACGTCCCAGCATTTCGTCTGGGGCATATCCTAATAAACTTACCGACGAGTTTGCGTAGGTAATTAGTTCGTCTGGAGAAATCCTTAAAATAATATCGGAAACGGATTTAACAATACTTTCATAATTTTCTTGAGTCTTATAGAGTTCTCCAAATCCCTTGTCTAAAGTGCTTAGATCGTTACGGCTTCTTTCAGAAAGAGTTTTCATAATCTCTAATACGACATGCGAATGCGGAGCTATGAATGTATTGAAGTTTTCTTTGGAAATTTCTAATAGACTTGTTGGAATGGCGGCTTTGATATTTGCCGATCTCGGTTGAGCATTGATCAGAGCCATTTCTCCCACCATATTGTATGGGCCGCGTTCTGCAATTAATTTATTTTGGGTATAGACCTCTAGCAAACCGTCTAAAACGACGTACATCTTTTCGCCGGGATCTCCTTCTTTAAATAGGAGTTCTCCGCCATTTAGATAAATAAATTGCGATGCTTGGCATAGCTTTTCTATTTCGGTTTTTTCCAGCTTAGATAAAAATGAAAAGTCTTTTAGTATTTTTACTGCAGATTTAATTTCCATATCTGTGATTCGGAAGAAGAAAATAGCGTGGCTTTGAGATTATTGTCTCAATTTGAGATATATCATCTACCATTATTATAAATTATTCAATGATATTAATTGAAAATAAATAAAGCAGATTTAGCGCCGAGAATTACTAAAAAGTTTATTCTTATATTTTAGAAATGTAAACCTTTAAATTTTCATTCAGGTAAAATGTAAGAATAAACAAAAAATTAAATTGTTTCTGTTAACATATTGTTACATTCCATAAACTATTATTTTTAAATTAGTTATTATTCTTTGTGTGATTATATTTACAATATGTGTTGAAGTTTGTGGATTGTGAAGCTATTCTAATTTCTAGTCGAGATTGAAACTAAATTTAGAAATAAAAATTGTTCAAATTTATAAAGGATCCATGGCGTTAATAAAATTTTAGGTCTTTTTAAGTAAAACAATTTAAATGGGGAATGAAATGGAAACCACAAAAACAGAAACTTTAATTTCTTTCGCAGGATTAGAAGGAATGAAGGTTCTGATTGTCGACGACAACCCAGAAAGTTTAGGCGTCTTGAAGGAGTGTTTCGAGGATACGGGGGTGGAAATCTTTTTAGCGAATACTGGAGCGGTTGCCCTAAACCTTGTAGAAAAAATAACTCCAGATTTGATTTTACTGGATATTGTTATGTCGCAGATGAATGGTTTTGAGGTTTGCGAAGAATTTAAAAAGAATAAATCGAGCCAAGACGTTCCAATAATTTTTGTCACCGCTAAAGACGCCCCTAAGGATTTAATACGGGGCTTTTCGGTAGGGGGAATTGATTATATACGAAAACCTATATGCCCAGAAGAGGTTTTGGTTAGATCGAGAAATCAATTGCTATTGAGAAAAGAGACAAAAGTAAAAGATGGGTTAATTCGTAAGGCGCAAAGTTCTAATCAGGCTAAATCGGAATTTATGGCAAGAATGAGTCATGAACTGAGAACTCCAATGAACGCTATATTAGGGTTTGGACAATTAATAAAGGCCGACGCGCAAAAGGACGATTCCAATGTTAGAGTGAAAGACGTCGACTCCATATTAAAAGCTGGAAAACATTTGTTGGAGTTAATCAACGAGGTATTGGATCTTTCCCAAATTGAGGCTGGAAAACTAAAAGTTTCGTTTCAAACTGTAAATATATTGGAACTCAAGAATGAAATATTAGATTTAACGGGTTCCTTAATCGAACAAAAAAAGATTCGAATAATAGATAATTACGATGAAAGCGATGAAGTAAACGTAAAAGCCGATAAAGTTAGACTGAGACAAGTTTTACTGAATTTGATTTCTAATGCGATTAAATATAATCGCGTTGGCGGTACTATCACTCTAGATATTTCGAAAATAGGCGACCGCTTAAAGTTTACAGTGTCGGATACGGGGCTGGGAATTTCTGCGGATTTAAAAGATGAACTGTTTGAACCATTTGAAAGGTTTGGCGCCGAACTAACCAATATTGAAGAAACTGGTATTGGCTTGGTCATATCGAAAAAGTTAATGGATATGATGCGCGGTTCCATTGGTTTTTTAAGCGAAGAAGGCAAAGGAAGTAGTTTTTTTGTAGAAATTCCATTAGCGTTTTCTCCTTCCAATGAGAGCGAGCCTATTCAGTTGACTGAGAATTTGGCTATTGAAGAAGGTTTTAATACTTCTCAAAAAACTATTTTATATATTGAAGACAATCAGGCGAATTTGCATTTGGTAAAAAGGATACTTAGCGTTAAAGCCGATGTTAAGCTTATTTCGGCGACTGATGCGCAATCGGGTATATACTTGGCGTTATCGGAAAAGCCCGGGCTTATTTTAATGGATATAAATCTTCCTGGGATAACCGGTATCGAGGCTTTTAAACAATTAGAGTCGATGGAAAAAACGAAAAATATTCCCGTTGTCGCCGTTAGCGCAGATGCAATGGTCAGAGATAAGAAAAAGGCGTTGGATATGGGGTTTAAGTCTTATATTACTAAACCCATTGATATTGACGGTTTTTTAAAAGAGATCGATAAGTTCTTATAGATAAGCTTTTTGGTATTCGAGTATTGCAGTAAAAGTCCCCCAGTTTTATTCAATTCTATCTGGTCTGCTTCATTTTTGTTTTCTGAAAGCTATTGGCTTATATCGCCTTTAATTTAATATTTATATTCTATGTAAATAATTGTGACTTTTGTGACTTTCTTGGTTATAATTGGCGAGAATATTTTTGTGTTCGAAAAAAAATCCCCGGAAATTCTACGAGTTACGAAAGTTCGCTCGAGTTTTAAACAATCCGCGTAATCATAAATTGATTGGCTATGGAACCGATAGATAGAGAAAATTTGTTTTCGTTTGAGTCCCTAAAGGGGATGAAGGTTTTAATTGTCGATGATAATGCCGAAAACATAACTCTCCTAAGAACTTATTTCAAAAATTTAAATTTAAATATTTTTGCCGCAACTAATGGTCGATTGGCCATTGATGCAGCGAAGAAGAGCGTTCCCGACGTTATTTTGTTAGACGTCATGATGCCAGAGATGGATGGTTACGAAGTTTGCAAAGAACTTAAAAATTTTGAATCAACCAAAAATATACCCATTATATTCCTCACCGCTAAGGTTGCTACCGAAGATTTAGTTCAAGGTTTTTTAGCGGGAGGGTCCGATTACATTAAAAAACCTATACAGTGCGAAGAAGTATTAATTAGAGTTCGGACGCAATTACAGTTGCGCAAATACACCAAAGAAAAAGACAATTTGATTTTAAAAGCGATGGAGTCAAATCGAACTAAATCCGAATTCATGGCTCGAATGAGTCATGAACTACGCACTCCCATGAACGCTATCCTTGGTTTCAGCCAATTATTAATGGTGGATGCGCAAAATGAAAAAGCCACAACCAGAGAAAAAGATATTGCCCGCATAATAAAAGCGGGAAAACATTTGTTGGATTTGATTAACGAGGTATTGGATCTTTCTCAAATCGAAACAGGCGATTTGAAGGTGCGTTTATCTCCTATAGATATACACACCCTCAAAAATGAAGTGGTCGATCTTGCTATGCCTTTGGCTCGGGAAAAAGAGGTTCAAATTTACGACGAAAATAAGGATGAAAAACCTGTTTATGTGATAGCGGATAAAACTCGTTTGAAACAAGTATTGATTAATTTAACGACTAACGCGATTAAATACAATAAACCTGACGGTAGAGTTACTTTAAAGTATTCGGTTGATGGGGAGCGCTTAAAATTAGAAGTGAGCGACACTGGTAAAGGAATTCCCGACGAACTTAAGAGTAATTTGTTTACGCCTTTTGAAAGACTTGGCGCGGAACTAACCGACGTTCAAGGAACGGGAATTGGATTATCCATTTCTAAAAAATTAATGGAGCTTATGGGAGGCGATATAAGTTTTGAAAGTAAGGTCGATGAAGGAAGTTCCTTTTTTATCGATATTCCCCTTGCCGAACAACCTGAAGTTCAAAAGGAAAAATCGTTAAAAGTTAGTTTGCTTCCTGAAGGCCGTACTGATTCTCAACAAAAAGTTGTCCTTTATATTGAAGATAATCCTTCTAACCTCGAGTTAGTTCGAAGGATAATTTCGAGGGCGAAAAATGTAAAACTCATTTCTGCTATGGAAGCCCAACCCGGAATTCGCCTAGCGTCGGTTGAAAAACCTGATCTTATTTTAATGGATTTACATTTGCCAGATATAGACGGTTTTGCGGCCTTCCAGAAAATTAATTCGATGGAAGAGACCTCTAAAATTCCTATAATTGCCGTCAGCGCCGACGCAATGGAAGTCGATAAGAAAAAAGCTTTGGATATGGGATTTCGAGCTTATATTACTAAGCCTATTGATGTAGAAAATTTTTTGGAATCTCTTGAAGAAGTATTGGGACCTATCCAATAAAAAGAATGCAACCTCGACTATTTTATTTAATATTCCAAGGAATTAATTCTATTATTAGATGATGGCAAATTTGGTTTTTCTGTGAATCGAGATAGCGTTTAAAGCTTTAAATTCCCTCCAAAATTTTTAATTTCCAAACCTCTTACTCCTTCCCCAAAGCTCTTTTTTAATAAAATTCTATTTCTTCTCTTTAAATTGAAATTGATTTCTTTCCTTAATTTAAGGCGTTTGAGTTTGTCTTTGTGACAATCGACACATTCTATTTCTGTTTTCTACCGGTTAATACCAGTTTGATAAATCGTAAAATTGAACAAATAGAGCGAGTTTATTCGGATCGTCGACTTAAAAAATGATTTTGGTCAAATCTGCTTTAAGTTGATCCCCTTGTTTTATGAAGTTAAAATCGGACTTCCTTTTACGATTAAAGAAAATCCTTTTTTTAAATCGCTTCGACTAATTAGAGGTTTCGGTTGAGAGAACTGGTTTTATGAGCGCCGAAAAACGTCAGCTTTTTTTTCTACTAACTATTATGATATTAATCGCCGCGATGGTAACGGCGATTTCTATTTTTGTACTATATCAAACGGCCTTTGAAGAAGAAAAATCGAGGTTAGTGGAAGCGGCCCAAAGCCAAGCCCGCCTTATGGAGGCGGTTGCCGAATTTGATTTGGAATATAGTTCCGATTATCCCGAAGGTTCAGAAGCGGCGACGATTAGCCAAATAAAAAAATCACACGAAAGTTTTAAAGGATTTGGGAAGACTGGTGAATTTACTCTGGCAAAGCTGGAAAATAATCAAATCATTTTTATCCTCAGTCATCGGCATTCCAATCTCACTGTGCCCAAACCTGTTCCGTTAGAGTCAACGCTTGCCGAACCCATGAGACGAGCTCTCAAGGGAAAATCTGGAACAATCATCGGGAGGGATTATCGAGGAGAGCGTGTATTAGCAGCTTATGAGCCTGTCGCAATTTTGGGTCTGGGGTTAGGGGCGAAAATTGATATTTCCGAAATTCGAGCTCCTTTCTATAAGGCTGGGTTGACCGCAATTAGCGGAGCCATTTTTCTAATTTTTATTGGAATCATTCAGTTCCTGCGGATTAGTAAACCAATCATTAAACGGTTAGAGGATCAAAATGAATATTTGCAAAAAATTGTGGAAGACAGAACGAGCGAACTTCAGACGGCTAATTTGAAATTAAAGGAAGACGAAAAAGAATTAGCTGAAGCTAAGAAAGAAGCCGAGGTCGCTAACAAAGCCAAAAGCGATTTTCTCGCTAATATGAGTCATGAAATCCGAACACCGATGAACGCTATTCTAGGCTATGCGCAGATTTTGATTCGTGACAACTTGCTTGATTCTAAATTTAAAAAATCAGTCCAAAATATATTAAATAGCGGCGATCACTTACTAGAATTGATTAACGATATTTTAGATCTTTCTAAAATCGAAGCTGGACGTATGGAATTGAGCTCAATGGACTTTGATCTTCACCATTTTCTTGAAGGATTGTCCAGCATGTTCCAAATGAAGTGCGCAGAAAAGGGATTGGGATGGGATGTTGAAGGAATAGGGAATGAATCTATTTTAGTTCATGGAGACGAAACTAAACTCAGACAGGTATTAATCAATCTTTTAGGCAATGCTTCAAAATTTACCGAAACTGGAGAAGTAGGTTTATTAGTTTCTCCTCAAGCAAACGATATTTATAAGTTCGAAGTTTGGGATACGGGTCGCGGTATTCCAAAAGATGTTCAAAACAGTATATTTGATCCATTTCAGCAGGACCGGGAAGGAATTGAAAAAGGAGGAACCGGACTTGGGTTGGCAATTTCAAAAAAATATGTCGAGTTGATGGGAGGGGAATTGAGGCTAGAGTCTGAGGTCGATCAGGGAAGTCGGTTTTTCTTTACTTTAAAGCTACCTCCAACTAAGGGCTCTGTTAATTATAGAAATCCACAAAAAAATAGAATGATTCGTTTAGCTCCAGAGATAAAAGTTCAAGCTTTGGTGACCGACGATGTGCAGACTAACCGAGATCTTTTAAGCGATATACTTGAAGAGGCTGGAATCGAAGTTCGTCTTGCCAAGAATGGTTTGGAAGCGGTGGAGCAAGTTAGAGCCCATATCCCAGATATAATATTTATGGATATGCGAATGCCAGTAATGAATGGGATTGAGGCTACTAAAATTATAAAAAAGGAGTTTGGGGACAAAGATCTTAAGATAGTCGCTATAACAGCTTCTGTATTCAAGCACCAAATCGAAACGTTGGGAGAAGTTGGTTGCGATGATTTTATATTTAAACCATTGCGAATAGATCGTGTTTATGAGTGTATTGCCAAACTGCTTGATGTAGAATTTGAATATGAAGAAGATAGAGACGCGGGGGAAGAGCCTTTCGTAGAAGAAGAATTCGATTTTTCTAAATTCTCTATTCCAGAAAATTTTTATTTGCGCCTGAAAAAAGCCGCTGAATTTTATAATCTTACCGATACCATGTCTGTCATTAAAGATATAGAAGATTTGGGAGAAAGCGGTCGTAAGTTAGGAAGTTTCTTGAAGAAGAAAGCGGAAGAATTTGATTTGGAAAAAATTCTAAAAATAGTAGAAAAAATTAACCATGGAAAAAAATAATCCTCAAGAAACTAAAATTCTAGTCATTGACGACACCCCAGTAAACCTGGATGTTCTTTGGAAAACGTTGGAACCTATGGGATATATTGTCCAAATTGCTCCTAATGGAGAAGCCGCGCTCAAAATTATTAGCGATTCTTCTTTGCCAGACTTGATCTTGCTGGATGTCATGATGCCGGGTATTGATGGATTTGAAACTTGCAAAAGACTTAAAGCTAACGAGCGAACCCGCGATATTCCCGTTATTTTCTTAACCGCCAAAAGCGAGACAGAATATGTTGTTCGAGGTTTTGAGGTGGGAGGAGTGGATTATATTACTAAACCTTTTAATCAAGAAGAGGTTTGCGTGCGGGTTCGAACGCATGTTTTGCTTAAAAAAACTCTGCTAGAAAAAGAAGAATTGATTGAACAACTGAAGGTTTCATCCAAAACGGACTCTCTTACCGAACTTTTAAATAGAAGAGGGGTTATGGAAAGGATGGAAATCGAAACGCATCGATTTGAACGAAATAAAAAGTTTTTTTCCATAGTCCTATGCGATATTGATTTCTTTAAAAAAGTAAACGATACCTACGGGCATGAAGCGGGCGATCTAGTTTTGGTTGAAGTGGGCAAAATAATTAAAGATAATTGTCGAAAACAGGATGTGGCTAGTCGTTGGGGAGGGGAAGAATTTCTTGTTTTATTACCGGAAACCGACCTGGAGGGAGCAAAACTTGTGGCGGAAAAAATTAGAAATGAAATCGAGTCCCATGAATTTGTTTATCAAGAGCGAAAAATTCCAGTAACCATGAGCTTTGGATTGTCCTTGTTCACTGAAAAATACGAAAATATTGACGACTGTATTCGGCTGGCGGACGATTGTCTTTATCAAGCAAAGAAAACGGGGAGAAATAAAATAGTTGTCGATATTAATTAAAGCGAGACTCTACTTACATTTTACCAATGTCCATTGAAGAATAACAAATCAAAAGTTTAGAATTGGACGAGCTTTAAAATAAAAATACTGAATTTAATTTGGGAATATACTTTTAATGCATGAACTATTTTATTGTAGTTTTGCTACAAGAGAGATGACGGATGCGGATATATTAGATATCCTCGAAGTAGCCAGAGCTTTCAATAAAGATAATAAAATAACCGGAATACTAGTGTATTGGGTTTCAACCCGGCAGTTTATGCAAATATTAGAAGGAGAAAAAGAAGTCATTTTTGATCTTTTAGAGAAAATAAAAAAAGATAAACGGCATACCGGGTTAAACCTTATTTACGATGGAGAGATTTCTAATCGAAGCTTTGGCAAATGGAGTATGGGGTTTCGTAATTTTGAGTCTATCGATAAGTCCAAACTGGATGGGTTTTCCACCATTTTAGAAAAAGGGTTTACTAACGAATTAATTAGAGAGAATCCTTCGGTTGCCGTTAAACTTTTTCAGGCTTTTAAAGAAATCTTGCCTTGAAAAAACATCGCTAAATATTTTGTGGTAAAAGTAAGACGTTTCGATTGATCGAATGTGGTGTTTTGAATTCCTTAGCCGGTTATTTTGTAGTAAAAAAAAAAGACATTTAGCGAAATGAATACAAATTTAAAACTTCCTGAGCCTAACCTCCCTAGTTTTAACATCCCATAAACAGAACGTTCCTCATGAGTTGTATACCCAATTCCTAGCCGCTTATTGGCGGTTGTGCATTTTGTTCTTTATATCTATTGTATTAGACATAACGTAATTTGCTTTCCTTGTTATAAAAACAAGGTTATTTGGCGTTAAAATTCCTTTATCGGATAAAAGTGTTTTGTTTCATAACTTTCTACGAAAGATAATTCAATGAATACATGGGATGAGTTAAGTCTTAAATGGAAACAATCAATATTGTATCTGCTTGTGGGACTTATCCCATTGTTAATAGTTACCCTAGTTAACTCTGTTTCATTTGAAAAAATTAAAACGATCAACGCTTCTCAATTCCAAACAGCCGCAGAAAACATTGCGGACAAAATTGACAGAAATCTTTTTGAACGTTATGGCGATGTTCAAGCGTTTGGTCTCAACACAATTTTACGAAACCGCGACCTCTGGTATCAATCGAACAGCGCAATAGTAGACGCGATGAATAGTTATGTCGATACCTATGACATCTATTATTTAACGTTGTTGGTTGATCTTGACGGCAAAGTAATCGCCGTCAATAGCAAAGATCAAGACGGACAAGGCATTTCAACTGGAAGCCTTTATTCTCGGAATTTCAAAAACGCCGAATGGTTTAAGAACGTCGTAAATCAAAAGTTTTATACAAGCCAAGAGGGTAATGTGGGCGGGAATAGCGGTTTTACGGGAACCGTCATTTATCCTTTGCACAGGAATCCAGAAGTACAAGCTATATATAGCGGAGACGACGGCTTAACTATTGGTTTTGTCGCGCCTGTATATGGAGCCAATGGCGAAGTGATTGCGATCTGGCATAACTACGCTAAGTTTTCTTTGGTGGAAGAGTTCTTTATTGAAACGTGGAAGGCTCTAAAACAAAAAGGCCTAGACGAAACAGAATTGACCTTACTCGACGATGTAGGAAGAATAATTGTCGACCATGATCCATCTTTAGGAAGAGGAACCGAATCCAGCGTAAAGCATAACTTTGACGTTCTTATGAAATTAAACTTGGCGGAAAAAGGCGTTGGAGCGGCCGTAAAAGCGATTGCGAAGGAAAGTGGTTTTATGTATGCAACGCATGCTAGGAAAAAGATAAATCAAGCCGCAGGTTATGCTCATCATAAAGGCGCTTTGGGTTTTCCAGGAATGAACTGGTCCGTATTGGTAAGAGCTCCAGAAGAGGTTGTGAATGCTCCTCTTATCGCTATTGAAAATAAAATGCTTTGGATTACGGCAGGTTGTATTATCTTGATCCTCTTCTTTGGTCGATGGAGCGCTAATAAAGTAGTAACGCCAATACTCTCCTTAATTTCTGAATTAAAGAAATTTTCTGACGGTAATATCAAGGGAATCGAACCATTGAAAATCAACACGAAAGACGAGTTTCTACAATTGGACAACTCTTTCGTCACTCTGGTCAATAGCTTCAAAGAATTTATGACGACCACAACTGGTTTATTAGATGGCTCAATCCAAAGTTTAGATCGTATTTCGGTCAAGGGAGAATTCAAAAGAGAATTGGCCGAAATGCTCGAACAATCCAACGAGACCAACAAAATTAAGACCATGGTAGAAAATTCCCCAAGTATTACCTTACTGGCAAATAAAGACCTGGAATTAGACTACATAAATCCCGCGACCAAGAAGTTCCTCAAACAGTTTGAATCCGAATTCAATTTCGATAGCGAAAACTTAATTGGCAAGTCGATCAATATATTTCATAAAAAACCAAATATGAGGAAGGTTCTAGCCGATCCTAAAAACTTACCGCATAAAGCCACTATTAATGTGGGTTCGGAAATCGTAGAAATTTTAGCTTCGGCGGTTTACGATCAGTCTAATAAATACATTGGCCCGATGGTAACATGGGAGGTTCTAACCGAAAGAATAAAGCTGCAAGATCGTGAAAAACATGTCATGAATCAAGTCCAGGAAATTTCTCAAACGTTGGCCGGCGCGTCGGAAGAGCTAACTGCGACTAGCGCCCAATTAACTAATAATGCAGAACAAACTTCTTCTGAAGCAAATGAGGTTGCAAATATTTGTAACGAGGTGAGCGAAAACGTTCAAACAGTTGCCGCCGGTACCCAGGAGATGAGTATCAGCATAAAAGAAATAGCTCAAAACTCCAACGAAGCCGCTCGTATAACGGGCGAAGCGGTTCAAATGGCGGGAACGACTAATGCCACTATCAGTAATTTAGGAACTGCATCTGCTGAAATTAGCGAAGTGGTCAAAGTCATTACATCCATTGCAGAACAAACCAACTTGTTAGCCTTGAACGCAACCATTGAAGCCGCAAGAGCGGGTGAAATGGGGAAAGGGTTTGCCGTAGTGGCTAACGAAGTTAAAGAACTTGCTAAAGAAACTTCAAAAGCGACAGAAGATATTAGCCAAAAAATTGCAGGGATTCAGGACAACACGAAAGAAGCGGTCGATGCAATTGCATCGATCACTGAAATCATTACAAAGATAAACGACATTTCTTCAACGATTGCCAGCGCAGTAGAAGAGCAATCCGCTACGACCGCCGAAATGGGAAGAAATGTTTCAAATGCGGCGGAAGGAAGCCAAAAAATTAACGAGCGGATCGCTGGAGTGACAACAGCTTCCCAAAACACAACAGCTGGAGCCAACGACACTCAAATGGCGGCGTCGGATCTTTCTAGATTGGCGAACGATTTACAAGAACTCATTAGCCGAAGGTAGTAACGATGGATAATAAGTCCGATTTATGGAGTTTATTGAAAGAAGATTGCTCTCGTTTACCTGTGGTTCTAAAGGAATTAAATAAATTTCTTCATGGTATAGAACAAAATTCAGATATATCCGATAACGAATATAAAAAGCTTTCTCAAATGTTAGTTCGCATAAACCATTATCTTGATAACCTGGAAGAAGAACTTGTTTTAGTAAAAAAAATGAGTAATGACGAAAAGGTCCTATCTCAACCGTCTAAAAAATCCTAAGACAATGGTGTGCGGGAAAGGATTTCCTAAGATTGAGCTTCTGCGGGAGTTTCGGTAGGAGTTTCTTCAGGTTCTTCTTTCTTTTTAACTTTTTCACGAATAGTTTGCACGAGGGTGTAGAAAGAGGGGACTAGTAAAGTTCCGACAACGGCGGAGGCTAACATCCCTCCAAAGATAATGATTCCCAGCGACTTCCGACTCTCAGCGCCGGCGCCTGTCGCTACCACTAAAGGTATGACGCCGAGGATGAACGAGATGGCGGTCATCATGACCGCTCGAAACCGTAGTCTCGCTGCGTTCATGGCGGATTCAAAAATAGATACTCCTTCTTCTCTTTGCGCCTTCGCAAACTCGACGATGAGGATCGCGTTCTTAGACGCCATTCCCACCAACATAATCATACCGATCTGAGCGTAAATATCCAGGATGTGCCCAGTCTTTAGCATTATCAATAACGCGCCTCCCAGGGCGATTGGGACGGAAAGCAAAACGCCTAACGGAATGGACCAACTTTCGTATTGGACGACTAAAAATAAATAAACCAAAGTTAATGCCAAGACAAAAATGATAGGAGCTTGGGAACCTGCTCGGATCTCCTGGAATGTCATGCCCGACCACTCATAACCCATACCCGCCGGTAAAACGCGTTTAGCCAGTTTTTTCACCGCTTCTATCGCTTGACCGGAACTGAATCCCGGCCCGGGACTTCCGTTTATTTTTGCGGCGCGATACATGTTGTAACGGGTGAGCGTTTCTGGACCCAGCATGGACGAAGTTTTGGTCAAGGTTCTTAACGGAACCATAATGCCGTCGGAACTTCTAACGTATATTCTTCCTATATCGTCTGGGTTGTCGCGAAAGCTTGATTCTGCTTGCAGGATAACTCGGTAAACGCGTCCGAATTTGTTGAAATCGTTTACGTAGAGAGATCCCAATTGAGTTTGCAGACTGGCGAATATTTCATTGATTGGAATTCCTAAAGCTTTTGCCTGGAGCCTGTCGACTTCTAACGAAACTTGAGGAATCTCTGCGCTGAATGTGCTAAACACGCGACTTAATTCTGGAGCTTGATTTGCTTCAAAGACGAAACCACGCATAGCAGCAGAGAGTTCTTGGGGATCGCCGCTTCGTAAGTCTTGTAACTGCATTTCAAATCCGCTGGAATTTCCTAAGCTTCTAATTGGCGGCGGGGTGAAAGCGATGGCGCGCGCTCCCGGTACTTGACTCATCATCCCCCAGACACGTCCAACAAGAGCGTTTGCAGATAAATCGGGCGTTGGCCGTACTTCCCAGGGTTTTAGCACATTAATGACCGTTGCAGAATTGGATTTCATTCCGCTTATCAGTCCGGTTCCAATTAGAGAGATAACGTTTTCGGTTCCAGGCAACGTTTTCATGAGAGCTTCTACTTGTTTAACGACTTTATCGGTTCGATTCAAAGAAGCCCCGTCGGGGAGTTGTATATCGACAAAGATGACGCCTTGATCTTCCTGCGGAAGAAACCCTGTAGGCGAGTTTTGGAAAATCCAATAAGATCCGCCTATAACGCCTGTGAATATTAGAACAGTAAATAAAAACCGTCGCACGATCATCTTTACTGAGAATAAATAAACCGTGGATACTCCTCTAAATATGGCCTCGAACCAGCGCAGTGCAAACCAGGGACGCCCCGAGCTTTTTCGTAAAAGTATGGAGCAAAGCGCCGGACTTAAAGTTAAAGCGTTTAAAGAAGAAATAGAGACCGCAACGGAAATGGTTACGGCAAATTGCCGATATAGCTGGCCGGGAATACCCGCCATAAACGCTACCGGTACAAACACGGCTAACAAAACTAACGTTGTCGCGATAATAGGTCCAAAGACTTCTTCCATCGCTTTACGAGTCGCTTCTTTACGCGGCAATCCTTCCTCTAAATGTCGTTGCACGTTTTCAACGACTACAATGGCGTCGTCCACGACTATTCCAATTGCTAATACTAGGGCGAAAAGGGAAAGCGTGTTTATGGAATAACCCAGAGCCAGCAGCAACGCGAATGTTCCGATCAAAGAAACGGGGATAGCTAAAGCTGGAACTAGCGTTGCTCGCCAATCTTGAATGAAAATATAAACGACTAAGATGACTAACCCCAAAGCGATGTACAAAGTTTCTATAAGTTCCGCTAACGAATTGTCGATGAACTTGGTCGAGTCGTAAGGGATGATGTATTCGACATCGTCGGGAAATCGCTCCGACAACCGTTTCATCGTTTCTTGGATTTTTTCCGCAACATCCAAAGCGTTGGCGGATGGTAATTGATAGATAGCAAAGTTAACCGTTGGCGAATCGTTCAACCGCGAGAAAGTTTCAAACGTTTGAGAACTAAGTTCAATCCTTGCGATGTCTCGCATCCTAACAACGGAACCGTCCGATTGAGCCCGGATAATGATCTCTTCAAATTCCGAAACGTCGTTAAGTCTGCCTTTGGCTTGAATAGTGTATTGAAATTGTTGGTCGGGCGAGGATGGAGCTTGCCCCACTTGACCGGCTGCGGCTTGTAAGTTTTGATCGCGAATGGCGGAAACAACATCGTTTGTGGTGAGACCAAGATTAACCATGCGGTCGGGGTTCAACCAAATTCGAATAGAGTAGTCGAGCGCGCCAAAGATCGAAACTTTGCTGACGCCGGGAACCCTAGATAAAACGTCTTTAACATTTATAGTTATGAAATTGCTTAAAAAGAGTTGATCGTAGGTTCCTTTAGGCGACGAGAACGATATGATCTGCAAAAACTCTGGAGACTGCTTTTGGACTGAAACTCCGGAACGGGTAACTTCTTCCGGTAATTTAGGAGTCGCTAGGGAAACGCGATTTTGAACGTTGATTGCCGCTAAATCGGGATCGGTTCCTATATCAAACGTAACGTCCAGAGTGTAATTACCGTTATTGGAACTGCTGGACGACATGTACAGCATATTTTCAACGCCGTTAACTTGGGCCTCAATAGGCGCAGCGACGGTACTTTCCAATACTGCGGCGCTGGCTCCAGGATAAGACGCTGTTACCTGTACTTGCGGCGGTGAAATATCTGGATATAGAGAAACGGGAAGCAGTGGAATGGAAACCAGACCCGCAATAACGATGATGATGGAGACGACAAACGCAAAGCGCGGTCGTTCTATGAAAAATTTACTAAACATTAATTAATATAGTTTCGTAAAAGTAAAAAACTTTTTTTACCGCAAAGACGCAAAGAACGCAGAGGATTAAAAATCTGAGGTGAAATTTTGAATCCAAGCTTTTGGCTTTGAGGTGATTTTTGTGAGTATAAATTCTAATAAGTTACGGGTTCGAAATTGCTTACAAATCAAACAAACCATTTTAAATGGGTAAACTAGTTTATTAAGAGCTAATAATTTATTAGATCGTTTTTCTTGTTTTTCTTTGCGCTCTTTGCGTCTTTGCGGTTCAATGGCTTTTTAAAATTTTATTTTTCAACAGGATTGGAGTCCGGCGCCGAAGCGATTTGAACCTTTATACCCGGACGTACTTTTTGCAGCCCTTGCGTAATAATCATTTCTCCAATCTGCAAGCCCTGTTTGACGATCCATTTAACTCCGGTTTTTTCGCCAACTTTTACCGATCGCTTTTGCACGTTGTTTTGTGGGTCGACTACCAAAACAAATTTCCCGCTTTGGTCCTCTTGAATAGCGGCTTGCGGAATGACCATTTCAGAAGCGACGTCGTCTCTTCGCACTAATACTTTGACAAACTGTCCCGGCATCAAAAGACGCCGAGTGTGGGCCATATTATTATTGCCAGGTAATACATTGGTACTGGGATTTGGGAAAATAGATCGGATTGTGATTGTTCCGGTTTTTTCGTCTACGGTATGGCCGACAAAATCTTCGGTTCCCTCATAAGGATACAGAGTGCCGTTTGATAATTGGATTTTAGGAATGAAAGTGGTGGCTCTACCTTTTTCAATTTGTTTTTCAAATTCTGTAATGACAGCCGCTTCGCTAACGGTAAAAGTCACATAAACGGGGTCTAATTGCACGATGGTCGCCAATGTCCCTGTCGTTGGGGAAACTAAGTTACCAATGCTAACGGCGGGTCGGCCAATTCTGCCATCTATTGGAGAACGGATTTTAGTGTATCTTAGGTTTAGTTTTGCTTCGTCCCAGTTGGCTTTAGCGTTTAATAACTGGGCTTTTGCCCTTAATTCGTCGCTTCTGGCTTTATCCAGATCTGTTTGCGAAACCGCTCCCTTTCTAACGGAACTGAGACGTCTTAAATAGGTTTGAGCGTTTTGTAAAGCCGCTTTTGCGTCTGCGAAACCCGCTTTGGCGGCTCTCACTTTTATTTCATAGGGTTCTTGTTCAATAACGAAAAGGAGATCGCCTTTTTTGACGTCTTCGCCGGCTTTAAAGGTTCTTTTTTCTAAATAACCCTGAACGCGCGCAACAATATTTACCGTTTTTTTTGCGCCTGTCCTTCCTACCAGTTCATAAACTTTGGTAACGTCTTCCTGAACGACAGGAGCGACCGTCACCACAGGGGGAGGGGGCGTAGTTGGAGGGGCGGCCATGCTAGCTTGATCCCCGCAACCGGTTCCGAATAAAATCAACGCGATTCCTAATATGTAATAAAGGATACTGAACCGTTTCACTTAAATTTCCTTTTATAAGTATATTTATTAAACTAACTAACCTGTTATAGGAAAAATTGCAGGCAAAGCTTTTTTACCGCAAAGTCGCCCTTCGGCTTGCTCAGGACAGGCTGCGGACGCAAAGAACTAAAGGTCAGGAGCAACTCGTTCGATTCCATCTTTAAGTATTGGGACATTAAAATTGATTAAAAGGCCTAATTTGCAGCCAGTAAGTTTTAAATAGGTTATTACCTGAGACTTATGCACAGGTAATAAACTTTCCACAGCTTTGAGTTCGACTATAACCCGGTTATCCACTATAAAGTCTAAACGGAGACCACATTCCATTAAAACGTCTTTATAAGAGACGGGCTTGGATATCTCTTTTTGGAAAGAGATACCTTGCAAAGAAAATTCACGCGCCAAACATTGTTGATATATGTTTTCCAATAGCCCTGGACCAAGTGTTTTGTGGACTTCAATACAAGCGCCAATAATTTTATTGGACCATTCATTCTCTTTCATCTTTGCCTTCTTTGCGCTCTTTGCGTCTTTGCGGTTAAAAAGAATTAAGAAGTAGGAACTTTAGCTTGCGCGTTATCGCGAATCGGTTCCCAACCGCCGCCCAAGGCTTTATAGAGTCGGATTAAGTTTGAAACTACCGCCCCTTCGCTCACCGCTAATTGATCTTGAAAAGAGAACAAAGATCGTTGCGCCTCAAGAACGCTTAAAAAATCTTTGAGACCGGAAACATATAGTTCTTGCGCTAAGTCCACGGCGCGTTGCGACGCTTCGGTGGATTTGATCAACGCTTGTCTTCTAATTTGTTCGTCTGCGTACGCCATTAATGAGTGTTCGACGTCGTTGAGCGCCGTTAATATCGAAGCCTCGTAAGAGATTAAAGCTTGCTCCTGCTTGGCGTCCTGGATCTTTATATTATTGCGCACACGTCCGGCGTTAAAAATATTCCAGGTAATTCTTGGGCCGATTGAAAAAGCTCCAGCTCCTCCCGTAAAAAGACTGCTCATGGAAGTGGACTCCAAACCAACCGAGCCTAATAGTTGTAACTTGGGATAAAGCTCCGCAGTTGCGACTCCAATCTGAGCCGTTTGCGCCGCTAGTTTTCTTTCCGCCTGGCGTACGTCTGGCCGTCGTCGCATCACGTTTGCGGGAACGCCCACAACAACGTCTATAGGAGTTACGGGAATAGGTTTGAATTTTTTTAATTCATCATTGACCGAACCGGGGAATTTTCCAAGCAAAACCGATAGCCGATTCATCGCCTGTTCGAACCCAATTCTTAAAGTTGGGATTTGCGATTTGGTGTTTTCAAGATTATATCTTGCCTGTTCAAGCGTTAGGGTAGTGGTGATTCCCGCTTCCAATCGATCCATCACTAACTGAAAGGTGGCTTCCTGCGCTTTTTGGTTTTTTTGCGCGGCGGCCAATCGGGCCTGAAACGTTCTGATTTCGACATAATTGAGAGCCGCTTCGGATACCAGGGTGACCAAAGTGTCGTTAAGCGCTTCTTGGCTTGCTTCAACAGACGCCTCCGCCGACTCGACAGCGCGTCGAATTCCACCAAACAAATCGGCTTCCCAGGTAGCGTCAAACCCTGAATTATATAAAGAGTTAGTTTGTTCGGGCAAACCTACCTGGCCGCTGGTTTTTTGTCGCGTTACGCCGCCGTCGCCGGTGACGGTTGGGAAACGGTCCGCTCGTGCGACGCCGCGTCGGGCGCGTTCTTCTTTCACTCGCGCTTGCGCCAATTTTAGATCGAGATTTCCTTTGACGGCGCGTTCAACCAGACTTGTTAAAACAGCGTCGTCTAAAGTTTTCCACCATTTGACCAAATCTTTAGGTTCGACAAGTTTTGGTTTTTCTTTTTCTTCTGGTTATGCGGAATCGGTTTTTGAATCCTGGGTTTGAGCGCTCTTGAAGTTTTCTGGCGCTTTATTGAATTTTTCCGGCATCGGCATTTGTGGCGGAACATAATCCGGACCGACTTTTGTACAACCGGATTGGATAACGCCGAAGATGAGAAAGACAAAAAGAAAGATAGGTTTTTTTGAATTCAAAAAAATATATAGATGAAGACGATTCATTGAAATATCTAGTTAGGACTTTTAGTTGCGGGAGATTATCCGCTTTTTACGTTTCTATATTAAAAGGAGTTGGAGAAATTATCAAATATTCCGAAATTTTATAAAATGTCACGCTGAGTCCGTATAAGCGCGTCTTCCTTTTGTTTTTAAAGGGAAAATAAGAAAATATCTTTTGTAGAGAATTATTGCTTCAAATATTATCTCATCTAACCGTCATCCTGGAGGAGCCTTGAAAAGGCGACAAAGGATCTAGGTAAAATTTATTCCATTCTCTTATAGGCTTTCTAAGGAAAACCGATTCCTTTCGCCCTGCTTATGCTAAACCACTTGCAGAAAAAAACAAGCAGTCACCAAAAAGTAACCTTTTTGGGAAGAATAAACCTTATATGGGAAGTCTCTACTATATATAATCAGGTCTCAATTTGATGAAGCTTTTACCATTTTGAAAAATAAGAGAATATGTCTAATCATATAACCGGCTATTACAAAAGTAGAAAAGAAGCGCTTTTAAAAGAGTTTGATCGGACTTTGGCTTTGATGGAAGATTCTCTCGTTAAACGCTATGGAAAGGAATTTGCTGACAGCCTGAAATTAACCATTCGTCAGGAATACAAGAAGCTTATTCCTGAGATTCCATTTATAGATGGGGTTAGAGGAAAACCTCTAAAC
>JAYOZP010000087.1:0-20024 GCA_038154245.1 Nitrospinales bacterium | reverse complement strand
CGGTGTTCCTGCTGATTATGAAGTTTATTTTTCTATTTCGGAAAGCACTATTTATCGCGCCCCTACTATGACTATAACGCATCATGGCGGTGTGGACATTGAAGAATTAGAAAAAGAAAAAATAAAGGAAGTTCCATTTGATCCTTTGACTGGATTAAAAGCTTTCCACGTTTCCAATGCATTAACGGATTTAGGAGCTCCACCGGCAATAATCAGTCCTTTGGTTCAGAATCTACCAAAACTTTGGGACCTTTATAACAACTATGGCATGTTGCAATTAGAATTAAATCCAATTCGAATGCAAAATGTTAATGGCCGCTACGTACCGGTAGCTTGCGACTTCAAATGCGCATTTGACCAAGACGATCCTGCTTGGAAACGGCTCCACTTACCAAGCCATTTATTCGCTTCTGATTACTCAGAGTTTGAACAAGAAATTAATCAGCTTCGAACTTATCAAGGGCAAAGCGACGTTTTTGTTATCAACGACCAAGGCACCATAACCGCGCCTACTTTTGGCGGTGGGGCAAATGCAATGGTTACTGAGTTGTTAGGAGATTACGCAACGATTTCCTCGGATTTCGGCGGAAACCCTCCTTACGCCAAGATGAATGATATTTCTAGGATTACATTTAAACATTGGCTCGAACAATCCAATGTTTTATTTATTATTGGGGGTAAAGCTAATAATACCGATATTTACGAGACTTTTCGCGCTATAGGCGACGCAGTTAAGTCATACTTCCAGACTCATGGTCCAGTTCCGATTTTCGTTGTTGTTGGTCGTGGTGGTCCAAACCTGATTCGCGGAATGGCTTATTTACGAGACATTTTAGATTCTCTAGGGTTACCATACCGATTTTTTGGTCATGACAGCGCTATGTCTGAAGTCATCAATTACGTCCACAAGGTCAATAAATGGATGCTTGAGGGCGGCAAAGAAGAAATTAAAACTAAACTAAAAATATAAATTTATAGGTTGTTACCCGGATTTTGGGAGGAGTTTCATAATGCATCAACAGGGTGTAGGAGATTTTCCATACTACGTAGGAATTAATTCCTTATCTGAATTGGCTACAAAAGACGATAAGGTTGTTGTTTTAAATATGTTAGGTAAAGAGAGTTCTGGAGTAACTCCAATAAGCCATGAATATTCCGGAGGAAATATTGTTTTTGGCACTGGCCCCGGTAAAGGCGGTAAAGCATTACCTACAAAACTTGGAAAAATTCCTTGTTATAACTCAATTAAAGAAGGAATGGCCGCAGGTCACAAATTTAATACTTGTGTTGTTTATTTGCCCCCATCAGGCGTAAAAGACGGCGTTGCCGAAGCGGTTCGTTGTAACCCGGACTTGAAAAAAGTCATAATCCTTACTGAAAAAGTAGCGGTAAAAGACGCTCGAATTATGCGAGCAATTTGCCAAACCAACGGAGTCGATTTATTTGGCGGTAACTGCTTAGGTTTTGCAGACGCTTGGAATCATATTCGCCTAGGCGGAGCTTTGGGCGGAAATTCTCCTGAAGAATCTCTTGTTAAAGGAAGCGTAGCTCTTTTCTCTAACTCTGGAAACTTCACAACTACTATTGCGGTTTATTTAGCGACATCTGGTTGGGGAACAACCACGTCGGTTTCCAGTGGAAAAGACGTTTATATCCAATATGGCCCTAAAGAGTTTTTATATGCGTTTAATAAAGACGAGCGTTCAAAAGTAGCTGTCTTATATAGCGAACCGGGCGGATATTATGAATACGGTATCCAGTCAGATAAACCAATCGTTGCCTGTGTTGTTGGTCGTTGGAAAGCAAAATTAACCTCCGCTTGCGGACATGCCGGTTCGTTAGCTGGTTCTGGGGACGACGCTTTCGCCAAAGAAAAATGGTTTATGGAATATTTTGGCACCAAGGGCATTTTTACTTCTGAAGATAACCAACATGTTTCTAAAAAAGGAGCTTTAGTTACCAACATAGCTCATATCCCTGAAGCTTTGACTAAAGTTATGGAATTAAACGGCGTCAAAAAAGATTTTGAGCCAAAAGGTAACTTAGATTTAAAGTGCTGGTTTGCCAATAATAATGGAATTAACCTTCCGGCTGAATTAGACGTCAAAACTGTCGAAGCCGCCGAGCCCTATAACCAACAAATAGCGGCTTTAGACAAACAAGTAGGAGCGCAATTTTCTAGAGAAACTTTGAAAGACGCTAGTGGCGCTTCCATGATGGATCCGAAAACGCAAGTTTCCAAAATTCATAACGAATCTATTTTGGACGCTTCAAAAAGCACTTTCGAATCTAATCTGGTCTTTTCATTAATTCGCCAAAGAACTTGTGAAACTGGCGAAGCTTTGGCTAATATCGCCCTTAATAGTTACGTTAATATGAAAGGGCATCCTGCGTTAATTGCCGCTGAAGCCTCAAAAGAAAATGGCAATTCACCGAACACCGTTGTTGCGACAGCTTTGGGAATTATTGGTAAAAAAGAAGCTGAAAAAGCAATGAACGCTTCGGCTGCGTTATTAGAACTTTTCCAATCCACCACATTGACCGATGTTACCGGTGATTTTGATTTCTCCGATATCTTAAGTTCAGCCGATGCTCATAAAGACGCTTTGGTAGATTCGGAGGAAAGCCCTTGCGCAAAAGGCATGTTAGAAGCCATTAATAAAAAAGGCGGTTCTGTTTTCACTAAGTTCTGTGAAGAAATGGCCAAAAAACATGGCGGTCATGTTGGAAAAGACACTGTCTTGGCGGCTATTTGGACCACAATTGGTTGGGCTTCATTACGAGGCAAGAAAATCACAAAAGACACTCTTATCAGGTTGCCTTGGAATTCAAAAATCTTTAGCTCGTTAGTGGGCGTAACCGCTCCATCATCGCGTCATGGCGACGATTATTTTTGTGGAGTAGGGATGGCTGAATTAGTCACAACCTCATTCACAAAAACCGCCTTTATGGCCTTGTTAGGTAGAGCGCCATCCGAAGGGGAGTTATATGAATTCCAAGTTTTACTTGGTTTAATTATCACTAATGGTCCAGGAACAATTTCCGCTCAAGGTTCAAAAGGAGCAGTTAGCGCCGACGGTCCTGAAGACCCAAGCCGCGTTCAGCTAAACAAAGCTTTTATCGGCTTTTTGACTCACACTGGATTTGCCCATGGTGGTAATGGTTATGAAGCGGCAGCTTTTTTAATGGAAAAATTTAAAGATACGTCCTTAACTGATCCAGCTGATTCTAACCACGGTATTGACCTTGAAAAAATTGCCGTTGATTATTCTAAAGAATATGGGGATTACAAAAAAGCTCAAAAAGCAATTGGGAATTTGAACTACGGTAAAATCCCTTGTGTTAATCATCCTGTGTTTAAAGGTAAGGATGTTAACTACGATCCAAGAGAGCAATTTGTAAGCGGTCTCTTTAAAGAAAAGGGACTTTATAACGTATTTTTAGACTTTTATCACCACTTAGTTCAAGGACTATTTAAGGCCAAAGTGACCAAAAATGTATACTGCGTTAACGTTGACGCAGTAATCGCCGTTATTTTGTTGAAGATGGTGTGGAAAGAGTTTAAAGCGGGAACTCTGGCGGATAGCGATATTGAAACCGCTAGTTTTGCGACGTTCTTATTTGGCCGAATGATTGGTTGCGCTGCAGAAATCGACGATCACACCAATCGGGGTAAAAATATGGATACACGTACCCCAGCAAGTAAGTGCGCTTATGTAGGTTAGGTATAAGTTCTTATCTACCCCTCTCAACTTTGTTGGGAGGGGTATTTTTTTGATCTAAAAGTATCGTTTTACTTCAAAGCGAAACATTTCAATATTATTGGAAGTTTCAATTCCCGCTTTTTTCTGGCAAATTTCTAATTGTTTTTCCGCAGTTTTCACCCCATCCAAACTAGGCAATAAAAGCCCTGATTTACCACCCAGCTTAATTACTAATCCATATTTTTTAGGGTCGTGATTTGATAAGTCCTTTATAGGTTCTAACGGCGTCAACACATCTACGGAAAAGGATAGATTCGAAGAAAGTTCTAATTTTGAAATAGGAGGGAATCTTGGATCTTTTGTCGCCGCTTTGACCGCGTTCAAAATGATTTCATTTCCCAAATTTGAAGTTTTGGGAGTTATAGATCCTATACAACCGCGAAGCTTCTTATCTTGCTTAATAGATACAAAAACAGCAAATTTTTCATCGAACTCTATACCTAAATTCTCAGGTCGAGGAAGAGGTTTTCCGTTAGTTAAAAAATACCGTATCGCCTCAATCGCCAAATTTACCGTTGCATGAGACATCTAAAATTCAATTAAATGTTGCTGGAGTAGTAGCCGCGAAGGCTTATGGGAAGTATTAAGTCTGATTTAAAGCTGGACGGGTCGCTAAATGACGTTCAATAATATTATCGGCAATTGCAAACGACGCTTCTAAATATTCAGATTCTTTAAAAATTGATGGATTTAAAAAGGTCTTAGCTTTGTCAACATAGTCTCGGGCTAATTCAAGAGTATAATCAATTGCTTTGCCTTCTCTCATTTTATCTTGAACATAATAAAATTCTTCATCCGTCAACTTATCGTTTTGTACAAACGCCTCAATATCCCTTTTAAATGAGGAGTTTGAGTTTCTATATAAATAGAGCAAGGGTAGGGTAACATGACCTTCTTTAAAGTCTGTTCCAACTGGTTTTCCCAGTAATTCTTCCGAGCTATCGTAGTCCATTACATCATCGACAAGTTGGAAGGCGATACCAATATTTTTGCCAAACTCTACTAACGATCTTTCCGCCATTGAATCGGCGCCAGATAAAATAGCGCCTAATTTACAACTAACAGAAATGATAGAACCCGTTTTTTTATAAATAATATCTAAATATTGTTCTTCAGTTATAGAGAGTTTACGAGCGGAAGTAAATTCCTTAATACCGCCTTCGACTAATTCCTTTGCCGCTTCAGCAATTGATTGAATCGTTCTAGGATCGGCGTCGTAGGCAATTAATAGGATCGATTGAGAAATGAGATAATCGCCTAATAAGATACTAGCGTCGCTACCCCACTTAGTATTTACGGTTTCACGACCTCTTCTAACGGTAGTTTCATCGACAACATCGTCATGAAGCAGCGTTGCTGCATGGATAAACTCAATAGAACATGCGTGCTTAATAACCCTATCGGTAATATCGCCTTTGCATAATTTTGAAGCCAAAAGGACTAATAGTGGACGAATCCGTTTGCCGCCGCCATCCATTAAATAGCCGCTTATTTGAGGGATCAAAGAAATTTGGGATTGAATATTCTTCTTAATTTCTTTTTCTACTCGTTTAAGGTCGTCTTTAAAAAGAGTCGTTACTTCGCTAAATTCCATAATTCCATTCAAAGTCCAAAATTTCAGGATTATTATAAAGTTTAGGTTCGGGTAATTATTCCGAATGAGGGGAAGTTTACATTTATTAAAGCGAAACACCTACTATCGTGAAAATTAGCTTTTTTGTCAAGCCTTTTATAGGGGAGTGAACCTTAAAAGCAAAAGGCAAATATTTGGAATTTCAAGGGGAAATGAATATCGAAAGCAAATAATCACATATTCGCTTTTTATTATGGTCCCAGTTTATTAATTTGCTATTTATTTTTTTAATCTTTAGGATTTTTTGAAAAATTCTTATAATTTGGATAGCCCGTCACAGATATTTGATGATTTGTTCAAAACTCAACGCATAATGAAAACAAATCCTTTAGTTTCCGTAATTATTCCAACGTTTAACCGCTCTCACTTGCTAGAAAAAACGATAAACTCCGTTTTAAAGCAAACATTTAGAGACTTTGAGATTATTATTATTGACGACGGTTCAACAGATAACACTCAAATTCTTCTTAATAAATATTCTCTTGTTAAATTAACCGTACTATCCGAAAACAAAGGAGTTTCTTACGCTCGAAATCGTGGCATTGAGTTAGCAAAAGGTAATTACATTTCTTTTTTAGACTCTGACGACTTATGGGAAACCAAAAAACTGGAAGTCCAAACAGAATGGCTGGAAAAACATCCTGAAGTGGCAGCTTGTCAGACGGACGAAGTTTGGATTAGAAATGGAGTGCGTGTAAACCCAGGGGAAAAGCATAAAAAGTATTCAGGGGACATATTTTTTCAGAGTTTACCGCTTTGTATTGTTAGTCCAAGTTCCGTAATGATCAGAACAAATATCTTGAGACAAAATGGGGGTTTTGATACCAAATTACCCGCATGCGAAGATTACGACCTTTGGTTAAGAATGTCTTCGAAATTTACTTTTGGTTATATCGAGCAAAAACTTTTAATTAAATACGGCGGACATTCGGATCAATTATCTAGAAAGTTTTGGGGGATGGATCGGTTCCGAGTATACTCTTTATCCAAGCTTTTGGGTTCAGAAACTCTTTCAAAAAAACAGTCTGACGCAGTTTTAGAAATACTAGTAAAAAAGTGCGAAATTCTGCTTAACGGTTTCGTAAAAAGAGATAAAATTAAAGAAATTGAAATCTATAAAAGGCATTTGAGTCTTATTAAATCTCTGGCGCAAAACTCTATAGGGACGATAGAAAAGGAATCCATTCTAAACAATTTAGACGCACTACTAACGGAATGATTTCCAAGCTTTAAGAAGGTTATCTTGATAAAAAATTTAAGAATCTCAATTTATATTTTCTTCCTAGTTTTATGTGGAATTTTCCATCAAACGATCTCTTTTGCCGATCCTACTGCTAAAAAGGTAGAGAAAGAACGTCCATCGGAAACAGCCAATAGAATTCTCAAAAACTGTTTAAAAGTATTATTAGAAACTGTTGAAAACGAAAACGCATTTGTGCGAAGCGCAGCAATAAGAGCAGCGGGGGAATCGGAAAGTGAATTGGCTTTGCCAATTCTAGACAAGGGTATTGAAGACCCTTATCCAACCGCTCGGCTTTTTGCTTTTAAAGGATATAGAAAAATAGCCCCTAAAAAAGCTCTGGAACTAGCACATAAGCTAAGCTCAGATTCCGACGTTTGGGTGAAAGCGGAAGCTTTAGAAATATTAGGAGAACTTGGAGGCAAAAACACCATTCCAGTTTTAGAATCCAATTTAAGCGCCCCTGATCCAACAGTTCAATTTGCCGCAGCAGCTTCATTAGTTCGGCTTAATAAAAATGGTCATTTGAAAACTTTGATCAACGCGGCAAAAAGTGGAGACGTCGCTTTAAGATACCAAGCAATAGGTTATTTAGGGAAAATAGGGAATAAAGCTTCTGTTAAAACCTTAGTCAAACTACTCGACGACCCTGAAGGAGAAATAATATTTTATAGCCTTAAAGCTATAGGGGAAAAAGTATCTCCAAAAATGCTAGAGAAGATAGTTCGTTTAACTTTGCATAAAAATCCATTTGTTCAGCGTGAAGCCTTAACGGCCTTGGGTCGGTTAACTTCTCACCCGGGAATGAGCTTATTTGCCCAGTTTTGCGACAATCCCGATCCTTTAGTAAGATTAGCTGCCGCCGCCGCTTTAGACGCGGATAAACAATCTGCTTGCGAGAATGTTTTTAGAGATTCTTTGCAAAATTCTGATTATGGAGTTAGAAGCGCAACGGCTAGGATTTTAGGAAAAACTAATTTAAAAAACAGAGGAAGACTTTTAGCGCAAGCTATAAAAGATTCGAACTCACGCGTAAGAACCTCCGCAGTCCGTTCTGCCGGTATGATGGGCGGTGTAGAAGCTTGGCCTTTATTATTAAACTCAATTTATGATTCTTTACCGGTTGTAAGAGCTTATGCCGCAGGAAATTTAATCAAACTAATGAAGTAGTCTATTTTTAGTTTTACCCCTTCGGTTGAAATTTATCCTTTTTTACGTTAGAGTCAAATTTAGCTAATTAAAGCGTTTATAGCCAAAAGCCCCAATGAGCCGCTAGGAGCAAGTATTAGCCCCAATGAGTGGCTGTTTGAGGCTTTTTTTATGCCTAAATCTGGAGAAAAATAATGGTAAAAAATAATATGGTAGTTGGTCTTGCTTATACACTAAAAAACTCCGATGGCGAGGAGCTTGATAGCGCTGGAGCAGGCGACCCACTGCAATACCTTCACGGAGTTGGGCAAATTGTGCCAGGGCTAGAAAAAGCTTTGGAAGGTCTTTTAATCGGAAGTACAAAAGATGTTGTCGTTCCCCCTACAGAGGGTTATGGAGAACACGTTCCTCAATTAAAAATAAAAACGGAAATGTCGATGTTTCCTAAAGACGTTGAAGTTAAAATTGGAATGCAATTTACCGCTGACTTAGGAGATGGAAAACATCAAAACTTCACCGTTGAAAAAATTGAAGGCGATGAAGTTTTTATTGATGGCAATCATCCTTTAGCGGGTCAAACGCTTCATTTCTCAATAGAAGTTTTAAGTATAAGAGAGGCGACACAAGAAGAGTTGCAACATGGTCATGCTCATGGACCTGGCGGTCATCATCACTAGAATATAAAACTCTGCAAAGATTGAAATTTAGTATCTTGAATATAATCCATTATGCAGCTTTGTAATGGATTATATTCAATTTAGCTTTCGTGAAATTACAAATATTATCCAATCATATACCCCGCTTTAAATTAAAAACCTTTATTTAACTCAAAAATAACGTTTTTAATTTTAATATTTCCAACCTAAAATTAACTCCCAGTTTTATTATTCAGCTTTGGTAATAACGTTTATTTAGGAATTTTATTTATATGTCAAACGATGATAAAAAACGTTTGGGATGGCTACGCCAAGAAATACAAAAACACGAACGACTGTACTATGTTGAAGATAATCCTGAAATATCTGACCGTGATTTTGACCGACTCTCAGAAGAATTAAAAAAATTAGAAGAAAAATATCCGGAATGGGCAACTAAAGATTCTCCTTCACAAAGAGTTGGAGGAAAAGCTTCTGAAAAATTTGCTCCTGTTGTCCATCAATATCCAATGCTCAGCTTGGACAACACATACAACGTTGAGGAATTAAAAAAATTTCATGAGCGTATGGTCAAAAATCTGGGTTCAGACAAAGAAATTGAATATGTTGTCGAGTTAAAAATTGACGGATTGGGAGTCACTCTGGTTTATGAAAATGGAGTATTAATCCAAGGAGCGACACGAGGAGACGGCAAAGTTGGCGAAGATGTTACGGCAAACTTAAAAACTATCAAATCCATTCCTCTACGAATTAAAGAAACAAGAAAACTAGAAGTTCGAGGCGAAGTTTATATGGAGCGAGACGCATTTGAAAAGCTAAATCATTCTCGCGAAGAAAATGAAGAACCTACTTTTGCAAACCCCCGTAATGCAGCCGCAGGCTCCTTAAGGCTGCTCGATTCCACTATAACGGCAAACCGTCCGTTAAATATTTTTATGTATACCGTAGGCGAACGCGAACGATTTGTTTCTCATTTCGAATCTTTAGAATTTTTAAAATCACAAGGATTCCGCACCAATCCAGAAACGGTTCTATGTAAAAGTTTTGAGGATATTTTTGAAATCGTCAACCAATGGGAAACGCGTAAAAACGAAATAAACTACGACGTTGACGGACTAGTTATTAAAATTAATGCTTTTGCGTTTCAAGATAAATTGGGAGCGACTAATAAACACCCTAGATGGGCCGTTTCATACAAATACGAACCAGAGCATGCGGTTACGACAGTCAAAGATATAATCTGCCAGGTCGGCAGAACTGGTTCTATAACCCCAGTGGCGCTTTTAGAACCCGTTTTTCTTTCTGGTTCAACGGTTAGTAGAGCGACTTTGCATAATGAAGATGAAGTTAAAAGATTAGATATCCGGATAGGGGACGAAGCGGTAATTAAAAAAGCCGGAGAAATTATTCCTAAAGTCATACGTATCATAGAGAAAAAGATCGGCAAACGCGGCGATAAATTTGAAATGCCTAAACAGTGCCCTGAATGTTCCGAAACTATTGTTCGAGAAGAAGGAGAGGCCGCATGGCGTTGCGTGAACCCTTATTGTCCCGCCCAATTAAAAGAAAGACTACTGCACTTTGCTTCCCGCGACGCGATGGATATTGATCATCTGGGACCCGCTATATTAGAACAATTAGTGAATGAAAAGTTGGTTAAAGAGTTTTCAGATTTTTACGACTTAAAAATCGACCAATTAATTCCTTTAGAAAGACTAGCCGAAAAATCAGCACAGAACTTAATAGATTCAATTGAAAAGAGTAAAGAGGCTGGTCTGGCTAGGTTGGTTTACGGTTTGGGAATACGGTTTGTAGGACAAAGGGTAGCGACTGTTTTAGCGGATAACTTTGGTACTTTGGACAATATATTAAATGCTTCGACAGAAGACTTAGAAGCTATTGACGAAATCGGACCTAAAATTGTTGAAAGCCTGACGATCTATTTTGGCGATGAAGAAAATTTAAACGCTTTAAAAAGATTATCGGGAAAGGGTTTAAAAACCGACGCTCCTAAAAAAGAATTTGGCGATAGCTTAAAAGGAAAGCAGTTTGTATTAACTGGAACGCTAGAGACAATGACTCGCGATACCGCAAAGAAGAAAATCCTAGCGCTAGGAGGAAGAGTAACTTCAAGCGTATCCGCTAAAACCGACTACGTGGTTGCAGGTTCCGACGCTGGCTCTAAACTTACTAAAGCTCAAAAATTAGAAATAAAAGTTATAAACGAGGATGAATTTAAAGATATGATTTAAAGGCACTAGCTAAGAAAAGATCGGACTGTTAGGTTGGGATAGAATGGTTATATCAGCTATCCTTAAAATAGAAGTTACAACTTTATGGTCGAAAGGTGGATTGAATTATGGAAATCCTACATCGTGGCGATCTTAAACAGGGTGGATTTGCCGACCTCAGAGAATATTACCTGGTAGAGGACCCTAGGGCTCTGGGTGACGATATAGAAGAGACATCCTGGCGAGGGATAGGCAATTTCGCTTACCTGGCGGATTCTAAATTTAATCCAAAAGGGACCACAAGGATGCACAGTCACAAGGAAATCGATGTTATTACTTTCGTTTTGGAGGGTCGGCTTTCGCATGAGGGTTCGTTGGAAAACGGACAGGATCTGTCTGCATTGCAGATACAGGTCCAACGTGCGGGAGGCGAAGGGTTCTCGCATAACGAGATCAACCCCGATGATACAGAAAACAGGGTACTCCAGCTTTGGGTTCTTCCAGAAAAGGAGGGAGAACCTGCTGGATACAAATTGTATCAACCTGATTGGGGAAAGGGGACGCGAGTATACGGGGGCGCCAAAGATCAAAGCGAAACTTTTGACAGCCATACTTTAGTAGATGTGGCGAAAATGAATGAAAATCAGAGTTTTATAGTAGAAGGAGATTTTATCGCTTATTTAAGTTTAGGAGAAGGCACAGCAAATGAACTGGAGATTTCTGAAGGAGACTTGATCCGTGGTAGAGGATTGCAATTTACAGCTAAACAAAAATCCCAATTAATTTTGGTTCAATTGAATGAATAAGGCCTTCAAAATATTACTGAACTGACAACCGAACGAGGAAGGGTAGCTGTAGGATAAAATCCTAGCTTCTACACTTAATCATTATCAAGTTTTATCTCTTCTTTGATCATCTCTTCTTCTTTGAACATCAGCCAAAATATATTTATATTACTTTTTTTATAAAGCCTCGCAAGCGTATCGATAGAAGGCAAACTTTTATTAGTTTCGATTTCAGAAAGCGTGGTTATCCCTGTTCCAAGTTGTTTAGCTAGTTTTTCTAAAGTTAGCTTTTGGCTTTTACGCCAGATAAGCAAACGCCCGCCTAAATCGTTTTTGATTAATGTTTTTTTCCTCATTTTTCGGGCATGGCCTTTTGACTGTAATAGTCCCACTGGCCAATTCCTTGCAATTCGCGATAATGATTGATAACGCTAAATGCAGCGTTACATAGCTCTTTCCCTTTTATTGCTTTTAGTTCAATATAGGGTAATTTTCTTTTATTAGAATTTGAGCTAGAAATACAATCAGTCTGCCGCCCTTTTATTTCCATATTTTCCGCATAACAGATCACAACTAAATCATGATATGGATAGTTTATGGCGTTTTCGGTTTTGGCATCGTCGACATAATAGCCATTATCACAACTCAAATCGACCGTCGTTTCTTTACAAGCCGGACAGTTCATTTTGAGGGTTTTTTTGGCTGTTTCAAGGTTAAGAGTTTTCAAAGTTTCTTTGTCTGGGGTGATTGGGATTATCTCGCAACCAAACAACATAAATGATAACAAAAATAAAAGTATTTTTTTGGGAGTCATTTTTTATTCTTAATAGGATATTCTTGTATACACAGCGAGAAACCGTCTAAAAATTATAAAAAGCCAGGATCTGCCGAATATATCAATGTATTTTAACTTTTTAAGCGTTAATTCTAACAAACTCTTTCCAAACCCTCAATAAATAAATTTTTGCATGTGAAACTTATTTTCAATACCCGAAACCAGGGTTTATACTTAGGCATGTTTTTAATTAAGCTTATTAGACGGCATGACAACGAGCATAGTCAGATTTTGAACCTTTTTCGTCAGGGTAGGTCGTTTTGCACTTATTTTTCAAAGTTGAACCTTCTGGTTCATTAAGATAAATTGGGCATCGAGGATGGAAGTGGCACCCCTGAGGAGGATAAAGCGGGGAGGGAACGTCGCCAACTAATGGCTCAAATGGTTTCTTTTCCGTTAGACTGGGAACCGCTTCTAAAAGCGATTCAGTATATGGATGTTTAGGTTTTCTAAATATCTCTTCTACCGAGCCATATTCAACAATTCTTCCCAAGTACATGATTCCTACAGTATCGGCTATATAACGCACCACATTCAGATTATGCGTTATAAACAAATATGTGAGTTGTTTTTTGTGTTGTAAATCGCGTAAAAGATTTAACACTTGAGCTTGAACGGAAACATCTAAAGCGCTTGTAGGTTCGTCCAATAGGATAAATTCCGGTTCTAAAATTAACGCTCGCGCAATTCCAATTCGTTGCCTCTGTCCTCCAGAAAATTCGTGAGGATAACGTTCCACAACCGTTGGAGGAAGCCCAACTTCGGCTAATGCGTTTTCAACTTTTTTGAGTTTTTGTGAGGCGCTTAAACTTGGATAATGAACACGTAAACCTTCGCCAACAATTTCTTCAATGGTCATTCTTGGGGAAAGAGCCCCATATGGATCTTGAAAAACTGCCTGTAAATATTTTCTAATTTGTTTTAGCTTCGGGGTGTCTAAGTCTAAAATATTTTGGTTTTGATATAAAACTTTGCCATCAGCTTGGTTATTTAACCTAAGAATAGATTCTCCTAAAGTTGTTTTTCCACAGCCGGATTCTCCTACAAGACCTAAAGTTGAACCTCGTTTAAGCTCTATGTCCACATTATCAACCGCCTTGACATAAGCCGCAATTCGACGAAACACACCGCGTCTCACAGGAAACCATGTTTTAAGATTTTTAGTTTCGATTAACGTTTCAGGTAAAATTTTTCTCTTTGGGGCAAGGCGCTTTTCTATTGCTATGGTTTCGATGGATTGACCATTTTCTAAAAGGTGACAAGCGGCTTTATGCCCTGTATTGATCAAATGTAATGGACTGTCGTTTTTAATACATTTATCAAAAGCTACCGAACATCTATTGTAAAACAGACATCCTTCTCCATACTCTGTGGCTGGTGGAACAATACCCTCTATAGTATTTAAATAATAAGTGGAATCGTCGGACTTAGGAATAGAATCAAACAATTTCCGTGTATAGGGGTGAGCTCGTTCTTTAAGAATTTGTTCTCTAGAGCCTTGCTCTACAACTTTACCCGCATACATTACGCAAATTTCATCGGCCATTTGATTAACAATTCCCAAGTCGTGCGTAATCAAGAGAATTGCCATACCCGTTTGTTTTTGTAAATCTGCCATAAGCCTTAAGACTTGCGCCTGAATGGTAACGTCAAGCGCTGTGGTTGGCTCGTCGGCTATTAAAACCTTTGGTTCGCACGCTAAAGCCATAGCGATCATAACGCGTTGCTTCATTCCTCCTGAAAGCTCATGAGGAAAGTTGTCAATTCGGTTTTCAGGATCGGGTATTCCTACTTGTTTAAGCAATTCTAGAGCGCGAATACGAGCGGGACCTTTCTCTAATTTTCGATGAAGCCTAAGAGGTTCTTCTAATTGATTTCCTATACGATAAAGAGGATTCAGGGAAGTCATGGGTTCCTGAAATATCATCCCTATATCGTTACCTCGTATGTTACGCATTTCGTCTTCTGAAAACTTCATAAGATCTTGCCCGTCAAAAACAATTTTACCTTCGGGATGAAATCCGTTTTCGGCTAACAAACGTATAATTGAATAGGCAGTTTGACTTTTTCCACATCCAGACTCGCCAACCAGAGCCAATGTTTTCCCTGGCTTTAGTTCGAAAGAAACCCCATTAACAGCCTTTGCGGTTTTATCAAACCCCACACGAAAGTGCGTTTTTAGATTAAGAACATTAAGAAGCATAGGTAGGCTAATAAAAATCCATTTAATTTTTTTTCGGATCAAAAGCGTTTCGCACTCCTTCGCCAACAAAAGTTAGCAAAGACAGCGTGATTGTAAGAGTAAGAAAGGTCGGTAAAATAATCCAGTCGGCCTGCAAATTGTTTTTTCCTTGAGCCAATAACTCGCCCATGCTGGGAGAAGGACTAGGAACACCCAAATTTAGATAATCAAGGCTTACTAAAGCCAATATACCTGCCGTTACCTCAAATGGGAAAAAAGTAACAACAGGCGTTAAAGAGTTCGGCAGTATATGACGCCTCATTATTTCAAAGTTTGAAACGCCCATTGCCTTTGCCGCTTTGACATACTCTAAATTTCTAGACTTTAGGAATTCCGCTCTAATATATGCCGCAATTCCCATCCAGGCGGTAAGGTTTAATATGAAAAACAACAAGAGTAATGACGGAGTTAGCAAAGAGCTTAGAATAATTAATAAGTATAGCCTTGGCATCGAGCCCCAGATCTCAATAAACCTTTGCCCAATTAAATCTATCCAACCACCGAAATATCCTTGAATTCCGCCTAGCATGCATCCAACAATGGTGCCAGTGATTGCTAAACTTAAACCAAAGATTAGCGATATCCTAAATCCATAAATTAATCTGGCTAAAACATCTCTACCACGATCATCCGTTCCTAGATAATGTCCATCAACCCAGGAGGATAAAGTCGCTTCTTCTTTATAATTTTTTGTTTCATACGGAGCGGCTAGGGCAACTACGCCAGTTTTACTTTCAGTTGGGATATATTTGTAATCGTATTTAATAGGAGGCCAGATAATCCAATAGTCGCGAGGTTCTGGAGGAGTATTTTCTTTTAATTCATTTTTAGAAAAGGAGGTTGAAGTTGTTTCATTCGAAGAATCGCTCATTTCTTCCTCAAAGTCATCCATATCTAATGACAAAGCTTTTTCATCGTCTGAAGAAGATTCAACTTCGAAATCATCAACGTCTAGAGATAGAGAATCTTCTTCAAAATCGTCTAATTCTATCGAATTCATTTTTTCAATGCGTGGCGATGCTTCTTGGGCGCTTGGTAGTCCAGAAATGAGTTGTATAAAGGCTTCTGATTTGTAATCCGGTTCGCTAGGAAGCGTTCCACCAAAATCCCGTTCGCTATATCTCTTAAAAATTGGAAAATATAAAGAACCGTCTATAGATAAGACAATTGGACGTACATTACAAAGAAGTTCCGTTGGTAAGGTGAAAATAAAAACAGTAAAGAGGACTAAAAAGCTCCTAAAAGCTCTTTTATCAGCCTTAAATTTGGCAACTTTTATTTGAAGGTCCTTTCCCAGTCTCATAAGAAATTAACCTTGTGATTCTTCAAAAGATATTCTTCTATCCACAATCACATAAGAAATATCGGTCAATAATTGTCCAATTAAAGCTATTAAAGTAAAAATAAATAAAGAGCCTAATACGATGGGATAGTCTCTTTGAATAACAGCCTGATATGACAATAATCCAAGACCATCTAATGTAAAAATTTGCTCCAATAAAAGAGAGCCTGTAAAGAACATCGATAGAAAGCCAATTGGAAACCCCGTAATTAAAGGGATTAAGGAGTTTTTTAAAACATGTTTGAACAATACGGTGTTTTGAGATAATCCTTTTGCTCGCGCAGTTATCACATATTGCTTTTTCATTTCCTCGAGGATGGAGTTCTTTGTCAACATGGTGAGGGTAGCAAAACTACCAAGCATATAACAAAATAATGGCGCGGCAAGATGGTGTAAATAATCTAAAAGCTTTTCCCAATTTGACCAGCTATCGTAGCCAGGCGTACCAGCCGAGGTCAACCCGGAAAGGGGTATGGCATGGGCAATGGCTTTATCGCCCGGACCTAAAAATACGATCAAAAAAATCGCCACGACGAACCCTGGCGCGCTGTACCCAATCAAAACAATCACGCTCGTTATAGTGTCAAAGCGTTCGCCATTTTTAACGGCTTTGGCAATACCTAATACAATACAAACGATATATGAGATAAAAAAACTAGCGACTCCAAGGGATAAAGAAACGGGTAGCTTTTCTTTAACTAATTCAAGAACTGTTTTATTACGATAAAATGAATTCCCAAATTTAAAAACTAAAAATCCATCCCAATTATCATAATCCAACACTCTATTTAAAAATGGAGCTTCAGGGTTTTTAGGGGAATACCATAAGAATGTTCGTAAATAACGCTCAAATACAGGCCTGTCTAAGTTATAAACTTTTTTAAGCTTTTTTAATTGCTCTGGGTCTATTTCTTGGCTAGATTTATTGCCTCTAATTGAACCAGCTCCCCCCGCTTCAGAAGCGGCGCCCGCATGGCCTTTTAACATTACCTTTATCTGATCGATTGGACCTCCTGGAACAAATTGAGTGATGATAAAGGTAATTGTGACAATTCCTATCAAAGTAGGAAACATTAACAGCAATCGACGAATAATATAACTAACCATTTGAAATGTCGCTGGGAACTTGAACTTAGGTTTATTAGAACATTACAGTAAAGATTTACCGGTCTTCCTTGCTTCTTTCAGAGCTTTAGCCTTACTGGGGTCTTCCCACCACCACTCAATTATATTATTCAGGGTAGGGGCCTGAGAGGGATTTTTCTTTGGACTAGAAAAGCGGTTCCAATAAACAACACTGACGTATGAAATATAACAATGCGGTAAGGTGATATATTGATGAGTAAGAATACGATCTAAAGCCTGAATATTATCAACTAATTTTTTTCTAGTATCGGCAACAATTATAAGCTCTATCAATTCATCGATGGCGGGATTTGAAATTCCAGATAAATTTCTAGAACCTGGCGTTTTCGCCGCTTCGCTCCCCCAAAAGTCGCGTTGCTCATTTCCCGGAGATCGGCTTTGTGGGTAATTACTTACAATCATATCGAATTTGAAATTTCGAATTCTTTCTTCATACTCTGCAGGCTGAACTAACTTCATTTCAAGATTGACGCCAATTTTTTTGAGAGTATTTTTATAGGGTTCCGAGATTCTTTGCCATAAAGGGTTATTTAAAAGAAGCTCAACGTTAAATTTTTTACCACCTTTTTCACGAATACCATCTTTACCAATTTCCCAACCAGTGGAATCTAAAAGTTTGTTAGCGATTGCAATATTTTTTGCAATTGGTTGACCTTGGCCAGGAGCTCCAACTGGCTTAGTTAGAGCCGTTTTAGGAACTGCGGAACCAAATTTCTTTCTTAAATCAGATAAGATTTTTTTTACTTCTCCTTTTGGAGTTCCACTAACTTTCATTTCACCATTGTTATCGAAATAACAATCATTACGGGTATATTGACCATAGAAGAGGTTTTTATTGCTCCAATCAAAATCAAACACCATAGCTATAGCCGCGCGGACTTTTCGGGATTTAAAAAGATCGTTTCGTAAATTCAAAGCATAACCTTGCATCCCTGCTACTCGCTTATGCGGTATTTCATCTCGAATATAATACCCCTTTTTAACGAAATCGCCTTTATAATCCAAAGCCCAGTCCCTTGAGCTGGTGATTTGATTAGCGTCAATTTCGCCTCCTTTAAACGCCTCGCGAATAGCAATTGGGTCTAAATATATTCTCCATGTAATATGATTGAAATTATATCGTCCTTTATTAATAGGAAGGTCTTTCCCCCACCAATTTGGATTTCTCTTGAGAGTAATATATTTACCAAATTCGTATTTCTCGACAATATATGGACCGCTACCAACGGCCAAATCGTCAAAATCTGAACCAAAGTTTTTGCCAGACTTACCATATATATGTTCAGGCAATATGGGCATTTGGCCAGTAATTAGAGGTAACTCCTGATTAAATATGCCAAAACTATACTTCACTTTATATTTATCTAATTTTTCAACTTTAATAATATCTTTAAAGTATTGTTTATAGAATGGGTCGTATTCAGGGTCTTTAATTAATTCGAAAGAAAATACGAAGTCATCGGCAGTTACGGGGTGGTTGTCGGAAAATTTAGCCTTTTTACGGATATGGTAAATCATTGTCATCCGATCTTCAGCCAATTCCACTTTTTCAATTAAATTACCATATTGAGAGAATGGCTCGTCGTCATCGCTTGAACTATCCATAGGAGATTCAAATACAAGAGTTCTAATACCAGGGGCAACAACTCCTTTTAACGACATGGGATTTAATTTAGTAAAAGCTCCATAAGCGCTTAAAGTTAAATGACCTCCTTTAGGAGCGGATGGGTTAGAAAAGTCATACGATTGGCCGGGTTTATATTTTAAACCTTTGGGTCCATATATAGATAAACCTTGCATAGGAAACGCTAAAACTGACTGAGCCGTAAAGATTATAAATAGAATTGCCAACCGCAAACTAAATTTCATAAAATCAAATCTCCTTATTGGGCGCAAAAATTATTCGGAACAAATATACTTATCCTATTTTAACAGGACGAAAGCCAAGTTTTAAGTTTTCTCTGGTTATAAGGATAAAATCTGAATATTAAAATACAATTAAGGTCAAATTAAAAAACCTTAAGAAAGAAGTTTAAGTGACAAAAATAAGTAAAAACTTTGAATCTTTAATAAATAATTCTTGGATAAGGGTAGGGGGCGGTGTCCTAATTAGCGCTCCCATTCTTTTTTATTATTTTTGTATATTTATATTTGCCGTTAATATCCCATTTTGGGACGACTATCATTCCTTAAGACATCATTTGTATTTTGTTTCAGCTGATAGTTTTCAAGAACGTATGTTAATTATTTTTGACCAACATAATGAACATCGGATTGCTTTTAATAAAATAGTTTTCGTTATATATGAATTTCTTTTTCAGGAAATAAATTTCAAAAATTTACCTTTCATTGGAAATTCATCATTAATAATCCTTTTTTTATTTTTTTATAAAAATTTACCAATCGCAAAAGATAAGCCAGTTTTTTTGATCCCTATAGCCTGGACATTATTCCAATTGCAAAACTGGAGAAACATGACCTGGACTATAGCCTCTTTGTCTAACCTGTATGTTTTATGCTTTGCGGGAATTAGTTTTTATTTTTTAAGCGAAGGAAAAACCCGGAATTTTTATTTAGGATTTTTATTTGCGCTTTTTGCCGTTTTTACACAGGGAAGTGGAATGGGAATATTCCCAATTTTTTTGTGTTATTTGATTGTAACCCAAAAATATAAAGAAAGTTTTTTATGGCTAACTGGTTTTATCATAATAGCTAGTATTTATTTTATTGGTTATGAAAAACCTCCTCATCACCCAGATATATGGGAGGCTTTAAACAATCAAACCCGACTATGGGGATATTTCTTTTTGTTTTTGGGAAGCGCTTTATTTTTTAGTAAAAAGTTGGCTTTTATTGGAGGTTTTTGTTTTTTCATTTTATTTATATTTCTAACGGTTAAGAGATATTATTTAAAAAAACCTTCTCTTTATCTTTTTATTACTTATCTCATTCTAGTAGGTTTAATGGCGTCATTAACCCGTTCGGGTTTAGGAATGGAACA
>JAYOZP010000086.1:11714-20107 GCA_038154245.1 Nitrospinales bacterium | reverse complement strand
AAAATAACAAAACAAACTTTTAAAAATTTATTCCGATTTTTAGAGGTCCTCTTAACAAATTTGATGCAGAAAAACAAGAAAAGGAAGGTCTGGACGGGTTCGAGTTACACGATAAAAAAGCTATCTTCATTTTTTTTGCAATAGGAGCCGTGATGATCTGTTTACTGGTTTGGGCTTTGCTCACTGGCAGCGTCGATTGCTTCTCTGGCAGAAATCGCACATGTCACGAAATCTATGATTCCGTCGCCGATACCGGCGAGTACTGGGTCACAATTTTTTGTTATTGGTTCATTACCATGTTCCCATTGACGGTTGGTTATATGGGACTTCAGTTAAGACGCGAGCGACAACAAGAGACATTAAATGGCCAAAAATAAAGAAGAATTAATCCGATTCGCCAACAACGAAACATTTGAAAAGGGCAATTTAGATATCGTAGAAGAGATCTTTGCAACTGATTACATTGTTCACGCAGGCTGTAAAGATTATAAAAAGCCTGCGTTCGTGAGAAAATTTGCTAAAATGCTTCGCTCGTCTATTCCGAATCTCCGCGTCGTAGAAATCGAGTTTCTAAACAAAGCGGGCAATACAATCGTTTGGCAGCGCACGTTAAGCGGAACACATAAGACCAAGACGAAAGGTATTCCTCCAACAGGAAAACGAGTAAAATGGAGAGATATGGAAGTCACTCGTTTTGAGAATAAAAAAATTGCCGAAGAATGGACTGTTTCCGAGCTAGCGGGACAGTTACTCTTAAATATTCCTCGCTAAAATAACCAACGTCATTTCAATCTGGAAAGAACTGGCTTTTTGAGAATTTTCAACGCAAAAAAGAGAAGCTTGGAACGCAAATACGCTCGCCAAAACTTCCCTACTCGTAGTAAAACCAAAACCATTGAAAAAGGAAAATAAGTTTACTTGAAGCTTTTCGTCAAAAATTAAAACAATAAATAACGGCTATTAAAATTTTCATGGATAAAAAGAAAAAAATAATCTCCCTAGTTTTATTTCTCGCGATTTTAATTTATGGGTTTTACTTGCGAATATTAGTATTAGATTCCGTTGTTATTAATGAATGGGTAACTAGAGATTTTGACCGTGCATTTAATTTATTAAGTGGAAATTATATTCCATTAGCCGGCCCGGACTTGACAAACGGCGGACGTTTGCCAGGACCATTTATGTATTTCTTTTTGGCCATTCCACTACTACTAGAACCTTCTTATGAAACATTATTTAATTATAATTTCATATTAAATGTTGCATCAATTTTTTTAGTTTTTATCATATCCAAAAAATACTTCAATATTTACTACGCAGTAATTACGACAAGCCTCGTTGCAATAGACATTAATCATATTGGAGCTGTTCACTTTCCTATTAACCCAGCATTCATAATGATATTTTTGGTTTTATTTGTAGGGACGTTGTTCGAACTATGCATAAAACGCAATGAAAAAGTTTTTCCACTCCTGGTTCTAATTATTTCTTTGGGCGTCCAATTCCATTACCAAATTACAACCTATATCTTAATCCCGTTAATAGCGGCAATAATCTTTAAAATAAAGATTTCCAAAAAATCAATTATCTTAAGCTTCCTAATATTAGCTCTAAGCTTTCTTCCATATACTTTTTACAAAGCCAAAACCTTCAATCCGGTAGCTGAAAGCGGTTTAGGCGCTTATGACAAAAATCTTGAAGATTCATTTGTTACAAAAGTTATAAAATCACTCCCAGTTCAAAAAACGATAGACCGCTTATTTTTAATGCAACCATTTGATATGACCCGGTATGCGCCGGAAAGCATAAGAATAATCAGTAGAATAGTTTTTTCATTGGCATTTTATTTTTTAATTCTTTATATCGGTTTTAAATCGTTTAAAGATGGAAAAGAAAAATATGGAAAAGAGATTTTATTAATCATTCTATTTTATATTCCCGCTTTTATCTTTGACCTAATAAGACCATTTATTTATCACTATTGGTATAATTATATTTTCATATTACCCAAAGCTTACATATTAACTTCGGGAACAATAGTAAGTATTGGTTTGCTACGCAATAAAACTCTAAAGTTTTTATTTTTATCTACGGCATTTATTCTTATCGCTTCTCTATGTGTATACAATTTCAAAACCACTTTAAAAGCGATCCACTATTTTAATAAAGATCTCCAAAATGTAAATAATGTTAACTCAAGCTTAACCGGATCGTATAAAAACTCAAAACTTCTGCTTAACACCTTCATGGATACGCTTGGGTTAACGTCGAGAGAATATTATGATCGCGTTTATTTTGTAGATTTTCATGCATCGTCCTATAAACGAATTCAATTAATAAAAAATGACTCGATAGAGACCGGTAAAAACACAGAAAACAAAATCTCTTATCCATGCTTTTTTATCGTAGATCAAAAGGGTCTAGAGAAGTATAAATATCAACCTACAAAGGACCCGATTCCCACCTCAAAACTTAAAATTTTTCAGGCATTTTTAGAAGATCAGACCATAAGCGTTGAAACTGTTAAGGAGGTTTCATTCATTAAAAAGGGATTTGTAAAATTGTTTTCTGTTTATCAATACCGCCCCAAATTCAAACAATCATGCTATCAAAACTCCCACAACCCGTTTGTTGTTAATAGAAATATAAGAAACTTATTACAAGACGCTAAGACTTTAAATATCCTATAGAAAGCTTTCATTAAATGAAGAATACGATTCAAATTCTGAACTTTTATTTTGGGAAGGTGAATACATAATTTTAAACCCTTTAAACAACACCCCTTTTAGGTTAACCGTCAAGTTGCAAAAGGAAAACGATATGTATTCGGTGCAGGCGGCTATTGATTCATTCTTTTATTTTGCTTCAGGTTCAAACAATTTTAATTATCTAAATATCTTAATTACCCCGATAAAAGAACAGGCATCAAACATTCAATCAAAAAACACGGATAAAGACGTTTTTCTAGCTCCCATCTTAGCGGAAAATATGCTATTGACCAGAAATGGATTAAATGGGTCGGTTGCAAATGAACCTAGAAACTACAATCAAAATTGGTATCGGGAGTTGCTTTGGAGTCCTAAAACTAAACTCATAAAAGGTAATTTTACAATCGAAGTTATCTGGCAAATGTACCGAGATAAAATCACAAAAATGAGTCGATTAAAATTAGAAAACTCTTTTTGAAAAATATGAAAGATTTTCTTATTTTCCAGCTTCCTACCTTGCTTACTACCTAAGTCAACCCTTACAAAATTTTTACATAACTATTTGAAATGCTTGTTAACAACCGCTTGACTCTTTCTTTCACGAATTTTATATAAATATTAGAAGGGATAAATATAGAGAAAGGAGGCCTATCATGAGATTTAAAGATTTAATTCCTTGGGATCGCGATTGGAAAGATTCAGGTTCGCCTAATTTTGTCAGTATGCACGATGCAATGGACAAATTTTTTGACCATTACTATCATTTTGGATTTAACCCCAATGTTTTTGCTAACGACAAAAGTTTTGGAAAAACATTAACTCCAAAGATTGATATTGCGGAAACCAAAACGGATGTTCTAATTACAGCCGAGCTTCCTGGATTGGAAGAAAAAGACGTTGAGGTTCATTTTGCAGATCGCGCTCTAGTCGTCAAAGGCGAGAAAAAAAGCGAGAAAGAAGACAAGAAAAAAGATTATCATCGCGTTGAAAGGGTGTATGGATCTTTCAACAGGACAATCCCTATTCCTGTCGAAGTGGATTCTGAAAAAATTGACGCTAAATTTAAAAATGGAGTTTTAAAAGTCACATTGCCAAAGACAGAAGAAGCTCAAAACAAAGTAAAAAAAATAGAAGTAAAAAACGAATGAATTAATAAATAAACATTCAACAGTTTATTAAGTAAAAAAACGCCAACGGCTTTATCGCTCAAACCGTTGGCGTTTGCTTTTTTGTATAATTTATTCAGGTAAGCTCATGACATAGTCATGAATTCCTTTTGCCGCCTTTCTTCCGGCCCCCATTGCGGAAATTACAGTTGCAGCTCCAGTGACAATATCGCCTCCTGCAAAGACTCCTTCTTTTGAAGTCATATTTACTTCTGGGTCCGCGACTTCAATATGTCCTTCAGAGTCGGCTTTCAATCCAGAACCGCTTTTCGAAATTAATGGGTTTACTCCGCTCCCAAGCGCTATGACCACTGCATCTGTTTCAATAGATATTTCGCTATCAGGTTTGACTTCGGCGCTCCTCCGTCCAGATTCGTCAGGTTCGCCCAATTCCATTGAGACACATTGAACCGACGAAACCCATCCATTCTTCCCTTCAATTTTCACTGGGCTTGCCAAATAATGGAATTCGATTCCTTCCGCCTCTGCATGCTCAACTTCTTCTTTTCTTGCGGGCAACTCGTCTCGCGACCTTCTATAGATCAATTTAACTTTTTCGACCGTAGGCAATCGCAACGCCGTTCTTGCGGCATCCAATGCGGTATTGCCTCCTCCCACAACGGCGACAATTTTATGAGCATGAACAGGAGTGTCAAAAACGGGAAACTCCCAAGCGTGCATTAAATTAACCCGGGTTAAAAATTCATTTGCCGAATAAACCCCGTTTAAATTCTCCCCCTGGATACCTAAAAAATAAGGAAGACCGGCCCCCGTCCCTACAAAAACCGCGTCAAACCCATCTTCTTTCATCAATTCGTCTAATGTTTTAATTTTTCCAATCACGTAATTAACTTGAATTTTGACGCCAAGCCGTTCCAAATAGTTTAGTTCTGCCTCTAAAATTTCTTTGGGAAGTCGAAACTCCGGAATCCCATAAAAAAGCACTCCGCCCGGTTTATGCAAAGCTTCAAAAATGACTACCTCATGCCCCAATTTAGCTAGATCCGCTGCTGCGCTCAAACCAGCCGGACCGGCCCCGATTATTGCAATTTTTCTTCCTGTAGGAGACGCCACCTCTTCAAGTTTTTCATTGCCATGAACCCGTTCATAATCGGCGACAAATCTTTCCAATTTCCCGATAGCAATGGGTTCTCCTTTTAAACCCACGACACAATGTTTTTCGCATTGATCTTCTTGGGGACAAACGCGACCCGTCACGGCGGGTAAAGAATTCGCCTCCTTGACCTTTTGGGCCGCTCCTAGAAAATCTCCTTCCGAGACCAATTTAATGAAATCAGGTATCGCAACACGCACTGGGCATCCCAATACGCATTTAGGTTTTTTACATAATAAACAACGGGAAGCTTCCAATTGCGCCATAGCGGGGGTGTAACCTAAACTAACTTCTTGAAAGTTATGACTGCGCTCTTGTGGATCTTGCTCGGGTGCAGATGTTCTTGGAATTTTATTGCCTAATTTTTGATTTTTTGTATCGGTCATCTTCTATCTTTAATACAATGTTTAAAAGTTTGATACAGGCTTCAACTGGCAAGGCGAAGGAGTTTCATTTAAATATCTTTCCTTAGATTCTTTCTCTTCCGGTAGATAACTTCCTAAACGATTTAGAAGTCCTTCAAAATCAACTTGATGAGCGTCGAATTCAGGACCGTCAACGCAAGCAAATTTCATTTCGTTTCCAACCGTTACTCGACAGGCGCCGCACATACCCGTTCCATCAATCATTATTGGGTTCAGACTCGCAAAAGTTGGTATCGAATACTTACGAGTCAAATCGGTTACCGCCTTCATCATCACTAATGGTCCAATTGCGATAACTCTGTCAATAGGTTCTTTGTTTTGAATCATTTCTATTAGAACGTCGGTTACAAATCCTTTAAAACCATAAGAACCGTCATTTGTTGCAATTCGAACTTCTGTCGAAACGTTTGTCATCTCTTTTTCTAAGAGAATCAGCTCTTTCGTTCGCGCTCCTAATATAGAAATGTTTTTATTTTCAGCCTCTTGCAAGGCGCGCGCGATAGGGTAAATAGCCGCAATGCCAAACCCGCCTCCCACTAAAACAACCGTGCCAAATTTCTCAATTTCACTTGGGTTTCCTAGAGGACCAACAACGTCTAAAATAGAATCTCCAACTTTCATCAAACTCATTTCAATAGAAGTTTTACCTACCGCTTGTACGAAAAAAGCAAGCGTTCCATCCGTTTTATTTGCGTCGCAAATTGTAATAGGTATCCGCTCGCCCGTTTCATCTAACCGTATAATGACAAATTGACCCGCTTGAGCTTTATTGGCGATTTCCGGAGCTTCAACTATATATCGAAACACTTGAGGAGCCAGGCGAGCTTTTTCTAAGATTTTAAACATTACAGAATCTTTTAATTTGAGAAATCGTAATTAAGTCGCTTCAGGAGTTTTACCGCTAAGATGCAATACATAATCTTCGTCGTCTTTTACCAATAAAGGGGTTTTCTTTTCTTCAATATGCGGTCTTTGATACATCCTTCTAAACGGATTCACAGAAAGAGTTTTTTGTTCCGGATACATTGTAATTCTATCTCCAACTTTCAAAACATCGCCTTCAACGTTTCCTTTCTCCACTGCAACAATTAAAATATCGTGCGTTACTGGATTCCAAAGGGCGCTTGTCGATCTATTTTTATCCTTCCTCCGGTTCCCACCCTGAGAAACATTTTGAGCAATTCCTCCATAGTACCGCCGGTCTTGTTTTCTTCGATTTCCAACTCTTAAAACCACTCCTTTTTTTGTCTTTGATTTTTTTGGGAGTTGGTTTGGTAATAATTCTTTTTCTAGAGGAAGAGCCCAATTGGACGAAATAATACGACCCACTTGTTTTTCAGGCTCATTTTCTTTATTTCGATCAATCGGAGCAGATAACATTTTCTATGACTCAAAAATAAATTAAAAATTTAATGCTCTCTTAAGGAAGATCATTAATATAATAGTTTTATTCCCCTATTACTAAATAGTGAGACATCCTTTTTAGATTAAAATTTTGAATATTCTTTTAAAGAACCAGATCTTAGCTAAAATTCTTTTAAAAACTCCAAAGGCGAATAGAGAGAATGAAATCAATAATTAAAATCGCTAACAAACTCGGTCTAGCCTCTACAGATATTTTAACCTACGGACCGCATAAAGCAAAAATCCCTCTAGAAGTTTTGCAACGTTTCCCATCTAAAGGAAAACTCATTCTAGTTTCAGCTATAACTCCAACGCCTGCGGGGGAAGGGAAAACAACAACTACCATAAGTTTAGGTCAAGGTTTGGCAAAGTTAGGCAAAAGTGTTTGTTTAGCTTTACGCGAACCGTCGCTTGGCCCTTGCCTGGGAATTAAAGGAGGAGCCACTGGAGGAGGTTTGAGCCAAGTCTTACCGGCAGAAGATATTAACCTTCATTTCAATGGAGATTTCCATGCAATAACCTCGGCTCACAATTTACTAGCGGCAATGTTGGACAATAAAATCTATCACAAAGATTTACCTAATATTGATCCTCGTCGAGTTCTTTGGAGGAGAGTTTTAGATATTAACGATCGAGCCTTACGAAATATAATTGTTGGACTCGGCGGGGTTATGCAAGGAGTCCCCAGAGAAACAGGGTTTGACATTACGGCGGCTTCTGAAGTCATGGCAATTTTATGCCTTGCTCAAGATCTCGACGATCTGAAAAAACGTTTAGAAAGAATATTGGTGGCTTTTACTCACGATGGCGAACCAATAACAGCAAAATCACTTAACGCATCTGGAGCTATGCTGGCGTTATTAAAAGACGCTCTTATGCCAAATCTGGTCCAAACCACTGAAGGAGTTCCCGCCTTACTCCACGGAGGACCTTTTGCAAATATAGCCCATGGATGCAACTCTGTATTAGCCACAAAAATAGGACTAGCTCTTTCCGACTGGACAATTACAGAAGCTGGTTTTGGATTCGACCTTGGCGCGGAGAAGTTTTTCGATATTAAATGCCAAAGCGCCGGACTAGATACCGCAGCCGTAGTTTTGGTCGCAACCTGTAGAGCTCTCAAAATGCATGGAGGAGTCGAAAAGAATTATTTGGACGAACCCAATCCCAAAGCCGTTTTTCAAGGATTGCCCAATTTAGAACGTCATGTTGAAAATATTCAACAATTTTCAGAAACTCCGATTGTTTGTCTAAACTATTTTGAGGGCGATAATCCCGCTGAAATCGAAATCGTCAAATCTCATTGCGAAAACCAATTAAAAGTTCCATTCGCCGTTTGCAAAGGATTTACCGAGGGTGGAGAAGGTAGTACTGAACTGGCCAAATTAATCATAGAAAAATCAGAGAGCGTTAGCCTCCCCTTTGTTCCTTTATATGATTGGAATGAAGATGTTGAAACCAAAATTTTGAAAGTCGCGCAAAAAATGTACGGAGCCAACGAAATAAAATACGAGAAAAAAGCGCTTCGCGATCTCAAATCGATCAAAAACCTAGGTTACCAAAATCTTCCTATATG
>JAYOZP010000086.1:0-11704 GCA_038154245.1 Nitrospinales bacterium | reverse complement strand
TACTATATGCATTGCTAAAACACCGGCTTCTCTCACCGACGACCTAAAGCAGGTGGGACGTCCCGAAAACTTTCCTGTAACAGTACGAGAAATTTTAATCGCCGCAGGAGCCGGTTTTTTAATTCCTCTTACTGGGGAGATCATGAGAATGCCTGGATTACCTAAAACTCCACAAGCAGAACACTTTGATCTCCAAGAAGGAAAAATAATTGGAATGCGTTAAAAGATTAAACCTATTTTTTTACTCGATTATTTTTTAAAAATTCTCCAAGAATAAAAAGAGGAACTTCCAACGTCTCCTCTTTAGAGTGGAACTTCCAAGGCTGTGGGATTATATTATTAGTAGGAAGTAGGAAAATAAACTTAACCATTACAAAAAAAATCAGTTGGTTGGCCTGACGCGAGTTTTCTCATAGACGGGCTCCCCGATTTGAAAAGAAGGTTTAAAAAAGCCCAATACAAACCGATTCGAGAAAGGAGGAAAATCAAATGACACTAACACTTTATAAACCAGTTGTAAGCTGGCGTTTTAGGTTTGACGCTTTTATTTCGCTTTACGACGGGTTGAGTCCGCCAGTTTCGTAGATATGGACTGAGCCAGTCTATAGCGTGAAAGGAGGTGAGATTAATGAAACGCCTAATTTTCACTTTTGTATTGGTCGTTGTCATTATCTTTTGGGCTTCCGACACTTTGGGAACCCCTCAACCTGTTCCTGAACCTCAATTTCACACTACCACGGGTTGGGACATTACTCCTACTGGAATGTTAATTGTCGGTTACGACTTAAACGGCAACGGTAGACCCGACTACTTCACGCTGAGAATTGTCGTTAGATCTTACTTTTCCGCAGACTCCGTCCAAACTACAGTAGAAAACTGCCAACGAACGTCGTTTTCTTTGTTAACTACGGTAGCGATCGATTTTTCTACATCACCGATCAAAAACCATTGTTTTATGTTTTTGACGAAAACGAGGACGGACATTGGGATCTTATCTACAAGGACGTTTTAACAGACGGCGTCAACGGGAATGAAAGTTTTTACGATAGCCCATCTAGAAGATATAGCCCAGGTGGGTCTGTTGAGTAAACGGCTCAAAGTAGAGCCCTTCTAAAGGAGGTGATCCTACTATCTGCCTTATCATCGACCATCAACTTAGAAAGGAGGTAAATAAAAAATGTTCGAAATTCCGAGTAAAAGAGCGGAATTTCCTATTCGCAACAGGATCTAAATTATATAAGGCTTAAAGAAAGGAGCGCTAAATGTTTAGGATTCGATTGCATGGTCGCGGCGGTCAAGGAATTAAAACCGCCAGCCAAATATTAGGAAGTTCCGCTTTCTTTTCAGGTTTTCAAGCGCAAGATTTTCCTTTGTACGGCGCAGAGCGAAGGGGAGCGCCTATAGTCGCTTTTACTAGAATCGATCAACATAACATCCTAGAACGCGGCCCAATATTAGTTCCAGATATTCTCTTAATTGGCGATGAATCCCTACTGGAAGACATTCAAGCCGCTCCCCTTTGCGGCGCTGATAACTTCACAACAATTTTCATAAACACCTCGCATTCATCTAAAGAAATTCAACAAAGATATGAATTATCAACCGCTCCACATGTTGCCGATCTGACAGATTTATGTGTCAGGTTTTTAAACAACGGTTCGGCCACTAGCGCAGCGCTAGCCGCTGTCGGCTCTCGATTGTTAGGAAAAATCAAATTAGCGGCTCTAATCGAAGCGGTGGAATTAGAACTAGGCGCCCAGGGAATTAACCCAACCTTAATAAAAAAAAATGTAGCGCTTGCGGAAGAAGTTTTTCAAACATTAAAACCAGTAAGCTTTACAGAGCGACCAGAAAAAAATATCTCGCCTTCTTCTCTGGAAAAAACCAAACAAAAACCCGTTGTTTTAGCCGCTCCAATAATATTAGAACCAGGGAATATGGCTCTTCGAAAAACTGGTAACTGGCGCTTAGAGCGTCCTGAAATTGATTACAAACACTGCAACAACTGCTTAATTTGCTATGCCCGTTGCCCAGACGGCGTTATCGAAATAAAAGAAGACGGCAGCCCGCAAATCGATTACGACCACTGCAAGGGGTGCCTCATTTGCGCGCAAGAATGCCCAGGACATTTTATTAAAACAGTAAAGGAGGCGGGAACATGGGAAAAAACTCTAGCCAAAGATTAATGCTCACAGGCAATAAATCGGCAGCTTGGGGAGCCCGATTAGCAAAAGTGGAATATGTCCCCGCTTTTCCAATCACCCCGCAAACTGAAATCGTGGAAACGTTGGCCAAGTGGTTCGCCGATGGAACTCTTAAAGGAAAATTTACAAATATGGATTCTGAACATTCCATGTTCATGGCCGCAGGAGCTGCGGCGGCAACCGGAGTCAGAGTTTTCACCGCTTCTTCAAGCCAGGGAATTCTACACGGAATGGAATCTATTTATACTATCGCCGGTTGGCGAACGCCTATGGTTATTGTCAACGTCTCCAGAGCTTTGGCGACGCCAATCACTCTGGAACCAGACCACAACGATATTATGAGTGTAAGAGATTGTGGTTTTATACAGCTTCATGCGGAAACTTGTCAGGAAATATTTGATTTCATTTTAATGGGTTACAAAATTTCCGAAGATCCTTTTGTTTGTCTTCCTGTTTTAGTAAACATGGACGGTTTTTATTTATCCTTTACGCGAGAGCCGGTCTTAATTCCCAACGAATTGGAAATCGAAAAATTTCTTCCCGACTTCAAAACATCGCAACCAGTTTTTCGAGCCTCTCAACCTATGGCGCGAGCTTCCGCCGTTTTTGGAGGATCTACTTATACTTATTTTAAAATTCAACAAGATTTGGCCAACCGTCAAGCGGAAGAAGTCTTCTTAAAAGTTTCAAAAGAGTTTGAAAATCAGTTTGGCCGGTCTTACGACGTCGCAGAAAAGTTTTATATGGACGACGCAGAATTTGTTTTTGTAATGAGTAATTCTTTTTCGACAAAAGGCAAAGATGCCGTCTTAAAACTTCGCAAACAAGGAGTCAAAGCGGGATTATTAAAACTAAGGCTTTTTAGGCCATTTCCAAAATCATTTATTGCGGATGCTCTTTGCGGTTGCGACAACGTTGCGATTATAGACCAAAACTTGGCTCCCGGAATGGGCGGAATTACTTATCCAGAAATAGTAACTTCTTTATATGCCCGAGAAAACAGACCTAAAAACATACTTTCCGTTATTGGAGGACTTGGAGGAAAGGACATCACAGAAGGAGATTTTTTATCCATTATTGAAAAACTAAAAAATTCAGAAACAGAAAAGCCGCTTTATTTATTTGGAGAAAGCGACGGGGCAAACTTCGAACGTTTGCAACAATTGGCAATATCTAATAAGGAGGCTTTTCAATCATGACCGCTATTGAGACTCATTATAAAAAAATCAAGGATCTTCATCGCGAAGAAGTCGTCGCTCCAGGCACAGGACTATGCGCTGGATGCGGTGGACTGGAAGGACTTCGTTTAGGATTAAAAGAGTTAGGCGACGATGTTTTAATTTGTAACGCAGCGGGTTGCTTTACCTTACTTTCAGTATATCCGTTTACGCCATTAAAAGGATCCTGGCTTTATACAACAATGGGCGGTCCTGTCCCAGCGGCCCAAGGAGTGCGCGACGCATTAGACATCCAATTATCTAGAAAGTCTCTAAAAGAGGAAGATAATCTTTCAATCTTGGTTGTTGCCGGAGACGGTTCTTCAAATGATATTGGTTTGGGAGCGACTTCCGCAGCATTGCACCGGAAATTAGACTTTATTTATTTTTGTTATGACAATGAAGCATATGGCAACACGGGGTTTCAATTGTCCGCTTCGTCGCCTTATGGTAGCTCAACTCAAACAACTCCAAGCGTTAAATTCCATCCCGTTGGAGCGGAATTAAATAAAAAAAACTTGTTTGATATCTGGCGAGCCCAAGAGCCAACCTATATCGCAACGGTCTCCCCCAGAGAACCTATAGACTTATCCAACAAGTTTGCAAAAGCTAAAAATTTAAAGGGACCGCGCATGTTTATCTGCATGTCCCCATGTCCTACTGGATGGGGATTCAATCCGAAAAACACGCAATTAATCGCTAAATTAGGCGTTGATACCGGAATTTTTCCAATCAAAGAATATTTTAACGGAGAAATTATTCACACGAAAAAACCTAAGAAGCGATTGCCTGTGGAAAAATTTCTCGAAACACAAAAAAGGTTTCAACATTTATTTGAACCAGAGAAACGACTCGACGTCATAGAGCAAATTCAAAAAACCGTAGACAAATATTGGGAATCCTATGAGTGATAACGCAACATTAAACAACCCGGCAAAAGGCAAATCTAACGTAAATACCTTAGAGCCTTTTTTTTGCCCTAAAACGGTGGCGGTAATTGGAGCGTTCCCTAAACCAGGGAATTTAGGAAAACGTATTATCGAAAGTTTACGAAACCACGGCTATAAAGGCGCGATCACGGCAGTACATCCAAATGGGTTGTCCTTACCTAATTGTGCGACCGTAACAGATATAGAAAAACTGACAATGGAAACGGATTTAGCTATCGCGTGCGTTTCGGCGGAAAACGTTTTACCTATGATTGAACCTCTGTCCAAAAGGGAAATACATAACCTGATTGTCATTGGCGGCGGATTTGCGGAAATTGGAGAACATGGAGAAAACTTACAGGTTGAACTAAAAGAACTTGCTCAAAAATATGAAGTTCGGATTGTTGGGCCAAATTGCCTTGGAACGTTCAATGGAGAAAACCACTTCAATAGTTTTTTTCTTACCCCTGACGATATAGAGCTTCCTGAAATCGGTCCCACTGCAATTATCTCCCAAAGCGGCGCGTTTTTAGCAATGATGTTAGATCAGTTGGCGCGTCGAAAAGTCGGAGTCAGAAAAGCCATTAATTTTGGAAATAGAATCGATATAGGAGAATGCGAAGCCTTAGAAGCATTTGGCAACGATCCCGCAATTAAGGCGATCGGCGTCTATTTGGAAAGCGTGCAAGATGGCAAAAGATTTTTTGAAACCGCGCAAAGGATTGCACAGAAAAAAAACATCGTCATCTATAAGGGCGGTAAAGGAGAAAAAGGTAATCGCGCTACTTTAGCTCATTCGGCCTCGTTAGCGGGATCGTACGAAGTCTTTCAAGCTGTCTGCAAACAAACTGGATTGATCGAGGTCGATGGCTTAGAAACTCTGATCAACGGACTTCATACTTTAGCAACCGCTCAAATTCCAAAAGGAAATCGAGTATTGATACTGAGTAATGGAGGCGGCATGGGAGTTCTACTGGCCGACATCTGCGAAAAGGGCGGTTGCGACTTGCCAAAACCAGATCAAAAATCTATTGACCAGTTAAAAGAAACTCTACCGAATTATTATTCCTTTAATAATCCTATCGATCTAACTGGTTCTGGATCAAATGGGCAGTGCATTCTTGCAATCGAAAAATTAGTTAGTACAGGCTTGTTTGACTGTTTATTACTTGTAGTTCTATCGGGTACGGAGGGAATAACTGAAGATATCGCCCCAGCTTTGAAAAATGTATTGCCAGCCGATTTCCCTGTTGTGTTAGGCGCCTATGGAGAAAAAATAAGGGAAAACCTCAAATTCGTTTTTCATGAAAACAACGTTCCAATTTTCGCAACAGGCGAGGAAGCCGCTCAGGCGGTTAACCTTTTAATCAAGTTAAACTGGCGCCAAAGCGTTTCTTTCAATCTCCCCAAATTACCGAAACCAATTTTTAGCGTAAAACCAATGCGGTGTTGGCTTGATCGTCCATTGAACAACTTAGACGAAATGCAACTGAAACGCCTTTTGATTGAATGCGGAGTTCAAGCTCCAAAAAGAATTCCAGTTACTACAAAAGACGAACTCGTCGACGCCGCTGAAGAAATTGGTTATCCAATAATCCTGAAAGCCGTCGACAAAAACATACTCCACAAAACTGAATTAAAGGGCGTTAGGACCAACATTTATCATTGGGAAAAATTATTTAAACAATGGGAAGAGATGAAAAAAACATTTCCAACCCAAATATGGGCCGAACAACAAGTTCCTCCAGGTCTCGATATGATGATAGGTATCTATAGGGACCCTCAATTCGGTCTTACTTTATTATTTGGAACCGGCGGTCAATTCGTCGAAGTTTATGAGGACATTAGTCGAATTATCCTTCCGGCAACTGACGAGGAAATTGCGCGAGCTCTTTTAGAAACTTCCATTGGGAAAATAATACTGGGAGCTCGAAAAGGTCAGAAATTCGATCTACAAAAACTTCTAGAGTTTATACGCTTAATTTCTGAATGGGCAATCATGGATTCCAGAATCCAATCTTTGGATTTCAACCCCATTAGATTATACGAAAACTCGCTTATCGTATTAGACGCAAAAATCACAACCTAATTTATTAACTAACCAAGGACAATAAAATGGAACACTATGTCGACAGTTTCTCAGACGATTTAGGACCGGAAAAAATCATTCATATTTACGAACCCAAATCAAAGCTAAAAGCCATCGTTGTCATAGATAATATCTCTTTAGGGCCTTCTCTTGGAGGTTGTAGAATGGCTCCTGATATCAATGCCCGAGAGGTTTTTAGATTGGCCAGGGCCATGACTCTTAAAAACGCGCTCTGCGATCTACCGCATGGCGGAGGAAAATCTGGAATTATTGCCGATCCTAAAACTGCTCTAAAAGAACCCTTAATGCGGCAATTTGCCCAATCGATTAAAGAACTCGTTAATTACATTCCCGGTCCGGATATGGGAACCGACGAATCTTGCATGGCCTATATTTTCGACGAAATAGGAAGAGCCGTAGGCCGCCCAAAAGTATTAGGCGGAATTCCTCTCGATCATCTTGGTATGACAGGATTCGGTTTAGCGGCAGCAGCCGACGTCGCAAGCGAAGAGTTAGGCTTGCCGCTGGAAAATGCAAATGTGGTTATACAAGGATTCGGTAACGTCGGTAAAGCCGCCGCAAAGTTACTTGTTGAAAGAGGCGCAAAAATAATCGCTACTTGCGATATTAACGGAGGCATATACAATTCTGAAGGTATCGATATTGACGCTCTAACCGACTATGCAACTGCGGATAAACTCGTACAACTTTCTGGATTGGGAGAAAAAATTTCCAATCAGAAATTATTAGAAATTGAGTCCGACATATTTGTACCGGCTGCAAGACCGGATATATTCACTACGTCAAATCAACATTTATTAAAAACCAAATTGGTTTTAGAGGGAGCCAATATTCCTATAACTCATGAAGCGGCAAAGTTAATGCACGATAGAGGCATTGTCATAATACCCGATATAATAGCTAACGGCGGCGGAGTAATCTGCGCTTCCACCGAGTATAAAGGAATGACCGAGACCGAAGCGTTTGAAAGAGTTAAAATCACGATTAGTCGAAATACAGAGGAACTGTTAGCTCGAATTAAGGATAGCGGAATGTTTCCTCATGAAATGGCAGTCCAAATGGGAAAAGAGCGTATTGCTCAGGCAATGTCTTTTCGCGCCCATATGTAACAAATTTATTTTATGAAAACTTCGATCTAGAGAGTGTCTTATGAAAAATTCCCTATTTTTGAAGAAAACTTTTTTTACCTTTTCCCTTTCTCTTTTATTTTGTTTTTTATTACTAGAAACTTGCTGGCCTGAAGAAAAGTTATGGGTAGAAAAAGATATTGAATCCAATCAAGAAATTACTTTAAACTCCAAAACATTTAGAGAACTTGCTGAAAGGCTAAGTCCGGCAGTTGTCAACATTCGGTCGATGATAAAAGTAAGAGATCGATTTTACGGAGAATTTCCATTTATTAGACCTCCGTCTTCGCCGAATCTTCCTCCGCCAAAAGAGTTTGAGCAGGGAGGAGAAGGAACTGGATTTATTATCAACAAAGACGGTTATATTCTTACCAACGCCCATGTTGTGGAAAATTCCGAGCAACTACAGGTAACTTTAGAAGACAAAAGTCTGTTTCAAGGCCGGTTGATTGGATTCGATAAAACAGGCGATTTGGCGCTAATCAAAATTGATTCAGAAAAAGATCTACCTATAGCCCCATTAGGAAGTTCAGAAAAACTAAAAGTCGGTGATTGGGTAATGGCTATCGGAAGTCCATTTGGCTTTGACGAAACCGTAACGGTTGGGATTGTAAGCGGCAAAGGTAGATCCATAGGATCGAGTCCATACGATGATTATATCCAAACAGACGCATCGGTTAATCCAGGTAATAGCGGGGGGCCGCTAATAAACTTGCAAGGCGAAGTCGTAGGAATTAACACGGCGATTCTTTCAATGGCGCAAGGTATGGGATTTTCAATTCCAATAGATATTGTTAAAATTCAACTACCCAACCTTAAAAAACTTGGGCGAGCGGTCCGGAGTTGGCTTGGCATTGTGGTTCAAGATATTACGTTAGAAGCTAAAAAAGCGCTAAATCTTAAAGTCGATCACGGTTCTTTAGTTAACGAAGTGGTTCCTCAAAGCCCCGCTTCCATAGCCGGTATAAAACGCGGCGATGTAATCGTCGAATTTGCCGGACGTCCCATTAAAAACTCTATCGAACTTCCAAAACGCGTAGCCTATTCTCCTGCCGAAAAAGAATATTCGATGAAACTTATACGAAACAATGAGACAATATCGATTAAAGTAACGCTCAAAGAAGTTCCAAAACATTGAAAGAACCAAAAAGTATTTTTAAACTCAGATGGATAAACCTTCAACAATAAATAAAACAAATTTAAACCAACTCTTTGCTGAATTAAATCAACACGGCTATCAGATAATTGGACCAACCATTCGTGGCGAGGCAATCGTTTACGACCGTATTTCCTCAATTGACGATCTACCCGAAGGTTGGACCGACGAACAACAACCAGGTCATTACCGTTTAAAAAAACGATCTGATAAAGCTCTTTTTGGTTTTAACGTCAGTCCTCATTCCTGGAAACAGTTTTTGCATCCTCCAGAAAGAAAACTTTGGACAGCGGAGAAAAATGGCTCTAACTTCAAAATAACTCCAGAAAAGTTAGAAAATCCCAAATTTGCTTTTATAGGAATTCGCTCATGTGAACTCCACGCAATAGCCATTCAAGATAAGGTTTTTATACAAGGCCCGCATATCGACAGCGTTTATCAAATCCATAGAAAAGACCTCTTTACGGTGGCCGTCAACTGCGGTCAAGCGGGCGGTACCTGCTTTTGCGTTTCGATGAATACAGGACCAAAAGCAAATTCTGGATTCGATTTATCATTAACGGAAATCTTGGAAGAAAATCGGCACTACTTTTTAGTAGAAACGGGATCTGGTCGCGGTCGCTCAATTTTAGAAAACCTCAATGATAAAAAACCCGCTGAGAATAAAGAAATCCAATCTGCGGAAAAAATTATGACCGAAACCTCTAAAAACATGGGACGCTTTTTAAACACAGAGGGAATAAAAGAAACTCTTTATGAAAACTTAGAGCATACTCGTTGGGAAGATGTCGCCAAGCGTTGTTTATCGTGCGCAAACTGCACTATGGCCTGCCCTACTTGTTTTTGCTCTACCGTCGAAGATGTAACTGATATTACAGGCGATCATGCAGAACGCTGGCAAAAATGGGATTCCTGTTTCACAATGGACTTTACTTATATTCATGGCGGGCACGTACGACATTCGACTAAATCCCAATACAGGCAATGGTTGACTCATAAATTAGCGAGTTGGATCGACCAATTCGATTCATCGGGATGTGTCGGTTGTGGGCGATGCATTACCTGGTGTCCAGTCGGTATCGATTTAACAGAAGAAGTCGCCGCTATCAGAAAACCAGATAAATCAAAAACCGATTATAATTAGGGCAAAGTCATGAAATCGCTTCAATCTATTATTGAAAACCATCCATTTTTTAAAGGTCTGGAACCTCGTTTTTTGGAGCTGGTTACAGGGTGCGCTTCTAACGTTCGATTTGAAGCGGGACAACCTATTTTTCGACAAGGAGACGAAGCAAACCAATTTTATTTAATCCGACAAGGCAAAGTAGCGTTGGAAGTTTGTCCTCCCAATTGCGAACCCATTGTCGTTCAAACCACTAGCGACGGAGAAATATTAGGTTGGGCTTGGATAGTTCCTCCCTACCATTATCATTGCGACGCGATAGCTACCGAATTAACTCGCGCGATTCAATTCGACGGTCAATGCCTTCGTAAAAAATGTCAGGAAGATCATAGTTTAGGCTACACCATGCTGAGCCGACTGCTTCCGGTCATAGGACAAACTATGGAAGCCACCCAATTACAATTAACAGATGTTTACGGCAACCGGAGCTAACAACAGGAATGAGTAATAATGTACACGATCCAATGGTTCCTCAAATTTACGAAGTTACTAAAAGAATTCGAGAAACCCACGATTCATTCTCCCTATACCTGGAATCAAAAAGCAATTCAGTTATTTCTAATTTTGGCCCCGGACAATTTAATATGATCTACGCTTTTGGAGTAGGGGAAGTTCCTATTTCTATTAGCGGCCAGGTAGAAAAATTTGGACACTTGATTCACACCATTCGAAATGTAGGAACTGTTACATCTGCATTGAACGCTTTAAAAAAGGGTCATAAGTTAGGTTTACGCGGTCCATTCGGTAGTTCCTGGCCGATTGAAAAATGCAAAAAACAAGATGTTGTTCTTATCGCCGGAGGCATTGGACTCGCTCCACTACGGCCTGCCATATATGCTTTACTGAAAGAAAGAGATCAATTCGGAGAAATTGCGGTTCTTTATGGGGCGCGCCACCCCACAGATTTATTATTCACAAAAGAATTCGAAAACTGGCGCGGGAAGTACGGCGTTCAAGTAAAGGTAACGGTCGATACGGCAGACCGCGAGTGGAAAGGAAACGTAGGGGTTGTCACTACATTAGTCCCAAGAGTTTCATTTGATCCGAATAATACAATCGCTATGATCTGCGGCCCTGAAATTATGATGAAGTTTTCAGTACTTTCTTTAAAGCAGTCGGGAATGTCTGAAGAAAATATTTTTATCACAATGGAAAGAAATATGAAATGCGCCATTGGATTTTGCGGTCATTGTCAATTTGGTCCTGCATTCGTTTGTAAAGACGGTCCTGTCTTCTCTTACAACAATATAAAACCCTTTTTTGAAACTCGCGACTTTTAAAATGGCGAAGAAAAAACCAAAATTAGCGGTTTGGAAATTTGCTTCCTGTGACGGATGCCAACTAAGTTTATTAGATTGTGAAGACGAGTTGCTTACCGTCGCTGAAGAAATAGAAATTGCTAACTTCCCCGAAGCCTCTCGCGCCGTCATTAAAGGCCCCTATGATTTATCTTTAGTGGAAGGCTCTATCACCACACCGCACGACGAGGAAAGAATTCACAAAATTCGACGATCTTCAAAATTTCTAATAACTATTGGAGCTTGCGCCACCGCAGGAGGTATTCAAGCTCTGCGTAACTTCAAAGACGTCAACGAATTCATCTCCATTGTCTACGCAAACCCAAGCTATATAGATACGTTACAAAAATCTACCCCCATTGCAGATCATGTAAGAGTCGATTTTGAACTTCGCGGTTGCCCCATTAATAAAATTCAGCTTTTAGAAGTTATTTCCGCTTATTTGAACAAGCGAAAACCTGTCACTCCCGCACAAAGCGG
>JAYOZP010000085.1:0-20398 GCA_038154245.1 Nitrospinales bacterium | reverse complement strand
AAATAACAAAACAAACTTTTAAAAATTTATTCCGATTTTTAGAGGTCCTCTTAAAGTAACGATGCAGCCTCTTGGTCCAGATACCAGATTAGGTTTTGGTTTTCTGGTTCAATCCAGAATGCAGGATATGATTTTGCTTCAGGATGTTTTTTAATTATTTTTGAAATAATAGAGGCTTTTTCCTTTCCACAAGCTATAAAGATAATTTGAGAAGCGGCATTGATCAAGCCTTCGGTTAAAGTAATTCGTTTTTGATTCGTTTGCGGTTGTCGGGAAACGCGGCACCATGGCGGAGAGTTTTCTAATTTTTCATCCCCAGGAAATATAGAAGCGGTATGACCGTCTGTACCAACACCTAAAAGAACAGTGTCTATTTGTGGAATTCCAGAAGAGTTTCTGGATAATCTTTGTTCGAGTATTTGATTATATCTGATAGCTTCCTCAACAGCGTCTGCTTCTCCATGGATTCTTAAAATATTATTTTCATTTAAATCAATATTCTTAAGCCACTCGTTATAGGCCATTTTATAATTACTTTGATCCGAGTCTGGAGGAACTTGTCTTTCGTCTCCCCATAAAAATAGAACAGAATGCCAATCGACTTTGTTTTTAAAAGAGGACTCTGAAAGCTTTCGGTACAATGCTTTGGGTGTGTTTCCTCCAGATAAAGCGAGAGAAAAAAATGTTTTGTTTTTAAAGTTTTCGAGAATATTTTGGCAAAGATCATCCGCCAACGTATTTACTAAAATTTCAGGGGTGGAAAATATGCGGATATTTTTATTTAAGTTAGAGTTCGCAGAATTTGTCGTCATCGGATAAGTTTTTGCATGGATATCGCCAATCTGAATCATGTCCATCTAACAATCGAACCGATTCAGTGGGCCCCCATGTTGCAGCCGGATATCCATATAGAGGTGTATCGCCATTACTCCAAGCGTCTATAATAGGTTGCACAAAAGACCAGCATGCCTCGGCGGCGTCCCCTCTATAAAATAGGGTTGCGTCTCCCAACATTGCGTCCAAGAGAAGTCTTTCATATGAGTCGGGCAATCTATCGGTTGATAAGTCGGAGTAATGAAAATCCATCCCAACGTTTTTAATTTGAAATCCACTTCCTGGCAACTTCATTCCAAAATTAAGAAGCATTCCTTCATCTGGTTGAATTCTCATTATTAAGCGATTGGGGGCTTGGTAGTCAGGATTGTCCTTTGAAAAAAGAAAGTGAGGAGCTGGTTTAAAGTTAATGGCCACTTCTGTTACACGCGTTGGCATTCTTTTGCCAGTTCTTATGATGAAAGGAACTCCACCCCATCTCCAACTATCGACGAAAACTTTAACTGCTGCGAATGTTTCTGTGCGAGAATTTGAATTAACTCCTTCTTCCTGCCGATACCCTTTTAATGAGTTACCATTTAACGTTCCTTCTGTGTATTGGCCTCGAATGGAAAATTCGGAAACTTTAGAAGGAGAAATTTCTTGAAGGGAACGAAATATTTTTACCATTTCGTTTCTCACCGATTGTGGTTCAAATGAGCCTGGCGGCTCGATGGCTATAGTTCCAAGTAGTTGCAATAAATGGTTTTGAACCATGTCTCTGAGCGCCCCAATCTGATCATAATAGCCGCCCCGGTTTTCGACTCCTAGCTGTTCTGCCGCGGTAATCTCTACATAGTTAATGTAGTTTCGGTTCCACAAAGGTTCGAAGATCCCATTTGAAAACCGAAGAGCCAAAATATTTTGAACAGTTTCTTTTCCCAAATAATGATCAATTCTATAAATTTGCTTTTCGCGGAAGATTTTTAAAAGACTTTTATTTAACGTTTTAGCGGAATATAAATCTTGGCCAAAAGGTTTTTCTACAACTAATCTTTTCCAGTTATGTTGTTGTGTTTCTTCTTTTTGTAGATCGCAGGTTTCTAAACCCGCAACAATTCGTTCATATAGGCTGGGCGGAGAGGAAAGATAGAAAAGAAAATTACGATCAATATCGTAATCGGAAACAATCGTCGTCAATTTTTGTTTAATTTTTAAATATTCTGGAATCTCGTTAGTGTCTATTGAGCAAAAGTAAAAGTTTTGGATAAATTGCTCTTCCGTTACTTCGTCTATTTTCTCTAACTTTGTAAATACTTTTAAATTTTCAAAAATATATTTACGAAAACTATTATCGTCGAAGTTTTTGCGACCAACCCCAAGTATGGCAAACTTTTCTGGCAGTAATTTTTGTTCGAATAAACTGAATAAAGCCGGTACAAGTTTCCGTTTCGTCAAGTCGCCGGACGCTCCAAAAATTACTAGAACACATGATTGCGGTTTATCCATTACATTCATTTCCTCAAGAATTTTTTTTGGTTGAATGTCCGCCAAATTGTTGTCTTAAAGCGGCCAGCATTTTGCCAGAAAATGTTTCTGCCTGTCTCGATCTAAAACGGGTAAATAATGACGCTGCAAGTACTGGAGCCGGCGTATCGAAATCAATTGCAGATTGTAAAGCCCACCTTCCTTCCCCGCTGTCTTGGACGTAATCTTTTATTGAATCTAGTTTAGGATCTTCCGACAAAGCGTTTCCCGCTAACTCAAGTAACCAAGACCGAATAACGCTTCCATGCATCCAAGTTTTGGAGATTCCTTTCAAATCGAAATCAAATTCGGAATTTTGCATTAATTCGAAGCCTTCGGCATAAGCTTGCATCATTCCATATTCTATTGCGTTATGAATCATTTTAACAAAATGGCCTGAACCAGATGGCCCACAATGAATGTAACCATCTTTTGGGGCTAGTGTTTTAAATATAGGCTCTAATATTTTTGCAGCTTCCGGTTCTCCGCCATACATTAAACAATAACCGTTTTCTAGACCCCAAACTCCGCCGCTTGTTCCACAATCGATCAAAGAAACTCCTGTCTTGCTAGTTTTAGCGGCTCTCGTTTGACTTTCTCGCCAATTCGAATTACCGCCGTCTATTATTATGTCTCCCTTAGTCATCAAAGATAATAAAGTTTCGATGTTCTCGTCTACTGGATTGCCCGATGGTACCATTAGCCAAACAATTTTCTGCTCAGGGAGTTTTTCAATTAGATTTTCCATAGAAGACGCGGCTATAGCGCCAATTTTTTGCGCCCCTATTACGCCATCAGAGCTTTTGTCGTAAACGGTTATCTCATGACCTTCCCGCAAAAGACGTTCTGTCATTTTGGCTCCCATTTTACCTAGACCAACAAAGCCGATTTTCATTTATAACTCCCATATTTAATGTTACAAAAATTGTTTTTACTTTTTTGCCGTGCTTGGAGAATAAAAAATATGATTAGATTGAAAAAAAGAAATTTTATTGAAGGTGTGGGCCGCATTATTATTTTAAAAATCCTTGAGAAATTTTATTAGACACGGTTTAATGATCCCTTAAGCATGCAGTCCTACGCTTTATTCAAAGTTCATTGAGCGCAAAACCGAAACGCTCCAACCTACTTTTCTCAATTATCGAGGTTTTTTTGAAATCCCTTAGAAGCGGTCTAATAACTAATGGTCTAGCTTTTATTTTATTTTCGGTCCTGGCCGCAGGTTTCTTTTTAGAAATTCTCCAAAATAAGCATTGGTTATCTGAAGATTTTCTCGCTCAAAATTTACCCAATAGATATTATGCGGACAAAGAAATTAGAGAAGGTTTTGTCCCTCTTTGGAATCCTCATATGTTTGGAGGCGCTCCTTTTCAAGCCGATATCCAAACGGGTGTTTTTTATCCATTAAATCTGGTTTTATCTTTATTCCCCAAAAAAGAAATTGTGGAATTTTATGAATTATACCAGAGCCAAGTTATATTTCATTTTATCTTAGCATCCTGGTTTACATTTGTTTTTTTGAGAAAATTAAATTTAGACTTTGTAAGTTCCTTATTAGGCGGGGCCGTTTACGCTTTTGGAGGATTCTTTTTCAGTCATGCCCACCACTCGAACATGGTGCATTCAGGTATTTGGCTTCCGGCGGTTTTTTATTGTTGTCTCAGAGGATTTGAAGACAATTCAAGATGGATTTGGGGATGTCCCATAATTTTAGCAATATCTTTGTTTGGTGGTCATCCACAGATGACGTTGTTTATTTCCTATGCGTTTTCTTTGTTTTATATCTATCTAGCTTGGGGGAAACCGGATCTCATTATTTTTTATTTGCTGAGATTTTTGGGAATTATCATATCTTTCTTCCTGTTGAGCGCTGTTCAAATTTTGCCCACAGCTGAGTTTCTAAGCCAGACAGCCCGTAGTTCCATGGATTTTAGCGGCGCTGTTACGGATTCTTTACCTATTTCAGCCCTTTGGTCTTTTTTATTGCCGGATTGGAATACGGCAATTTATGAAAGCTGGCAAAGATGGGAATTTAGGAATTACTTAGGAGTTGGAACTATATTTTTAGCCATTTACGGCGTTTTAAATGGACCAAAAAGTATTGGTCGTTTTTTTTGCGGCGTTGGAATACTGGCTTTGCTTCTTTCCTTTGGAGAAAATACTCCTCTGTATAAATTGTTTTATGACTTTGCGCCTGGATTTTCTTTTTTTCGAGTTCCAGCAAGATTCCTTATGGTTTTAACTTTTTGCATTGCCGTATTAGCGGCTTTTGGGTGTTCTGATTTTGGTTCTAACTCTAATCAAACAAATAAACAAAAATTTTTTAAACGTAAGGGAATATACCCTGGGGTTTTGATTTTGGGGCTAATTTTTCTTGCCCCAACTCCAGAAAAGTTGCCAGAGGATTTTGTTAGGTGGCAATTTGGTTATAGCCTTGTCATTGTTGGTTTGATTTTTTTGTTTTATCTAGTAAAGCTGTTTTTCCCTCGATGGAAACGCTTATTCACAGTTGCGATTTTGATAGTTGTTATAGCGGATATTTTTATTTACAGACCCATTTTTAATCAACAACAAGCTACAAAAGAAAAATTTATTAATGGGATAAAAACAAATCCAGCGCTAAAACTGGCTAAAAATCAGCCTCAAAATACTAGATACTTAATACGTAAAAAAAATATGATTTTAGGTAATTGGGGATTGGTATATGGATATTCAAATATTGGCGGGTATAATCCGTTTAAATTGAAGAGTTATTCTCAGTTAGATCTTAGTTCGCAAAAAATTCTAAATATTTTGGGCGTTAAATTTACCGACGATTTTGACGCGAAAACTTTCACCAAAAATTTTCCGGGACGAACTCAATTTAATATAGTTAATAATTTTTTAGAAAACCCAGATGTTTACCCGAGAGCTTTTTTTGTTACTGAGTCTAGAACTGTAGAAAAATTTGATTTAAAAAAATCTATGGAAGAAAAGCAGTTTGACCCACTGAAAATTGTTTATTTAGAAGGAACCCCCGATTTAACGCAACTAGATAAAGTCGCGGCAAATTATAAGGTTACTGATTTAGAGAATAATGGAGGAAGAGTCTCTTTAGAATTACACACCAATAATAAAGGTTTCTTGGTAATTACCGAAATGTATTATCCTGGTTGGAAAGCCGCTGTTAACGGCGATGAAACCAAAGTTTTAAAAGCCGATTCTTTTTTTAGAGCAATAAGCATTGAAAATAATATAAACAAAGTCGAATTTTGGTTTGAACCTTTTTCTTTTGTGATTGGAGCTTGGGTTTCCGGGCTTACCTTCCTTGCCTTTATGCTCTTCTTTAGCTTCCCACAATTTTTTTCTCGACGGCAATGATTTGAAGATTAGTTCACGCGATAAGATTTTTTTATGTTTTGAAAACGTTTTTATTCCGGTATTTATTGTCGCCTCTTTTTTTGTCTCTCGGTTTTTTAATTTAACTTTACTTCCTATATTTACAGACGAAGCGGTTTACCTTCATTGGGCAAAAATGGCTGGAGAAGATTCGGCTAATTTTTGGATATCTCTTTTAATTGATAATAAAAAGCCGTTACAGGTATGGCTTTCCGCAATCAATTTTAATTTATTTTCCGATCCGTTATTTGCCGGCCGAGCTGTTTCGGCTTTTGCAGGAGGCTTGTCTTTGATAGGCCTTTTTCAAATTGGTAAATCGCTTCATTCCATTCGGTTAGGCTGGGTGTTAGCCTTTCTATATATAATCAGCCCATATCATTTGTTTTTTGATCGACTTGCGCACGAATCAAGTTTGCTGAACGCATGTTTTGTTTGGACTGTTTGGCAAACTATTAAGTTATTTGAAAAAGATAGAGTTCCCAAACTAAAAGATTATGCGCTTTTATCTTTTTTAATGGGAATTGGTTTTTTAACATTGGCAACTTCTATACTGTTTGCTTTTTTACCTCTAGTTTTAAAAATTTTATTCTATAAGGACGAGGGCGGTCCTAAATGGAAACATTTAATTCTATGCTATGCAGCGGGATTGATTTTGATGGCGTTTCCATACCTTGTCATTTTGCTTACGCACGATAATAATCCTATCCAAAACATCATTATTCCGAATACACATGGTCAAGGTAAACAGGGGTTTGAGAGTTTACTTTTAGGAATCCCCAAAAAAGCGCTAGTCCATTTACCGAGAATTACGAATTACTTTACGACATATCTAACGGAACCTATTTTTGTTTTATCGGCGTTCTATTTAGTTTTAAGATTCAAAAAAGTAGATCGCAACGATATTATTTTGTTGGTTTATTTTTGTTTGCCCTTTATGGCTTTAGCTGGAACGGCTGGAACTGGATTTTCTAGATATTATTTGTTTTGTGCGACTCCACTAATTATTTGGGCGGGATTGGCTTATGCGAAAGTTTGGATTTGGTTTAAAGAAAAGCAAGTTAAAAAACAGATTAACGCTTTGATCGCTATAATTTTGTTGGCGGCTTTACTCCCTGCGGTAAAATTTGATTTCGAAATAATTTCAGATCCAGAACATGCTCCCTTAATAAGTTCCGATCATTCTCAGTTTGTTGAAAGTTTGTATTCCGGTTATGGAATTCCCGAAGCGGTTAGGTTTTTCCAAGAAAAATCAAAAAACCGAAAAATTACAGTACTAACTTCTTCCAATTGGGGAAGCCCAGCAAACGCTATATATGTTTACCTGATGGACAACCCAAATATTAAATTGATTCAAGCTTTTTGGATCTTCGAACGAGGAATTTTAGAACCTCAAATAAAAACTTTACCCAGTCATGAGTTTTTTACAGGAAAGCTTTTAGATCGAGTTAAGGTGTCTGATTTAGGCGATTTGTATTTGGTAAAGAGAACCTCTTCTCTTTTTTTAAACGAACCGTTTATTTGGGCGAATCCTAATTTCGAAGTTGCAAAGGCTTTTCCCAAACCTGGTATGGAGTATTTTGTAGTTATCTATAAATTAAAAAATAATAATTAAGAAATTTTTATAACAAATGGCGAGGTTTTAAATAGGCAGTTTATTTAAAAGATAACGACTAAAATTGTTTAAAAATTATTTTTAAGACGCTATCAATTCGTTCTGAAATTGGAGAGTTTGGATAGGGTTTTTCGCCTTGAAACCTTTGAAGAAGTCGTAAATAAGCCATAGGTCGTATCCCAACTCTTTGTATAAATTCTAAGGCTAAACGATCTGCTTCTTTTTCTTGGTTTTTACCAAACCCCTCCGGAATGTGACTAGAGGCTTCCCCCCCATAATGGCTTCCTAAGCTTTCTTCGTATTCTTTTCCGCTTGAATATCTACTTTCTTCGACAATGATTATTCCTATTCGAGCGTAATAATGTCCCATTTTTAAGTGAGAGAGTTCGTGGGCTGCTACACATATTAGTTCTTCTTGAGAAATTTTAAAAAGTAATCCTTTTGTAATATTTATGTTCCGGCCTTTGGTTACCCATGCATTTTCAAAGTCGTCGGTCCATATTACCGCTCGATATTTGCCAAATTCTGAGGGGAAGTTTGCCGAAACAACAACGTTAATTGCTCTTTGCCAGATTTTTCTTGCTTGTGCGCATTCTGGGCCGTCAATACATGGCTTTTGTGGGCCGGCACAGGAAGCCAAAAACGTTAGACAAAGCGTCCAAACGAAAGTTTTTAATAAAGCTTTAGATGTCATTTGTATTTTGCTTAACGCCAATTCTTTTTTGTTAGCTAAGAACTTTAATTTTTTGAGAAGTTTTTGTTTTTAGCCCTAAAAGCAAAAAAAACTAAAATGATAGACAGCCCAACGCAAGAGAGACTGAATATATCTCCATTTTGAGAGTAATAGGTTGTTTTTCCTTGACGCGGCTTAATAGTGGTTTGGACCGTATCTTCTATAAAAATTTTTGTTTGGTCGTAAATTTTTCCCGAAGCGTCAATTGTCCCCGTTATTCCCGTATTTGCCGCTCTTAAAACCGGAGTTCTATTTTCTACCGCTCTAAATGCGGCAATAGCGATGTGTTGGTAAGAAGCTGCGCTGTCTCCGAACCAGGCGTCGTTCGTGATAGTTGTTAAAAACTGAGCGCCTTTTTTTGCAGATCTCCTGACTAAATCGGGGAATGTGATTTCATAGCATATGGACACTCCAAACTTCCAAGGTTCTAATTCAAATAAAGATATTTTTTCTCCTCGACCTAGTTCTCCAGGAACGTAAACAAACTTTTTTACAAATGACAATATGTTCGAAAATGGAACAAACTCGCCGAATGGCACTAGATGGATTTTATCGTAACGTCGGATTGTATCGATTGAATCGGGTTTTAAAAAATAAGCGCTATTGTAATATGTATATTTCCCTAAATTATCTTTTTCTAAATACTGCCCTCCGATTAACATAGGAATGCCAAGCGATTTATTTAACCCATTTAACCAAAGCGTTTCTGGGATTTCTAAATTATAGAAAAATGGCAGCGCAGCCTCCGGCCAGATTATGATATCGGGTTTATTTTGAACCGACGAAATAGTCAGGCGTTCATAAGTTTTGATAATGTCTTTGCGGTATTTTTTTTCCCATTTCATTTTTTGTTCGATATTACCTTGAATCAAAGTTGCTTTTATCTGAGGTCCTTCCTTACTTGCAAAATTTCTTAGGTAATAAAATCCATAGCTCAAACTCCCAATCAACACAATTGAAGCGAAACAAATCGTTGATATTATGTATTTTTTGGAAAACGAGCCTTTTAAGCTTCCTGAAAAAAACCATTCTCTCAGCGCCATATAAATTGCAGAATTAGTTAATACTATTAGAGCTGAAACCCCATAAACCCCTGTAAATTCAGTTATTTGGATAGCAAGTAGATTTTTATACTGCGAATAGCCTAATCCTAGCCAAGAAAACCCAAGTTCTGAGTGAGTGGATCGTAGATATTCGAAAGTTGTCCATAGCAATGGAGCCAATAAAATATTGCGCGGATCTTTATCTCTAAGGGAGGATATAATCCAGGAAAATAAACCCACAAAGATTGATAAGTAAGCGGCTAGAAGTAAAAGTATGGGATATCCCAGGAAGGGAGAAATATTGCCAAAGTTTACTAAAGTATTAATTATCCAATGTAAACCAATGAAATAAAAAAACAGACCGGCTAAAAAACCTAGCCAAAAGGATTGGGAACCTTTGCGGCCTTCAATAGCAAAAAATAGTGGAAGAAATCCAAACCAAGCTAATAATTCGAAGTCAAATTTAGGAAAAGAAAGCGCTAAAAAAAGCCCAGTTAGGATGGAAAAACAGATAGCGCTTGATTTTTTAAGGATTTGCACTAGGTATTTCCTTAAATATCCTCTATAGTATTTATTAAGGGACTTAAAAGAAATTCCAAATAGTTAAAATTTCTTTGGACGATCAATAGTCCTTTGATTCGAACGCGATAATTTGGCAATTACTTTTTGTAGTTGTTACATATACAGGGCAATAAATCGTTATAATTGCTTAGAATAAAACTATTAAGAAATTGCAAATGGAATATTACCTCTTGCGGGATTCTTTTGGTTTTTATTCGTTAAGCAATAGCTTTTTGAAAAAATAGAAGTCATTTTAAAGATGACTTGAAATTTAGGATATATATTACTTTGGCTTCCCAAAGAGAATTAATAGAAAACTTTAAAAAAGTTTGTATATGCCGTAGCATAACTCAAGGTACCATTATGACAGCCATAAGAAAGGGTTGTCTATCTTTTGAAGCCCTTAGAAGGGAAATCAGAGTAGGTACTGGCAATTGCAAGGCAAAAAGATGTAGGGCGAAAATTGAGAGTAAGGTTAAGGAATATAAAGAATCCTTAAGAGAAGAATCTTCTCTGTAATTATTTTGATTTACAGAGTTTCTTTATAATTTAAATTTGGAAAATTAGCTTAATTTTTCAAACGCGTTTTTGATCCGACTTAAACCTTCTTCCAAAATATCCATAGAAGTAGCGTAGGAAAACCGCATATTAGGTTTTGCTCCAAACGCTTCGCCCGGAACTAAAGCTACCTTTGCTTCTTCTAGAAGAAACTCCCCTAGATCCAAAGAACCCTCTATTTTTTTGCCTTTAAAAGACGCTCCCAAAATTCCCGTAAAGTCTGGAAAGCAGTAGAAAGTTCCCGCAGGTTTGAAACAATCCACACCATTGATAGAATTTAGATTTTTTAAAACAAAATCGCGACGTTTTTGAAACTCTTGGACTCTTGTCGGAATATAATCTTGTGGACCTGATAATGCCTCTGCCGCTGCCGCTTGTGAAATAGAACACGCCCCAGAGGTTATTTGACCTTGAAGCTTTTTGACCGCTTTAACTATTTCAGGGTCTGCAGCGATATAGCCAATTCTCCAACCCGTCATTGAAAAGGCTTTTGAGACTCCATTGATAATAATGGAATTATTTTTGACTTCTTCTCCTAAAGAAGCGACGCTAACTTGCTCAAAGTCGTCAAAAACAATTCTTTCGTATATTTCATCGGAAATGATTAATAAATTGTTTTTGAGGCAACATTCTACTAACGCTTCTAACTCTTTTTTGTCGTAAGCGGACCCTGTAGGATTGCTCGGACTATTAATGATAATTGCTTTTGTATTTTTAGAAACCGCTTCTTGTATTTGATCTGGAGTAACCTTAAACCCATTAGAAATAGTAGTATTTACAATTTTGGGCGTGGCCCCGCTTAGCATGACCATATCTGGATAGGAAACCCAATATGGAGCGGGCACAATTATTTCGTCGCCTTCCTCCCAAAGAGCTTGAGCCAAATTATAAAAAGAATGTTTAGCTCCGGTTGATACCAAGATTTGATCCGAATTATAAGAAACTCCGTTTTCTCTTTGAAATTTTTCTACAATCGCTTGTTTTAATTCGTCGGTTCCAGGAACAGGCGGGTATTTGGTTTGATTATTATTAATGGCCCTGATAGCCGCTTCTTTAATATTATCAGGAGTTGGAAAATCGGGTTCGCCAGTTCCAAAACCAATAACATCAACGCCTTGGGCTTTTAATTCTTTGGCTTTAGCGTCGATGGCTAAAGTCATCGAAGGTTTTATTGAAGTTAAACGATTTGAAATTTTCATTTTCTTATAATTTGAAGTCCATCATAAACGCATTTGGGGACTAAATGACGGATATCTGCTCCATGTTTAGCGGTTTCTTTAATAAAGCTCGAGCTAAGAAATGAATATTCTTGACTCGGAATCATAAAAACAGTTTCTATTTTGTCGTTGAGATTGCGATTCATCAATCCCATTTGCAGTTCGAATTCAAAATCCGATACAGCTCTTAATCCCTTAATAATAACTGATGCTTGGTGTTCAACTGCAAATTCAATCAAAAGATTATCGAATGGATGAACTTCAATACCATTGTGTCCATTGAGAGCTTCTTGAATAAACCCCACTCGCTCAGACATTGAAAACAAGGGGTTTTTCTTAGGGTTTAGGGCCACGGCAACGATAAGTTTATCAAACAATGCGTTGGCCCGAACCATAATATCCAAATGACCATTCGTCACAGGATCAAAGGTACCCGGATAAATTGCGATTCTTTTTTTATCCATTAATTAAATTCATTTGAAAAAAGCAGAGGAAATTATACCCGCTTAATTTAGGATACGCAAAACCAAAATTGGATGCCAAGTTTAACTGTAAGTTTGTAGGCAAGACTTTACAACCTATTCCAAAAAGGATATAAAACAAGCTTTTGACAACCTTTAGGCGTTTAAATTTCAAATTACGAAAATCAACTCGACTGGTTTATCTAATTTAAATCCGCCATTTTATTATGATTGAAGACCCAAAAGCTGCAGGCCCGGTTTTTTCCGAAGACCGTACCACCAATTTATATTATTTAAACCAATTATATGGAAATATTGCCTGTAGCGTTTCTGAAAAAATGAAACAATCGCTAAAGGTTGAAATTCCTATTTCTGCGGGTGTTTGGGGAGGGACCTATCTAATATCTCATCCCAATGGAAATGCTAAAAGAAGGATTTGGCGATATTACAGCATCGTCAATTTACCCCAAATTGCGCTATTAGATAATAAAGCTAATATGGAAAAGTTGATTGGGTTTTACTACTCCACTTTTGCAGAAGCTTTCCGCCCTTATGGATTAGACCTGGATTTGAAAATGTGGGGGGGGAAATTACCATTTAGCAATAAGGCCAAACCCAGTATTACCATGCATATGGAAGATTCGACCGAAACGGTGCGTTGGCTGCGCGCTTTTTTCGTTTGGAATCATGTTAGTTGGGAGCAATCAATCATACATGATCTGGTTCGCAACATTAAAGTTTTAAAAGAATCGTTGGATTTAAGAAAAAAACCGGTGGGAAAAGCCCCTGACGAAACAAAATACTTGATGCAAGATGTTATTATTACCTATGAAACTATTCGAGGGGCTTGCAGTCCAGAATTTATAGAGCATGCGGATTCAATAATCGAAGAAGTTAAAAACTGTTTCCTTAAAGGACTCCATGACTCTAATCTTATTCAAGAGCTTTACCTAAAGATCTTTCATGGCGCCATAATTTATGGTTTTGAAGAAGCCTTAGAAGGTCCATTTGGAAAAGAAGGCCTCAATATTCATAAAATTCAAGATTGGCCTTTAGAAAAAATTAACTGGGTTCCTGAAGAACTTAAAGAAAAATTGATTCCACCGATTCAAAACATTTTTTCCGGTTTTAAAACGACATTGGAAAAAGAAGGCAAACCAACCTAAAAAACCGCAATAGTTTTATTTTTCAGACGGTTTTTTAGGATCCCAATCGCGTTTTTTTTCCCATGCTGGAGTGACATCGACTCTTCTAGAATTGGGTAAGTTTTGGCCAAACATTGGTACGTTTTTATCTGGCGTTGAATATTTTTTTACCAGATTCTGGAACTCTATGTCGTTTAATGAAGGATCTCTTAAAGAATTTAATTGCTCTTCAGTAATGGTTTTTTGAGAATGTTCGTCAAATGCCATCGTGCCCAGACCTACCCAATAAGGCGAAATGATTTCCTGATCTACCATTGTTCCAACTCCTCCGGCATATTTTATAGATTGCTCAATGGAGTGGCGACCAATAGCTGCAGGTACGCAACGTCCAATTCCAATAACGTTTTGAGGATCTTTCATAGGATAAACTCGCATTCTAAGCTTAGCTCCTTCAATATCTCCCATTTCTTTTTTTATGGCTCTTTTATTTTTTCGATGTTTTTTGGAAATCCAGGCTTCAATTTTTATAGGCTTTTCCTGTAAAGACTTACAATCCGCTAAACCTTCTGCGGCCCAACTGTTTTGACATGTAAACATTAAAAAAATGACAGCAAATATACTTTTTTTGAACATAATTTTCTTTCTCAATACAAAAGGTTTTCCTGTTACAATAGGAACTTAAAATTATCCCGTTAGGCATCCGTTGGAAATGAAAGGCAGTAGACATTTCTAAAAACGATTTTAGGCAAATGTTATATAATCAATAACTTGTGACCTTTTTAAATATTTTCTCGGTATTGTCGCGCGCAACTTTCACTACAAAAAAACAAGTTTTTATTGTCTGGCATTTCTTGAAAAGTTCCCTCCTTTCTGGGAACGTAAACTTTACATTGAGCGCATTCGACCATATCCATTGATTCCGAAGTTTCCTCCTCGGCGTTCGGATTCAAAAAATATGAACGGACCAAGTAATAAATCAAACCAATGAGCAAAACAAAAATAATAAAACGGATCATAGTCGCTATTGTAATTTCCAGATAGTAGGAATTCAACGAATTTTAAGTTAAAGAATGAAAGCGCTTAGGAAAACTTGATGGACGAGCCCACAGAATTTGAAATGGATGTTGACTCGGAATTAGAAATAGAACCTGAAGTCATTCCAGCCGAAAACGCCGAAGACAAAGATATATCTGAAAGTTCCGAGCGCTTTCTCCCGACAGTGCGGGGCGAACATTCAGTTGAACCTATAGACGTTCTAAATGCATACCTCAATCAAGTGCGCAAATATCAGACGCTATCTGAAGAAGAAGAAAAGCGATTAGCTATGGAATATAAAGAAACTGGCGATCCCGCCGCTGTCTATAAGTTAATCACTTCCAATCTAAAAGTTGTCGTACAGGTGGCGATGAAGTTTAAGAGGGAGTGGGAAAACTTGATGGACTTGATTCAAGAAGGGAATGTCGGGCTTATGCATGCGCTTAAAAACTTTGATCCTTTCCGAGGGGTTAGGTTGCCTGTATACGCCACATGGTGGATCAAAGCGTATATGCTCAAATATATTTTGGACAATTGGCGGTTGGTTCGAGTTGGCACTACAAACGCGCGTAGAAAGCTACTTTATAATTTGACGAAAGAGAAAGAAAAATTAGAAAGAGAAGGGTACGCGCCCACCACTAAGCTTTTAGCCGAGCGGTTTAACGTAAACGAACGCGATGTAATAGATGTTGAGACTAGTTTAGGGGCAGCCGATATGTCTATGGATACGCCTACTAATGAAGAAAATCCCTTAACGCCTTCTCAATATTTGACCCAGGGGACGCATCCAGAAGTTGAAGTGGAAAAAAATCAATTTTTTGATTTACTTCGAGAAAAGGTGACAGAGTTTTCCGAGACTGTAAAACCGATGGAAAAATCCATCATCGAAAATAGGGTTTTATCTGATAATCCTAAATCTCTCCAGGAAATTGGAGACGTTCATAAAGTTACTCGCGAGGCAGTGCGGCAAGCCGAACAAAGGTTATTAAAAAAACTTAGAGCTTTTTTAGCCGAGCACATGCCAGAAGCAGCCGACAAATTCACGCTTTGATTTTTTAAAAAATAAAAAGGAGAAAGAAACATGGACTACCGCGTAGAAACGGACAGCATGGGAGAAATTCAAGTGCCTGCCGACCGTTATTACGGCGCTCAAACCGCTCGTTCTTTGATTCATTTTGATATTGGAATTGAAACCATGCCAAGAGAAATTATTCGCGGTATGGGTATACTCAAAAAAGCGTCTGCCGTAGTAAATTGCGACTTAGGACTTTTAGATGAAAATAAAAAGAATCTAATTTCCCAGGCCGCAGACGAGGTGATTGAAGGAAAATTAGACGAGCATTTTCCTTTACGCGTTTGGCAAACTGGCAGCGGTACCCAATCGAATATGAATTCAAACGAAGTAATCGCAAATAGGGGAATTGAGATTGCGGGCGGTAAAATGGGGAGCAAAGATCCCGTTCATCCTAACGATGATGTCAATAAGGGTCAATCTTCTAACGACACCTTTCCTACCGCTATGCATATCGCGGCCGTTGAACGGATTGAAGATCATTTAATCCCCGCAGTCACAGGTCTTCGGGATACGCTTGCAGAAAAAGCAAAAGAATTTAACGAAATAATTAAAATTGGTCGTACTCATTTAATGGACGCGACCCCTTTGACTCTTGGACAAGAATTTAGCGGATACAAAACGCAACTTGATTACGCTTTAGATAGAATTCAATCATGTTTACCGAGATTGAGGCAGATTGCCCTTGGCGGCACCGCTGTTGGAACTGGATTGAATTCGCATCCGGACTTTCCCGAAAAAGTCGCCGCAGAAATATCCAAAATTTCCGGACATGATTTTGTTACGGCTCCAAATAAGTTTGAAGCTCTGGCGGCCCACGACGCTGTTGTAGAAGCTAGCGGGGTAATGAAGACGATAGCCTGCTCATTGATGAAAATTGCTAACGATATTCGTTGGTTAGGCTCTGGACCGCGTTGTGGAATTGGAGAGTTGGTATTGCCCGCTAACGAGCCAGGTAGTTCTATCATGCCTGGTAAAGTGAATCCTACACAATCTGAGGCAATGACGATGGTTGCAACCCAAGTTATTGGTAACGACGCAGCGGTAAATGTTGGAGGGGCTTCTGGAAATTTTGAATTAAACGTTTTTAAACCTGTGATGATTTATAACTTGTTGCAATCAATACGATTGATTGCAGATTCTTGTCGGTCATTTAACGACCATTGTGCAAAAGGCATTGAACCAAGCCAAAAAGCGATTGCGGATCATTTAAAGAACTCTCTAATGTTAGTTACCGCGTTAAATCCGCATATTGGATACGACAATGCGGCAAAGGTGGCGAAAAAAGCCTATGTTGACGATAGCACTTTAAAAGAAGCGGCAGTGGCTTTGAATTTATTGACGGCGGAAGAATTTGATGAAAAAGTTCGTCCCGAAAAAATGACGGGACCGTCAAAACCAAAAAGTTGAACTAACTTAGATTGATTCTAATGGTTGGTTCTGTTAATGTATGTGACCAAATTTCAGATAGGTTTCACCGTTTAATAAGAAAATCTTGTTTTATTTTTTTATAAAAGATTTTTAAGCAGATAAAGCCGAAGTGGTGAAACTGGTAGACGCGCTGGACTCAAAATCCAGTGAGGGCAACCTCGTGTCGGTTCGACTCCGACCTTCGGCACTCAAACAATAAAAGGTTGTGGGAGAAATCCCACAACCTTTTTTGTTTTTTATAATCAAAAGTTCTTTCCTTTCTTCCTTCCTTTCTTTAGGTTGATTATAATCATGGCATGACGGAACCGACTGGGATCATTGCGATTATTTTTGTTATTTATATGGCAGGTATGCTTGGTGTTGGCATTTGGTCGTCTAGAAGGGCGCATACCGCCGCCGATTTTTTTCTGGCAAACCGTTCTTTAGGGCCCTGGCTAACCGCGATTTCTGCGACATCGAGTTCGGAAAGCGCCTGGGCCGTAATGGGTACTGTTGGCATGGCTTATAAGCAGGGGCTTTCGGCCTGGTGGTTTTTGCCGGGCTGCTTACTCGGTTACGCATTAAACTGGCTTTTTGTAGGCGAACGCTTGCGTAAACGAGCTTTTGAAACGGGTAGCCTCACTGTTCCAGATTTTTTAGAATCGAATTTTCAAGACCCTAAACGGTTAATTCGTATCCTTTCCGCTTTCATCATTTTTTCTTGCATGGTGGCTTATGTCGCCGCTCAGTTTACCGCTGCCGGTAAAGCCTTCGACGCCATTTTTGGAATAGATCATTCCATAAGCGTTCCCTTGAGCGCTTTGATAGTAGTTTCATATACGCTGCTCGGAGGCTTTTTAGCGGTTGCCTGGACCGATCTGATACAAGGTTTGATCATGGTTGGAGGATTGGTCGCTTTATCTTTAGTTGCCTTTGGCGAAGTGGGAGGTTTTGCAGAGATTTATCAAAAAACGGCGTCTGTGTCTCCAGATTTTTTAAGCTGGGATGGGGGTAAAACCGGTTCTGCGATGTGGGGCGGAATTGTTGGATTATTGGGAATCGGATTAGGGTATCCCGGACAGCCTCACGTTTTAACGCGATTTATGGCTGCGCGGGACTCTAAAACAATTCGGGATGGTTGGAAGATTTCTCTTGGGTGGGGATTTCTTGTTTACTCTTCGGGTATCTTGTTGGGAATTTGCGGTAAAGCGATGATGCCCGAATTAGAAGATCCCGAGCAATTGTTTCCAAAAGCAGCAATAACGCTATTGCATCCATTACTTTCGGGAATTGTTTTAGCCGCTATTTTAGCGGCTATTATGTCTACTGCGGATTCTCAATTGCTAGTGGCGGCTTCAACGGTTGTCAGGGATATTTACGAAAAAGTTTTTTCAAAAAAAGTGTCGGAAAAGCAAATGTTGGTTCTTAGTCGGACAGTTATTGCCTTATTAGGGGTATCGGCAATGGTATTTGCATTAACCGACGTACGGGTGATTTTTTGGTTTGTTTTATTTGCCTGGTCGGGTTTAGGCGCAAGTTTTGGTCCCGCTATTTTATTTGTTTTGTATTGGAGGCAAACGACACGACAAGGCGTCTTAGCTGGAATGTTTGCCGGTTTCATAACTACCTTGGTCTGGAAAATTTCCGGGTTTTCGGAGTACCTTTACGAATTACCGCCGGCATTTTTTGTTTCCTGCGCGTCAATCTTTTTGGTCAGCCGAATGACTCAGGACTCGACTCCGGAATAAATTTTGTGTTAAAATTAGACACAATTTAATTTCCAGGACTACCGATGTTTTTTGCAGATAATTCCTTAATGGGTCTTTTTAGCGTAATGGCAGCTCTATACGGTCTTCACTTGGTTTTGAAGCGCGGTCAAAGCGAAAAGCTGCATGGCGATCAAAAAGAGAGAGATATCGAAACTCTTTCCGATTTGAGAGAAGAATGGGAATATAACCTGAGGCTTTGCGAGGGAATTGCCCAAGGAACCGCCGAGTTTAGAGAAGACGCCCACTTTAGGACTCAAATTTGGGAACGTTATGGCGGAGAGTTTCCTCTAACTCTTGAAGAACTGGATCGCATTGAGAAGACCTACGAGTTTTTGATGGATATGCAAGGGGAACTAGAAGCCTCAACTTCTAGAAGTACAGGTTCCCTACCAATTGATGCTCTTGTTCCATTGATTGAAAGCGAAAAAGATTCTGTTGCCGAGGCTTTAGGCATCATCGATCATGCTATTAAGGAACTTAGGTTATAGAAGTAGCAATTTCTTAAGCTTCGTCAATTTCTTCCAAGATTAATTCTGCCATTTTTTGAGTCGTTCCTCGCGATTCTAGAACCAAGTTTTGAGCTTTTTCTCCAAGATCTTTTCTTTTTCCCGGGTCTAATAATAAGTCCTCGATTGTCTTTTTCAAATCCTCCGAGTTTTGTATTTTAATAGTCGCTCCTATATTGCCAAAAGATTCGGCCATATCGCGTTGATATTCCATATAAGGACCGTGGCAAGTTGGAACACCTTGAGCGGCAGGTTCCGCTAAGCTATGGCCCCCGCCAGGTTGGAACAAGCTCTTTCCCACAAACGCCACAGTCGCAATTGAATATATATTTGCTAACTCACCCATTGTGTCTAATAAGATGATAGGTTGACCATCTTGCGCAGGTAATAAAGATCTTTCTATAAACTTTAAATTTCTGGACTCGATTTCAGAAACCACTTCTTGCAGCCGCTCTAAACGTCTCGGAGCTAATACCAGAACCAAATCGGGAAACTTTTTTTGGAGTTGAGTGAAAACATCTAAAATAACCGCTTCTTCTCCCTCATGAGTGCTGCCAGCGACCCATATAGGAGCTGATGGGTTTATTTTAAGTTGGGATAATAGATTTTCCCATTGTTCGTCTGAAACTGTTTCTAAACCGTCGAATTTTGAATTGCCCAAGACCTTAATTTTTTCTTGTGAAATTCCCAACATTTTTAAGTTGGACTCTCCATCTTTACCCTGAACGCATAAGGTCTTAAAGCAATTGAATATTTCTTTTGATAGAACGGGTAGTTTTTTATAAACATTTGTCGATTTTTCAGAAATCCGCCCCTGGAATAAAAATAAAGGGATTTTTAGTTTTTTCATCAGTAACAATTGTCCAGGCCAAAATCCAGTTTCGGTCAAAACGAAAACATCGGGGCGGATTCGACGGAGCGCTCTTTCCCAAAACGGCCAAAAATCTAGAGGATGAAAAAAAATATTTTCAACAAAGTCCAAAGAATTTTTAGCTGTTTCGAATCCGGCTTCGGTTGTTACCGAAACAACAATTCGAATATCTGGTTGTTGTTCTCGTAAAGCTTTTAAAAGAGGAACTATCGAACCGATCTCGCCAACCGATAGAGCAAAAAACCAGACTGTTTTAGAAAAAGATTGACCTCGATCATTTGGAATTGGAATCCAACCCAGGTGATGGTAGAAACCATTTTTCTTTTTTCCAAGTGCAAATGTGTAAATTGCAAATAAAGGAAGAAATATAGGTAAAATTACCAACGAAACAATTTTATATATGAATAAATACATGAAAAATTTGGTAGTTTTTTTAGCTCATTAGAAAAAAACGAATTGATGTTTCGAAAAGGTCAAATAATATGGATTTTAAATCCAATAAACATCATAAAACAAATGATTAACTCTTGACAAAGTTAACTGGATATTCTAAGTTTGCGGTTTCATTCCTGAAGATTTTGACAACTAATTGACCGATAATAATCGGAGCAACTCATAGTAATTACAATTTCTTAAACCAACTATAAATAAGCAATTTTAAAAAAGGTAAAAAAATGTCCGAACCAG
>JAYOZP010000084.1:11271-20456 GCA_038154245.1 Nitrospinales bacterium | reverse complement strand
TTCTGCGGCTTCCTCGCCATGTTCTTCAGCGGAGGCTTCTTCTTCGCCGCCTTCTTCAGATTCTTCTGCGGCTTCCTCGCCATGCCCAGCAGCAGATGACGAAGTCGAAGAATTTTCTAATTTCTTCAACAAACCTTCAATATTAGAAATTACGCTATGCGAACTTGATAATACCTCAGGTCCTGCATTTGCGGTTACGCCTTTAATGGCAACTAGGGCTCGTTTAAGCTCCATAATGGCCATTTTTCTTTCATAATCTCCAATAGCATTTTCAAGCTTCTGTATACTTTTGTTCGCCTCTTCAAGATTTTCATCTATTTCTTTTTTGAATGAATCTACTTTTCCATCAAGTTCAGAAACCGATGCAGTAGTTTTTTCCAATCCTTCTCCTACCGCTTTTACATCTGTATCTAACTTAGCTACTGAAGCGTCGATTTTCTTATCTGTTTCAGATAAAGAGGTGTCCAATCCGCTTACGCGAGTTTCAAGATCGCTAATAAAATAAAAATTAAAAATTAACGCTAATCCAGCGGCGCCTAATCCAACCATTGCGATCGTTTTTAGAAAACCCATCTCTTCTTGCTCTTTATCAATCGGCTCGATGGGAGAAGCGCTATGAGATTCCTCGGCAGAGTAGTCTGCCGCCTCGCCTTGCTCATAATAGGCGCTGGCATCCTCTCTTTCTTCTCTTTTAATCGCTTCTATCCGCTCCTCTATAGATTTTTTTTCGGATTCATTATTTTTCTCGGTCATGATTTCTCCCAAAATCAAAAATTCTGAACGAACTATCGACGAAACAAATTTACTTATTACAAGGCTTTTGGCCTAACCTATCCGCTATAAATACCGCTCAAAAACAAAAAAGCTCTTCTCAATAAGAGCTTGATTTGAAAAAATATTTTATTGAATTATACTTAACCTTAGAAACCTTCTTAATACAGGAGGGGGTCCAAAGAATTGTGTCCCTCTTACAAGCGCCACAACTTTATATCGCTTCAACAGCAGTAATCTTTAATTAAAACGAAAAAAGCTTGTAGCTTTGACCGTTTCTAAAGAGACATGGCAAAAAATGAATAAAGATATTACTAGTGGGTCCCTTACTTTGTCAAGAAAAATTAAATTCGGTTTCTTGTTGGTTTTCCTTATTACCTCTATTGTTACAAATGAAGGTATTTCATCGGCAAAAGACCATTTTTCAATCCTTTCCAATATTGAAGACTTATCCAAATACCCTAAAAATGAAACTGTTTTTTTGGATGCTCGCTCTAAATGGAAATTCCTTTTAGGGCATATTCCTGGCGCCATTCATTTGCCAAACTGGAAAGATTTTACAGAAACCCGAAATGGGGTTCCAGGAATCATTATCAAAGATTTATCTACTTTAGCTGATAAAATTTCCGACCTTGGAATCGACAAAGACAAAAAAATAATTATTTATGGTAATCCACAAGACCCTTGGCGGACGGACGGACGGTTTTTGTGGATGTTCCACTATTTAGGTTTCGAAAATATATCTATTTTAGAGGGTGGAATTGAATTGTGGCAAAAAAAAGGAAATAAAATTGAACGAGGACGCGGAGCCAAAGTTACAAAATCAAAGTTTACCGCGTCGGAGATTCAACTAAATAACTCAGTGATTGCCAACAAAGATTGGATTAATAATAGATTAGGCGACTCTAATCTGTCCATAATCGATACTCGCACATTAAAAGAATATAAAGGCGCAACTCCTTATGGATCAAAAAAGGGAGGACATATTCCTGGAGCAGTACATATTGATTGGAGAGACTTCTTTAACGAAGAAGGTCTGTTAAAAAGTAAAGACTCTTTAGCTAATATATTGAAAAGCTATGGTATTACGGCCAATAAGGAAGTGGTTGTATACTGCACAGGGGGCGTACGCTCGGCAATGGCTTATTTTGTTTTGAAATACTTGGGATTCAAAGCAAGAAACTATGATGGGTCCTGGTGGGATTGGAGTTCTGCTCAACTACCGGTGGAATTATAACTTTTGTGAAATAAAAGGGCCTTTTTGCCTTCTACCACCAAAAAAATCTAAATAGCTTACAAATTAAAAGTTACCTCTATTCCTAAAAATAATTTTTATGAGGCAGAGGTGTAATTATTTTCAAAATTATTTTTTTCGGGAGCTTTTACTCCAAATAACTGTTGAAAAACTTGAGCGTTCTCTGAATGAAGTTTTTTCTCCAAATCAGCTTTCAGTTGTTGAGTTGTTGGAGCATTAGGTTTTTTGGTTAGTTTTTCGTTTATTTGCGAATTCATTGCCTTAAAAGCTTCGAAAAAATTTACATTTTCAAAAATGCTTTCTCTAAAAGTTTTTCTTAAAAGTTGCGATTAAAAAATATTTCTGTTTTTCCAGAGCATTTCTTTTGTTAAACATTTGCTAAACTTCCACAAATTTTGGATATCATAGGGAAATCCTTGGCTTTATCTAGAAAAAAATCTGCTCCTAACTTTTCACACTTTTTGCGAAAAATTGGTAATGAATGATTCGTTAAGACCATTATTTTGGTAGGATACTCAGTTTCTTTAACTATCTTAATAAAATCCATTCCATTTCCATCAGGTAACTGAATATCCAAGATCATTAAATCTGGTTTCAACCAGGGTAAAGCTTCTCGCGCTTCGTTTAAACTCGACACTCTCCCTATAGATTGAACATTTTTAATCTCAGATAACATGGTTAAGATTCGCTCTCCAACCGGTTCAGAATCATCTACCACCAATACTTTCATTTTCACTATGTCCTTCCAAGTTATCTGCTTTTTATTCAACATAATTATAATTTTCAATATTATCGACCTGGTTAATTATGAAAACTAACGCTCACAATTCTCTTTCAATACAATCAAGAGCTAGAAGTAGCGTCAGCCTTATCCTCAAGCATTTTTTGAACAGTGTCGTCAAAAGTATTCACATCAATTGGACTTCCCGTGTAATAAAAAACCTGCCCAAATAATATTTCCTTTTCATATAGAACCGCTTCTTTTTCATTTACTAATACAAGATAATTTGGCTCTTTTTCGGGGAACCGATACTTAATAATAACCATTAACTCAGAAGCCAACATTTCTGGAAGCACGTTGGGACAAATGATTAAACGATAGTCTTTTTCATTAAGATAAGATAAAACCCCTTCAGCCCCATTGACGATATCGATATTGTTATATCCTCGATTTTCCAGCTTAACTTTAAGATATAAACTGTACAAAGTATTGTCGTCTACTATTAAAATTTCAGCGTCTTTAGCCATTTTACTTTCCCCTTTTTCGGCGATCTTTAATGAACCGCTTTTTACTTTCGGGCAACTATCGTCTATATACGAAAACGTCTACCTTTTGCCTTTCGACTAAAAAAAGATAAAAAAGACAATAAGTCCCAATGCAAACAACAAAGTCAGTCCAACTGTCCAATATCCAAATTCCTGTATAGTCATTTGCTTAAACCTAAAATATGAATTAGCCCTAACGAATAAAAAAGCATTCAATCGAGCTTAATTTTAGTAAATGACGATGAGCTATACAGTCCCTAAAACCTTTAATTTATCTTAGAAGTTTCCTTGCAACCTGTAGTGATCCCCCTACAAGAAAGAAAAGGAAAAAAGATGGGTTAATCAGACTAAAAAAGGAGAGGATAAGAACAACTATTGCTAGATCATTAGAAATTAAGGGCGAACGCTAAATATTTTCTACTAAACCATTCTGGAGGGCATATAAGGTGAGTTGAGCGTTATTCTTTATATTCATTTTTTCCAAAATACGAACACGATGGGTACTAATAGTATTGGGGCTAACACAAAGCTCTTTAGCAATTTCAGAAACGGTTTTTCCAGATGCCAATAAACACATAACTTGAAACTCTCGATCTGAAAGAGTTTCATGAGGGGGCTTATCGGCATCAAAAACGCTAAAAGCTAACTTTTCAGTAAGCTGTGGGCTAATAAATTTAAAACCGTCGTAAACTTTTCTAATAGCTTGTACCAGTTGGTCTCCAGCGCTTTCTTTTGTTAGATATCCAGACGCTCCAGCTTTTAGATACCTAACCGCAAAGCGGTCTTCTGAGTACATACTAAGCACAAGCACCGGTAACTTTGGATAATTCAGTTTTATTTCTTTTAAGGTTTCTAAAGACGGTTTTCCAGGCATTGATATATCTAACAAGACAATATCAAGGTCCTCGTTGGCAACTTTTTCTAAAACTTGTTGTCCACTCCCCGCTTCGCACGCAACAACAATGTCATCTGTTTTGGAAAGAAGTTGCGCTAGACCTTCACGAACCACAACGTGATCGTCGGCGATTAAAACCTTTATTTTATTTTTTTTCATTTTTATTTAATCTGATACACACTCATTTTTTCTTTAGCGTTCATAAAACTATCTTCTAAGGGAATATTAACTCTAATGGAAGTCCCAAAACCTGATTGACTTAAAATAAAAACTTCACCTCCCCAAACGCGAGCGCGCTCTCTCATTCCCATCAATCCAAGCGATTGAGGATTAGACATTTCAGGCGTTGGAATTCCTTTTCCATTATCAATAATTTCAAGAGATAAAGAACCATTTATTTTTTGTAATTTTACCTGAATTTTTGAAGCGTTTGCATGTCGAGCGATATTTGTCAATGTTTCTTGATATATCCTAAATAATGCCATTGCAAGATCAGGTTGCAAGGGCACCTCTTGAAGGTTAAATTCCAATTTCCATTCTTTACCTATTCTTTCTTGAAAGTCTTCGGCATACCATTCTAAGGCCTCTGAAAGACCAAGATGATCCAAAACCTCGGGACGCAAATCAGTGGCAATTTTTCTAACCGTATCAATTGTTTGATCGACAAATATCAATATTCCCTCAAGTTTTCCATCAAGGTCATTAGAACTTTTGGGAAACATATTTTTCAAAGAGGTTAAATCCATTTTTAATGCCGTAAGCATTTGCCCTAATTCGTCGTGAACTTTCCTAGAAATTCGCGCGCTCTCTTCCTCTCTAATTGATTGCATCCTATTATTCAAGTGACGAAGCTGATTGCATGAACTTTCTAAATTTTGCTTGAATTGAACTAAATCTTTATCTCTAACCTCTATTTGAGACAGCATTTCGTTAAATTGCTTGTATAACAATCCTATTTCATCGGAACTGTCATGATAAGCCCTGATCGAATAATCTCCCTTTTGGGAAATGCGTTCTTCCATTGCGGCCAACGCAATAATAGGCTTGGAAATTATACTTTGCAGGGGAATAGAGAGAAGAAAAGAAATGGCCAAAGTAATAAGTAAAATAAAACCTACAAGATAAATATAGTTTTCTAACTGGGCATTGAACTCATCCATATTGGCATATAAATAAATCTTACCGATGGATTTCCCTTTTAAAAAAATATTTTGAAGTATTTCAAAATGCCCATCTACAAAATCATATATTTGAGATTTTAAACTTGGAGGCTTAAAACGGGAGGAAGAGTTACGAGAGTACTGAATAAAAAGGTTACTGTCTTCATCATATAAAGCTGCAAATTCAATCTGCTTTTCACGGCGAAGAAGGGATTCGAAAATTTCGTTGCCTTTCTTTGAATCTTCGAAAAGAAGAGCGGCTCGCGCCATACTTCCTGCGGAATCCGCTATAGCCATGTTATGGCGGACAAGGTTTTTTTTAAAAATACTTAGATCATTGTATGAAAATAGGCTGGTGGCTACCAAAAGCGTTAATAACGCCATGGAAAGCAAAATCAAAATCAATTTACCGCGAAGGTTTAACTTTTTAAAGCCAAACATTAATTAACTTCTAACGCGATATCCAATAATTCCGAATCCACTCGAAGACCGCTTTTTTTTATTGCGTCTTTATTAAGAGTAAATTGAATAGTGTCATTTTTGATTTGAAAATTGATTGCGGGTTTGTTTTTGCTTTCCGGCGCCGCTTCGCCAATTACTAAAATCGGAGAATCGGCTACTTTTTTTAATATCTTATCCAACAGAGGATTCTCGGCCTTTGGAACAAAAAGCATATGACAATCGTACCAGGGGTCTTACATCCCAATTCGAATAATATTCATTGGCCTTCCCTGATTGTTCAAATTATCCGCCAACACTTCCAAAAACTTCCCAAACGGATCTTGTCCTACTACACACATTGAAAAATCAAAAGGCGCATAAAATGTATCGCCTATAGCCGCCGTTTCTTCCGGCCATTCTATGAATTGTGTAAAGTTATATAAGAACCCAGCTTTTAAGGCATATTCTGCAGACTTATCCTCAAAAGCTATCGCATGAGTCTTAGCAACCAATAAAAAAACTAAAATGGCAAAACATTTCAAAACAAAAAGGCGCAAAGATAAAAAATTGAAAAATTGTTTCATAAGTTTTTTAATTATTTAATTTTAAATCTCGAATTGGTTTATTCATTAAATACAATAAACCACCCTTACTATTATTATACGACCTTAAAAAGATATTTTTTATAAAAATGGGCTAACTCGTTCTAAAAAACTCGTAAAATTTACAATATTTACTTATTTTCTACCTTGTAACTACTGTATATCTTTTTTTACAAGCGTAGCTAATTGCAAACGCCAATTTTCAAAATCTTTGTCGCTTAAATGCGTAACAAAATAATATAACCTTTCTGCAGCCTTTCCCCCAGTCGCAAATCGATCTCTTAAAAAGTAGGGAGGAATAGACTGGTAATACAATCCAACTTGAACCGATTTAGCTCCTTGAATCTGATCTAAAGGAATCTGATAAGTTAAATGGTCTTCGCCAATTTCGTTGGGTTGTGGATTAACTCGCTTTCCTTTTTCATACGGCGCAGTTTCTTTATTAAAAGGTCCTGTGGCCGACCATCCTTTGGGCAAAATACGATTGTCTTTATATTCGTTAAACAGTCCCAAAAAACTAGTCGTCAGTTTTCCTTCATCATTAGTCTCTCAGTTCTCATATATTTGAACTTGGTCCTGTTGCGTAATTAGAGAATAATTATCCTGGAGTTCGTTTGGGTTGTCCGTGAATTCACTTGGCAACCATTCTCCATTTTGATCAGTCAAAACTCCCGCAGGCGAAGTTCTACCGGAGGACCAAAGAACTTGCTTCCCATCGGCGCCTCCAAGAACGCTTAATTGTATAAACGCTCGACGAAACCCAACCCCAGTTGGAAACTTATGACCGGTTAAATTTTTTATAGAAACTTTTGCTTCCAAGTTTTTACCAACCTTTTGAGGATTGTCTAAGATCAACTTAACCGTCTTATATTTTGCCTGCCAAATCATTTCCTGTTCCGTCAAATCCAGTGGCTGAACAGGGTTGGCGTCGGGCGGTAATGGAGGAGCCGGCGTTCCGGGAAAAAACTGACTAAAACCATTCAACTTTTGAAATTGATTAAACATTCTAATAGTAAACAAATTCATACCAGCTAAAGTATGTCGCCGATAACCAGCCTTGGGCTGTATATCAATATTCTCTGGAGCTGTCATATTTGGAACTTGTGGAAAATCTGGCGTTTCAATGTTAGCGATTCGAAATGGAGGAAGAGGCGATTTTTTGCCTTCTTTAATCATAGCTGGAGGGAAATGGTTTGGTAAATGGCAGTAAGCGCAAGTTTCTTTTTCATTGTTAAAATCGCTATTTTCCCATTCCATCCATGTCGTCTGCTCGTTAGAATGTTGAAAAGAATTAAACGGTTTAACCGGACCTTTTTGTCCGTCTTTAAGAGGGATTTTCGGAGGTTCTACCGTATGACAAGACCCACAAAGATCGCTATTCTTAATTTGTTTGCCATATTTTGGAGTAATTCCAAGAGCTTGTTTCATAGGATAAGTTAATATCTGGTCGCTTGGAAACGGCCCATAAACTTCGTTGGGCGGCCCAACTTTAAATTTTCCAGAAAAGGTTTTTTTTGTGCCCAACCCATCTGGGCTTACATGGTGACATACCGTACAAGACACGCCGTCTCTAGCAAGAGCTCCATACTTACCCTCTTTAGCCAATTCGGGGTTTAAGCTTAGAGGCGTTGCGTATAAGATATCTTCCGAAAAATTTTTAAACGGCTCATGGTTTGCTTTTCGGTCAAGATCATATTGACGTTTTCCCATAACCGTATGACAGCTTAAGCAAAAGTTGGCAATGTCTTCGCCATAATTTGGCCTTAGAGATTTTTCTGATTCCAACTGCGCGTGAAATACCGGATCGCGGCCCGACAATCCCATCATAGAAGTAGCCCATTCGCTAAATGGCGATATATAATATTGTTTCGTTGTCTCATCTGTTACCAACATATTCGGCCATAAACCATTGAGCAAATATGTAGCGTCATGACATCCCTGACAAGAATCGCTAGAAACAAATTGATCTAAGTGACTCGCTTGCGGAACGGCATGATCCATAGTTAAACTATACGGAAAAGCTAATTTCTGAATCTCCTCTTCTGTAGGCATATTCTTAATAAATGAGGGAGGATTTTTTTTGAACAACTTTTTAAATAAATCAACCATCTCTTGATTGATTAGATTTCTCAGTGGAGAATTTAATAAATCTAATCCTAAATTAGAACTATTGGCAAAATTACCATGTGGCCCCGCTGAAGATTTTACTACTGGAGGATTGGCTTTTAATAAATGTCTTGGAACGGAATCAGGCGACTGTTTGACATAAGTATAGGAAACAACATTTCTTCCTAATATATTGTCTAATGAAATAAACGTTACCTGATCGGTATCTGCGGATGCGTGACAAGATAGACAGAAAGATAACCCATATTGCGAACCGGTATAGCTCTTTCCTTGCGTAGTAGGACTTCCTTTAGGATAATGTAAAAACCATAACCATCCATCTTTAGTGGATTCATTACTACGAATCATTACCGCCCACCCATTAATTTCCTGAGGATCGGGACCGTCTTTACCTGGATGAGGGTTGGTAAAAAACATTTCTTTAATGATGACGGCTTTATCTTTAATTTTTCCTTTACGTCCTCCTTCAAGCCATTCAACCGCTTCCTTTGAATAATAAATCCGAACGCGGGCATGCGTCATGTACCCTCCCCCATTTATAAAGGGACCTGTCATCCTTATATTATCTGAATATCTAGGATCTTTATCATGCGCCCAAGTATGGTAACACTCAGACTTTAAAAAAAAAGTCAATGCAATATAAACCACATAAGGGGGATTAACTGTGA
>JAYOZP010000084.1:2980-11213 GCA_038154245.1 Nitrospinales bacterium | reverse complement strand
TAGTAAAAACATCTAAAATCAACCTAAAACCAGCTCTGGCCAAATCACAAGCTATCGAATCTGAAGCGGCTTTTTGGTCGTGAGCCGCTTGAATATCTTTTAGCGTTTGGCGGTTGGCTTCTGGAATCTTAGACCAATCAACATTAACAGATTCGGCAAAAACCGATGGGCTTAAAACTAATAAAGCCAATGAAGCGCTAATTAAAATGCGAAAAACTAACTGACACATCTCCCTCCTCCGGGAATAGTATGCCTTCGTTTAATAGTTTTGTTCGTGTAAGATATTTTTATATATCGACCTGTAAACTGCTATCTTTTTTTGCCTTCTATTCATTAGACAATTAAAATAACCACTTGGCTTTTCCGTAAATGCTACGCGGAACTTCCGTTGAAGTGGCTAGAGTCACGTCTTTTCCTCTTTCTGATTCGGGATGCTGGGAGTCTTGAATGTTTTGAACGGCCAGACTAAATTCAAAAGATGGATCGGGTCGCCACCCAAGTCTCACATCTAAACGAGTATAACTTGGAACCTCTTGATTCGGTAATGCGCCAACATAATAAACCATGGTATCGAATTCAAAGTCATAGGGCAGATCTAGAAAAGATCTCAAGTTCCACTGAACATCTGGATCGTTATCTTCTGCATTATCATCGTTAGGAAATAAATTAACGTTTAACCAGGTAAACGATCCCTTCAATTGCCAAAAGTCTGTAGGTTCCCATTGAGTTGCCGCTTCAAAACCATATATTTCTGACTCTCTATTATTGTTGGCAAATACCGGAAGCACAAGGTGAGCTGGCGCAGGATCTGACTCCACAAAAAGACTTCCATTATTGGTGTCAAAAAGCCCATCATACTTATTATAATAAGCAGTGAAATCAAAAAGTAAGTTGTATGTAGGTCTTACGCGATAGCCGGCCTCATAAGCTAATAGTTCTTCCGACTCTTCATTTGGGTTTGGAAAGATACTGACATCAATCCCAGTTCCATTTCCAGCGTCTATAGGATTAAGCCGAATCCTTCCACCTTTATCTAAGCGATCTGGTAAGTTAACCGCCCTTGATACCGCAGCCCAAAGTCTATGTTTACTATTTGGAGCCCAGGATAAACGGGCATTAGGTTCTATTTCAAAACCCGTGAATGCGGTAATTTCAAACTTAGAACCTATAGTCAAACTAAGGCTATGCGTCAAATCAATTGTATCTTGGACGAATGCGCTACCGTTTGTATAAACACGATTGTCGGGCAAAACTTGAATAGTTAAACTATTTTCAAAACTATCCGCGATAGTCCTAACTTCGCCACCCATTACAATGTGATTGCGATCCCCCCAATGAAATTCATGTTGAAGATCAATATCGAAGGTATTTACTATCGAATTAAAAGAACCTGGCCTCCTATCTTCTAAATCATAATAAAACTGTAAAATAGACTTAGATTGATTTTCCCATGATCGAGTCCATCGCCCCAAGATATTGGCGCCTTGGATATCATTGTCTATCTCAGAGTTTAGCGTTGTGGGTGGTGTAATCGTGTTCAGGGTATCGCCAGTTTTGAACCCTAAACGGCCCGAATAATAGTCGCCTTGAAGCGTAAAAGAATCCCGACGAGATTTATCCCAATCTAAGCGAAAACCACCGCGAGCGACTTCCCAATCGTCAAACGCGTCATTGCCCCCAATATCTTTATTTCCATTCTTATTCGTGTATTTCCCAAATACTCGATAGGCTATACCATTTTCTAATCGACCGCCATATCGTGCAGTACTAAAACCTCTTTCGAGATTCCCAACTCCACCGCTAATAAAACCATCCTGAGTTTTTTGACTACTCTTGGTAATTATATTTATGACTCCATTGACCGCATTTGCTCCCCACAAAGACGCTCCTGGACCGCGTATAATTTCAATACGCTCTATATCTTCGGTCATAATGTCATGGTTCCCCCAGTTAACCCCTGAAAAAACCATGGAATAAATACTACGACCGTCAATTAAAACTAAAAGTTTATTTGCAAATATTTCATTAAATCCTCTAGAGCTGATCGCCCATTGATTTGAAGAAAAGTTTGCAACTTCTAAACCTGGCGCCATTCTTAAGGCGTCCATGACGCTGGTTGCCCCACTTCTCCGAATATCTTCGTTAGTGATTACATATACGGCGGCAGAAGCGTCAAAATATTTTTCCTCTTTTTTAGAAACAGAAGTGATACTCATATTTATTAATTGGCGGAGATCCATTCTAGCAAACTGCAAAACTTGGCGTTCATCTACCTCGGTATCCGCTTTATTTTGCGCCCATACAGCTTTGCTAGAAAATACAATAATTAAAAATATATAGAGCCACTTATTTATTTCAGATTTTATAAACGACATTAAAATAATCCAATCAGTTAACTTTCAGAATCAAGACTATATTTTTGACACGCAAAAATTTTACCAGCCATATTCTAATATAAAAACCTAAAATTTACTATTCAGTCTCGCCCGACAATTTGTAGTTATTTTAACTACATCGCAATGTCGCTTTATTCACTTTAAACTAATTAGGATTTTAAAATCGGCTTTTTGACGGTCTGCTTTGGAGGGAAATAAAAACTATAAACTAAGCTTTTTGGTGAGGGATATCACCGACCAGAATAAAATTAAAAGCCGGGGCTTCTGGCCGGTTTATTATTTAATATCGAGGTCCGCGCCCCATACCAGAACCTTCGTCATGAGAATGGTTTGAGCCTTCTTCATGCGAATGATCGGAACCTTCTCCCATTCCACCCATCATAGGGTTTCTGGCCGGTCTACCTAAAGCTTCAGAAGCATGTTTGAGAGCTTCGTCATAATGTTTTTTCGCTTCGTTAGCGTGCTTTAAGGCCTGGGCTCCATGCATTTTTAAGTCGGAGCTAGCGTCTGGCATTCCCATACCAAATTCAAAATGTTTTATCATCTCTTCCAGATGGAGATAACCTTCTTCTCCATGACCTAACCCAACGCTAGCGTGCCCAGTAGATTGCGCCCAAACGCTGTTTGTTGACGATGCGATTAAAATAAATACGGCTCCCAAAAAAATCTTTTTTAATTGCGCTTTCATAATATCTCCCAACTGGGTAGGCGTTTATCTTTGAGCTTTACGCTCTTTTTCTAATAAAATATTATATCGGTTTCTAACTTAAGACGGTTGTAAAATTTGATAAGGCCAAAAAAAAAGCCCCCGGAAAAACCGAGGGCTTTTAAAATATTTTGTTTTACACCTGCATCCGTAATACTTCTTGGTAAGCTTCGACTATTTTATTTCTTACCTGCATGGTCATTCTGAAGGCAATATCAGCTTTTCCAACGGCAATCATAGTTTCGTGGATATTCTGAGATTTTCCAGAAACTAACCCTTCGATTGCAGTATCAGCTTCTTGTTGAAGGTCGTTAACCTTCCCTAAAGATTCGGCCAAAGTTTGAGAAAATGTTTTCCCATCTTCAGTTTTTGCCGCTTCTTCTCCGGGTTTACTTTGAAATCCCGGTCCAAGAATCGCTTTTAAGTTACTTTCTAAAGTTATATCGCCCATAGCTTATGCCTTTTTAATTATATATAAAATAAGGCTTTTATCAATTATTGTCAACCCGAATTATTGAGCCGCAGTTTCCGTCACAGCGCTTCTTAAGGTAGAACCTCTTTTAGCCATGAGTTGAATAGTCGCATTATACATAATTTGAGTTTCTGACAATTTCATCATTTCTTTATCAATATTAACGTTATTTCCATCAGAACGCGCAGCGTCTTTTTCTTCAAAAATCTTGGGTTCCAAAGATTTCAGACTTTCCTTTGAAGGTCCCATGTGTTTCTTATCGGTCGTTTTTACAGAAAGTTGATTACCAATATCGATTGCTTCTTGCAATTGTCCTTTAAAATCCAAGTCCTGGGCTTTATAACCAGGCGTATTCATATTGGTAATATTGCTCGAAATCATTAAATTCCGCTGAGACTGAAAATCTAAGTTCTTTTTTAGTACTAATGGAACCCGATCGCCAAATAAAATTTTGTCTACTAACATAATTCGTCTCCTTTCGTTATTTTTAAAGCAAACCTCATGCCATACTATCCAAAAACAAAAAAAGCAAACTAAAAACCTCATAAATATTTATTTTTAAATAATTTATAAGGTTTTCAAAAAACGAAAGATGAAGACTATTTTTCTATTCCTTACTCAAAAAGCTCAAAATTTCCTTTTAATAAACAAATAATTGACGGTTTTGTATGAATAAACGCCAATTTTCTTGCTGCCTTTTTACGAAAAAACAATCAAAAGAACTATAATGTACTGGTTTGCTAGAATATTTTTAATGATCCTCTTTATGATTCAATGAATCCCTCACTGGAAAAACTAAGTAAAATTATTGAAGGCTTTGGAAAAGAAAACCTTTCCGATATTTTACATTTCATCTCTACAGGACTTAAAGAACTGCATAATTGCTCCATGGGTCAAATTTATCTTGAGGATCTTTACGAGGGAATGCTCGTTTGTCATTACGTAACAGAAGAAAATCAAACCGAAGGCCAACCCCCAACACAGTTCATTTGTCCAAAAGATTCTTTAATTTATAAAGCTTTTTATGAAAATAAAGCAATAATTCCTTGGAATTTACCAAAAGACACGCCAAAAGTATCCAGTCCTATTGGACAGAAATCCGGAATAAAATGTTCTGCCGTTTTCCCCATTAGCTATCAACTACGTCCCATTGGCGCTCTAAGTTTGGATTGGATTGATGAAAAAGCTCATTTAGCTGAGGACCAAGTCTCAGATATTGAGTCGTTTATTGCCACCAATAGCCCTGTCCTAGAAAAAGCAAAAAACTTTCATCAAAAAATCGAATTTTCCAAACATTTAGACCTCGCTCAAAAAAAGGAAGCGGCATTGATGATGGTTCGCTCCGCTGTGAAACTAATTGATAAGTTAACATTAGCTTCAGTATTGATTCCAGCGGCGCCAAAATCCATTAATAATCTCCAGCTAAAAACTACGGATATGGTAGAAGTTTTGGCCGCTTATTCAAAAAATGAAGAAAATACCGAAATTTATAGCGCCAAAGATCAAATGAGTATTCTAAACGACGAAAACTTAATAAATCGTATTCTAAAATATGATTCTGATAAGGGGCTGATTGCTCAAAATCAAGTGTCTTCGTCTATTTACATAGAAAATATCATGAACGAAAAGTTCGCGCGAAAGCCCATCGCCGAAAAACTAGACTTAGTTTCTTTGTACCAAATTCCTAAATTCCATAAAAAGACAGGACAATTTATCTGCGCCGTCAATTACTATACCGAAGTCCCCCATCAATTTAATCCGTTTGAGAAAGGACAGCTAGAAGAACATGCTTCCATGCTTGAAAAGCTCATCATGGATGAAGGTTTAGCCAGAATTGAAATTGAGGTGCTAAGCGAAATTGAACAATTACTATCGGATCAAGACACTTCTCTCCAATCTTTCCTAACTAAAATAATAGATAAGACAACAGAACTTTTAGGGGCCGCTGGCGGAACTATTTCTATATTAAAAACCATAGACGACAAACAATGGCTCATCGTTGAAGAAGAAAGAGGGAACCTGGTTGGAGCAAAATCTAAAGGCTGGAAGAAAAGTCGCATTCCAATACTTCCGGTTGGCGGAGAAGAACTTGCAAAAGATTCCAGATCTTTAACGGGTTATTGCGCTCACTTAGCAAGACCCTTGCTTGTTCAAAATGTTAAGGATGCTTTTCAAACGAAGGGTTTTTATAAAAGCTTAACCGAAAATATCCGTTCTGAAATTGCCGTTCCAATTATTTTAGGAAATAACGTGCTTGGGGTAATTAATCAAGACAGCTTTAGAGATCAAAATTTTCGAAAAGAAGATAAAGATCTACTTCAAATTGTAGCCAGGCTCATTAGCCCAAAAGTTTATAGTTTAATCCAAATCGAAAATATTCGCGAAGAAATGAGTCAACTCACGCGAGATATCGAATATAGAGATCCTAAAGTTTCTTCATATTATTTTGGTAATGTTATTGGTAAAAGCGAAAAAATTCATTCATTGGTAAGTCAAATCGATATTGTCGTTCAATCCATTTGCAATAGAATGCTGCAATGGGAAGATAATGTACATCCCGAAACCCTGATGGGATTGCCTACCTTACTCATTACTGGCAGCACAGGTTCGGGAAAAGAATTCTTCTTCAATAATATTTATTCTCGCTTAGATGAAATTTTCAGACGCGAGAAAGGGAAAAACTTTAAATTACTCGTCAAAAAAACAAATATCGCAGCCTATACCGGAGAACTCACTTACAGCGAATTATTTGGTCATAAAAAAGGAGCTTTTACGGGAGCGGAGTTCAACCGTTGCGGTATTTTTGAAGAAGCCGCAGGCGGAGTAGTTTTTATGGACGAAATTGGAGATATTGATTCAAAAACCCAAGTTCAATTACTACGCTTTCTAGATACGGGGGTATTCACAAGGTTAGGTGAAAATGAACCAAGATATTCTAAAATTTTTTTCGTCGCCGCTACGAATAAAAATCTTAGAGAAGAAATTGAAATGGGACGATTTCGAGAAGATTTATTCCATAGACTTAACGAGTTTAGCTTCCAAATCCCTTCTTTAAACCAGCGAAAAGAAGATATTGAAGATCTCGCCATACACTTTTTAGGTAAACTTTTTCACACTCATTATAAAAATGTAGAGGAAACCCCAAAACCTATTTTAGACTCCGAAGCAATCGGCTTCTTAAAATCTTATAACTACCGAGGCAATGTACGCGAACTTAGAAATATTTTGCTAAGAGCTATGTTATTTAGAAAAGGCCTAACTATTTCTAAAGAAGAAGTCGCCACAGCCGCTGGGTTACATGCAATCTCGCCCTTTCCAGAAAAAGAAGCGTCAAATGATTTTTTAATTGACCAAATATTAGGCAAGATGGAATCTGGAGAAAGCGATTTTTGGGAAGAAATACACAAGCCATTCAAAAATAATCAGATGACTCGAGACATGGTAAAGGCTATTATCGAGAAAGCTAAACTGCGGTTTAGCTCTAGCCTTCCAGGCTTAGCTGTAAAAATGAAAGTCTGCCAAGATCCTGGGATCCCTTCAGAAAGACCTAAGTTTGTTAGTTTTAAAAACTTTCTTTATAAAACCGTCAAAATTACCGAGAACTAATCATCAGGAGAACAAATAAATTATGCCATCCGGCTTATATATTGCCATTTTCTTTTTTCTAATAGCCATATCCATTTTTCAAATTTTGCGAATTTCCAAATTGAAAAAAATGATCGCTATGGTAACCGCATCCGCTCAGGACTTATCTTTCAAATTAGACGACGCTGAAGATTACCTTAATAACCAACTAGCTCGCCTACATTACGACTCCGCCAGAAAGTTAGGTTGTTTAAAATATCATGGAGAGACCGCAATTGATCAAGTGATAGAAAACCCTGAAGCAAAAAAAGTATTAGAAAAATTTAAAATTATTAAGAAAAAGGATAAAGGACCTTTTAATGGCATTCTTTCAACCCATGCTGAAAATTGCGGCATTCCGCTGGAACGATTACTGATTGCCCTTAACCATAGAGAACTAAAAAATGATTGAAATAATTTTTGGAATATTGGCTTTCTTGGCATTGAGCTTTTCTTTTTTCAAAATCAAGTCGTTAGAAAAAAACTTGGAAGATCTAGATTCGCACATCCAAAAGCTTAAGGAACGAGCAAATGAAATGCCTTTTAAACTCAAAAGCAAAATTAATTTGCTAATGACTCTTGAAAGAAAAAATAATTCTCAAACTATCCCTATAGTCTGTTACGAAAAATTGGGTAAATCAGTCCCTTCATTTTTCGCTTCGGATACCATCTACTCCCTTGCCGAAGATGAAGGATTTGGGCTTACGGGAACTTGCGAGGGAAATGGCGATTGTGGACTGTGCGCCATTGAAATTTTGGAAGGCGTAGAAAACGTTAACCCTCAAAATAATATTGAAAAAGAAATTTTAGAAAAATTAGATTATAAGGATGGAATAAGACTTTGTTGCCAAACTAATATAACAGGAAACGTAAAAGTTAATTTCATCGCGGCAAAAGATCAATAAAACTTACGAAAAGCATCCAACACCTCGTCTCGAATCTTATTCCTAACTTTCGACGTTGAAGGAATTACTAAATCTCGATAGTTTCCATCCTTACCTTTTTGGCTCGGAAACCCAACAAACACTCCTCCCC
>JAYOZP010000084.1:0-2904 GCA_038154245.1 Nitrospinales bacterium | reverse complement strand
ACTTTAAATCCTTTAATAGTTATATAATCTTCCAAGGTAATTTCAGCATAAGCTTTTATTCGCGCGCCAGGTTCTCCCGAATCAAAGGGATAGATTTTAACGGAAGTAATACGAATTTCCATAAAACGTTATCTTTATTAAACCTATTAGCAGTTTTTGTAAGCGACTTTACCATACTCAAAAAACATCACGCAGAAAATTCCTAATTCAATCATAGGATTTTAGCCGACATCAAATAGGAAAATATGATATGAAGTAAAGTCATTTTTCTATTTATTGAGGCAAGCAAATCGTGGCTGAATATTTGAAACAAAACCCCGCCCTCAGCAGATTCTTGCTACTCATCTTTGCGCTATTGAGCTTATTAGCAGTAGAAGGAGTTTTGAGACTTTCAAACTTTGGAAGTCGTTTTGATTTTATCTTAAAAGACAAAAATGAAAGTTTTTATTCAAAGCGATCATTAAATACACAATACATAGCATTGAATTATTTTAGTCACTTGCAAGTGGACTTTGAAAAAATATTTAAAAGTAAACCCTGGTTCCCAGACACAGAATTCACTCATCAAAAAAAACAAAATACTTTTAGAATCTTCCTTTTAGGAGGTTCGACAACCCGAGGATTTCCCTTCACTAAAAGAACAATAAGCTATTCGGGTTTTTTACAAAATATTTTAACGGATGTCCTGCCAAATAATAATATTGAAATAATAAATGCCGGTTACGATGCATTGAGTAGTTTCGCTGTTTTAGATATTTTCAAATATATTGTGGATCAAAACCCAGATCTAATAATAGTCTACACAGGACACAATGAATTTATTGGTCACTTCGGAACCAACTCTACAGTCAATCTAGGCAAAAACCGTTTATTAATCAAATCTATCATTTTTCTACAAAGTTCAAAGTTGTTTCTTCTAACTAAATTAGCAATTTTTAAAATTAAATCACTTTTTAAAGAAAAGAATTCTGAACCTGTTAATCTTTTTCGAGCCATGTTGAAAAAATCCAAAGTTTCCTGGAACAACCACGACCACGAACTTACGGAAGCTAATTATAAGCTAAACTTAACCGAGATGGCGACACTGGCTCGAAAAAAAAACGTTCGTTTGATCTTTTCTTCGCTAGTTTCTAATTTAAGCGACTTTGAACCATTAAAATCAAAAACTAGTTTCTCTGATCAAGTTAATTCCAACCACAAAATTAACCAGTTATTAGAGCAAGTGAAAAACCTTTTAAAGGAAAAAAACATCGAAGGAGCCATCCAAACTAATAAGAAAGCGTTAGAATTGGATTCCAATTACGCTAAGTCTCATTACCAAATGGGAAAATCATATATGGCGTCTTCTCAATTCTCTAAAGCGCAAACGCATTTTAAATTGGCGAGAGACTTAGATAAATTACACATAAGAAGCTGTTCTAAGCTAAATTCAATTATTCATCAAATCGGAAAAGAAAAAAATGTTCCGGTAATTAACATGGAAGAATCTCTCAAAAGGTATTCCAAAAACGGAATTTTGGGAGAAAATTTTTTCCTAGAACATGTACATCCTAATATTAACGGCCATTTAATAATGGGCGAAACCATTGCCCGATTTTTATTCCACCATGATATATTGAATAATAAAAAGCAATGGGATTGGACCCGTATGCGTTCGGCAAAAGATTACGTTATCATGTCGGGCTTTGATCGAAAACAATTTGAAAATGGCCGCTATACTATTGGTAGACTTTTACTAGATTTTCCATTCTATCGATGTAAAGAGGGTCAAAAATTTTTAAAACAAGCGCAGAAGTTAGAATTTGAAGCTGAACTAGTTAACTCTTGCAACAAATTTCACGAAACTGAAAGGAGTTAAATCGTGATAGTCGATTTAGATTTAAACGGCAAACAGGTTTTTATTTTTGGCGGCGGCAAAGAGGCGACTAGTAAAGTCGAAAGTATGCTAGCTCAAAATTGCAAAATTTTTGTAATTGCAGAAAGGCCTTCCGATAAAATTATCGCTTTTGCAAAATCAAAAAAGATTCGATTGCTAATTGCTCGCCTCGATCAAAGTATAAATCTAGATGAATACGGACAAGCAATTCTAGTTATGGCGGCCACCGACGACAGAGAGCTGAACCGTAAAATAACCGAAAACGCAAAAAAAAATAGATGCTACGCTTATTGTGTGGACGACCCAGAAACTAGCGACTTTAGTCATCCATCAATTATTAATATTAACGACACTATCCAATTAGCGATTTCGACTCAGGGCAAAAGCCCTCTTATGGCAAGAATCCTTCGCGAACGACTAGAAAAGGAAATACAAAAGCTAGTTATTCCAACGGACACACTAAATATACAGTTGCAAGAAAAAATGAGGCAATTAGCTAAGATAAAAATCCCTGATATTACCGATAGAAAAACATTTCTAGCTGGTTTAATAGAAAATGAAGAAATTCAAAATTACCTTAAAAACGATCAATTTGAAAACGCGATTACCAAAGCTCAAGAAAACTTAGAAAATTATTCGAAATCCGTATAATATAAACTTGCTCGCCCACAAAACATAAATAATTGATATACTGTTTTCTAAATATTTACTATTTAATTTTTTAAAATCCACCTTTTATGGATGTGGAGATTGTAAGTGGAAACGATCTTTTTAGCTATCACTATCATATTTGTACTATTCATGATTTTTGCATTATTCAAATATGCTAATTTCATTCACCATTATCCTCAACATGGAAAACAAAACGAAGAAAAAACAAATTCTTCCGAAACAAAAGAAGAGGATAACGCCTCCTAATTTTACCTTTATAGCTAAATCCTCCAGAAAACATAAATTTAAAATTGGAATTAAGTTATGAGGACCTCTAAAAATCGGAATAAATTTTTAAAAGTTTGTTTTGTTATTTT
>JAYOZP010000083.1:15902-20619 GCA_038154245.1 Nitrospinales bacterium | reverse complement strand
CTTTTGCGGCCGGTAGCTCTGACGCGGGGCAAAAAATTGTTTTATAATAAGCTACGTCGTAGTCATGCAAACGCCGGGCATTTTCGTGCTGCCAATAAATTTCGTCCTGTATTTCGCGCTCGGTCATTAGGAATCAAAGAATTTTTTGATTAATTGTTTAGTTTGGCGGTCTTCATTAACTTGGCGTTGAAGGCTCAAATAATCTGCGCGGAAAAGCATATAATGAATATTCGTTTCTACTACAAAAATAGCAAACATCGGACCAAATACTTTTTCCGCTTGCCGTTTCTGTTGCGCAGATAACTCATTATAACATAGTGTCTTTTTAAAATGTTTTAGTGTTCTAGTAAATAACAATTGCTTATCTTCGTTTGTGATAAGTGGCGGATATTGTTCAGCAAAATCATTCATGATTAGCAACGATATTATAGTATTTTGTTGAAGTCAAGGCTTATTTTAATCCCTCAGCGCGAATTTTTTCGCGTTGAGGCTAAAAGCCAGAGGAGTTAATAAGACCGAATAGGCGAGTTTCTGTTTGGTTTTTGTTTTTTTCTGTATGCGCGAGCTATAGAAGCATATAGAGGGAGTAAAGCAAGAACAAAAGGGAATTTTTTCTAAATTTTGTGTTTATTTTGTAGAGATAAGCCTTATTGAATAGCCTTTTCAAAAAAATCCATCAATAAAACCTAATTTTTTCTCTATCCTTTGTCTTAATTACTATTCTATCTTACCTTTAATAGCATACAGGAATAAAAAAATTCACTTAAACTATCCAACCTGAGTATTTACCCTGTTATACTTGTCATTCATCTTTTCATATATAAAAAAATACATTTCTACCTATGAATTTTACAAATAAATCGCTGAACAAATCAGCGCGCCCGAAAAAAATCACCTTAAAAAAATTGTCTGGGCCTTCCATGTTGTATTTACCCCTGTCTAAACCATATCGGCGCTCATACGAAAAAAACCGTATTTCTCCTATGAAATTTGCAAATAAATACAGTAAAACAGAAAAAAATCAAAACGCCCCGAATTTTAGCGCGAACATTGTGCGGAGCGTTAGGTTTGAGTAATCAGCGGCGGAAATTTTTCTCAAAGCCTAAAATAAACTAATTACCAAACTATTTAAAAGCCCCGGTAATTGTTTTAAAGGCTTATATTTTCGTTTGGTAAGTTATCCGGGATGCTTTAATTTACAACCCGCTTAAGCCGCTGGCGCGTGCCGTCTGCGCGGATTCCCCACACGCTGCCGTTCCACAAGTTAATAGCAAATGCGACCGCCGCGTTAGTATAATGTTGCTTGAACCGTTTGCCGTAAACGTCAACGCCAGTAACATCGAACCCGCCCGGGAAGTCTGCGGTATTAATAATCATTTTGATAATTTGTTAATTTTTCTGTTAATAGACATTTGATACATTGCCAGTACGCCTAAAGTAATTGACCCAATACTAATAACCATACAGCCTATTGGCAAGACAAAAAGAAAAAAATAAGTATATAAAAATTCCATAATTATTCAGCGGTGAATTCTAGCATTGTGCCCTTGCGGATTTGCGCTTTTTGTGCGGTTTTTATTGAAGTCCTCGCAGCGTTGCCGGGCTTGCTCATAAGTAAGTCCAGTTTCTTCCGTAATTTTTCGCCCGCGCAGAAAATTACATTTAATCCAAGGATGTTCCGGGTCGGTCTTATAAGAGCGTTTGAATGTCTTGTAACGGGTCATGGTATTAGTAATTTCGGATTACTATAATTTTATGCTACGATTTCCCCATTATTATATACGGTAGCAATGGACCAATCAGGGCTATCAATATCATAAATCACAATAGCATCGCAAGATTCATTATCGAATACTTCCTCTAATATTGGTGTGCCATCTAATAGTGTTTTATTAACTGTAGTGTAACCAAGGTTAATTTTTTGATACCTAACTGGCATGAATTGAAGATTATTCATTTCTCAGACTTTAACATCTCCGCACACAAAAGCAAGGCCAAAAGCCTAGATTCCCAATCATGTCCTGCAAATTTATTATCATGGGTTCCGCTTTTCCACCAACCAAAAGCATTGTGTCGTTCTTCACGCGGAGGCATGAAATGTTCTTCAAAAAATTGGTGTTCTTTTGATTTTGCGAAAGAATTATCAGTATGGTTAGAGGCACCAAATAAATCATCAATCGCGTCTTCAATACAATAACAAGCATAAGGCGAATGATAGGATGCGCCAACTACCGAATCAAAATATTGTTTTGTTTCAAACAATTTTTGAGCGGCAAGACTAAATACTTTTCGATTAGGCTTTGTCATGTTTTTGTGTTTTAATTACTCGAAAATCTTTTGGGTCAACTGTGCCGCCAATAATAGGGTTCTCACGCCACAAGTCAACAACATTATTGTAGCCTAATCGTCCAGAAATATTATATACTTCATCATAAGATTTAAGTTCTTCTAAAGAAGAATAAACTTGCCGAACGCTATGTTTCCAAAGTTTCATTATATTAATTTGGCCGTGTATTATTAAATGAATATGGACGGTTGTTAGGATTAACCGGCGCGCTCAATAAAATAACTGCGGCGTCTTGGCGTTCAATCCGAAACGACGGATTTTTATAGACACCGCGCGTTTCGAGGCTCTGCAATGCTTGCATTTGCTCGTAAGCGTCAAGAATACCGTCTAGCTCGGGCGCCTCATAACAAGTTTCATTCACTAAATCATAGACGATATACATAGAATTATTCCCTCGTTAAACGTTCAACATTGTCAATTACGCTATATGGATTAAAGTCTATTTCATTTTTATAGTCGATCTGCGCTACAACGCGGTTTTCTGTATTGGTTAAATTAGTTATACGCAATTTAGTTTTATTAGCGCAAACAATATAATCACCAATTTGTAAATCCTTGGCGCGGACGTTCTTAATTGGTTTTGAAATTAATGGGGCGAGTGATTGCATGTTTATGTTTTAAATATTGGAATAATAAGTTCGCGCCGGGTTGGTTTGAAGGCGTCAATTATAAGCGTTACGTTTGAAATTTCTTTAGCATAAGTTCGATAGTTTCACATTCTACAAGCTTATATTCGATTTTCATGGGTATGATTATGCACGAAAATAAAGGCTAGTCAATCCGAAAAAGAATTCATTGTTTCCAAAGCGTTTACCATAGTTTCAACGGCTTCATGCACATCCTCATTATGGCGCTGGCGATCAAGCGATAAACCGGATACACTTAAATAAGTGATTTTAGTTTTATTATCGGTGATTTCATAAATGCGTCGGAAATTTCCATACGCGGTTACATCGTAAAACTCGCCAACTAATACGACCGTAAAACGTGGAGAGGATTTTTCTGTATTAACGTTAACGGAAACGGCTGCTTGTTCTGGTCGGACAGGGTTTGAATCACAGCCCGTAAATAAAGCACAAATAGCCAAAGCAATAATAGCAGCTTTATAGTTCATATATTTAGTATTCAAAATTATCTTTCATACGTTGGATAATCTCGGGCGGGACGCCATGCACATTCTGATAATTACCAGCCATTACTTCCACGTCAACAGCATAATTATACTTCGCCGCCAATTCTTCATAAACGGCGTATTCCCATTTCTTCACGAAAGTATTACTCACAATAACATCACGCCCGGCAATCATGGCGTTTTCAACCATACGTTTGCACCAAGCATGGGCATCCGCGAGTTTGGTCCGGTCAAATTTATACTCGCCGTTCTGCATAAAATACATATCGGCTTCATAATGATCGGGAATGCCCAAACTTTTAGCGCGAGTAGATTTTCCGCTGCCCGGCAAACCGCGAATGATTTTAAGTTTTTTCATTATAATTCACATTCACAAACTTCATAATCAAATCCATAATAACCATTATGGTCGTGAATAATAGTAATTACGCATTTAGAGTTGTCTGTAATTAATTTAATGATTGCACCATAATTATCGGATTCTTCTGTCACTTCGACGATTTCTTGGCCAATAATGGATTCCCCGCCAGTAATTGATTCCAAATACGCGTCAGAATCATTGCCGCCCGCGCCTTCGTCGGTAATTTCTAAATTATATTTATGCGTGGTAGTCTTGAAAGAAGCGGCTTTATAATTCGGCTGTTCCCAAATATGGAAACTAACAATGGTTTGTCCCTTGAGAATATCGAATCCCTGTTTTTTCATATCAACGACAATATATTATTTGCCCGGTAAGTCAACAACTGGAATTGTAACGTTACTAGGTTAATAAATAATCTCGCATTCCTCCCATCGCCACGTACGAATTCCCTCGGCGCAATCGACTTCAACAAGCGTTTCGCCCCAATCCTTGCGGACAACGCCGCGCATATTATCGCAGAAAATTACCGTGCCTTTCGGCAATGGCTTATGGGGGTTACTTATTTTCATTTAACAAATTAGCGATCTTTTGTGCAGATTTACGGCTCTTGCACGTACAGATTGGTTTGCGTCCAATTTGTTTTACTACATAATAAGGGGTTTTCACCTCATCTTGAAACTCGCATCCTAGAGCTTCAAGATATTGGAAAACTTTATACAATTTCTTGGGGCTTTTCTTATCATTGGCGTCATCAACTAACTCGTCTTCAGCAACTTGCGCATTCCCAGAAACCCACGCGTCGCCAGAAACCCACGCGTTGCCAGAAACCTGCGCGTCGTCATAAACCTGCGCGTTGCCATAAACCCGCGCATCGCCA
>JAYOZP010000083.1:0-15802 GCA_038154245.1 Nitrospinales bacterium | reverse complement strand
AGAAACCTGCGCGTCGTCATAAACCTGCGCGTTGCCATAAACCCGCGCATCGCCAGAAACCTGCGCGTTGCCAAAAACCCACGCGTCGTCATAAACCCAGCAATTCCCATCGTGGCTAAGATTTTTTTCTGATTCCACGAATCCGCCTAAGTATCCCTCTTTAATGCCGCCGAAATCGCGCAAAGCTTTAATTCGGAAAAGCTTAGTTGAGCCAACGAGAATGGATTCGTGAGTTAAAATATATTTTTTCATGTTTTTTTGTTTATGCTACACAATACAAAGCCAAATCACAGAAGTCAAGTTTTTTTTGCTCCCTCCGCGCGAGCATTCTGCTTGCCGAGGTTTTTTTGAGTAGTAAATTGCATGTTTACTAGATATATTTTTGATTTTAGCCTAGAATATTAGAATATACCGAAACTAATATCTCGTCAAGCAGCTTCCCAATAATTACTTTCTCAAGGTAATTATTAAATTATTCTTCGGCGAGGACTAACTGATTAAAATTTTCCAATTCTTTATCTGAAAAATCCATTACAATTTCAGACATTAACAATAAAGCAAAACACCGTTCGGAACGGGCACTCTTTTTCCACCATGCATTCCCGCGTTGAAGCCTATATTGCATATTGATAATTTACGCCAAAATGCATAAGGCAATTCTGGCGCGAGATAGTCAGCGAAGATAGTTCGGCAAGCCGATTCAATATCTAAGTGATTCACATAATCAATACGACAAGCGCTTTCGATACTCGTGCAACAATAAGCCACGAAATCGTCATCCATAACTATATTCGCAGCCTCTATAAAAATATCGGATAATTCTTCGCGGGTGAATTGTGTTTTATACATTGTTTTCATATTATTTGCAATATAGTTTTTCGCGCCGCGTACGCTTGCGAGCGCATGGGTTCTTGCTTTTGGTGGATTGTTTGAAAAATCGGTCTGCAATAATAGCTTGCAGGTCGCGTTTTTCGGTTGTGGTGTTATCCATGGTGCAACAATAGTTAAAAATCGCGTCTAGTCAACAATAAAATTCGTTGGTTTGATCGTCTTTGTTAAGCGGGTCGGGCAATCCAGCAAACCGCGCAATTTCGGCAGCTACCATCCCGGAAATTGGCGACAAATACCAATAATAACGAAAATACTTGACGATTCGCCGCCATTTTTCATTGGTTAGTTTGTCTTTACCAATTTGATTTAGACATTCAGATAATTGTTTATATTGAAGAATTGTGCCATAGGAGCACATGCTGCAACGCTCGGGCGGAGAGCGAAATCCATTAACAAAACACATATTGTTGCCTAAAAAACCCTCCATTCCTAATAGCGTTTCATGGCTCAAATTATCGGGCGACGAATATAATTCATCTAACCATTCCCGGGTAAGCCTAGCAAGCATTTCGTTAATTGTTTCGCTCATGGTTGTAAATATAACCGCCCCTGCTATATATGCAAGGGCGGAGTTTATAATGGAATATGGTATTTATTATGCGGAAATTAATGCCGTGAAAGCTTCATTCTTCATTGCCGCGCCCGAGGTGAAGAGAGAGCTAGCCATCCGCAATTCGCCCGCGTTGCTGCCCTCAGTAACTCGCGTGCCTCGGCTGTGGTCCACGTAATCGGTGACGGCGTTAAACAGGTCGTAACGATTGCTACCAGTGTTTCCGCGACCATTACGGAACAACTCCATAATTTCATCACGGATATTTTCAGAACGCTTGCCTTCGCCAGTAACCACTTTTTCAAGTAGAAGTTTGTTGGCCGCGTCAACGGTAATGCTTGCCGCCATCATCTGTTCGTAACGCTTAAAAATTTCGGTCTGTCGTTCCTGCATCTTGCTAAGGACAAACAACTTATCTTGAACTTTTGCCTCAGAATTCGGTGTATGCTTGACATAAAACAGCCGCTCGCCCTCGCCCAATGCCGCGCTAAAAGTATTCCAGCAAACAACGCGAACATCCACCATATAAGCTTTAATAGCCTGCTTGCCACCATGGCCCATGGACATAAGCAAATATGTTTTATGTTCCTCGCCGTTAGTCAAAACTGTTTTATCGGCGCGAAGCAAAAACCAAACAATTTCTCCGCCGAAAAGCGAACCGGCCGTTTCAAATGCCGCGCCTTGCTTGACCGTCATTTCAGCCAATTCCGCAAGCTTGACGTTTTGCATGGGCGTGTATTGCTTACCGACTTGGCCCAGAATAGCGTTATTGTCTGAGCGCACGCACAAGAAACAATCCTTAGCGGGCATATAAACGCCATTAATTAATTGATAGGCGGGTTCTTTAGTAACTTGCCAATCCAGTTTGGCAAATTCAATGGCTTCCTTAGCGGTTGCTAGCCCTTCAATAACGGTGCCAAGACCGTGCCACGGCACTTGATCGTTACCAGAGAACATATGATCGGTTTCAGTTAGATTATGGCTCATAAGATTTGTTGGTTAATTTGTACGCATAAGACTAAACACTAAATAGGAAAAGTCAAAACAAAGTTGGATCAGAAATTGTAATCGTTAACGGCGGACGCGCGATTAATTGCGTAGAATAAATGCGCCGAACATCGGCAATATAATTGACGGTACTCTCGGGCAAATCCGCACGGAGTACAGAACCAATCCCGGCGTTCCATGCCCAAGCGCAGTTATCAATATTTACAGCTTTGTTATTAACCTGCAAGCGTAATTTGATATAGGTTAAATGCTTGGCGGCGATTTTCTCCGCTAATTTCTCATTAGACCGAGCCTCGCTAAAGGGCGCACGCGTATGAATATACCACGTTGATTTTGTGAATTGATACTTGCTTAATTCGCCCGCGCGGCCAATTGCTAGGTTATCATTATTGGTTTCGCGCTGTGCAATACTGCGCAAAAATGCCGCATCATCGAAGGCATAAGCGGGAGCGCAAAATAACGCTAAAATCAATAACAGTTTTTTGATCATCCTTGAATAGTATAGCACGCCCGGAAATAGTCAATCCGGATCATCGCGTTTAATTCGACGGCGATTGTAAGACCCGCGACCCTTCTTAGGTTTCTCTACGCGGGTACTTAAATTAAGGTTGCGTCCCACTGTTGACCGGGCGCGCGGTTTGGTAAACGGTTGCTTCATCTATTTCCCTCATTATGATTTTATAATAGGAGTTAGGGTCGGTACGGGCAAGAGTATCAGTATAATCAATGATAACTTTTGGCAGGGTAGAATAAGGAAAATCGTAAATTTCTATTTCGTCACCCTGTTCGGTAACTTCTATAATAACAAACTTTTGTATTTTCATAGTATATTGTTTTTTACCAGTCAAACATTACAGCATATCCATTATACTCGCCAACGTTTCCTTCATGCAAATCACCATCATCGCCAACTTTTTCTAAAAATAACTTATAAACTTTGTTGCGCGTGCGAGTATAAGCTAAAGGTTGAATAAATATATCGCCATCGCATGACCTATGAATAATCTTAGTATAAATTGCCCCATATGGACGCTCATCATCACAACGATAAGGTTGTTTAATAATAAAACCGAATTTTGTGCTTTTAAAAGCTATATGACTAACACCGGTATGAGTAAAACGCCGTAATTGGTATTGTTTAGGCATTTTTTCGCAGGCATCTTCCCAGCCCTCGGATTCGCGTAACGCCGCGCGGAATTCTTTGGCAACTTGGTCCAATAATTCACGGGTTTTATCATCAACCGGAACCCGGGAGCGTAATTTAAGTGGGGTTTTCATTTACCAATCAAATAATACAGGTTGTTCATTATACATACCGCAATTGCGCGAAGCAAAATCCAATTCGCTAATATCTTGAATTAAACCCTTAAGCCTACAATATGCTTCGTGTTTACTGTCTTCATCAGTCTTAGCTAGTGGTTGAATAAATATTGTTCTATAGCTGTCGCGGCAAGTTTTGGGACAACTACAATCAGCTTCTTCTAAATATTCACTACTAGTTGGATAATCCAACTCTAGCGTCGGAATAGCATGGCTAGGCCTTTTTTTTGATACCAAATATGGGCGCTTTACCACGACGCCTAAAGAATCATTAATAAAAACTAATCCGGTACTTTGGTAGTATCGCTTCGGAATCTTTGTAAACCCATGATTAATCAACTGGTTTATATCACCATTTAATTGTCTAACGAGTTTAGCAACCGTTTCTAGTGAATCCATAGCGGCATCTTAGATAATTGTTCTAGTGTGTCAAGCCATAAGAACCTTGAGGCATAATACGCATTGGGTTGTAAGGTAGCTTACTAACGTCAAACCAAAACTTCCAAACTGCAATATTAACGTCCGTAAACTCCCAGCGCGTTCGCCATATTAGCCCCTTCCGGCGCGAATAAGTTATGGTGCTTTGTTGGGTTATGTCCGGGATTAATTCTACGGGGATTTCTTCGATTGATCCCATATTGGTAACTAAAAATGCGGACATGGGTTGTTTTATTTCCCGAATTGTAAACTTATTATAGAATCTAGAATAAACAAACTCGGGTTGTTGAAATGGAGGGCGGTAAAACGTGGCGACGATAATCTCTTCGCGACACTCATCCCGGCCCGCCCAAATATCGACAAACGGCCAAGCCATCATTGCCGCAAGGGCCATGCCCGCAAGTTTATGCCATCGTTTCATGTTAAAATTCCAGCGCGTTAACAACTAGGGAATTTTTTTGCACGTCGGCGGTATTAGCCCTAACTGTTTTACCAGTTAAACATTTCACGATTTTTTCGAGGTAATCGTAATGAACTCCACGCCTAGCCCAAAAAGCTATCATTAATTTAACCGACCAATGCCAAGGTTTTTCGCAAAAATTGTGCGGGTTTTCGTTAACGGTGCCCGCGATAAATTCTGAACTATAAAGTCTCCCATTGATTTTTGTAACAACATGGTGAGGATCACTAATAAATGAACACCGCTTGCCTTTATTCAAAGCCCAGAATAGAAACGCCCAATTGAAACAATTGCCACAATTAATACTGTGTGGGTTGTGGCCATGTTCATCTAAAAACCATTTATTCAGGAATAAAGCAATATCCTTGGGTTCGGTTGGCAGAGTATCGACCTTGAAAAACCTTTTCAGTTGCGCATCAGTTGGGCGTTTCATAAGCACAATCTAGGCTATCGGTTGTAGGTTGTCAAGCTTTAGCTGGCGTTCAAACCGTCCGCGCCGCTAGCGATCATATTATAAATGTCTTCGTCGAATAAAATACCATTGAACAATAATTCTCCGCGTTTGTTGTCAACGGCATCGGCTGCGGCTTGGATAGCTTCGTCGGTATCATCGACATAGCCCTCGAAAATATTAGTGGCTTTGCCGTTAATTAAACGGAGAGTATAGAATTTGCGCTTGTTCATTTTTTAGTCTTTCGTTGCAGTTCTGTGAATGTGGAATTGATTGTTTCTTGTAATTGTGATTCGTTGCGGGAGATTAGTGCGGAGAGGGTATCCAAATCGCGTACAATAGTAGCCGTAACGCTTTGGCCTCCGCGCTTCATTGCATCTAAAGTGTTATCAGCTTTGCAGCGGGTGTTTTTCTGCGCGGCATATAATTCATAAACCGCCTCGCAAAATGTCCCATCATAAGTGATAACCTGTACATACTCCCAATAATTGCCCCGCTGTTTTTCTACATAACAAATGCCGGGCAAAACACCACCAAAATCTTTTTCATGGTCCGCCATGACAAAATTAGCGTATGATAAAACATCAATATATGCGCTTAAATTATTCATGATAGGACTATATTATGCCCGGCCTAATTTGTCAATCCTTACTTGGTCTTATACACAACTTTCCATTGGTTGGCTTGGCGCTGAATGCTCAACACCGTACCGCCCATGCCCTTAACTCGCGCTTCGACTTGAATAAGACCGGTTTCCGGGTCGCGGGGAAAAGTAACAGTTTTGACTTGCATATTGAATCTTTCTATTAGGTTGTTATGGTTGAAAAAATAATCGGGGTTTTAAGGGCAAACCCCGAGAAACCGAATTAACAATTACTCAACAGCGGGCGTGGTATCAGCGGGAACATCGGCGGCGGGGGCGGCATCCACCACAGCGTCAACCTTGCGCGGCTTCGTCAAACCCGCCTTGCTCTTGATCAAATTGACCGAAGGAAGGGACACGCCAGTTTCGGCCGCAACCTCCTTGGCGGTCTTTCCAGTCTTCAGCGCGGCAACCACCGCAGCGCGAGCCTCGGGACTAATCCGGGCGCGGGTGCCAACTCCGGTCTTGCGACCCAAGCGCCGCAGAGCAGCAATCAGGGCAGCGGTGTCCGGGAGTCCAACGGTTTCGTGCAGCGCGGAAAGCTTGGCGTTCAATTCCTCGCGTTCCTTTTCGAGAGCAGTCGCGCGAGCCGCTTTCTTAGCTGTAAGTTCGGCTTCGAGAGCGGCGATTTCATCGGTATTCGTAACGGTAACGGTCTTAGTCTTCTTACTCATTTTTTTGTCTTTCTACTTATTGGTTTTTGTTTTTTGGTTTGTATCTCAAAGAGAGATTCGATGGCAACAACAATACTAGAAAGCGGGTCGAAGTAAAGAAATCTCTAAGATTGGTTTTGTAATCGGTTAGAATTCTATCGGCGTTGCATCTTCTCAATCAGTAGGCCTACGGCAAAGATAATCACAAGAATCATCCAAATAACCATAAGTCAGCGTTTTAGGGATTCAAGCGCGGAGGTAATTTTACTATCATTCAACCGAGAAAATAAGAAAGAATAAAAATCCTTTGGCGTATTGAATTTATGGACCCACAAACATCCAACAGTACCCTCGACAAAAACATACTGGCCGTAATCCATGCCCTGATACAGTATGCCCATTTTGCGCGCGACGTTCCGGGCGTGTTCGTTTATTTTTTCCATGATATTTTATTATTGAAGTGGGCGGTTTAATGAAACTGTTTTTCCGGCTTCATATCCTTGAGCCATAACATCCGCGCGTACAGATATTGACTGGGCTTTTCCGCGCCGGATTTTCTCATATTTTTCATCAATAAATTTAGCAATCGCTTTTTCCTGATTAACAACCATTAGCGCGAATTGTTCTTTAATAGTATCGGCGCTAAATTGTGCGCAAGCGACGCCCTTATCAACAGCTTGTTTTTTGCCTTCATTTATTTTATCAATGATGGCGTTATGAACGCCAAAATAAAATGAATTCTTAAAACCGGTTTCGGCGCTTGGATTATTCTTGCGGTAAATTTCCCATAAGCGATAAAATTCACCAATCAAATATTCATACAGCCAAATAGCAAAACCAGTATCAGATTTAGGGCCGATAAACGATATACTACGGCCACGCGTGCGCCCGCCGTGATTGATAATAGATACCCCTAAAAATTGTTTAATGATTGTCGAAACAAACTTATATTCGACAGGGAAACGTTGCCCGCATTCTACAAATTTTTCATCAATTTCTTCGGCGGGAAGCTCCTCTCCCTGCAAGGATAATATTGCTAGGTCTAGACCTGCTTCGGTCGCCAGTGTTTGCGCCTTCGCGAATGCGCTCGCCGATTCCTCCACAGAGGGGTTATTTGACGCGAGACGCAATAGTTTTTGGATTCTATTTAATAGGGCCGAGTTCATAGGGCGATACTAGGCTTATCCTGCCGCGAATCAAGAATAAAAAAATTACTCGGGCAAGGCAACCAGCAGTTTATAATAAACAGTTGGGCGCCCCTTTGGGTTTTTTACTTCACCAACAACCGAAGCGTTTTCCTTATTTTTCAGGAACAGAATTGTTTTTGCGTAGCTCCAACCGGTTTTTTCAGATAATTGTTTTGCTGAAATACCGTTGTTTTCGTCCGGCGCTTCCTTCAATTTAGCGGCCATAGGAGCGGCTAGTATTCTGTCTGATTCGTCATAAACTGCTAATGTATGACAAGAAATAGTATAATTACCACCTAACGGCTTCCATACGTCATCACTATCCTTAAATTGCCCGTCAATGGAGACGCTGCAATCAGACACATGAACGACTGTAACGTTTTTATATAAGTCTTCAAGCCCCACGAGCGTAACCCGTGAGCCTTCAGGAAAAAATTCAATGTAGGTAGGTTTCATATGGATAAACGTTCACGCATATACTCCCAAGAAATTACCTCCATACTAGAATACAAGTAGCCCCCGACGCAAGCAGAATTTGGGTAATACGCGGCGATTTTTTTGATAACAGTTTTAGCAGTATTGCCACTAGAAATTAAATCATCAACAAATAAATACTTATTTAACGGACCGTTGCTCAATATTTCATAAGATGAATGATCGCTAAGTTCTTTACGCACGACAATTATATTTTTGTTCATTTCATACGCAAGAATTGGCCCAAAAAATCATCCCACTAACTCCGGTCACGGCTATAGAATCGAAATCCTCAACCCCAGCCCGAATTTTCTTTATAGCATGAGCTATATTGCGGCGTTGGTTATAAAACCCCTGTTCCATATAACTATCGCAACTCATATTGAACCCGTGTCCCTAAATTCTTTATCATTATATAGATAAGCGCCAATTAATTTAGCTCTAGGGTCTGTATATCTGACATTTTTAACAACGCGATTGAATGTAGCGCCGGTATCTATTAAATCGTCAACGAATAAATAATTACCAATCGGACCACTATATAATATCTTATAACCTGAATGTTTGGTTATTGTTTTGCGCACAACGACCAATTTTTTACCCATATAGAAAGCCAACATTGACCCAAATGTTAGCCCGCTAACCCCAGAGACGGCGATAGAACTAAATTTTACTTTATTTTTCCGTAATATTTTTACGGCTAATTGGACATTTTTTTTTGCTTTTTCAAACGCCCCGCCGCGCATATAAGAGTCATAACTCATATTTTTTCCTCCGGAATAAAGAGAAATTATATTGATTATTTTTTAGTTTTTATAGCCTCTATAACAAATCTGCCAATGCCATATGCCATTCCGCCCAATGAAATCGCACAAAACCAAGTAAAAAAACCATAATAACAATAACAGAAAAAACGATTAAATGCTGTAGCGTTCTCACGCCAAAGCTCGCCGCGTGCCGGTATATAATCAGTTACTAAAACGCCTGTATAGTGTATTATAACCAAAAACGTAATGATAGCTATTAATCCAACAAATATATTTACTAATGTTTTCATAAAATTATAAAGAATATAAGCCTAAAATAAAATCCTCGGCAAATTTCCTATCGGGTTTATCCGGCAGGTCACTTACGCGCATTTTGTCGGCGACTTCAGTAGTTAAATCTTCCAGCATAGTAAATAACCCAGTCTTAAGAGGATCTAATTTACCATATTTAATTAGCTTTAAAAATTCCGCGTCGCGTAGCGGGAATTTTAGATCGTGAGTTTCAACAATTTCCTGCAATTCATATACGACACGAAACGCATGGTGTAAAGCTTTAAAATCGCAGCCGCCAGTTTCAACGGCTTTCTTTACACGGTCGCCGTAGTTGTCAATTTGTAGTTGTAAAACCTCGCTTGCGTATCCTACAGTAGCAAACCCCTGAAGCTTTTTACCGCAAACTTCATAGCACCACTTATTTTTAGCATTACGGTTTGCATCAATTTCGACCTTTTTGCAATTAGCATTAATAGGCAGATAATCCCAAATGTCATATAAAATAGTGTCTGGATTATATTGACTGAAGAAATCCAAAACTTGTTCAAAAACGTTTAATTTATCGGCGCGCTCATTGTATTTTAATGACATGCCTTTTGCATAGCCGATAAAAGCTTGCATGTTCTTGGTGTAGAATGCATTACGGTGTTTATATAGAAGCCTCCATTCGGGTGTATAAACGACAGATAAATCTTCGGGACAATGCAGCATATCCATTGCTACAGTTTGCCCTTGCAAAAGCAAATGCATAAATTGGTGGATAGCATAAGCGGTATTATCCACGTCTTGCGGCCCGTTTTTCTGCCCAAGCGAAGTATTAGTCTTTAAGGTAATATTTTTGGCAAAATTGCCTAAAACAACTTCCTTAATATCCGGCCTAAACACAGACAATAAATCCGTATCAGAGGCATCGGAATAGGTGCCGTATAATTTACTGCCGCCAACTCCCGAAAATAAATAATTCAACATGCTCATATTATAAACACAACAAGAAAATTATTGATAAATGGATAAATTGGTCAATAGCTATTGTAAAATAAAACCAATAATTAGAAAAATGTTCTTCTATAGAAAGATTGCTAAAATAATGTTTGTAAAAATTCCAGCCATACCAATCTAATAATGCGTGAGACAATCCATTTGTAATAATTAGTGGCATAGATTCAGTTATGCTGAATTTAATACTTAGCGCAAAAAACAAACATAACGAAACAATGACTACGTGCAAAAATAATATTGAAATTTTTTTTGATTTATTGATTGCTATTTTACGTGGTTGCAAAATCCAATCACCCAAAAAATGAGCGCCAAGTAAAACTAATGGGAAATATTCCATACCTATTCCGCATTAATCATTATATAACCAACGCCTTCGCAGTTATCGCACGGCCCAGATTCATAATCATCGCCCCAATTAGGATGCGGATAAGGCAAAACACTAGTACCAGTCTCTTCCCAATATTGGCGCCCGTTATTGTCGCAGCATGGGCATTTTTTGAACACGATTTTGCCGAGCGCAATGCGGCGAAGTTTTTCGGTTGTGATTAGAATATCCATGATTGATAGTTTATGCTCAGCCTAACTGAAGTCAAGCCTTATTGCTCCCAGCTAGTGGTTTCTTCTAATTCCAGCTTAGTTTTATTGAGCATGAAATCTTCGCGTTTGATTTCTGTCATAAATTTTCGAGCATCGCGAATACCCCATATACGCCGGAATCCAGCCGCGCATTGTTTATTACAAAAATACATGTTTTGGAAATATTCTGTTAAACCGCTTTCTAATTTTCGTACGTCAACAACAAAATACCCAAACGTATCACTCCACCGATGAAATATAGCGGAAGGGCCTATAACCCCGTAATTAACTAACAAATTTTCTGTCAGCCGCTGGTATTCTTCATCGCCTTCGACCCCAAGCGCCCACACGAAATTATTATGGGCATAACGAGATAATATAAGTTGGTTCATCGTGCTAAGTCTCCTAGATAATTTTTAACTTCCTCATCGGTGCAAAAGCTAATTTTATCAGCGCTCACGCGGCCGGTGAATATTTTATGGAGGCGGAAAGTAAATAATTCAGGATGCTCTGAATCTCGCCCCGTATAACGTGCCACGATTCCATCGACTTTATATAGACGGCCGGGCACAATTTTGGCAAACTTACCATTGCGATTACGAATTGTATATGGATTATTTGGTTTCATAATAGTAATTTTAGCGGGTAACATTACCACGGCAAGCGCGGGCAACTTTAGAAAGATCAACAAAATGTTTATCCCAAACATGGCGGCGGAGCAAACGGTATTCATCAACAATTTCCATCCTATAAGATTTGCCCTTAGTCTCTGTCTTGCTGGGAATACCGCGCACCCACTGCGGGAAAACCTTAGCAACCCACATAATGCCATCGCCGATATATCGGCCGTCCTTGTCAAATTGTCCATTCCAATAATCACGGCGGCCGAAATAAAATCCTTCACCGTCGCACATGCCTTGGGTAATATTTGATTCGCTTATGTCCATTTCATGGACGCTGCCCTTTTTATACACAATGGTTGGAGTGTGTTGATAAAAGGGATGGCCGTTACGATCTGAAAGTTTAAAAGCCAAAAACGCGCCATCAATAGTGATCGGCATGTTATTTGTCTCAAGGAATTCGTACAAATCCGCTTGCACAAATGGAATTGGGTTTTCCATTAGGTTATTTAAAAACCGGGCAATGGCTGTGAATCCTAACACGTTATTTTCGCGCAAAGCTTCAAGTAATTTGCGTTCAATATAAGCATTGACTTTTTTACCGTTATGTAAAACTTCATTATCAAAAACCTGTACTGCCCCCTCCGTAAATTTAGCAATCACCTTGGGACGGTCAAAGCAGTCCAACATTTCATCCCATTTTTCCGCATGCCATGCTCTCAGCGCGGTTTTATATGCAATATCCGTTGCAACTAACGTACGCGGCTTTTCGCCTTTGACAATAACTGTGATAAACTTTCCCGGCTTGTGTTGTATAATTGGTTTATTCATGGTTTTATTTATTAAAGATTAATGAGGTTATCCCATTCGGGCGTCATTCGATAAATTCCCTCGTTTAAATATGCGTTATAGACCGCGCGGAGGCTTCGCGCTGCGGGTCCGGCGTGGTGTTCAAGGAAAGCTTTTTCGATAGCCGCGCGATAAATAGCCATCAGCTCAAGCATACCAATAAGCCCGCTAACGCCAATGGCGTTAAACAGGGCGATTTCTTTCGGCGAGAAGTTTTCGTTCATAATGTAAGAATAGCAGTTAAAATTGAGAAGTCAAATGTTTTCAGGGTTTTCTTCAATATTATGGCCTTTTGATTCGTCTATAGAACGGACATATACTTTAATTAATGCCTCTAAAGCTTTATCATAGCCATAATAATTAAGATCATCTAATAATGGGTATTCCTGAATAATTAAATCATGCATGCTTGGCATATCACGCATTTGCTGCATTCTGTCCGCATATTGAGGAATAGCGTCGAAATTAAACCAACTAGTATGACTATTAACGAAAGAAAAATCTTCAAATAAATGTTCGGGTTTTTCTACCTTTTTGAAATTACGGACAGCATAACAATCCGGAATTACTTTAAGATAAATACTATGGTCACTATTAGAGCACGCATTATAAACTTCATACTCCCGGAAATGCGCTAGCAATTCATTATGGCGCGGAGAAGCCTGAAATTCAGCAATCTTTTGGTTAATATAGTCTGTAATATGTACCCAACCAGCTTGTTTAACCTTGCTTATAATATCAACAGCGCTACAACGAATTCCATAAAATTCCGGCAATGTAAATCCAAGCAATTTTAAAGCCCGGAATTGGTTGAAATTCCCGGATTCCACTTTATAGTAATGAATTAACCCATATACGCGCGGATTATTTGGATCGTTTTCTTCAAAATCAAAGTCTTCGTCAACATCCTCCCAATCCCGAGAAGAAGATGGATATTTATTATCGTTAACTAATTGGAAAATTTTTAGCCGAGATTTTGGATTGTAACTATATAAACGCTCTACCGTTTCTTGCGTGGGCGTTGGCAGAGACGAAACTGGCACAAAATTCGTGCGCTGCAAATCATGTTCCTGCAAAAACTTATCGCTAGGAGTAAGCAAAAAAACCTGATATTGTCTTACGCAATCATAATATTTCTGCTTTAAGAAGAAACGAATACGGCGCGTCGCTTTATTCCCGGGCAAATCATTAATAAAGACGTAAGTTATTTCACTCTCGTAAACTGGAATGAAATCAGCCTCATAGAATGTAACAGAAGTACCGCCTCGACGATGGCGAATACTATAGTTGCGGATTTTTGTTTCTGTATCGTCCTTAGCAATGCACATTTTCCAATCGGTAATGGCTTTGCCTTTATGGGTGATTTGGAATTTTTCGCCAAGATATTTGCCTAATTTATATAGTTCGCCCTCTGAACTAAAATATTGGAAATAAAGCTTATAAGCATCAATCGCCGAAGTACACTTAGCATCAAAATCACTTTGGACTTGCTGAGCCAAATTGACCTTAATAGCGGCAAGTTTATTGATAATTGCTTGCTTAGTTCGCTTGTCATAAAACAGACCGTTGCGCGACAAGTTAACCGACAATTCGCCTAAATTAAAATTCAGGACCAACCCGGAAGCGATCAATGAATTTTCAAAATCAGAAAGCCCGGTAAAGTATTTTGCTTCAATTGGATAGGCATAAACGCCCATCACGGCAATAGGCTCCTCGCCCAGCGTAATTCCCCAATCCGGCCCTTTAACCGTATAAGTTAGCTCCGGAATAGTGATTTCTTGGCCTTTAATGATCGGCTTGACTGTATAATACTGGAAAATCTTTTCGGCCGAATCTTTAAACGCATAAATATGTTCTGTATCTACGTCAACAGACACTTCAAACCCATCCGGTTCGTCTGTATCAAATTCGCCGCAGAAAGTAATATTGGGAACACAGTTTTCTTTAACCACTGTGTAAATACGTTTCTTGCCGTCTTTATAGCAGATAGCGGTATAAGTATCGCCAAGCGCCAAAACAGTAAGGCGCCCAATGCCGAAACTTCCGTTTTGCTCGTTGTCATCGGATTTGCTAGAATAGAATAGCCCGCAATATCCGCGCTTCGTGTCCATCATAAATTCATGACTCATGGACGTGCCGAAATCGCGGACAGAGAAAGTAGGCTGCAAATAGTTGGGCAATACTACCACAAACGGTTTGTCTTGCGTCCCTGCGGCAATATGAGCATCATAAGCATTAGCAGAAATTTCCGCTAATACACTCCACGCCGGATTCTTATAAAGGGTCGTGGTAATAGCATGAATAGCTTTAGCAATATTGGCGATGCCGAAGCTTTGAGCTTCAAGCGTTTCGTCGCCGTCAAGGACTACAGCGGTTTTGTCAAGATCGGGTGACTTCATACGAGAGACAATAGCAGGTTAGAGGTTAGGATCAAGAAAAATTTAGCTTGCATAGCGGATTTTATTTTTTACATAAAATTGCTCAGACCATCGGCAACCATAGTTACCATATAATTTAGATTTATCAACGTGCGGCTTTATTAAAGATATTAGTTTTGAACCAATACCCATGCGTCGATAATACCGTTTAACAAAAACCGATAGTTGATTATGATTAAACAAACAAATACCGATTGGATTCCCTATATTATTAAACGCTAAAACTATTATCATGTCTTCGCTCTTATGTTCTAGACCGCAAAGCCAATTTAAATCTTCAAGTAAGCACCAGCCGGGCACAAACAAATTAGCCTCCAAAGCCATCCTCGCGGCTTTACAAGTATCCGCCGTTTTAAAAACCTTGTAGGTCATCGCTTAGACTTCTTAAAATCTCGTATAGTCTTGAGGAAGGCATCTGCGCGTGCATTTGCGGGCGCGTGAATATGCAGATAGCTTCCGCCACCAGTGTTAAGCGCGTACATTAAATTTTCGGAATAATATAACATCAAATATCCATCTAATGTTTCCTCCGCTTTATGCATGGCGTTTAAATCACTCACATAATTGGGGATGGGCGTTTCATAATTAAATTGTAACGGAGAATGATAAATAGGATGATAACCAGCTAAATATTTGTGACTTGTCGAAACCGGGCTATCTTCGATAGTAAATTCTTTTATCCGCACCCAGCCACAGAATTCCGCTATCTCCTTGTTTTTACGCATTTCTTGGTTCATGGCGGCATTAAAGCACAAAAAACCCGGGCAGTCAAGCCCGGGTTTTAAGATTTTGTTATGATATACTAGTTATTTTTCGTTTTTATTGACTTCGTAGGCTATACGTTTTTGCGTTAAACGAATTTGTGATTCCACGTCTGCTATTTCATGGTCTAATAATGCCCGATCTTTCTTATGTTTGCGAAGAGTTAAATGCATGCGAATTAATTCGTTTTGCAAGAACTCTAACGTGTTATGATAAAGATTCTCAGGCACAAGTATATTTACACTAGAAACTTAACCATGAGGCGTAAAAACCTTATCCCAATCGCCATCTGGGCGTTCGCCAAAAACTTCTGACCCATACATGCGGGCATTCATCTTAGCATAATCTAATGCCGTGTGATGGTCGTCACGAATATCTGCGCTATAAGAAGCAATATCGCCTTCGCGCTTACCAACAACAATGAAACGAGTGTATTTTTGCAT
>JAYOZP010000082.1:0-20740 GCA_038154245.1 Nitrospinales bacterium | reverse complement strand
TTCCTTTATTTCCTTTTTAGGAGTCCTATCTTTTTATTGCTTGTTACGTTTGCCGCATAAACGCGACATCCAAACATTGATTTTTACCGTTTTAATATTGTCGTTTTTCTTTCAGGCTCGCCCCAACACTCTTTTGTGCCTTCCTTTGGTATGCGTTTATTTGAGTCGCCAAGGGTTCGGAGACATTCAATTGGCTGAACGAAAGCGAAAGTGGAAAGTTTTCTGGGCGACGCTGATATTGTCGTTCATTCCGTTGTTAGTTCAGTGTTATATCGTTCATGGCAAATTTGTTTTTTTTGACGCAAGCGGTCCGCATACTTTTATCTCAGGAAATTTAACAGGCTATTCGGGCGTTGGCTTTGATTTGAAAGTAGTCGAAGATTATCAGAAGGAAAGCGTTCTGGGATATGGCTCAAATATTAAATATTTAATAGGGCATATTCTTTCAGATCCAGTCGGTTTTTTTCTTTTGTATGTTCGTAAACTATTTTTCTTTTTTAACGACTTTGAGCCTCCCACTAATATTTCCGTTTATTTATACAAAGAGTTTGCGCCTGTAACTAAATGGCTTTGGAGTCATTATGGACTTTTTGCCGCGTTAGGTTTGACTGGAATTATTGTGGCTATTAAAAAGAAAAAAGGACATTTTCTTTTAGGCGCGTATTTAATTTCTTTAACGCTGGCGATACTTATTTTTCTGAACGAGTCTAGATATCGTATTCCAGTCATTCCTTTCTACATACTATTTGCCGGTTATGGATTAGACTTTATCATTCAAGCTTTCTGCGCTAAAGCTTTCCGCGACGGAGCTGCCAGTTTTTTGGCTGCATCTATTCTGTTTTATACATTCCTACCAATCAATGGTTTAATTCCAATTCGCGCGGACGATTTTAATAATATGGCTCAGGTTTTAGTGATGCGAGGGGAAATTAAAGAATCAAACGTTTATTTAGATAGAGCGTTAGCGCTTTTTCCTGAAAATGCTCAGGTTCAATTTAATAAAGGATTGTATCACTATGCCAAATCTGAATATGAAATTTCCGCGTCCTTTTTTGAAAAAGCGTTTTCTTTGGACCCTTCTGAAGAAGACATAAAAGCCAATTTAGCGATGGTTTATTATAAATTGTCCGGAAAAGAGTTGGAGGCTCGCCAATGGTCAAAAGCGGCGGTGTATTTAAACAAAACTCTAAAATATCAACCGGAATTTCCAGACGCTTTTGTCAATTTAGGAATTGCCAACGCCAACATGGGGTTTAAAGACAAAGCGTCGGAGTTATTTCATAAAGCCTTGGCCATTGATCCCAATAATAGTTTAGCTTTAATGAATTTAAAAATATTGAAACAGCCATAAGTGGGCTTTCTAATTAGTTATGAGCAATTCCTTAAAAGGAAAATATGCAAACGTCGCTTTTAATTTGCCGATTAAGGAGTTATTCACGTATTCCATACCGGATGAATTAAGCGGCTTGGCGGTTCCGGGGGCGAGGGTTCTAGCCCCGTTTGGAACCAGGCGGTTAACAGGTTATATCGTCGAGTTGCAAGACACGGCTTCTACCGAATTTAAAATAAAATCTCTACAAGACGTTTTAGATCCTAAACCGATTGTTTCTGAAAACTTGATGAGGTTGACCAAGTGGATTGCGGATTATTATAAATCTTCTTGGGGAGAAGCGATAAAAGCCGCTCTCCCAGCCGGTTTGGAAGACGAAGGTTCTCAAATATTATTCATTACTGAAGAAGGAAAAAAAGAATTAGCGAGAAATCTTAAAGCGAGTTCTAAAAAAAGGATGCTGGAAGCGCTAGCCGAAAAATCGCCGATGCCTTTAAAAGCGCTTAAAAGTAAACTGCAAAAAAAGTTTAGCTTTAGCTCCGTGAACAAGCTTAAGCAAGAAGGCTTAATTCAAATGGAAATGAAGATTAAGCGCAGCGCAGTTTCTTCCATTCGTGAAAAATTAATTAAGGTTAGCGAATCGAACAAGACCGATGAGGAAATCTCAAAATTGCTGGCGCGAAGTCATAAACAAAAAATTATTTATGAAATTTTATTAGAAAAAGACAGGACGCTTACAGAACTAAAAAAATTAGCTCCCAACCCGTCGCCCACTCTTAATCAATTAAAGAAAAAAGGATTGGTGATTGTTGAAGAAATAAGAACGACACGCCAAGGAGAAGGTGTTGTAGATAATTCAACAAAAAGGGACAAGCCGCCAGAATTGACGCCCGATCAAAAAGTGGCTTTTAAAGAAATTTCTAAACAAATCGAAACTAATGAATATGGAACATTTTTGCTGCATGGAATAACCGGAAGCGGCAAAACAGAAATTTATTTAAACGCAATCCAAAAAACTTTAGAGCAGGGCCGGCAAGCGGTTATGATGGTTCCGGAAATTTCTTTGACGCCGCAAACCGCCACAGTTTTCCGCAAACGCTTTGGCGATTCAGTCGCCATTTTGCATAGCGGATTGACTTCCATTGAACGATTTTTAGAGTGGAAGAAAATATTGGAAGAGCGAGTTTCGATAGCAGTTGGAGCCCGCTCCGCTGTCTTTGCTCCGTTTAAAAAACCAGGCGTTTTTATTATCGATGAAGAGCATGATTCTTCCTATAAACAAGATTCTAACCCGCGATACCATGCGCGCGACGCAGCGATAGTCCGCGCGTCTAACTCTGGAGCGGCTGTTATATTGGGGTCGGCGACTCCTTCATTGGAGTCTAGAAGAAACGCCGAAACAGGAAAGTATCGATACTTAGAGCTTAAGAAAAGAGTGTTCGATCGTGTTTTACCGGTGGTTAAAATCGTCGATATGGTGAAAGAGCGCGAAGTTCGAAGGAATTATTCTATTTTATCCATCGATTTAAAGAACGCTGTTCGAGATAGATTAAAACGCGGCGAGCAAACATTTTTGTTTTTGAATCGACGTGGCGCGGCAAACTTTATATTTTGTAAACAGTGTGAATTTGTTTGGCAATGCCCCCGCTGTAGCGTTTCGCTAACTTATCATGCCAGTAGGAGACGGTTAGAATGCCATTATTGCAATTGCGCGATCCAAATACCAAAAACATGTATTCATTGCGGAGGGGAGGCCGTCCGATTTCGTAGCTTTGGAACGGAAAAATTAGAAGAAGAAGTTGCCGTTTCTTTTCCGAAAGCCAGACTTTGGAGGATGGACCGAGACACCACAAAAAAACGATCTGATTTTGAAACCGTTTTTGAAAAAATGTCGAATAGAGAAATCGACATTTTAATAGGAACGCAGATGATAACTAAGGGACACGATTTTCATAATGTCACTTTAGTGGGCGTTGTTCAGCCAGATATTTCACTGAATATTCCAGACTTTAGATCGGGAGAAAAATCGTTTCAGTTATTGGCTCAAGTAGCGGGTAGGGCGGGACGAGGAGAAAGCTCGGGATTGGCGGTTGTTCAAACATCAAATCCGAAGCATTATGTCTACCAATTTGCTCAACTACATGATTATGAAACGTTTTATAAAAAGGAATTAGAGCTTAGAGAAAAATTACGATACCCACCCTATGCTAAATTGGCCGCCGCTGAAATAGAAAGTCCACATGAGGAAAAAGGATTAGCTTTAGTCAACCAAATAGGGAACGTATTTAAGCGTAGAGCGTCCAGGGCCAACGGTGTCGAAGTATTAGGCCCGTCCCGCGCCGCGATTTATCAGGTGAAAGATAACTTTCGATGGCATATTATATTGCGATCGCAAGACGTTGGACGATTGCAACAAATTGTAGAGCCGGGAAAAGAGATTGAAGAGCTTTTAAAAAAAGCTCACAAAGGGATTAAGTTTAGAGTGGATGTGGATCCAGTTAATTTGTTTTAAAAATGAAAATGGAAAAAGAAAACTCCAATTTAATATACGGTATTAATCCCGTAACCGAGGCTTTGAACAAACAGTCTCAGTTTCAAAAAATAGTGGTTGAAGATGGTAAAAAAAATCCGCGATTACAAAAGATCATAGATACTGCCCGCAAGCAATCCGTCAAAGTCGAGTTTTTAGATAGTAAATTGTTTTCGAAAAAATTTGGAAAGCATTCACCGCAAAGTATAGTCGGCTTCCGTTCCGCAAAACAATGCTTGTCCTTAGAAAAATTGATTAGTCAAAGTAAGGAATTAGATTCGGCTCCAACCTTGGTAGCGTTAGACGAAGTGCAAGATCCCCATAACATGGGAGCCATCATAAGATCTGCCGAAGTGTTAGGGATACATGGGTTGATCGTTCCTAATCGACGCAGCGCTCCTTTGAATGAAACCGTTGCAAAATGTTCTTCAGGAGCTTTGGAATCCTTACCCATAGCCGAGGTGGTTAATATGGCAAGAGCGTTAGAGGATTTAAAAGAAGTCGGATTTTGGATAGGCGGTGTTGACTTAGATGGAGAGACAGAAGTTTACCAACATAACTTTGATCAACCAACCGTATTAGTTTTTGGTGGGGAAGGAAAAGGAGTACGCCCACTAGTTAAAAAGTCGTTCGATTTTTCATTACGTATTCCGATGAAGCATTCCGACAATTCGTTGAATGTCTCTAATGCCTGCGCCATCGTGTTCTACGAAATCCTCCGGCAAAAAAAATAATTTCCTAAAAGTTGCCTCTTATATTAATTAGTTCCGTATTTTTATTTTGCCACCTCTGCTGGAGTTTTTTGGATTAGGCTAACTAGTGCGTAGGGTTCGACGGGGCCGTTGCATTGCATCCAAATAGTTCCGTTGCCGCCGTGGGCAACTTCAATGGCTTTCCCATCTTTGTTTTTCATTGCGTTAATAGAAAACCGGTATTGGTTGTCTGGCGAAATGTATTCTAACTCGTCGCCCAACTCAATCCTGTTTTTTACGTCGACTTCCATCCAATTTCCATCGCGAGTTTCCTTAATCATACCGGCATAAATTTGCGGCATGTTGGTTTCTTGCGGTGAATCGAAACGCTCTGTTTTAGATCCGGAGTTTGGCGCAAGAAATGCCGAGGTGAATCCTCGGTTTGATGTTTTATCCAATTCGCCTAGTAACTCTGGATTAAATTCTCGGCCTTCGATTAGATCGTCAATGGCTCGACGATAGGTTTTGGTGGCTAAACTTAAATAATATTCCGATTTGGTTCGGCCTTCTAACTTGAAGGACATCACTCCCGCTTCACGCATTTCTTTTAAATATTCTAACGCTCGCAGGTCTTTGGAGTTCATGATGTAGGTGCCGTGCTCGTCTTCTTCCATTGGCATCAGCTCGCCAGGGCGATTACTTTCTTCGATATAGAAATTTCCTTCTTGCGCTCTTGCGCTACTATTATTGGAACAGCCGCCGCCATCGGTTGGTTTCGCTTCCAGCACGTCGTATTCCCATCGGCAGCTATTGGTGCAAGTACCTTGGTTAGCGTCGCGGTGATTGAAATAGTTTGAAAGCAAGCATCGACCAGAGTAAGCGATACAAATGGCTCCATGAACGAATGATTCGAGTTCCATGCCTGGAACTTTTTCGTGAATCTCGCTGATTTCAGGTAAAGATAGTTCTCTAGATAAGATGATACGCTTAACGCCTAGATCGTACCAAAACTTTGCCGACGGCCAGTTGATAGTATTGGTTTGTACCGAAAGATGAACGTCCACCCAGGGAAAATTTTGCAAAACATATTGAATCAAACCAGGGTCAGACATGATAAAAGCGTCTGGTTTGCATTCGGCTAATTGCGCTAAAGACTTTTTAAACGACTCAATTTTGCGATTGGGTGGAAGAATGTTTGCGGTTAGATATATTTTTTTATCGAGCCCATGCGCGTATTCCACCGCTTCTATTAGCGATGCAGTTGTGAATGGGTTCTCTTTAGCTCGAAGCGAAAATTTTGGGACTCCGGCGTATACGGCGTCGGCTCCAAAGGCGTATGCGTATCGCATTTTTTGCGGACTACCCGCTGGCGATAAAAGTTCTGGTTTAATCATTTATTTTCTCAAAATGTTAATTGATGAACTTAATTATAACATGGAAGGAAAAACTGCGGCGCTCAATGATTGATATCTTTTCCGCAATGAGGACAGATAGTTGTTTCTTTTTTTCTGGATTCCATAGCTTCGGAAAAGCCAGAAGCGAGAATACCCGCAGGTAGAGCGAACATTCCTATTCCAATGATTGCGATAATAGATCCTAGCGCTTTACCGAAGGGAGTTACCGGATAAATATCTCCGTAACCGACGGTGGTTAATGTGGCGACCCCCCACCACATAGCGGCGGGAATGCTGGAAAACGCTTCAGGTTGAGCGTCTCGCTCGAGCAAATACATCAGGCTAGAAGCGATTATCAAGAAGAAAAAACCAAATACCAATGTAAGAAGAAGGTCTTCTTTTTTCTCGCTACACACTTTGCCCAGGATTTGTAATGTTTTGGAGTATCGATAAAGTTTGAATACACGGAAGATTCTAATAAAGCGTAAAATTCGCACCACCCTCATGTCGACTGGAAATAAAAAACTTAAGATGAATGGCAAAATAGCCAATAGGTCGATGAGAGCTAGAGGAGACAATGCGAACTTGATGCGCCCTTTAGTGGGATGCGAATATTCTTCCGATTCGACACAGGTCCATAACCTCAAAAAGTATTCAATGGAAAAAACAGCTAGCGAAAAAGTTTCGAAAACGTCGCAGTAAGCTCCATAAGCTTCTCTCCATCCAGAAATAGTTTCGAGTATTACCGCAACTACGTTGAGTAATATCAAAACGAGCAACGCGATATCCAGCGCTTTACTGGAAAGGTCTTTTTCTGGAGCCGGTTCCAATATTTCGAAAAGACGTTTTCTTGCGGTATTGGAAGAGTTTTCTAAGTCAGACATTTAGGTTATTGCTCCTTTAAAGATGGGAAAGGAGATACTAATCGGAAAGAAAGGAGTCTTATGTCACTTAGAAATTAAAGAATAGACCGAAGAAAATTGCAACTGCTATTTGAAATATAAAAGCTTTTGGAGAGTATGAGATCCTATTGAGTCAATCTTGAGAGATTGGTTTTGGTCTTTTATTTAGCGACTCGACAACATTTAAGGCCGAGCGGAGTCGCTTAGCGAGGATTTTTAAAATTGGGATAAGGGACTGCGGATTGCGCCTGGCAAGCGAGTTAAAAGCTTCCTGGGTTAAGATGGATACCGTGCAATCTTCTAAGGCAGTTAGAGTAGCCGTTCTTGGCAGTCCATCTATCAACCCTAATTCGCCAAAGATATCTTTTTCGTACAAAGTCCCCAAAGAAATTCTTTCTCCGCTTTTTTTTGTTTTTGAAACCTCAACACTACCGGATTCGATGATGTAAGCGCACTCGCCAGGAGCGCCCTCCATAAAAATGCTTTTTCCTTTTTTTACGTATATTTTCTTCATTATCCAGATAAACAAATTTACATTGAAACCATTATAGTCTAATGGGAGAATTTAATAAACAAATCGATTGCTTAAAATTAGGAAAAAGTGTTGGAAGTTTTGAGAAATATGGTTTTTAAGGTCCCGAAATACAGCGTTTTTGAGAAGTAGCCGTTCCAACTAGCGTTTCGGAAGAGAGTTTGAGAAGCCAGTAAAGGATTTTCCTGATGGCGCTTTTCCATGTCTGATACTTTGATCGTTTCCGGAAAAAAGTAAGAAAAATAAAACTCCAACAAAGGCTAGGGCAAAAATATAAAAACCTTTTGAAGATTTAGGTTGAGGTTTTTTCCTTAGGCCTATTTTAGTTTTAAAAGGTTCGGCCTTTGGAGGTCTATTTTTAGGGTCGTAGCCGTCGAATTTCCCACCTTCGGCATTTTTAAGAATTTTTCTATTTCCTGTTTTGCTTTTAGTAGTACTCATTGCTCACTCCATGAAAATGATTCGCAAAGTTTATCTAAACTTAACTAAAGCATTTTTTATGCCAAAGCGATTTAGCATGGAGGTTTTGCTAGGGGAAGATTTGACTTTATAACGGTTTTCGCAATTTCTATGTAGAAGCGGCTAAAATAGAATAAGTCCAATTGTATCAATTGTTTCAATTTGAGGTTTCAAATTGAGACTATTGAGCTTTGTATTTTTTTAAACGCCTATATAAGGTGGCTCGACTAATTCCTAATGTTTTAGCGGCGGTTGGAACATTTCCAGAGCTTTGATCCAAGGCGTCGAAAATAGCCTTTTTCTCTATTAGCTCAAACGATAGAGGAACATTGTTTTTGGAGTTGTTTGACGCTACTAACGAGGCTTCTGTGGATTGCTGAGATTGAGCGGTGTTAAGAGGAATTGGCGGTGAGACAGGCTGTATGATTTCTTTAGGTAAATGTTCTAGATTAATAGCGTTTCCATTAGCAAGAACCATGGATCTAAAAACAATATTTTCCAATTGACGAACATTTCCAGGCCAATGATACTTTTTCAACGCCTGGACTACTTCTGATTTTGGAGCCGTGGCGGAATTTGGCATTTCATTTCTATACTTTTTGATGAAATGGTTAACCAGGGGTTGAATATCTTCTTTTCTGTCTCTTAAAGGTGGAATGAATATAGGGTATACAACCAAGCGAAAATATAAATCTTCCCGAAATTCTCCATTAGATACGGCTTTTTCTAGGTCTTTGTTGGTGGCAGAGATGATTCTAAGATCTACTTTAATTTTTTTGTTGCCGCCCACTCGTTCAAAACTTTTATCTTGCAAGAAACGTAAAAGCTTAACTTGAGCTTTTGGACTCAGTTCCGCCAGTTCGTCTAAAAACAAGGTGCCTCCGTCGGCAATTTCAAGTTTTCCTACGCGAGCGGATTCAGCTCCCGTAAAAGCCCCTTTCTCATGGCCGAAAAATTCACTTTCTTGAAGTTCTTCTGGAATAGCTCCGCAGTTGATATCGACAAATTTTCCGTTTCGATAACTACTGTTGAAATGAATTGCTCTTGCAGCCAGTTCTTTACCTGTGCCGCTTTCACCATTAATAAAAACATTTATGTTTATATCTTTAACTTTTTCAATTTGAGAAAAGGTATGTTTCATACCTTCGCTTTTGCCGACTAAATTTTTATAGACTGGTTTTTTATGGGTATCTCCCTTAAGGTATTGAATTTGGTCGATCAAGGAGTGCATTTCCTTGGCTTTTTCAATATTTGCACAAAAGCGTTCCTTATCGATCGGTTTTCTCATGTAATCGAACGCGCCAATTTTCATGGCTTGGATGGCGATATCCATATTTTCGTTTTGACTAGCTACGATTACGGGTATGTCTCTATTTGCCAAGCAAATTCGTTGCAGCGTTTGAATACCTTCTTCTCCAGGTTCCATTAAATCCATGCAAATGACAGCTGGTAATAAATCCAGCATTCGCAGGCACTCTTCCCCATTATCAAAGCTCATGACTTGATAATTCATTCCGGTCATCCATTCAGTAATTTGGTTCCGAAAGAGGGGGTTTTTATCAGCTATAAAAATTAAGTTCCTGGTCATTTTTCTATGGGAATTGTTCCTACTGAGGTATTAAAAAACGAGACCTAAATAAGGCTTAAGAGCCAATAATTAGTTTTTGTCGACGGCCTCAATTCTCCTAATATTTGGGTCGAGATTTTGTGAATCTAGTGGGTAAAGCTTTAAATTGTTGTCTTTAAAGAGGATATTTTAGTCTTTAAACCCAAATTTTTTAAAGAAACCCTAAATCTTTCATTGCTCAAATGAAAAAATTAAGGTAAAAATTCTACTAATATAAAGAACATATCGCATTAAAAAAAATTACATTTTTTGAGCAGAGGAATTTAGTCGACTTATAATACAATTTATTTCTAAGATTTGCTTGTGATTTTTTTCGTTTGTTCGGATTATCTATTATTGATATATTGGGAATTGATTGGTTTTTCATTATTTAATTAGGAGATGGGGATGAAAAAATTGCTTCTTATTTTGGTTGTCGCGTTAGCGCTTACGCCCAACTATTCGTTTGCTAATCCATCGGGTAAAACTTGTTTGGATTATCGTGGGGTTATGGTTACATGGGTCGCTTCTTCTTCGGCAGCTAAAGTAGCTGATGCGACTTATGCTTTTAATGGAAACCCTGTTATTGTTTATAATCCTAGCGCTTTAGGTGAAAAGTCGGCTAATACACGACTCTTTTTCCAATATAGAGAATGCGGACGTCACGTTTTAGGCATGACAATCGCTAATAGGTTGAAAAAAGACGATTGGAATAAAGTAGATTGTTGGGCTGCTAATACTTTGCGTTATGAAAACGGATTGAAAGATGGGGACTTTAAAGCCTTGGATGAAGATGTCGCGGGATTATCGGCTGAAGAGTGGATCCAAGCTCCTGGACCGATCCGAAGCGTTCAAACAACTGGATGCTTTAAGTAAAAACTCATAGGAGATCGCCGGGATGAGACCATCCCGGCAGTTTCCAAATGAATCCTCATTATTTAGGACAACTCTTTCCTAAACGATACCCCAAGCTTTCCGCTTCAAGCTTACTGGCAAATATCAGCAAATATTTTTTGGTCGGTAATTTATAATTTGTGCAAGACGGCCAGTTATAAATTCGGGTTCTAGTATCCCCGATTAGTCCATATTCAAAAATTCGATCATAATCTACCTTAGTAGGAGAAGCAGGAGGATCTGGTATTTCGGTGCTGCTACGAAATTTCCAAGGAGGAACTGGGCTTTTATCTAACCAAAGCCCTAATTTTTTCTCCCACGCTTGGTATTCTAATGCGCCTAAAACTTTATCGGGGTTTGGGTTGACTTTATAATGCCAGGCGAATCCCCACCTAACAATTTCTCGATTTAAGCTTCTACCGTCTTTCAGAAAAACTTCTCCAACAACTCGTTTAAAAAGGTCAAACGTTTTTACGACAACAGTGACCCGTTTTTTTAAGACTAACTCCTCGACAAAATTACGAGACTGTCGCGAAAATGGTTGTCTTAATTCGGGAGCGTCAATTTCTGCCAATCTAATGCTTATTGGTTCGCCGTCTAATTCTACTGAAATTAAATCGCCTTGTAGAACCTTTACAACAGGGGCTCCAAATGAATTGTTCGGTTTGAAACGTTCGTCTTCTTTTTCTTTTTTCTGAACGGGTAATTGAGCGGTGAGTAATAGGGAAAGCGCCCCGGCAAGAATAGTTTTTTGAAACAACATGGTAGGAGTTTGATTTTGTTGTTAAGAGGGCTTTAATGAAATTATTTTTTTGTAACGTTTTTGTCGTCTTCAATAACGACTCTGTTTCTTCCAGAGTTTTTAGCTTGATAGAGCCTTGCGTCCGCTATTTGAATACATTGGTCAATTTCCGAGATGTCGTTAAACTCGGCAAGGCCAAAGCTTGCGGTAACTTTTATTTCCTTACCATTATAATAATAAGGATGAGATTCGATTTTTTGGCGGAGTTTTTCGGCTAAAATGCCTCCTCCTTTTATATCCGTTTCGGGCAATAAAGTTAAAAACTCTTCGCCGCCCCAACGAGCTATTCTATCCAGTCGCCGAGAATTTTTTTTATGAATCTTAGAGTACTCAATTAAAATGTGGTCCCCAGCCGCGTGACCATATTGATCGTTTATCTTTTTGAAGTTGTCGATATCCGACATCATAATGCAAAAAGGGTTTTGGTTGCGGTGAAACCGAATAATTTCTTGCTCAACAATATCAAACATCTTTCTACGATTTATTAATCCCGTTAAAACGTCGGTTGCGGCTAGTATCTCTAATTGACCGTTAGCTTCTAACAATCGATTTATCAGTCGATCTTTTTCCTGAATTCTCCTTACGGTTGATAATCTTGTTCTAAAAAAAGTCAGTAAATATTCATTATCTTTGGGAAGGGTCATATAGTCTAAAGCTCCTAAATTAAAAAATTGAGAAGCTTCTTTAAAACTGAACTCTTCCGAAATAATAATAAATGGGAAATCGGTCGAACCGTCAAGAGATTGTGAAATTGATTTTATATCGGAACCTAAGATTTGACTTGTTCCGGGAATTAAAATAATTATGTCTGGCGAGAATTCGTACTTCCAATCATTTTCTTGGGATTGAAGGTCGCATTTTTGGACTTTATATCCCTCTTTTTCAAATAATGAAATTAGAGGTTTGTCGGTTGAACCTTCTCCAATAAAAATTTGAATTCGAAAAGGTGAAAAAGTCATTAGATAAATAACAAAATTAATTTAAAAAATATTCGAGGTTTACGATTCAAAGTATTTGATAATAATGGGCGCTTTTAGCTTTTCTGAATATTATGGATAAATTTGAAGGTGACTTTAGAGATATTTTTGATTATTTTGTATTGCTCCTAGCGAATGCAGATTTTGTATAAAAATCTATATTGAAAATAGATTTTAAATAAACATTAGATATTATTAAGAGTAATCGATTATGCATCTAAATAAAATACCAAAAGACCAAAGGTGCAAAAATAGATATCAAAGATATTGGATTTTAAAGCCAAGATGGTTTGTTTTTCAGGAGATTTCTATTTGTGATTAAATTAGATCCCGATCAAACTTTTAGAACTTTAGCTGGCATCGAATTTTTTAAGAGCTTTACGGAAGACGAAAAAAAAAGCCTTTCTGAATTTTCGGGTCAAATTCTAACTTATAAACCTAAAGCCACTATCATTAAGCAGGGGATGAGCGAAAATTCTATATTTTTTATTTTAAAAGGTTTGGTGGATGTTAATTATGAAGAACAATCAACCATCGTTTTAGCTGATTTAGGTCCAGGCTCCATATTAGGAGAGATGAGTTTTATTTGCGGACTTCCGAGGTCCGCTAATGCCGTCGCAAGAGAAGAAACTATGGTTTTACGGCTTGAAGGGACGCTTTATAAAAAGATGAAACCAGAGGTTCAAAATAAATTTAAAGATAAAGTTATTGATATTTTGCTTGAAAGAATTGACGCGATTAGCAATCGGTTGATTAAATACCTCTAATAATTTTGAAGTTCTATAGACTACTTGGTTGGAGGTAATGAAAAAGAAAAGATTTGGTTTCCATCAAAAGATGGGACTAATACTTGCTTTTTAATCTTGTCTACCGATATGTCGGCAGGGGTTTGTATGCCGCTTTTAATTATTTCTAGTTGTTCGTAGTTTTTTAATCTAAAGATAATTCCTTCCGAAAAGCTTGAAAAAATAATATTTCCATCTGAATCTAAATCTATACCTTCTAAGTTCTTCATTCCTTTTTTTCTAAAGATTGGAAGAATATTGCCGTTTTGGTCGACAGATAATATTTTGCCGGTTTTCCATGCCGCAACTAATAGACGTTTATGTTTAGCTTCATACACTAATCCGTTAGGGCGGCCTAAAGCAAGTCCTTGGGCCAATATGCCTACTCGATTATTATTTTTGGGTTCGATCCAAAATAAAAAATTTCCTAAAGTATCAGAAATGTAAATTCTATCGCCGTCGGTTGCGATGTCGTTTAGAAATTTGGCGTTTAGGGATGAAAAGTCTACTGAACCAAGTAATTTTCCCGTAGTTTTATCAAATCGCCGGACTTTAGTAATGTCGGCGACGTAGAGGTGGTTTCCGAAAAAAGTTAAACCTTTAGGAGCGTTTAATGAAACCCCCTCTTTGCCTCCGCTAATAAAATGAAGGTTGATTAGTTTCCCGTTTGGCCCGATCTTGGAAATAAATCCATTATTATCGTTCTTCAATGGATGACCATTGACGTTGGAAACATAGTAATATCCCGTTTCGGGGTCGACGATAATACTTTCGGGAGTTTTCATGCCGCTTATTTGGAAAGCTATAGCGGCGCTCAGTCCTAAAGACCAGGTTAAAACGGCGACGCAACCTTGTAGAAGACGAGTCATGAGAAATTGAAGAGGATAAGAGGTAGAAAATATTTTTCGAACCTCAAAGTTAATATGGTAATAATTACTTCCCATCTTAGCAACTCCTTAATTCTCGATTAATAAATAGCCAGAAGTCGTAATTTCTTTCAAAGAGTTTCTTATTAGAACCATGATTAATCGAAAAAATAAAACGGATATTGCGCTCGGAATAGTTTTGATGGGAACCACCGGAGCATTAATCGGTTTTTTCTGGGATAGTTATGTTCTAATGGGTATAGCTAGCGTCTTAGGTTCTATTATTGGCGGTTTTGTTGGTTGGCTCGGAGGTCGAAGGTTTATGGCGATAATTCTTGCCGGAGCGACGATAGGCTTTTTAATAGGTAAACAGACTGGAAATAAAGATGTAATAATAATGGCCGCCGGTTCGGGAGCAGCCATTGCAGGTTTTATTGGCGCTCAAGTTGAACGCTTCTTTAAAAGCAAAACACGTTAAATGTTGAACGAAAATTATTTCAATAATTTTCTAAAGGAAATGTAAGTAATACAAAGCGAGTTTATAATTTTTATATGCATGGCCTTTGGTATCAAGATATCTAACTGTTATTGTCTATTTAAGTCACGGGTTAATAATTAGGAAAACTGATGAGTTTAATCGAAGAATCACTTCACTTTATTGAAAAAAAACAATCTGTTTTGCCATCGCAAATCCGTACAGTCCTTCAACTTGCGTTGAATGAGGATTGTACGGTGCCCTTTATTGCTCGATATCGAAAAGAAAAGACGGGAAATTTAGACGAAACCGTAATTCGAGAAATATTGAGTTTGTATGAAGAATATTTTCAAATAAATAAACGCAAATTATTTGTTTTGGAAGCTATCGAAAAAGCTGGAAAGTTAGACGCCGATATAAAGCGTCTTATAGACGAGGCGGAAACAATTCAAAGATTAGAAGATATTTATGCTCCCTATAAAGCAAAAAGGAAAACAAAAGCTCAGAAGGCTATTGAAAGAGGATTAGAACCTCTTGCAGATTTATTTTTGTCTACATCTTTAAATTTGGAAGAATTGGAAGCGCAGGAAGGTTCAAAATTTATAGGGACGAGCGAAGATCCTGTTTCTAGCTTCAAAGAAGCTGTTGAAGGCGCTCGCGATATTTTAATTTATAAGTTCTCGCACGATCTAGAAGTTAAAGAAGAACTGCGAAGTTTGTTTTGGAGCAAGGGAATACTTGTATCAAAAAAGCAAGCTGAAGCTGAAAAGATAAAAGATTACTCTAAGTTTAGAGATTTTTTTGATTATCGAGAGACAATCAAATCATTGAATGAGGCAAAAGCAGGCCATCGATATTTGGCTATGCGAAGAGGAGCTGTTTTAAAAGTTTTGAAAGTTGAAACCTGGGTTGAGCTGGATTTAGCTTTGGGCTTAATGCGTAGTAAATTTTTTTCTCAGCAAAAGAGCGCGGCGCATATTGATTTATTAACTGAGTGTGTTGAAAAAGCGTACAATTCTTATCTTCATCCGTCTTTAGATTTAGAATTTAAATCAGAGTTAAAGAAATCAGCCGATGAAACATCCATTGAGGTTTTTGGCAAAAACTTAAAAAATCTCTTGTTAGCTCCCTATTTAGGAGCCAAAACTGTAATGGGAGTGGATCCGGGAATTAGAACAGGCTGTAAAATTGTCGTTATCGACAAAACCGGAAAACTTTTAGACGAAACGGTAATTTATCCACACCCTCCTAAAAATGACAAGACGGGTTCTTGTCAGATTATTCAGGATTTAATTAATAAATATGGAATTGAGTTTGTCGCTATCGGGAATGGGACTTATGGGCGCGAAACATTGGCCTTTGTTCAAGAAAATGTTGAAAGCGTTTTGGCTGGAACCGTTTCGGCAGTTTTGATTTCAGAGTCGGGAGCCTCAGTTTATTCCGCCTCTCCTCTTGCAAAAGAAGAGTTTCCTGATAAAGATCTTACCGTTCGCGGGGCAGTTTCCATTGCAAGGAGATTTCAAGATCCATTAGCAGAATTAGTGAAGATTGATCCAAAATCTATAGGAGTTGGGCAATACCAGCACGACGTCAGTCAAGTTAAATTAAAAAAATCCTTAGGAGCGGTAGTAGAGGATTGCGTTAATTATGTCGGAGTTGATTTAAATACTGCTTCGGCTCAATCGCTTGCATATGTGTCGGGAATCGGTAAAAGTTTAGCGGAAACATTAGTTAAGTTTCGGGAGGTCGAAGGCGGTTTTGAGGATCGTCGTCAATTGTTAAGAGCGCCTCGTTTCAGTGAAAAAATTTTCGAACAAGCCGCTGGTTTTTTGAGAATTTATAAAGGGAAAAATCCTTTAGATTCTACCTTTATTCATCCAGAACGTTATGGGTTGCTAGAAAATTGGGGGAAAAGTCAAAACATAGAGATGGAGGAATTGGTTTGTAATTCAACAGTTGTCGAAAAATTAGAAAACGACGATTCCATGCGCAATCAAATTGGAGAAGCGACTTTAAAAGACATTGTTCAGTCTTTGAAAGCTCCAACTCAAGATCCACGTAGGGGGTTTGAGGCGATTCCTTTTCAAAAAGACCTAAAAAAGTTAGAAGATGTTCAAATTGGAAATTGGTACACCGGTTCTATTATTAATATTACGCAATTTGGAGCTTTTATAGATATTGGAATTAAAGAGTCTGGTTTGATTCATGTTTCCGAGATGTCAGATAAGTTTATAAAAAATCCAATGGAATGTATGCAGGTGGGGCAAACTGTTAAAGCAAGAGTTATTAAAATAGATCTAGAAAGAAAACGGTTGGCTTTGTCCTGTAAATCAGAACCAAATATGAAAAAGAGCGACCGTTCAAAATTGAAAAAAAGCGGTCCGAAAAAAAGCAGTCCGAAAAAAAATAAAGCGGAGAGTCCGATTGATGATTCTAATCCTTTTGCGGCTTTAAAGAAATTGAAACTATAAGATCCTATTATTGGAGAATGAGAGAATTTAGTACGGATGGATAATTTGAAATAAAAAAACCGCCAAGGAGCTCCAAGGCCGTTATAGCATAAATACATTGATCTGTAAGACACGTTAACGAAAAAACGCGCTTCTTCTTTTCTTTTTGGCTTCTTTTTGTTTTCGTTTCTTTTTAACGGAGGGTTTTTCGTAAAATCGTCTTCGTTTTAATTCTTTCAGCAACCCTTCTTTGGTCATTTGTCTTTTTAAAACTTTTAATGCTTTGTCTACCTGGTTTTGGTATACGTTAACTTCCAAATATTACAACCCCCCTTCGTCGCAGATGCGAAAATAGTATATCTTTGATAAAAAATGTTACTATATAATATTAAGTAATTATATGTCAAGGTTACAGAGTCCTCTTCCGATATTTTCAAGTTAAAGTTAAGGTAAAATTTATGAGGTTCTTGTATAAAAAAGCTTTATTTACAGTGGTTTTTGCTCTTTTCATTTCAATTGTTTCGTTTGTTGGCGCTGAGGAAAAATTAGGCTCTCCTTATGTAGATCTGAAAGAAGCAGAAGTGGGTTCGATAGTCCATCTTCCTACTGGCGTAACAATTAATTTTGATCAATTGATAAATACTTTATCGGATTCGAGGGTAGTATATGTTGGGGAGACACACGATAATTTAGAAGCGCATCGAGTCCAATTGGAAATTATCCAGGCTTTAAACAAAAAGTTTCCTGGGCGTTTGGCTGTTGGTATGGAAATGTTTCGCCGTTCAGCGCAACCTCAGTTAGATTTGTGGCAAGCGGGACTATTGGAAAATCGAAAATTTAAATCGTTATTTTACAAACATTGGGGATTTGACTATCGAGTTTATCGGCCCATTTTCGATTTCATTAGTAAAAACCGATTGCCGATTATAGGGTTAAAATCCAATAAAGAAACCCAGCAGGAATTTAGAAAACGAGGTTATCCTGAACGCTCCAGCGACGGTTTTTTTCCTGAGATAGATCTTGACGATCCTTATCATAAGGCTTATTCCGCGAGTGTTTTTGGAGGTCATGACAAACATCCTATAAAAAATAGTAAGCCGTACAAGATGCTTCTTTTGTGGGAAGAGACTATGGCAGAAACTGTGGCCAACTTTTTAAAAGAAGAAAGATTTCAGAATTGGAAGCTAGTAGTTTTAGCTGGTGGGTTCCATGTTCAATATGGCTTTGGAATCCCCAAGAGGGCCTTTCGCAGGATACCGCATTCTTATTCGATAGTATTGCCGACCATTACAGAAATTCCTCCTGAACTTAAAGATAGAGAAATGAGTTATGAATCTGTTTCAGTGCCTTTATATTTGGCTGATTTTGCATGGAAGGTCGATTATAAAATTCTTCCCGAAGGAAAAATAAAATTGGGTGTTTTCCTAGAAGAAACAGAAGAAGGGGCGAAAATTAAGTTGGTTGGGGGGGATTCAAATGCAGAACGGGCAGGGATTTTGGCAAACGACATTTTAATCGAAATGTCAGGAGAGCCAATTTCTGGAGTAGAAGATCTGAAAGAAATTTTACAAACTAAAAAATCTGGAGATATAGTAACGGTCAAGTTGATTCGAGACAGCGTTAAAATAGTCTTGAAAATGGAATTATTAGACTAAAAAAGATATTTAAACTTCGGGTATTTGAAAATCGTTTTCTGTTTCCGTTAATTCTAAAAAAATTTCTTCTAAGTCCGCTCGCGATTTGCCGGCTTGTAAGCCTAGCTCGTTGATTCCACCGAGGGCGATAAGACGACCTTTATTAATAACGGCTATTCGATCGCACATTGCTTCTGCGATGCCGAGAGAATGCGTCGACATAAAGATGGTGGTTCCGCGTTTACATAAATCCGTAAAAAGCGATTTTACTTGGCGGGCGCCTTTTGGATCTAAGCCTACCAAAGGTTCGTCTACGATTAACGTTTTAGGTTCGTGAATTAAGGCGCTCGAAATAACGAGTTTTTGTTTCATCCCATGAGAATAGCTCTCGATTAATTTATTAGCAGATTCTTCCAGATTAAAAAACCTTAAAAACTCATTAGCTTTGGGTTGGGCTTTTTGTCTTTCTAATCCATATAAATCGGAAATAAAAATAAGATATTCCCAACCAGTAAGCTTTTCATAAATCGTAGGGCGGTCGGGAATATAGCCAGTTATCGCTTTAGCGTTCAATGGATCTTTATCTAAATCAAAATTACCAATTGAAGCTATACCAGAGGTGGGTTTGATTAAACCCGTTAAGATCTTGATTGTTGTTGTTTTGCCTGCTCCGTTTGGTCCAATAAAACCAAATAATTCCCCCTTTTCAACCGTTAAGTTGAGATTATCTATAGCTTTTACGGATCCGTATAATTTTGTCAGGCCTGAAAGTTTTATCACAGGTAAAATAGGAGCGGATTAAAAACTAAGAAACTTTGAGGTTTGGGTGTTATCTGATTTCAAAGTTTTGATATTCTTTTGGGGAAACCCAATCCGATTCAACTAGAGAAACAGAGGCTGCCGGCGGGCCTTGGCGGCACCAATCAATAAACTCTTTTAACTTTTCTTTGGACCCTTCCGCGTGGCCTTCGACGGTTCCATCAAAAGAATTTTTTACCCATCCCGATAAGCCCAAGCTTTGGGCTTTAGATTGAGCGCTGGCTCGATAATAGATCCCTTGAACCCGTCCATGAATTTTAAGAGATACTGCAGAAATTTCCATAAGGAATGAAAAAAGCCTATAAAAAATAATCAACAAGGGTTAGTTCATTTTTTACGGTTACCTTCGTCAAATAAATGTTGAACTTGGCGATAAATCTCAAATTTAGAGCCTTCGCCGATTTTTTCGCCAAACTTTCCTAGATCCCGCATGATTCTTTGGAATTGGGACGTCGAGCCGGCAAAGTCTTCGATTAATGGACGAAAATAATTTTGTTCATCTTCGTCTAAACGATCGCAGATTTCGTAAAGACGTTTTTTTAAAGGTTCAAACCTATCTTCCATAGCTCTCACAATAGTGTTAAAGGTCTCCAGCAAATGATGAAGTCATAGTATCCCCTGAAAAAATACAATGCAATGAGTTTTTAAAACGAGGAAAACTAGAAGTTATTTGATTCTTATTGTGTAGGAAAATTGTCCGCGCCGATTTTGTGTTTGGCGCTTAAGGCTTAAAAAGCTGTTGAGCAAATTAAAAAAAAAGTAGGTGTATTGAGAATTAAATTGATTAAATATAGATTCTGAGAAGTTCAACAGGTTGAAAGTCGTTTCCGTAGGATAGGAACAGAAAAAAATGAACGCCTTTGGTGTTAACTTCAGTTGATTTTTTGCGCTTTGTTAAAGTGCAAGGATGTGTGAGTTTTGATTTTCAAATCTTTTTTAATCGGCTTTCCATTATTTTTTTTACGGCTTTTACTCCTGGGTTTGAATCGGGTAAGTTTTTAAACATGTCTTTGGTAATGACAGAACACTCGCAATCTTCTAAGGCCACAACTGTTGCTGAACGGGGCCTTCCGTCGATTAATCCCATTTCGCCAAAAATATCCTGTTCCTTCAGAACAGCCAACACTTTTTTTTTGCCGCTCTCGTCCTCAAGGATAACCTGTGCTTTACCTTTTACTATAATAAAAGCGCTGGTTCCCCTTCTGCCCTGTTTAATAATTATTTTCCCTTTTGGAAATATCGTATTTTCCGCCATTGTATTCGTAGGCTTAACTTTTTATTTAAAGTATTTTACTATTTAATGTTTTAAAATCAAGAGGTTAAATTAAATTGCAGTAGCATCCTAATCTAAAATTGGTATTCCGATTTATTGTTTCTGGATTCTATGAAGGCACAATAAAGTTTTAATTGTTCTGCAAACTTTTTAAGGATAAATTTTAGAAATTTTTTTAGCAAAAATTAAAATTCTTATCTGGTTTCGATTCGGTTATTTGTGTATTATGGCCTCGTGTTACGAATTTTTAACAGCTTATTGACTAGAGAGGACCTCTAAAAATCGGAATAAATTTTTAAAAGTTTGTTTTGTTATTTTTT
>JAYOZP010000081.1:0-20866 GCA_038154245.1 Nitrospinales bacterium | reverse complement strand
ATTTATAGCTTATAATTCGAGATGTTTAAGTTTTAGGCAAGCAATTTATAGTTATAAAAAAAAATTTAAAAAATTCAAATTTTTTCCGGCAGGCTAAAAATTAAACCTATGAATAATAAAGGATTTTTCACGTTAAACGCTGATAACTTTTGGCGCTGAAAATGAATGTCAGGTGTTTAGGTAGCTTTATTCAAAAAAACATTCTGATTTCCAAGAAATAAAATTTTTTATATAGGGGGTATTTTGAGCGGTACTCTAAAAGCCCAAACAAGATTTTTACCGGTAAATTTAGCCCATGTAATTGAAAACTCTATTGAGCAATATAGAAAAGCAGATCCTAATTATAATGCTTTTTTTAGGATGGAGATGTTGCCAATTATAGAAGGCGACGGAAAAATGTTGCGCATGTTATTTGACGAATTAATTTCAAATGCATTGAAATTCAAACAAGAAGATATTCGCCCTGTTGTTGAAATTTTTGGGCAGAAAGAAAAAAACAATTTTTGGAGAATATCTATTTTTGATAACGGGATAGGTTTTGATCAAAAAATTTCCACAAGAATTTTTCGATCCAAATCCCAAGAATGCGGTATTAAACCCGATAAAAAGGATTGCAGAGGATTAAGAATATGTAAAGAGATAGTGGATTATCATAACGGAACTATTTCCGCCAAAAGTATAATAGGGCAGGGCGCAAAATTTACAATCAGGCTTCCCGAAAGGCAAAGTAAGGAATAATTGTTACAAGAAACATTAGCAAAAATAGTTCAATAATGATGAGTAATGTAATGACTAAATTTTATAAATTCCTAGGTCGAATAACATTAATTGCATTTGTATGTGTTTTAGTTTTTCCTATTTCGGGATATTCCCAAGAAAGTGCGCCTTCATTTTCGAAGGCACGATCTCAACAGAATACAATTGAGATAAAAGCCCATTTGAAACTTGCTCGCGATTTCCAAGCCCGAGGTAAGCTTAGAAAAGCTGAGGAAGAGTTTAGGAAAGTTTTAAAACTTCAACCTAATCACTTTCAAGCCCATTTACAATTAGGAGTAGTTTATAAGAATCAAAAGCGATACCAAGACGCTGTTGTTGAATTTAAAAAAGCGTTGTCGTTTCAATCTAACTCAATTGCACATAAAAATTTGGGAATTACCTATTTAAAGTTAGGAGATCATTTAAAAGCCGTTAAGGAATTTGAGGCGGTGATCAAAATAAATCCAAATACAGAAAATATTCACTTTCTACTTGCAAAAGCTCTTTTTCAAAATAAGACGGGTAATTTTCAGCGGGCCATAGATGAATTTAAAGAAGCGCTGAAAGCCAACCCTCGGCTTTGGGAGGCTAATTTTGGATTAGGTTTGGTTTATAAATCTCAAAAGCTCTATAAAGATGCCATTCCACAATTTGAAGCAGTTGCGGCCTTGAACCCTGAATATGCGGACGCTTTTTATCAGTTGGGTTATATGTATATGGGGGCAAAAGAGGGCAAGGCTGCGATAACTAACTTTTTGAAAGCCGAAGAAATATATAAAAGGAATGAAAATAAGCAAAAACTTGGAAAAACTCGCAAATACTTAAAAAAATTATTTGAAAAATATGGTTTAGACCGAAGTGATTTTTAAGGTTGCTAAAAAATTAACTTTGCCGTCTTTCAATATCGAAGTGATTCCCATCAAATATGGCTTTTTAAATTCGCATAATAACGATGAAATACTGATCAAATTGATTTCACGTTTAAATTGACTAGATTAAGGGTATCTTTAATAATTCGATATTTTTACTTTAGGCAACTCGCAGTCCCTCATTTTATAAGGTCTGCTCGTGGCCAAAAACAATTTTTAGAGGTCCCCTTAAGTTTCAAACTAAAAATTTGAGAAAGAATTCGGAGTAATAGCGCCAAAAGGAAAATGTATCAAGGTAGGAATGGGAAAACGTTTAAGAGAGTGGCGCAAAAGTTAAAATTTTACTTTAAACCAGTTAGGACAAAAATGGACGCTAGTCCTGGGCTCCTTTCAGAGGTAGAAAATTGTAAAAGCTTCCTATCTCTTGAAACCTTGAGCCGCCTTCATACGAATACCAACATTAATATTATGTGGTTACTTTTTAAAGAAGGTAAGATGATAAAAAAGTAAGACGTATTATAAAATAAAACGGTTATAAAGTTTCTTACTTTTCAGTTTTAATTTCTACAACAAAAGGTAGTTTTCTTTTGTATGGGTATATTTACAAACAAGCTAATCAAAAGGCAAATTGTATCCAATATTAATAGGGTAGAAAAAAAGCCCCTCCTAAAAAAAAGGAGGGGCTTTTTTATTAAAAGAACTTTACTTATTCAGCGTCAGGCTGTTGCCCGGAAATTGCGGTTTCGCGGAGCGCTTCTTTACGGCTCAGTTTCACACGCCCATTTCGATCAACGTCTAAAACTTTAACGGTGATCTCGTCGCCTTCCTGAATTTCGTCGTCTACTTTATTAATTCTGCGGTCGCAGATTTGAGAGATATGAACTAGGCCGTCGGTTCCGGGAAATATTTCAACGAAAGCGCCAAAATCCATAATCTTTTTAACTTTTCCTAAATAGATTTTTCCAACTTCCACTTCTTGAACGAGACCTTCAATCATGGTAACGGCCTTGTTTGCGTCTTCTTCATTGGAGGAAGCAATGGAAACAATACCGCTGTCGTTGATGTCGATAGCGACACTGGTTTTCTCAATAATACTTCGAATTACTTTCCCTCCCGGTCCGATAACATCTTTAATTTTATCGGTAGAAATTTGCATGGTAAGTATTCTAGGAGCAAACTTAGAAAGATTATCTCTTGGGGTTGAAAGAGCCTTTTGCATTTCACCCAAGATATGTAATCTGCCTTCTTTTGCTTGTTTCATAGCAGATTCCATAATGTTTTTGTCTAGTCCTTTGATCTTAATATCCATTTGTAAAGCGGTAATACCTTCTTCGGTACCAGTAACTTTAAAGTCCATATCGCCTAGATGATCTTCTGATCCTAGGATGTCCGATAGTACAGCAACTTGATCGCCTTCTTTGATCAATCCCATAGCGATACCAGCCACTGGGGCTTTTATCGGAACGCCAGCGTCCATTAAAGCTAAACTGCCTCCACAAACCGAAGCCATGGAAGATGAACCGTTGGATTCTAAGATTTCTGATACGATTCGAATGGTGTAAGGGAAAGTTTCCTTACTCGGTAAGATTGGGACTAAAGCTCTTTCTGCCAACATTCCATGTCCAATTTCTCGTCTTCCTGGGCTACCGATGAATTTAACCTCGCCGGTACAGAAAGCTGGAAAATTGTAATGAAGCATGAAAGATTTGTTGACTGTTCCTTCCAAGGTTTCAATTTTTTGCTCGTCTTGCCCCGTTCCCAAAGTAGAGACTACAAGGGCTTGAGTTTCTCCACGGGTGAAGATGCCAGAACCATGAGCCCTTGGCACATAACCAACATTGCAAGAAATTGGGCGGATGTCTGAAAGACCGCGTCCATCAATTCTTACTTTGTCGTTAAGGATTTGTTTTCGTACAACGTCTTTTTCAATATCGTGCAAAATAGTTTTTATAGAGCCTTTTAAATCATCGTCCCCTTCTGGATTGAGCTCGCCTACAACTTCTTCGGTTAGTTTATCAATCGCTTCTTGGCGATCATGCTTGCCTAGAATTTTTAAGGCTTCAGCCAAGGGGCCGCGAAATTTTTCGTCGGCTTTACTAACTAACTCAGAGTCAAACTCTTCAACCTCAACGGAAATTTTCTCTTTGCTTATTTTTTCTTTTAGCTGGAGTTGAAGATCGATCATTTTCTTTATTTGTTCATGACCAAATTCAAGCGCGTCCATCATAATTTCTTCGCTCAGTTCATTAGCGCCAGCTTCGACCATTACAATTCCATCTTGGGTACCGGCCATAACCAAGTTTAAATCGCTATCTTCAAGTTCTTTATTGCTTGGATTTAAAACGAATTCGCCGTTTATTCTACCTACTCGCGCTCCTGCAACCGGAGTGTTAAACGGAATATCTGAAATCATCAAAGCGGCAGATGCTCCGGTAAGAGCAATAACGTCTGGGTTGTTGACTTGATCATGAGAAATTACTAAGCAGATAATTTGCGTTTCATTCACAAAACCGTCGGGAAATAGTGGACGCAAAGGTCGGTCAATTAATCGACAGTTTAGAGTTTCTCTATCTGCGGGGCGAGCTTCCCTTTTAAAATAACCACCTGGAACTTTTCCGGCAGCGTAAGATTTTTCTCTGTAATCGACAGTTAGTGGAAAGAAATCAATTCCTTCTCTTGGGCTTTTAGCCATGGTAGCTGTTACTAGTACCATGGTATCGCCAAGCCTAACGATAACTGAACCGCCAGCTTGCTTGGCAAGAGAACCTGCTTCTAGAGACAACGTTTTTCCAAACAGGTCAGTTTCAACTTTATGCATTATTTTCTCCAAATAAAATTTATCGCCTAATACCCAATCGCGAGATTATATTTTTATACCGGCTTAGATCTTCCTTTTTGAGATGGTCGAGCAACTTGCGTCTTTGACTAACAATTTTTAGCAGTCCGCGACGGGAATGATGATCTTTACCATGTTCTTTAAAATGAACATTTAAATCGGTCAATCTCTGGGTGAGTAGTGCGATTTGGACTTCTGCGGAACCAGTATCGGTTTCGTGAGCCTTGTTTTCTCCAATAATGGCTGATTTTTTTTCCTTAGTTAAGGCCATTGTTTTTTTTCCTCCAAACATTACGGAAACGAAATATTCCCGTATTAAAAAACGTTTAGTTAATTGGTTGTTAATACTCTCTTAAACTTAAAAACTTTATCTTGGCGGTCTGTTAATTCGTACCGCTCTTTGTCAAACAGTGATTCTACTATTGCGGCTGGAAACCCAGCTCTATCTAAAATTCTGAATTTAGTTCCACAGTTAAATTTTTCAGGAACCGTTTCGATAACGCTCTTAGTCAAAGGGCTACCATTTAATACTTGATCTAAATAGTCCGTTTTTATCCGGATTTCCGGCAAAAAACTTAGTATTTGATCAACAGATAAGATGTAATTAGAAACTTTCTCCATGTCCTCAAGATGCTCAAGTTTTTCTAAATTAATTGCATTTTTATATTTAAAAACGCCAACTTCTTGTCTAATAAGTTTTGTCATATGCCCGCCACAATTTAGCTTTTTGCCTATATCGTGGCAGAGCGTCCTCATATAAGCTCCGCTTGAACAACGTACTTTAAATTTTATTCTATTTTCCTTTTTCTCGTATATCTCAAGCGAATGAATAATTATTTTGTTTGGTTTTCTCTCAACCTCAATTCCTTTTCTAGCTAACTTGTATAAAGGCGTACCATTTTGTTTTTTAGCTGAATACATTGGAGGAACTTGTTCAATCTCTCCTATAAACTCTCTGGCGGCATTTTCGATATCTTTGTCTTTAATATGTTCAATTGACTTTTGCGATATTGTTTTACCCGTCGCGTCTTGGGTATCCGTTTCGATACCTAGTCCTAGTTCAACCACATATTCTTTAGTCAAGCCGGATAAAAATTGAATTATCCGAGTAGAACTATTAAGCGCGATTGGTAAAACGCCTTCTGCCATAGGATCCAAGGTGCCTAAGTGTCCAGCTTTTTTAGCATTTAAAAGGTTTTTAACTTTTTGGACCGCCTTAAACGAAGTAATTCCAAGAGGTTTATAGAAGTTAAGAATTCCCTCCTTTATCAATTTCTCCAAGGAGTCTGGAGATTTTATCAAGTTTTTCTGAACTATCATCTTTTTGAAAATCCAAATCAGGAACGTATCGTATATAAAGATTTTTCCCCAAAAGCCCTCGAATATACCCTTTAGCGTTGTTTAATCCTTCAATTGTAGCTTTCGCTTCAGCGTCGTTTCCAATGACGCTAACATAAACTTTTCCATATCTTAAGTTATCTGTAAGGTCAATTTTAGTTACGGTAGCAAAACCTATTCTTGGATCTTTTAATCCTTTTTGAATTAACAGAGAAATTTCTTTTACAAGCAATTCCTGTAATCTTTGCGATCGTTTGAACCGCATTTTTTATAAAAACTCCCAATCCCCTTCTGGATCTCCGGCAGGTATCAATCTAATTTTATACGACGATAAATGAGCCAACCCCATTCGATCAATAAAATCGACCACCTGATTTAGAAGAGAATCAATATAAGCTGCGTTAGGACCAATTGCGGCCACTCCAATCAGCATGGTTTGCCAAACATCTTGATTCCCCACTTCCGATACCGAGATATTGAATTTTCCTTTTACTCGGTCCTTAATAGATTTTAAAACTTTCCTCTTTCCTTTAAGGGAACGATTTCCAAATAATGCAAATTTAATTACACAATAACTGACAGTCATAGCGACTGAAAACTCTTTATTAGTTATTTATTTCTTCAAGAATAAATGGCTCGACAATATCCCCTTGTTTTACGTCTTGGAATTTTTCAAACGCTAATCCGCATTCGTAACCCGATTGAACCGACTTTACATCGTCTTTAAAACGTCTTAAAGATCCAATTTTACCTTCGTAAACTACAACGTTATCGCGAATCAACCTTGCGGTAAGGTTCCGCTCCATATTTCCGGTTAGGACGAAACATCCTGCTATAGATCCAACTTTTGGAATTGTAAAAATCTCCCGGACCTCTGCACGCCCAACAATTTTTTCTTTGAATTTTGGGGCCAATAAACCATCCATAGCCTTTTTCATGTCGTTAATTGCGTCGTAAATTACGCTATATAAATCAATCTCTACATTTTCTCTAGCGGCTAATGGCGACGCCTTTTCAGTGGGGCGTACATTGAAACCGATGATTAAAGCATTTGATGCGGCGGCTAGCAAAACGTCGCCTTCGGTAATTCCACCTACTCCATCGTGAATAACTTTAACCCGAACCTCATTAGAATCTAATTTGGCAAACGCTTCTTTTACGGCTTGAATTGATCCTTGGACGTCCGCTTTAATAATTAAGTTCAATTCTTTGATTTCACCTTCAAGGATTTGCTGATGCAAGTCTTCTAAGGTAACTCGTTTATTTTGAGCTAAGGTTGTTTCGCGTTGTTGTTGCAATCTAAAAGCGCTTATACCACGAGCTTTCTTTTCGTCAATCACCGCCATAAACTTGTCGCCTGGTTGAGGAACCTCGGGCATTCCAAGAATTTCAACCGGTACCGACGGTCCTGCCGACTGTATTTTTTTCCCATGATGGTTTACTAACGCTCGGACTCTTCCAAAGAAACAACCGGCGATAAAAGCTTGTCCTACTTTTAACATTCCTTGTTGAATCAAAACTGTGGCTACGGGACCGCGTCCTTTATCCAGTTTAGATTCAATGACGACCCCTTTTGCCATTAATTTAGGATTTGCTTTGAGTTCTAAAATTTCAGCTTGAAGTAGTAGCAGCTCTAAGAGTTCTTTTACGCCAGTTTTTTGAAGCGCTGAAACTTCAGTGAAAATGGTCTGACCGCCCCAATCTTCTGGAAGTAATCCTTCGTCGGCTAATTGCTTTTTAACTTCGTCGGGTTTTGCGTCCGGTTTATCTATTTTATTAATTGCAACGACTATAGGAACATTCGCGGCTTGCGCATGATCTATAGCTTCTTTTGTTTGAGGTTTAATGCCATCGTCCGCCGCCACTACCAAAACAACAATATCGGTTACTTGAGCGCCTCGGGCTCTCATAGCGGTGAAGGCTTCATGGCCAGGCGTGTCTAAAAACGTGATGGTGTTATCTCCAACTCTGGCTTGATAAGCGCCAATATGTTGAGTAATACCTCCGTGTTCGGATTGAGTGATATTAGTTTCTCTAATCGCATCTAGTAGAGAGGTTTTCCCATGATCAACATGCCCCATTATCGTAATGATAGGCGAACGTGCAACGCGATCCGTTTCAAGATCTTGTTCTTCTTCCTCTAAACCTAAATCGGATTCAACCGAGACTTCTTCGACTTCAAACCCTAACTTGTCGGCTACTTTGGAGGCTAGAGTAATATCCATAGACTGGTTAATTGTGGCCATAATTCCAAAACCCATCAATTCTCGAATGATTTCATTTACAGATTTATTAACAGCTTCTGCAAAATCTCGAATCGACATTCCATCTCGCACTTGTACTTTTTCAAAAGCTTCGTCGTCTACAATAGTAGTTTGTTCTTCAGGAGAGACGGAGGGAGTTTTTGGAGTTGGAGCGTCTTGTTTTTTAGGAGATGGCTTTGGAGTTTCTTGCGGTTTAGCGGAAACAGGCTTTTTGTCTTCGAGTTCTTTTAGTTTTTCTTTTTCTTCAGGTTTTATTATTTTTAAGCCTAATTTTTTCCCAGCCTTAGCGGGGTCGGGTTTTGGGGCTTTATTTTTATTTGCAGGTTTCTTAAATTTTTGCGTTGATTTTTCTGAACTATCTAGGTTGGGGGCGACTTCTTCTAATTTTGGTTTTTCGGCTACAACAGTTTTAGTAGCTGTGGGGTTTTCTGTTTTTTCCGATGTTTTAAGTTCGGTCTCTTTTGAAGCTTTGGGCTTACTCTCGGAAGCTTTAGTTGTCTTAACTTTTGTTTTTGCTTTTGTTTTAGTTTTGGTTTCAGTTGTCTTAGCTTTTATCTTTGTCCTGGCGGGTTCTTTTTTGTCGGAATTTTCTACTTCTTTTTCTTTAGTTTTGGAGGCAGTTGCTTTTTTACGAGTAGCAGTTTTTGTGGAAGCTTTAGTAGATTTCTTTGTTTTGGTAGTCGCTTTTGTGGAAGTTTTTGTTTTTTTACTTCCTTGAGAAAAATGCTCTCGAATTTTATTGGCCATATCTTCGTCAATGGCGCTCATGTAGTTTTTTACATGAATATCGTGTTTTTGAAGCTCCTCAATGATTTGGTCGTTTTGGACATTCAGTTCCAAAGCCAGTTTATTAATACGAATATTACCCAAGAATTTTCTCCAAAATTTTTATCAACTTTTCACTAGCAATTAAGCGTTTAATTTAAAATCGTTTTTTATAATAAGCGCCTGTTATTTTTATTAATCAATTTAAGACGCTTTTACGAAGCGTTTTCTAAGCTATCTGTTTGTTGTCTAGCCTGGTTTAAAATAGATTTAGCCGTTTCTTCGTCAATGCCGTCTATTTCTAAAAGCTCCCCTTCGGGAGTAACTGAAAGTTCGGCTAATGTTTGAAACCCATTGTCTTTTAATTTTTGAACAATAGCAGGATCGATCAATTCCAATTCGTCGACAGAATATTCCAAATCATCGGCGGAGCTTTCTGCTTGGTCGGAATCAGTTTCTTCTTCGGCGTCTGTTTCAGAATCAGAAGATTCTTCAGACTCTGTTTCTATTTCTGAAGTTTCATCCTCGCTCTCATCTGGGCTTTCTTCATCAAGCTCATTTGCCGGTTCTTCCTCGGAGATTGGCTGTTTGAAAATTCCGCTCAAATAAGTTTGAGCTAACTGAACTAATTGACTTGCTTGTTCTTCTTCAATCTCTTCGATCTCGCTTAGACCGGTTTCTCCTTGGGAAACAATATCGTCAAAACATTTAATTTCATTGTCCAACAACACTTGGATGAGAGAGTCGTCCAAGTCTTCGCTTTTTTTAATTGCGCTTGTCATTTTCTCTTCAGGAGTTTTTAACTTCAGCAATGGAGTTTCTTTTTCGAGAAGAGCTCTAGCTTCAGATTCTCCTTGAATATCCAGCTTCCACTTTACAAGCTTGGCTGCGAGCTTTACATTTTGTCCTTTTTTTCCAATTGCTAAAGACATTTGATCGTCTGGAACGATTATGGACATACTTTGTTCTTTGTGATCGATCAAAATTCGCGATATTTTTGCTGGGCTTAAAGCGTTGCGCACAAAAGTTTCGGCATCGTCGGAATACTCAACGATGTCAATTTTTTCACCGCGAAGTTCTTGAACAATAGATTGAACGCGCATGCCTCGCATTCCAACGCAGGCTCCTACGGCGTCTATATCTCGGTCGTTAGTTTTGACGGCGATTTTGGTTCTCCCGTTGGGTTCGCGTACAATTCCCATTATTTCGACCATACCTTCGCCGATTTCAGGAACTTCAAGTTCAAAAAGTCTTCGAATTAAGCCAACATGAGTTCTCGAAAGGATTACATAAGCATTTTTGGTAGATTTTCTTATTTCTAAGACATAGGCCCTAATTCTTTCGCCTCGATTAAAAGTTTCTCGAAAAACTTGTTCTCTTCTTGGCAAAAGGCCTTCAACTTTTCCCAAGTCTACAAAAATATCGCCTCTTTCAAACCGTTGAACAATCCCATTAACCAGGTCTCCGCGTTTGTCTTGAAATTCGCTAAAGACAGTTTCTATTTCGGCTTCTCTTACTTTTTGCATTATTACCTGCTTAGCAAGTTGAGCGGCAATACGACCATAGTTTTCTAGAGTTTGAGGAACCCAAACGGTTTCGCCTAGCCTAGCGTCGGGCGTTAATTTCGAAGCTTCTTTTAAAGAGATTTCGCAATCAGGCTCAATAACTTGATTGGCGACAGTTTTTTCTACTAAAATCTGAATTTCGCCTGTTTCTTCGTCAAACTCGGCTTCAATATTGATTTCTCCGGGGAAGCGTTTTTGAGCTGCTGTTAAAACTGCGGTTTTTAAAGCGTCTACTAAGACTGCGCGATCAATTCCCTTTTCGCGGCTGAGTTGTTCAATGATTGCGAGAACTTCTGGATTCATAAATTTACAAGTTTTAAATTTAAAATTTAATTTCTAGTACAGCTTTTTTGATTTCATCAATTGGAATTGACAAAACATCGCCATCCAATTTCAAAAACAGAAGTCCATCTTCAGCGTTTTGGATAATTCCGACGAACTTGTTTTTTTTGTTTATGGGTGAACGAGTATGGACACAAACTTGTTGGTTTAAATTTCTAAGGAGGTCTTTTTCCGATTTAAGGGGACGATCCAAACCGGGCGAAGAAACTTCAAGGAAATATTTGCCGGTGATTATATTTTCAATCTCAATAATGTCTTCAATCTTATGGCTTGTCTTTTGGCAATCTTTTAAAGTTATTCCGCCAGGCTTATGGATAAAAACTCTTAAAAACCAACGTGGTCCTTCTTTTTTATATTCAATGTCAACTAGTTCTAAATCATCTTCAGCCAAAACCGGTTCCACCATTTCAGACACGGCGTCGACGACAGATTTTTTCCCCATTTATTATAAAAACACCTGTTTTTAAACAGGTTTCTTGTTACTGATTTAAGGGTTACGCGGAATAAAATTCTCTAAAAAAAAAAGCGGGTTGTGTAAACCCGCTTTTCAACGCAGACTCAACAATTTAAGTTGCGTTATATTACATAAATTCTCTTCTAATATCAACCTAAATTAAATCGATTAATTCTTTATAAAAGAGGAGTTAATTCCAATTGAAAGCTGAAAAAAATGCGACTTATTTCTGTAATCGGAGTTATCAAGAAATAAGCTGCAAAGAGCGTATGCAACATTCAAATTTTGACTATAAAGAACTCAAAATTTCACTTATACGGTCTAAAACTTCGGGAAATGGATGTAATTCAGATTCTCCCGTTTTTCTTATTTTTACTTCAATCTGGTTCTCTTTTAAGCTCTTAGGGCCAAAAACTAATTGTAGTGGAATGCCAATGAGGTCGGCGTCTTTAAATTTAGCCCCAATTCGATCTTTTCGATCGTCCAGAAGGGTTTCAACCCCTTGATCCCAAAGCTTTTGATAAGCCAAATCGCAAGCCTCTCGGGTTTGTTCGTCCTTGTAGTTGACGGGCAATAGAACCGTTTGAAATGGCGCCAACGGGGTTGGCCAAATTATTCCTTTTTCATCATGATTTTGTTCGATTGCCGCCGCCGCTGTTCTACCAACTCCAATTCCATAGCAACCCATTTCCATGGGTAGACTTTTGCCGTTAGGGTCTAAATAGTTGGCTTTTAAGGCTGAACTGTATTTTTGACCTAGAATAAATATATGGCCGACTTCAATGCCTCGTTTAATTTTAATTTTGCCATCAGAGCACTTTGGGCAAGGATCGTTTTCCTCGGCTAATCGGATATCTCCAGATTTTTCAATTTTGAAATCTCTTTCTGGTTGCACGTTTTTGAGGTGTATATCTTTCTCGTTACCTCCGACTATAAAACTTTTCATCTTTGGAATCGCGACATCGGCATAGATCTTTAAATCTAGGTTTACGGGACCGATAAAACCACAGGGGATTTGGGTCTTTTTTTCGATAACTTCAGGACTGGCTGATTCTAAGATGGAGCAATCAATCAAATTCTTTAGCTTGACCGGATTTACTTCGTGGTCTCCGCGGACAAGAGCCGCTACTAATTCTTTCTCTGTTTGGAAGACTATTGTTTTTACTAGGTTTTTAGAGGATACCTTCAAAAAGTCAGTAACTTCTTCAATAGTTTTTTTGTTGGGAGTTTCTACTTTTTCTAATTCAGACGACTCCTCGTTTTCTTCAATGTCTAAGGGAACTTGAGATTCTGTTTTTTCTAAATTAGATGCATAATTACAATTTTCACAATAACCAATTGCATCTTCTCCAGACTCGGCCAAAACTGAAAACTCATGAGAAAAGTTGCCGCCAATGGTTCCAGAATCGGCTTCCACCATACGAAAATCCAAACCGCAGCGTTTAAAAACGTTTGAGTAGGCTACTTTTGTTTTTTCGTAGGTTTCCTTAGCGCAATTTTCATCGGTATGAAAGCTATAAGCGTCCTTCATCATAAACTCTCGACCGCGCATAATCCCAAAGCGAGGTCGAACCTCGTCTCTAAATTTAGTTTGAATTTGATAAAACATTAATGGCAGTTGTTTATAGGATTTTATCTCTTTGCGGACAAGGTCTGTAATAACTTCTTCATGCGTTGGTCCATAGCAAAATTCGCGGTCATGTCTATCTTTAATTCGAAGTAACTCTTTACCGTAAAAATCCCAACGCCCACTTTCTTGCCACAATTCTGCAGGTTGAATACTAGGTAAAAAAGTTTCTAAACCGCCAATCCGATTCATTTCTTCTCGGATAATATTTTCCACTTTTCGGAGGACTTTAAGTCCTAAGGGGAGGACAGAATATATGCCCGCCGCTAGTTTTCTGATCATTCCAGCGCGGATCATTAGTTTGTGGCTAATTACCTCTGCGTCGGTTGGAGATTCTTTATGAGTTGGAATAAATGATTGAGAAACACGCATGATTAATAGTTATTTAATTTATTTTAAATTTGAAGTTTAGGGAATGTAGGTTTTTTTAAAGGAAATTTTATAAAAGAGCAAGCGTTGAATTATTTCGGTTTGATTTTGGGATGGAGGCTTTTTCTGGGGACTTAGCTTTTCAATTAGAACATTTCATTCGCTAGAGCGACGTCGTTTTCGTCGTGAATTTCCAACCAACCTTGATGGATTTCAAAAAAGTGGACGGGAAATCCTCGGTTTATCATTTCTTGAATGAGATTAGTGAAGGAAAACTGATTGAACGCTTCGCGTTCGCTAAGATTGTTTTCATAATTTTGAGCGCAATCCTCAAATGTTTGAATAAAGTTTTCGGCTCCTGTTTTCGAAAATTTTGCGAGTCCTATAAATTCGTGGGAAGCTTCTAAAGGATCTATTTTGTCGCCTATTTTAGAAATTAAATTTTCATAAACAAAGCGTATTTTTCTCCTACTCGTGGAAGATTTATTCCGACTGACTACGAAATCAACGACTTTTCCCTCCTCATGTCGGTGGTATTGAATGGCATTATCGACGACTAAAACAATGTCTTCTTGGCATCTAATTAAAGGGCTTAAAATATGGTCCTCGAGTAAAATATCGGAATACAGAATCATAAAACCATTTTCCATTTTGCTACGCGCCATAATTAAGCTGTGCAGGGTTGTTCCATTGGAGTAATTTGGATTATGGATTTTTTGGATATTATTTGCTTTCAATTTATCGCCCGCATAACCTGTCACGACTGTAATGTTCGACAATCCATTTGAATTCAAAGAAGCGATTTGTCTGTCTAGAATGGTTTTCCCGGAAACTTCCAGCATTGCTTTTGGTTGGCCATTCAATATGGGTTTTAAAATTTCGTCTTCGCCAGCGGCGGGGATAATTACGGAATCTGCTCTTAAACTTTCTTCCAGCTTGTCTTTTTCTTTAACATCTAAGAAGCCAACCGTTTTGAAAATTTCTCTAACGGGGGAGCAAATTGGGTCCGCTTCAAAAGATCTTTGATTGATGAGTATTGTCTTTGCGGTTTCTAGCATAGCTTGATAAGCTGCGCGTAGGAGATGATTCGCATAGATAACTATATTGAATCCTGCCGCTCGCAATTCGTCTTCGTGAACCGAGTTATACGTTGTTGGTACGCAAATCAAAGGTTTGGAAATATTTAATTCTTTTTGGAGTTCTTTGTAGAAAGCTGCGAATTCAAAAACTTCGTCGGGACTTTTCTGTTTTGAATGAATCATTATGCCGTCAACGCCAGCTTCTAAATATACTCTAGCTCTGTGTTTAGCGTCGTCCATACCCGCTTCGGCAATCAAGCTTTCAATGCGAGCGATGATCATAAAATCGTTTGAAGCTTGAACGGCTTTTCCTCGGCGTATTTTTTTTGCAAAATCTTCTGGAGTTTCCTGCTCTTGGCTAGTCCCGGCTTCTAAACTATTTCTTTTGGGGAATACTTTATCTTCTATGATAACTGCGGAAACGCCGGCCTTTTCAAGTTTTGTGACGGAGTATTCAAAGTTATTGGGTTCGCCGCCAGTATCTCCATCCACAATCATAGGTTTATTGGTGACAGCTAAAATTTCTTGAATGGTTTGCAAGCGAGAATCAAAGCTAACAACTTCGATATCGGGATGACCTTTTGAAGCAGAGTCGGTTAAACTGCTTTCCCATATACCGTCAAACTCGCGTGCAATTGGACTACCCTCGTCCAACCCTTGAACTTTAGCGTCGTTAGCGACAATTCCGCTCAATCCATTATGAGCTTCAACGATTCGAACTAATTCTCCCGTTTTTAAGGCTTCTTTAAGAAGGCCTCGGCGATTTTCGGGCAAAATATTGTTTAGCAGTGTCATTTGAGTTTACTAAGTTAAATTTTAATTTTTTCTAAACGGTCTCTAATCCATGGAGAAATAAAAAAGTCGTCAAGGTTTAGGTTTTCAAACCCTTGAAGAATTATATTGATTTGTTCTTCGATTGGTAATTTTTTATCTAGAATAATTACTTGGTTTCCGTTGACCTTACAGTAGCCGCTTTGGAAGTGAAATTCCATGTCGGTAAGATCTCGATAAATTATTTCTACGGAAAGTTTGTTAGCGCAATTTTTAATGTCGTCTAATTGAGCTTGGGGGGTCATTTAATATTTTTTGGGTTTAGGAAATAATCCTCATTATGTCGTTATAAAAAGCGAAAACCATTAGGGAAATCAGCATGAAAAAACCAACTTGTTGAGCTCTTTCCCGGTTTCTTTCGCTGACAGGTTTTCCTTTAACGGCTTCAATCAAGAAAAACAAAATATGGCCGCCGTCAAGGATAGGGATCGGTAATAAGTTTAGGAGACCAAGGTTAATGCTTAGTAATGCGGTTAAGCGAATGGTTTGATTAAATCCCTGCTCTGCTTGTTCGTCGTAGATTTGAAATATTAAAATTGGTCCGCCAATAGAGTCTGCGGGGACGGTTCCAAAAATCATTTTTTTAATGGATTGACCAATCAGGACAGTCAAACGAACGGTCTCTTCAAAGGCCCTTTGAATCGAACCCAAAATGCCATAACGTTCTAAAATCATTTCACCGGTAAGTCCTAATCCCAGCTCTCCAATTTCTATGGATTTTCCCTTTTCGTCTTGTATTGTTTTAGGTCTAGGCGTAATGGGGATATCTATTTCGCCACCGTCTCTAAAAACCTTAAAAACGACTTGTTGACTTGGTTTATCGACAGCATATTTTTTTAAATCCATCCATCCTCGAAATGGATGGCTGTCAATCGACAAGACTCTGTCGTCTAACTTGAATCCCGCTCCTTCAGCCTCCGAGTCCTTAGCAATATAAGTGATCTTTTGAACTAATGGGGTGACTCCAATTAAGCCGACTTTTTCTTTTTCTCCAAATAAATTGGTTGTCTCTTCGGAAACTGGAGTAATTATTAGATTGAGAACTTGGGTTTCGTCCCTTTCGATCATGAAATCCATTCTTTTGCCAGGATTTTTATGAACTATTTCTTGTAACTTTTCCCAAAATTTGACGGGAGTTCCGTCAATTCCAACAATCTTATCGCCAGATTGCAGTCCTGCAACTTCTGCAGGAGAACCTTCTTTTACCGTTCCAATGGCCGTTGATAAATTAGGAGTGCCATTCATATAAACGACGACATAAATGGCAATCGCAAAGAGAAGGTTAAATAAAGGGCCGCCAAAGGCAATAGCTAATCGATGATTGACAGGAGCGCCAGAAAAAGAGCCTTTTTGGTCGGTTAACTCTTCTTTGGGGTCCTCTCCTTTCATTTTTACGTACCCGCCTAGGGGGATAGCGGAAATCATGTAGTCGGTTTTCCCTTGGGTAAACCCAAATATTTTAGGGCCGAATCCAAGAGAGAATTTTTCTACTTCGACGCCGCAACGTCTTGCGATCAAAAAGTGTCCTAACTCATGGACAAAAATTAATGCCGCGAGAGCCGCTAAGAATACTAAAACGGAATTTGCAAAATCTAAAATTTTATCTAAGGGAAAAGCTGAAAGCTCTATCATTTTTGATTTAACTAAGAATTTTAAGAGGGCCTCTAATAATTACTTTTATACTGGTTTGCTATCGCCTAGCCTCTGGTTTTATGGGCTAGGCTCTTGGCAATTTTGAATTTTTAGAGATTCCCCTAATTTTTATTTGTCCCGATCCGAGGCGTCAATAAGATCTACTCCTTCTGGCGTTTCAAAATCGAATAAGGAGTCGGGAAAAGTAAGGTTTATTTCTATCGATTCAAATACTAATTCAGTAGTATTTCCTAAACTATCATACACCTTTGAACCCAATATTTGGTATTTTTTGTTGTCTACTACTAAAGCTAATTTTTCCATTCCGCGATCTTTTTCTAAAGGAATAAGCAGCACTTGAGATGTTTTTTTTCCTTTAGTTATTTTTTCAAGGCGGAATGAATCGGTCAATTTTCCTTCTCCAGAAAGAAATAGGGCTGGAGTATTAGCGGTGTAAACGTCTTTTATAGAAGCTTTGGTTACTTGGTTTTCTTCGGGTGCATAAAGCCAAAAGGTCTTATCGTTCACAACGAGCGTCTGCGGTTCGGGGTTTTTATAAACCCACTTCATTTTGCCAGGTTTTTTGATGATAACTTCTCCCTCGGCGTTTTGAGTTTGATCCATGATTTGGACAAAGGCTTTTTGGGAAAACTTGGCTTTAAATGTTTTTGCCTCTTCGTACCTTTTTTGGATAGATTCTAGAATGTTTTCGCTTTCTTCTCCCCATCCATTGGTAACGGGATTTAGGATAAGTAAGATCAACAATAAAAACTTTATAAAGTATTTCATGCGTAAGTATTTTTTGTGAGTTTGAATAGTTATTATTTAGCCAGTCGTTTTTCTACCACAAATTACGATTTGGTCGTTCATGATTGATTGAATTGCTTTTGGATAAAGCTTATGTTCTTCCGTAAGTATGCGATCTGATAAGGTTTCTTCTGTATCGTCGTCAAAAACTGGAACGGAAGCTTGGCAAATGATAGGACCAGTGTCCACCCCTTCGTCCACAAAGTGAACCGTGCAACCGGCAAGTTTCACTCCATATTCCAAAGCTTGTTTTTGAGCGTTCAAACCGGGAAAAGCAGGCAAAAGCGATGGATGAACGTTGATGATTTTTTTGGGAAAAGCTTGAATAAACTCTGGGCTTAAAATTCGCATGAAACCCGCTAGACAAATTAAATCTATCGAGTTTTCTTTTAAGCTGGTAACCATAGCTTGATCAAATTGAACCTTATTTTCAAAAGATTTCGGATTCAAAAATATTGATTGAATGTTATGCCGCTTGCATCGCTCTAACGCTGGAGCGTTTTCTTTATTGCTGATGACTAACGCTATTTTTGCATTTGGGCTTTCTTTTTCAACCCAATCTATGATCGCCTGTAAATTTGTTCCTCTTCCAGAAACCAATACGCCTAATCGAAATTCTTTATTCATCAATAATTGTTATCTACCTTATTTTTTAGTCGAATTTGAATTGTTGAGTTTACAGTTTTTATAAGTAAAAACGGGCCATGGCGGGACATAACTGCAATGTCGAGAGAACTTTAGAGAAAATCATTTGATTAAAAGACCTATATTTAAAATATTCCTCGCCGCAAGCGATGTCAACAAAAAGGAAAGATATTTTTAAAAGATTTCTTTGAGGTTAAGGCTATTTTTCAATAGTAAAATTGCCAACTTGCGTTTTTAATTTTTCAGACATTTCGAATATTTTCTTTGTTTCGGTTGAAGTTCGATTGATAGCGGATGATGTTTGGGCGCTGCCTTTGTTGATTTCTTTCAAAGCGGCGACAACATGACCGGTATCTTCTTTTTGCTGAATCGTGGAAAGAGAGATTATTTCCGCAGCTTCTACTGTAGACTTAGAGTTTTGGACTAACGCTTCCAATTTAATGATAGTTTCTTCCGCCAGACGCTCGCCTTCTTTAATTTGCAACGAACCATTTTCAGAGGCCATAACAAGTTTATTTATTGCTTTTTGAATTTCTTCGGTTTTACTCTGAATCTCGGATGTAGATTCCATGACGTTATCCGCTAGATGACGAATTTCTCCTGCAACAACCGCAAAGCGCTTGCCGGCGGCTCCGGCGCTGGAGGCTTCAATAGCGGCATTGAAGGCTATTAATTTGGTTTGGTCGGCTATGCTGTTGATTAAATTCATGACCTTTCCGATTTCATTAGATTTTCGTCTTAGAGCCACAATTTCTCTTAAAGTAGACTGATTATCTTTTGTAATGTCGTCTATTTTAGATTTTAGAGAAGCCATAGCATTCATGCCGCTTTCTGAATCATTAAGTGCGTTGCCGGAAATTTCGCTTACGGAGTTTGCGCGTTCGGCCATTTGTGCGGAAGATACGACTAATTTTTCCGCAGTCGCAAAAATCTCCGATATGGAAGATGCTTGTTCCGACGAAACAGTGGCTTGATCTTTAATTTCTTTATCAATTTCTTGTACGGAATGAGTCAATTTTGAAGAAGTGTCTGAAATAGTTTTAATACTGGCAATTAATTCGTTAAAAAAAGTAGAGAGACTTTCGCCCATACGACCGATGGAATCTTTTCCGGTTATGGTTACATTATGGGTTAAGTCTCCCTTTGCCGCAGCGTCGATGACAGTTAGCATACCATCAACCTTACGTCTTAAATCGTTAGTGGCTGCTTTTTCATTTGAAGACATCTCTTGAGCGGTAAATTCCGCTTCTTTTTTTTCTTTGGCTTGGTTCAACATCTTGTCCAGCGAGCGTTTAAATTCGCCTTCAAGTTCCACATTGTCTACATTGGTATCGCCTCCTAAAATACGCTCGGACGATTCGATAAACTTTTGCAATCGAACTTGCATTTCGGAAAAAGCAGTTTGAAGAACGCCCAAATCATTTAAAGTTTCCGAATCCATTAGGTTTTGTTTTATATTTCCGCGCGCGATGTTTTGGGCTATTTCTTGGGCTCTGCGCACTAAAATATTAAGAGGTCTAGAAAACCAACCGGCAATGAAAATAGCCGAAATAATGAGGATAATAGCTAGAACGCCTATAAATACCAGAATCCATTGTTTGAACTGGTTTTGGGTTTCTAGAGCTTCTTCTTCGTTTAACTCGGCTAATATGGCCCAATTCAAACCTAAAATAGAGACCGTTCCATAAGAACTGAGTACGGGAATTCCACGATAATCTTGGAAAATATCAAATCCGGAAAATCCGTTGATAGCGGCTTCCGATCCCTGTGTTTTGATTGAATGAAACCCAATAGACGTATTTAATTCTTTAGATTTTTTAAGAATTGTTGGGTCAACGTTAAGTTCTTCTAACTCTTTGAAATAGGTTTCTGGGCGCTCAATAAGAAGCCTGGAATTGTTTCGCATTTTATAGTCGGGACCGACCAGATAAACTTCCCCTGACTTTCCCAATCCTACCTTTTCCCATTGCCTGCGGCTTGTCATAACTTCATTTATTTTATCAATCGGGGCTTGAAGGATTAGAACACCCACTTTGATTCCTTTATCATAAATCGGAGAAGCTATAAAAGCGGCGGCGGCGTTATAAGACGGTTCATAAGGTTCGAAATCGTCAAAAAAAACAGCGTTGGGAGATTCCGCTTTTAAGGCGGATTTAAAGGCTCTTCCTAGTCCTGTTTCCGCGTACGGACCGGTTAAAAGGCTGGTTGAAAAATCAACTTCTTTAAAAACTGTATAGACTATATGGCCCGTTTCGGGTTCAACCAAAAAAATGTCGTAATAGCCGAACCTCTCTAAAAAATCGCGAATAACTGGATGAAATTTTCCGTGCACTTTAGAATAGGAACTAGAATCAGGAGCTTGGTTTAAAAAATGTTTTTTGCCAATAGGGTAAGAATTTTGAGTTATATAAAGCGATTGTAATATCTGAGAAACTTTTTTAGAGGGGAGCCATCTTTCTGGAGAATCCGAAGGAGCGCCAGGAGTATTCTTAAGCTGATATTCATATCTTGAGTTTAATTTTTCTTTTTCAATTGAGTATTGTCCGCCTATTTCCTTTTCTGTTTTAAAGAAAGCTTCATTAAAACTCTCCATTGCGTTTACGATCATATGGTCGTTAGAAAAAGTAATTATTTGAGAGGACCTCTAAAAATCGGAATAAATTTTTAAAAGTTTGTTTTGTTATTTT
>JAYOZP010000080.1:0-21349 GCA_038154245.1 Nitrospinales bacterium | reverse complement strand
AATAACAAAACAAACTTTTAAAAATTTATTCCGATTTTTAGAGGTCCTCTTAAAATAATTTATAAGGTTTTCCGATTTGATGAATGCTGAGGTTACATTCCAGAATGATCGCCAAAGAGACTATTCGTTAAAGGTATGGAATGTTTATTTATTTTGCTTAGATTTGGTTTTTGGTTTCACTTCCATGTATTTAGCGTTTCTATTACGCTTTGATTTGGATATTCCAAGCGATAAACTTTCGATTTATTTTTCTGTCCTTCCTCATGTTTTAGTTTTTAGATCAATTACTCATTTCTATTTCAAAATATACTCCAGGCTTTGGGAATACGCTAATATTCACGATTTTTTGAAAATATTTTATTCGAATGCCATTGGATCTTTTTTGATTGGATTCTCTATTTGGTCAAATTTTACGGATAAGGAATTTTTTAAGATTCCGCTTGCCATATTAGCGATGGACCTAATGTTGATCTCGGTATTTCAAATTGGCGGACGGATAGCTTGGAAGTCTTGGAGGATTCATAAAAGGGCGCAAAAGAAAAAACCATCTCCCAGAGCGTTTTCGATAAACGTGTTTATTTTAGGCGCTGGCGATATTGGAGCTTTGTTGTTAGAGAATTTGAAAACGCATGGTTCCAATTATAATGTAGTTGGTTTTATAGACGACGATAAGGAGAAGCTAAATAATATGCTTCATGGCGTGAAGGTATTGGGTAACCGACATCAAATTCACGAACTATCAAAAAAATTCAACGCCAAAGAAGTTTTTATTGCGGTAAAGAATATTCCTCCGGAGAGTATTGCCGAAATAATTGACCTTTGTAAAAAATGTCGCGTTCGTCATAAAATGGTTTATTCGTTTATTGATATTGCGACTAACGAGTTGCATATTTCAAAGATTAGAAATATCGAAATCAGCGATTTATTAAGGCGAGAGCCTATTTCAATCGATTTGGCGGCAATAAAGAAGTTAATTGAAAATAAAGTGATTTTGGTTACTGGAGCGGCGGGCTCAATAGGTTCCGAACTTTGTCAACAGTTGTTGGAATTTAGTCCCAAATCTTTGGTGATGGTGGACCGAGGCGAAAATTATTTGCATAACTTAAGCGTATTATTAGAGCCAGATTTAGGGAGCGTTGAAGCTCATTATGTTTTTGGGTCCGTCACGAATTATAAAAAAATGGAAAATTTATTTGTAGAACATCGACCTCATTTAGTGATTCATGCCGCGGCAAATAAACATGTTCCTTTAATGGAATCTAACTTAGATGAAGCTGTTATCAATAATGTATATGGGGCTAAAATCATAGCGAGTTTATCTCATAAGCATAAAGTTGAAGATTTTATTTTTGTTTCCACGGATAAGGTTGTTAAGCCTTCAAGTATTATGGGGATGACCAAGCGAATTGCCGAACAGTATGTTCGGTTTATCCAAGAAAAAAGTAAAAGCCGATTTTCTATAGTTCGATTTGGAAATGTTTTAGGAAGTAGAGGGAGTGTTGTTCCAACTTTTAAGAAGCAGATTGAGCGTGGAGGCCCCGTGACGGTAACGCACCCTGAAATGGAAAGATTTTTTATGTTGTTGCCAGAAGCGGTTAAGTTAATCCTTCAAGCTGTTACAATGCGCGGCGAAGGAGGTGGAACTTTTTTCCTCGAAATGGGAAAACCGGTGAAAATAATGGATTTAGCAAAAAAAATGATTAAAGTTTCAGGATATAGGAGGAAAGACGATATCGAAATCCGAGTAACGGGAATTCGTCCAGGAGAAAAGCTTACGGAAGAATTAGTCGGCGAATTTGAGGAAGCTGATGAAACTTTCCATGAAAAAATTCGACGGATTCGGGTAGTTAAATCCCAGGAAGTATTTGACGAAAATTTTGATCAAAAAATCGATGATCTTTTCGAATTAGCTCAAAATGGCGAAAAAGCAGAGCTTGGAAAAAGAATAAAAGAGTTAATTCCGGATGATAGCGCTTCGTTGCATACAGAGCTGGAAAGTATGCTGAAATGAAGAATTTTTTTATAAAAGTTACTTCTTTTTTTTAAGAGAAAAGGGCCCAAAGATATGAAGGGGCTTGTTATTGGAGGCGCCGGTTTTATCGGTTCGCATACAGTCGACGCTTTATTGGCAGAAGGTCATTCTGTTCGAATCTTAGATGTTCTTCAATCCAGGGTTCACCCAAAAGGGAAACCCGATTACCTACCTAAAGAAGCCGAGTTTATTCAAGGCGACGTAACAGACAGGTCTGCATTAGAATCAGCTTTAAATGGAGTTGATTTTGTATATCATTTTGCAGCTTATCAGGATTACTTACCTGACTTTAGCTCTTTTATCGAAGTTAATTCCAAAAGTTCCGCCTTACTTTTTGAAATAATTGTCGAAAAAAAACTTCCAATACAAAAAGTGATTGTCGCTTCTTCCCAGTCTGTTTTGGGTGAAGGCGCTTATAATTGTCCTCAACATGAATTGGTTTTTCCAGATCTTAGATCGGAAGAAAAAATGGAAATGGGGATATGGAATCCATCATGCCCTATATGCGATGGCGATATCGAATGGAGATTAACTGAAGAGTCTCATGCCTCCCCTCAAAATGCTTACGGTCTTTCCAAGCATTCTCAAGAAATGATTTCTTTGGTTTTAGGAAAACGATATAAAATACCTACGGTAGCATTCCGATATTCTATTGTCCAAGGTCCGCGACAATCATTTTTTAATATGTATTCTGGGGCTTGTCGCATTTTTTGTTTGAGTCTTTATTTTGATAAAAGTCCTCCAATCTATGAAGATGGACTTCAGATTCGCGATTATATAAATATTAAAGATGTGGTATCTGCAAATTTATTGGCTCTAAAATCTGCAGATGCAGATTATCAAGTTTTTAATGTTGGAGGAGGAAAAGGGTATACCGTTTTAGAATTATCTGAAATGGCCGCCAAAGCTTTTCAAAAAGAAATTTCTGGAAAATTGACAGGAGCGTATCGTTTTGGAGATACGCGGCATATATGCTCGGATATTTCAAAGCTTAAGGCTTTAGGTTGGTCTCCAAAATATAATCCTGAAGATAGTTTGCGAGATTATATTTCATGGCTTAAAAACCATAAAGATATCGCTGATATTTTGGAATATGCGGAAAAAAATATGAAAAATTTAAACGTTGTACGATCGTTTAGGCCTTCATGAAATCAGCTTTTATTTTGGCCGCAGGTTTGGGGACGCGGTTAAAACCTATTACGAATGATATACCTAAATGTCTTGTCCCTGTTGGTGGAAAGCCGTTACTTTCTATTTGGTTGGATTGGCTTCAAAAACAGGGAATAACGTCCGTTTTAATAAATAGTCATCATTTACATGAAAAGATGATGGCTTTTGTTGAAGATTATAAGGGAAATATCAAAATTAATTTAGTCTATGAAGAAACCCTTTTGGGAAGCGCCGGAACTCTTAAAAGGAATAAAGACTTTGTAGAAGATGAAGATGGTTTTTTGATTGTATATGCCGATAATTTGACTAATGTAGATATTGGAGCCCTTTGGAAAGAGCATTGTAGATTAGAACAATTAGCTACCTTAGGATTATTTCGGACTTCAAGACCTAAGAGTTGTGGGATTGTTGTTTTAAACGGATATGGAATAATAGAGCAGTTTGAAGAAAAACCTCAGAATCCGAAATCTAATTTAGCCTTTGCGGGAATTGTGGTGGCTACTCCAAAGCTTTTGGAAGCGATACCCGATAAAATTCCCTGCGGTTTAGCTAAAGACGTCATCGAATGTTTGATAGGACGTCTGGCAGGTGTAGAAGTTCAAGGATATCTCCGAGATATAGGTACTTTAGAAAATCTTGCACAAGCTGAAAAAGATTGGGTTGAATTGAAAGAAGATTTTATATGATTGTAACTGAAACTCCCTTAAGAATTAGTTTTGCCGGCGGCGGCACTGATTTTAAAGATTACTATGAGAGCCGAGAAGGCATGGTAGTGAGTTCTGCGATCGACAAATATGTTTTTGTTATTTTATCTAAGAGGTTTGACGAAAAAATTTATGTAAATTATTTTAAAAAAGAAATAGTCGATAACGTAGATGATATTCAGCATGAATTAGTCCGCGAGGCCATGAAGATAACGGGAGTGAATAGTGGAATAGAAATTATGTTGTTGTCTGACATACCTTCTGAAGGTTCAGGATTGGGTTCTTCCAGCAGTTTTTCTGTCGGGTTATTAAACGCTTTACATATTTATCGAGGCGAGCAAGTTGGTCCTTCCCAATTAGCAAAAGAAGCTTGCGATATTGAAATTAATAGGTGTAAAAAGCCGATAGGAAAACAAGACCAATATATTGCAGCCTATGGAGGCCTTAGAGAATTTACATTTCAAAAAAATGGAGAAGTAAAAAATAGGAGATTTGAATTATCGGAGTCTCAAAATCGGGACTTATCACAAAACCTTTTTCTATTTTATACTAATCAGTCTCGAAAATCGGAAACCATACTTACAGAGCAAAAGAAGCAGATTGATTCTAATTTAAGTCCCTTGGACCACATAAAAAATCTGGCGATTAAGGTTTCAGAAGCGGTTGGAGCCAATAATTTCGACTCAATTGGAAATATTTTGAATGAAAACTGGCAACTAAAAAAAGAGTTGGCTTCAAATATTAGCAATTCAGATATCGATCAAATGTATGAGAAGGCTGTTTCATCTGGCGCTAGTGGAGCCAAAATCTGCGGGGCTGGAGGAGGCGGATTTCTTTTAGTTTATTGTCCCATTCAATATCATCAGAATCTTAGAGAGTCTTTAAAGGACTATCGTGAAATGCCTTTAATTCTAGAACCCGACGGCTCGAAAGTAATATTTAATTACAGACGTCCCTCTTGGAAATGACCTTTGTTGATTGATTACTTTAAAACTATATCGAAAACAATTTGTGTTTTTAAAATTTGAGTCTCAAAAATGGAAAATCCCCTTGTAAGTTTTTGCATTCCCACATTCAATCGGGCCGCTCACTTGGGAGAGACTTTGGACAGCGCTTTAAATCAAACCGAAAAAAACTTTGAAATAATTGTTGTAGACGACGCTTCCACAGATTCAACAGAAAAAGTAGTTAAAGGATTTACCGACCCAAGAATCAGATATTTTAAAAATAATAAAAATCTTGGAGTCCCAAAGAATTATAATTATGTGTTTTCGCTTGCGAAGGGAGAATACCTTTGCTTGCTAGAGGATCATGATCTTTTAGATCCCGGTTATTTAGAAGAACTATTATCCCTATTTAAAAGCCATCCAGAATTGTCTTTTGCGTTTTGTTCGATTGCTATGATCGATCAAAATGGAAAGAAAAAAATTAAGTATTCTCACCCTTTTCCCAAAGTAATTTCCAGTAAAAAAGCTCTCAGAAGGTTGTTGACTAGAATAACTTGCCCTTGTTCTTTAACGACGCTAATTAGAAGAAGTTTTCTCTGCAATTTTGAGGAACCTTTTTCTTCAGACTTTTGGTGGTATGCAGATATTAATTTATGGATGCAGTTAGCGGCAAAAGGCGATCTAGGGTATGTTGATAAACCTTTGCTGCAAATGCGATTTAGAGAGGAAAATCATTTTTTAAAGGGTAAAGAATGGAAAACCTTATTCGCGGTAGATAAAATCCACCAAGCTAATTGGAAATTACTCCACCCGGAAAAATCTATTAGAGAAATAATTGATCGAGGGCTTTATGGAGCCGCAAAAACTTTAAATATAGCGAAACTTAAAGCAAACAAGACTTATTTTAGGAATATGCCGTGGGATAATGATGACAGTAAAAACGCTAGGGTATTTTTACCAATGACGGGAAGATTTATTATAAATCTTATGGATCTATGTCCAACAAAATTAGGTCAGATTGTTGCTCAAGCTTTTCAGTCTGTTTGGAAATATGCGCATAAATTTTAAAGATCTAATTCAGTTATGAAAATATTATTAAGCTATCCGTCGCAACATGATAAAAGCGAAGGAGTCAATTATTCTCGAGTATTGCGAAGATTAGGACATGAGATTATAGAAATCAATTCTTCTGCAAGCTCAAATGGCTTGTGGGAACCTAGAAAAGTCGTCATGGGATTTCCTGCGGATACTTGTATCCATGATTTAATATCTCGGTATGGACGATGCGACCTTTTTTTATATATTGAGCCATTGGGGCTGATACCAAGAAATTTAAATGAATCTCCAATACCGACCGCTTGCGTTATTTCTGACTGTCATAGGCAGTTAGAGCCTAGATTAGCATTGTCAAAATTTTTTGATCATGTTTTTTTATATCAACGCAATTATTTGGAAAGATTTTCATCTCATCCTCCAGGTAATGTTCATTGGTTGCCATATGCTTGCGATGTAGAAAATTTTAAAACTCAAGAGACAGATCGCGATTTAGACGTTGCTTTTATAGGAAATTTATTTGAACCGGGTAATGAACGAAGAAAAATATTGGATATTCTCAACGAAAAATATCGTTTGAACGAGCGTAGATATTATTTGCAAGAAGAAATACCTAAAATTTATTCACGATCAAAGATAGTGTTAAACCTACCAATTGGAGACGATTTAAATTTCCGTTTTTTCGAAGCCTTATCTTGTGGGGCATTACTAATCACAAAAAGGCTGAATAGCGGACAAGAAGAGTTGTTTAAGGAGGAAATACATTATGTTGCGTTTGACGATAAACATGAGTTGCTGGAAAAAATAGAGTTTTACTTAGAAAATGAAGAGGCTCGAATGAAGATTGCCGAGGCTGGATATGAGACAGTCAAAAAGTCTCATACTCTTATATTGAGAGTTGAAGAGTTATTAAAAAAGGTTTTTGACAAACCGGAAAAATTAGCTCCTATACGTAATATGAATTCTCAAGAAGTCATTGGGCAATATGCCCAATATTATGAGAAAAATGGAAAGATAGACACTTTGTTGAATTTTGCTTCTGGGTTTAAAGAAGATGGTTGGATGCGTTTCAAAATATTAATGAAAGCCGGACGTGCATTTTTGCGAAGAGCTATCAATGGTTGGTAATAACGCGAAAAAATGAATAATTCCAACTTCAATAATCGAATGCTGAAAGGTATTAGTTCTTCTGTGGTTCATCAAGCTATTTTAGCGGCTCAAGGTATTATTCTTGTGCCATTTTTTTTGAATGCTTGGGGAGTCGATGAATACGGGCATTGGCTGACATTAACGGCGTTTGTTTCTTATCTGACTTTATTAGATCTTGGCGGCCAGAATTATTTTGCAAATGTGTTGGCCATTGCTTTTGCAAAAAAAGATACGGAAGAATTTTCCCAAAGGTTATCAGAAGGGGTTTCTTTATTTTTAGTGATTGGAGTTTGCGCCTTCGGAGTATGGGGTTTGGTAATTTGGTTTGGGTTAAACTGGTCGTTTCCTGGATTAGGTCGTTCTTTATTTAGCGATGAAGCGTGGATATTGATGTTTATGGGGGCTTTGTTTCTCCTTTTAGCAAATGTTGGAGGAATTTACGCCACGGTTTATAGGGCCACAGGATTGTTTGCTCGCGGAGCGATGATTGGTAATGGAGTTAGATTACTGGGAATAGGGATATCAGTTGGACTGTTATATTTTTTAATAGAACCTCAAAGTTATGCCGCTTTTCAGTTTTTCTTTGGAGGGTTTTTAACGTTAGTATTTTTTTGGGACTCTAGAAGAATCATTGAAGGGAGTAAAAGATTAAAGGTTAATTTTAAAAACGCAAAACTGGGAGTAAGACATTTAAAGGGTTCTTTTTATTTTTGGGTTTTAGCATTTTCTCATGCTATCAAACAGCATGGTTCGCTTATTGTTTTGGCCTCTTTTACCAATTCCCTCGCGGTTTCTACATTTTCAACACATCGTGTGTTATCTAATTTGGCTGGGTATGTAAGAGTTTTATTGCAAGGACCGATATTGCCAGAGTTAAGTTTTTTATGGGGACAAAATCGATCAAAAGAGTTGTATGAGTTTATTCTGGTTTTTCTAAAGTGGGTGATTGTGTTGACCGGACTAACTTCTATTTTAATATGGTTTGCCGGAGCCTTGTTTTATCCACTTTGGACGGGAAATAAATTAGAGATTCAGCCGCTATTATTTATCTTGTTGTTGATTCAAGGAGTTTTGACCTCCGGAACTCAAACCGCTTGTTGGGGATTGTTGGCGACAAATCAGCATCAATCTTTTGCTCTCTGGTCAATAGCTAGTTCCTGTTTAACTTTATTGTTAGCTTTTTATTTAGTTCCAAAGTATGGAGTTACCGGAATCGCTTGGGCGGGAGTGTTGGGCGAACTTTCTATAGGAGTCTTGGTATTTCCCTTTTTGTCCGCGAGGTTTTTAAAATCGTCTCCGGCTGTTATTTACCAAACTTTTGTTAAGGGAATATTAATTTTGATTCCTTTTGTGGGATGCGCTTATTTCATTGATAGCTGGTTTTCTAAATTTAGCTCCACTTTTATCTTTTTGTTATTAGTTTTGATCGTGCCGTATTTTTTTAGAGAAAAATTAGAATTAAACAAGTTAAGGAATCTAATTAGTAACTAACGCTTTTAAAGATTATTAAGATGAGTTTATTTAAACAAATTTGTAAACAAATTTTTAAAAATTTTTCTTTCGTAGAAAAATATAACTTACGGTTAAGTCGTTTTGTATTGGAAGAAATTGACGCACGACATATTGAGTTGAGCGGGTTGTTTTCAATGGACGATTCTTGCGGCGCTTCTAACGATAAATTGTTCGATTTATCTCTTGCGATTATCAATCGAGCGCAAAAATCAGATTTACCTTTGTTAAAAGAGAGAAACGCTCCCGATTTAGTTCATACTTGGCCAGGCGAACATTATAAAGTTTTGTCCGCTTTGGTTGAAGAGACTCAACCTACTACAATATTAGAGATTGGGACCTATACCGGATTAAGCGTTTTGGCGATGTTACCCGTTTTACCGAAAGATTCGAAGCTGATTACGTTTGATATAACCCCCTGGAGAGAAATAGAAACTTCGTATCTGAAGGCTGAGGATTTTGAAGATGGGAGACTTTCACAAATCACCTCTGATTTAACCAAGATTGAGAAAGCAAGAGAATATGCGTCTTTATTGCAATCGGCAGATTTGATTTTTATAGACGCAGCAAAAGATGGATCTATGGAAAAAATGTTATTCGAAAACTTTTGCGAAGTTGGATTGAAAAAAAATGCATTGCTTGTGTTTGACGATATTTGTTTATGGAATATGTTGGCGTTTTGGAGAGAAGTGTCTTATCCCAAGTTAGATTTAACTAGCTTTGGGCATTGGACAGGAACGGGTTTAGTCGACTGGGATGTCAGCTAACTTTGCATTATAAGCTTGGAGAATAAGTTGCAAGAAGAAAACATAGGTCAAAAGGGGAAAGTTGATATTTCTTTGAAACTCTCCAAATATTGGAAGGAAAAGCTAGCTTGTCCTGAGTGTCGTCTAAGTTTAAAGCCGTTAGAATTGAAGAAATTTTGCGAGAGATGTGGATTCCATTTTGGTTTAAATGACGGTGTTCTGCAATGCGGCAGTGGAGACGAATTTTATGATGAACACGGCTTTACTCGGACGGGGAAAAATTTTGAGGATAATTTGTTTGGACGTTTGAGTCTTTATTACGCACGCCAGCATCATCTTTACTATATCAGTAAACTAGTTCCAAGAGATTCGGCGCTCATTGAATTGGGGTGTGGTGGAGGTTCTCGCTTTTTGGCGTCTCAGTATGAAATTCTCGGAGTTGAATTGTCATCGACTTCCACGCGGCAAATAACGGGAATTTATGAATCGGTTATACAAAGTTCGGCAATATCAATTCCTGTTGCAGATCAAAGCGCCGATGCGATTGTTTCTAGTTTTCTATTAGAACATTTGGATGAGGCTAACGCCTTTCTTGTAATACAAGAGATGTATCGTGTCTTAAAACCCAACGGAGTGATGATTCATTACTTTGATTTGGATTCCAATGGTCCTTTTTTTCAATGGGCAAAAAAGCAACTTTGGTATCAAGATATTTTTATTGATTCGAGAGGGCATATTGGTTTGCGTTCTTTTAAAGAATGGGAAGAAATTTTTACAAAAGTAGGATTTAAAATTGAAAAAAAAAAGTTTTCGTGTAAGACCTGGCTTCAAGATCTTTCAATTTGGGCTTCGCTAGACAATCCATCTGTAAAAGGGAAACCAAAGTTGTTTGGGAAGTTTGCCGCGTTAGTTTCTCGAAAATTTGGCCGGATCGGTCAGGTTTTATTTACGATTATGGACGATTGTATCGAAAATGTTTTTCCAGATTGTTGGGCCGCAAAAGTAATTTTAGTTTTGAGAAAACCATAAAAAATGAATATTTTATACACCGGCTCTTTTAGGTTGGGAAGTTTAACTGAAGCTAGAAGACAAGCTTTGTTTGAACTTGGTTACGACGCCCATACTTTAGACCGAGTTCCTTATTTAGATCGAGGAAACTTCCTGTATAAAAAACTTCAAATGCATCTACACATAGGAAGAGGTGTAGACTTATATAACAAAGATCTTTTGGAGTTAGCAAAGGATAAGAAGCCGGACATAATATATGTTGATATGGGACTTTGTCTTAAACCAAATACGGTCAAGAAACTAAAACTGACAACTCCCAAATTAGTTCATTACACTTCAGAATATTTCGGCTTTCACGCCTATACTTATAGGTATTTTTTTAAATCTATAAGTCTTTACGATTGTCATGTGATTACTAACGATTTAGTAATTCCAAGCCTTGAAAAAAGAGGAAGCAAAGAGATTTTAAAAACTGAATTTAGTTTTGATCCAAGTCTCCATAAGCCTCAATGTTTAACTGAAAATGAACATGAAAAATATAAGGCTGACGCGGTTTTTATTGGGCATTGGGAACCTGAAACAGAGTTGAAGATCGCCGCCCTTAGAGAAGCGGGCCTCAAAGCCAAAGTATGGGGGCCAGGGTGGGATCGAGCAAAATCTTTAAAAGACTGTAAATTGATTTCGCCCATTTTTGGCGAAGAATATGTGAAAGCTTTAGCTGGAGCAAAAATTTGTCTTGGTTTTTTATCTAAGTGGAATTTTAATACTTCGGCCAGTAGGACTTTTGAAATTCAAGCTTGCGGCGGTTTTATGTTGGCCGAAAGAACCAAAGAACATCTTTCTTATTTTAAAGAAAATGAAGAAGCTGTTTTTTTTGATACAACTTCCGAATTAGTAGAAAAGGCAAAATACTATTTGGATAATGAACCGAAACGTTTGGAAATTAAAGATGCAGGACATCGACGCTGCCTTCAGTCAGGATATACGCATAAAGATCGTATGCAAAAAATAATGGAGGATCTGGCTTGAAGAAGATCTTAGTTCTTTCTTCTGAATTTCCGCCTCAAGTGGGAGGTATAGGAACGTTCGCTTATAATCTTTCCATTGGTTTAGCGAAAACGGGAAATAAGGTAGACGTTCTTACTTTTGGAGACGGACAGGATAAAAATATAGAAGATAACCTGGAGGTTTGTCGCATAAGTTCGTATTGGAATAGAAAATTTTTGAAACTCTTTCCTATGGTATTTTGGGCTTTATGGATTTGCATTAGCAAAAAGCCCGAAAAAATTTTGGCAATGGTATGGACGCATGAAGGAATTGTCAGTTTTTTAGTGAAAAAAATTTTAAGCGTCAAATATATTTTAATGACGCATGGTAGCGAGATATTGAGGCATAGGGATATAAACGATAGGCGGTCAATAATGCAAAAAGTTTTTGAGGAGGCTGATTCTATATGCGCCAATAGTCAGTTTACTAAGGAACTTGTCGCTTCTCTAGGATTTAAGAACCCTCCTGTATCCGTAGTTCATCCTCCAATGTTTGTTGGGAAAATAGAAGGAGATTCTAATAGCGATGAAATTAATCAAAAGTTTTGTTTGCATGATAAGCAAGTTTTATTGACTGTAGCTCGTTTAGTTCCGAGAAAAGGACACGCTTTAGTAATTCAAGCGTTAGCTCGACTTTTGCCCTCGTATCCGAATTTGATTTATGTGATGACCGGAAGCGGGTCCTATGAAAAAGAATTAAAATATATTGCTAGCGAAAATAAAATATTAGATCGCGTTGTATTTACCGGATTTGTAACCGACCGCGAAGTTTCTTTACTATATAGTCGGTGTGATATTTATGTTTCTCCTTCGAGCGAAGTTGATAGGGATGTTGAAGGATTTGGAATTGCTTTAGCCGAGGCCAGCGCCCATGGAAAACCCGTGATAGCAGGGCAAAGCGGAGGAGTAAAAGATGCAGTTTTAGATGGAGAAACTGGATTGTTGATTGACAAGCCCGACGTGGAAAAACTTATTGATTATATCGCCAGGTTGTTAGACGACAAATCCCTAAGAGATAGACTTGGAAGGGCTGGACAAAAGTTTGTCGAATGCGAGCTTAGTCCTCCCGCTCAAGTTGAAAGGTTTTTAAAAGTTTTAAATTAAAAGCCGAAGGCAAAAGAGTGCGTTTCTATGGTTTTATGGAAATTTAATAAATTATTTTTGGAATATTCGGTTACAAATTGTGTTGATTGATAGTTTACCGCCCATTGTTTTCTTAATTATGCTGGCTTTTTTTGCATATTCGTATACGAAAAGCTGGTTTTTTCCTGGAGCTCTTTTTCCTTTATTTTGGGGGGTTTGCTGTTTACTTCCCTTTACCATTCCAAACTTAGAAGTTTGGTCTGGAGCATTATGGTGGATTGCTTTTAGTTGTATGGCTATGAGTGTCGGAAGCATTTTAGGGTTTCAATTAGGCTTGCCTAGGCAATCTAAAATAGAAAGTTCTAAAGATCAGCCCATAGAGCTGTGGAAACCAGTCACAGTTTTGTTATGCAGCTTTTTGGCTGGTTTTATATATGTGGCATATGTACAAATTAAAGGCGTAAATTTAAGTTTAGCCGATCATAAGTTGCCACTCGCCTCAAAGCTTTTATTATCATTTATGTTTTGTGGTCCATTGATGGCAGGAATGATCCAAGCCGCAAAGGTCTTGCCTGCTGGTATGGGATGGTTGACGATAACCCCCATTATCCCATCTGCGATGTTGGCCATCTTATTTACGGGAAGATCTCAAATTTATCAACCGGTTTTGTATTGGATTGCAGGTTATTTTTCGTATCAAGTTTATTTAAAGCAAGGCCAGGTGGCCATGTTTAGAATTCGCTATGTGTTGAGCGTTGCTATATTTGTCCTTGTATTTACTATTGTGGGGATGGGGCTCAATATGTTTCGTGGAGTACGTTCAGATATTGTTAGCACCGAAGAAAAGTTAGAAGTTTTCGCGGCCTATGCAAGTTGGGACGAGTTTTTTCTCCGTTGGGAAAGATTCCATTATCTAACTTTTGGAAACGTAGCGTTTTTTTCCAATTATTTTAAAATGGCCTGGGATTTCCCGCCTCCACTTCAATACGGAACTTTTATTTTTGCCGGTCCTTTGAAGTTATTGGGAATTAAACAAAGACAAGCCTTTGAAACTCAAAATATTGGAACTGAAAATACAGAAAAGGGAGTGAATCCCAATGTTTACACGGGGTTTAGACCGCCTATAGAAGATTTTGGATTGACTGGGTCCTTTTTCTGGTGGTTTTTATATGGAGGAGTATTGGGATTTGCTTATGTAAAAGTCATCCACGACAGGAAACCGGTTTACTGTGTTTTTCTAGTTTCGTGTTACGTGGATTTGGCGTTGTTTGGAGGTTCTTTTTTTAGATATAACTCGATTATTCTAAACTATGTAATCTCTTTGGGCTATTTACAATGGTCTACTTCAAAAAGCACGACAAAAAAGATGTACGCTTAAATGAAAATTTGGCTTACTCAGACAGGGGAATGTTATCCGTTTCAAGGGAACGTGATTTTAATGCGAACCGGTTTATTGGCGAAGACCCTAATTCAAAGAGGGCATTCTGTAGTTTGGTGGGGAGCAAATTTTTACCACTCGGAAAGAATTAATTTGTCCAATGGGTATAAAGAAATTAATGAAAATGATCGTTATCAAATTAATTTGTTAAAAGGAATTCCATACAATAAAAATTTTTCTTTAAAAAGATATTTACATCATAAAAGATTAGCAAGAGGGTTTAAGAAGAAAGCTTTAGAAAAAGAACTGCCGGATATCATTGTAACTTCTATGCCGATATACGATTTGGCTTATGAAGCGGTTAAATTTGCTAATTTGCGAAATATACCTGTCTTGGTCGACGTAAGAGATTTATGGCCAGACAATATTATTAATAGATTGCCTTCTTATTTAAAGGTTCTAGGTAGATGGGCTCTTTTCCGAGATTTTCATAAGACACAACAAGTTTTAAAGAAATGTGATGGAATTATAGCCGTCTCTCAAGGATTTATGCGATGGGCTTTGAAAAACGCCGATCGTGATAAAACCGAAAACGATCGCATATTTTATTTAGGAGCTGAAAAGTTTGTTTCTGACGATAGTTCAAAAAAAAATAAAACTCTTCAGGAAATTTTAAGTCTAACAAAAAATAAAAAAAACTTTGTTTTTTTAGGAACATTTGGTCGTTCTTACGAACTTCTGTTATTAGCGGATGCGGCTAGGTTGATATCGAAAAAAGGAAGAGACGATATTCATTTTATTTTAGCTGGATCGGGGGAATATTTTGATGAGGTTAAAAACTCGGCGCAAAATCTGGAGAACTTTAGTTTGACTGGATGGTTGAAGCAGAATGAAGCTTATGAGTTATTGACTAAAGCTTATGCTGGAATTAATCCAGTATGTTCGATAGCGGATACAATTAATAATAAAGTCATGCAATATTTCTCATTTGGGTTACCTGTTATTTCTTCGTTAGAAGGGGAAATGGTTGAAATTCTCAAAAGAGAAGATATCGGATTAGCTTACATGCCTGGCGATCTAAAAACTCTTGTTGAAAATATTTTGAAGCTTGCCGACGATTCAGTTTATAGAAATAAAATGGCAGAAAATGCTCAAACGGTATTTAAAAATATGTTTGAAGGCAAAGCTATTTATGAAAAATATGCGGAACATATCGAAAATATGCACAGTTTACACAGTCAACGAGAGAGAAAATTGAATTAATGAGAATTAAAAGCATTTTAAAACAAATTATTCGCTTTCTTAAAAAGAGTTTTCCCGGCTTAAATTGGGATTCTTATTTGTTAAAGATATTTCCAATTTATAAAGAAACGGTTAGGTTGCTGTATGGCGGCAAAATTATTCTAAGTATTATCGCGGGAAATATTGATCGTTATAAGATGACAAAAGTCGTTTTTAAGGTTATGCCGTATTCTTTAGTTGGAATTAAAGGTCTGGAAACGACTTACCAATTGACTAACGATTTAAACAATAAAGGGATAAAAGGAAGTTTTATTGAGTTAGGAGTGGCGCAAGGAGGCTGTTCGGCTTTGGTTTGCGATATTGCTTTTGGCGGCGCGCTTGAATTTGATCGAGAAGTATGGCTTTTTGACTCATTTGAGGGGTTGCCAGAACCTTCCGATGAAGATTTTGAAAGTGGAGAAACTGGAGATCACTTGAGACCTTTACCTGTAGGGTCGTGCTTGGGAGAACTAGATTTTGTCGAAAATTTATTATTTGAAAAATTTCGATTTCCCAGGGAAAAAGTTCACCTAGTTAAAGGATGGTTTCAGGACACGCTTCCAACGCATAAGGATAAACTAGGAGATATCGCCATATTGAGGTTGGATGGAGACTGGTATGATTCTACTAAAATATGTTTAGAAAACCTTTATGATAAGGTTGCTAATGGCGGGGTTGTGATTATCGACGATTACGAAAGTTGCTTTGGATGTAAAAGAGCGGTGGATGAATTTATAGAAAATAGAAAGTTAAATATATCGCTTCATTTAGATGGAAGGGGTGGCGGTTACTTTGTTAAGGAATGAAGTTGAGCGGTTCTATTGGATTTAATTAAATTAGAACGTTTTTTTAATTATTAAAATTTGTAATTTGCCTTGAAAAGAATTTTCGACGTAATTTCTTCTTGCTTTGGTTTAAGCGTTTTAGCCCCGTTTCTTCTGGTTATAGCGATATTAATAAAGTTGGAATCGAATGGACCTGTTTTTTATAGAGGAGTTCGAACTGGAAAAAACGGTATTCCATTTCAGATTTATAAATTTCGAACCATGGTCGGCAAAGCGGAAAAATTAGGAGGAGGAACTACGGCATTGGAAGATCCTAGAGTGACTCGGGTTGGTAAGTTTCTGAGAAAGTTTAAGTTTGACGAATTGCCACAAGCTATAAATATCCTTAAAGGCGAAATGAGCGTTGTTGGTCCAAGACCTGAATTGCCAAGATATACAAATATGTACGATGCTGAAGAAAAAAAAATTTTGACGGTGCTTCCTGGGATCACCGATTACAGTTCAATTGAATTATTTTCCTTAGATGAAATCGTTGGAAAAGAGAACGCCGATCAAGTTTTTGAAGAAAAAGTTTTGAAAAAAAAGAACGGACTTCGATTGAAATACGTTTATGAAAATAGTTTTATGTCTGATATGAAAATAATTTATAAAACGTTTGCTTTATTATTTAAAAAAATTTACGAATTTATAGTTTGATCGACTGCAAGAGTTTATGGAATACCAGGAGCTAGGAGTTTCAGATCTTAAAATTTCCCGAGTTGGGTTCGGCTGTTGTCCTATGGGCGGACATGGTTGGGGAAAAGTTATTGAGAATGATTTAAGAAGATCTGTCGACCAAGCTTTAGAAGGAGGCGTTAATTTTTTTGACACTGCGGATATTTACGGTCTTGGGATCTCTGAGGAGAGATTAGGAAACTTTCTAAAAAATAGGCGACAACACGCAATTATTGCAACTAAATTTGGCGTGAGACAAGATTCAAAAGGAAAAACCTTTTATGATAATTCACCGGAATGGTTGGATAAAGCATTAGACGCCAGTTTAATTCGATTAAATACGGATTATATCGATCTTTATCAAATTCATTATTGGGATAATAGATTTTCTTTAGAAACTATTTTTGAACGTTTAGATAAAAAATGTCGCGAAGGTAAAATACGATCGTATGGAATTACTAATGTTGATTTAAGAGAGTTGAAAATCGAAATACCGCGTGAATTGGTAAGTTTTTCTTTCGAATATAGTTTGGCGAATAGGGAAAACGAATCGCTGATTAAGGAAAACGTTAAGAATAATAAATTAAGTTTTTTCTCTTGGGGAAGTTTGGGACAGGGTATTTTATCTGGAAAATATAATGGGAATACCAGTTTTGATCCAAACGATAGACGGTTACGCACAGTTTATAAAAATTTTCATGGAGATAAACTCCAAGCTAATCTTAAAATGCTAAAAAAGATGGAAGATTTAATCTCGAAATGCGATTCGAAATCGATGTCGCAATTAGCCATCAGATGGATTTTAGACAATATTGATTCAAGTGTGGCTTTGATTGGCGTTAAGGAGCCAAAAGAAATACAGGACTTGATTGCTGGCTTCAACTGGAAACTAAGCCCTGAAGAATTAGAATTTCTAGATTTGATTTCACAATAAAAGAAATTGTTGAATGTATAAATAAATGGATTCCAAAAAATTATCACAAAAAATTAGATTGCACTCTTTGCGTATGACGAGTAGAGGAGAAAGTTCTCATATTGGGAGCGTTTTTTCTATGGCCGATATTTTGGCTGTTTTATACGCAAAAATTTTGCGATACGATCCAAAACGTCCAAAATGGGAAGATCGAGATCGTTTTATTTTGAGTAAAGGACATGCTGGCGCAGGCGTCTATGCTGTCTTGGCTGAATGTGGCTTTTTCCCGATTTCGAAATTAGACGACCATTACAAAGACGGTTCCGATCTGTCTGGGCATGTATCGCATAAAGGTATACCTGGAGTGGAGATTTCGACAGGATCGTTAGGACATGGACTTTCTATTGGAAGCGGAATGGCATTAGCCGCAAAAATGGATGATTTTGATCGTCGAACATTTGTTGTATTAAGCGATGGAGAATGCGACGAAGGTTCTATTTGGGAGGCCGTTCTATTTTCTTCTCATCATAGGTTGGATAATTTAACGGTAATAGTCGATTATAACAAAATCCAAAGCTTGGCTTCCGTTGAAGAGACTTTAAATCTTGAACCATTTAAAGATAAATGGGAAAGCTTTGGCTGGAATGTTAACGAAGTAGACGGACATGATCATGACCAATTGGAGTCTGCTTTACAGAGTATTCCATTTCAAAAAGATCGTCCCAACTGCATTATTGCGCATACTATAAAAGGTAAAGGCGTTTCCTTTATGGAAAATCAAGTTTTATGGCATTATCGAACCGCTAAAAATGAAGAGTATGCGGCTGCTTTAAGAGAATTGGAAAAAGTATAAAATGAGAGACGCTTTTATTAGGATTTTGGGAGAGGAGGCCAAAAAGGATCCTCGTATATTGCTAATTACTGGAGATTTAGGATTCAAAGTATTTGACGAGTATTCCCAAAAATATCCGAAACAATTTTTAAATGCCGGCGTAGCCGAACAGAATATGATGGGACTTGCCACGGGTCTCGCTTTGGAAGGGCGTATAGTTTTTGTTTATTCAATCGCCAACTTTCCGATTCTTAGGTGTTTGGAACAAGTTAGAAATGATGCTTGTTATCATCAGGCAAACGTCAAAATTGTTTCGATTGGAGGAGGATTTAGTTATGGCGCGTTAGGAATATCGCATCATGCGACTGAAGACTTGAGTATTATGAGGGCTTTGCCAGAAATTTCAGTGATGGCTCCTGGAGATCTTTGGGAGACGGAGGAAGCCACTAAAACTTTGATCGATATACCGGGAACGTGCTATTTTCGATTGGACAAATCAAATGCCGGCTACACGAATAAGGATTTAGAAAAGTTTGAATTTGGAAAAGCGCGTTGTTTAAAGGAAGGAACAGATATAACTTTAGTAAGCACCGGGGGTATTTTAAACGAAGTGTTAAAGGCTTATGAGTTATTAAAAGAACAGAATATTCATTGTCGAGTTCTCAGTTTTCATACCCTCAAGCCATTAGATGAGAAAAGTTTATTAAAAGCCGCGGGTGAAACGGAAGCTGTTTTAACTATTGAAGAACATACTGTAGAAGGCGGGTTAGGAGGAGCTGTTGCCGAGTGTTTTTTAGAGAATGGAGTCCTTCCTCGAAAATTCCAACGAATTGGTTTAAGGGCCGGTTTTTCTTCCATTGTTGGGAGTCAGAATTATTTGAGAAAAATTTACGAAATAGATGCCCAATCTATTGCCGAGAAAGTCGTCAGATTGCTAAATTCGGACCGTCCAAAGATGGCTCCCAATACAATCTCGAATAAATAATTTGAAATTTAAAAAACTTTTTTTAGTTTTATTCTTGACGCTTATTCTTAGCGTGATTTTTTTTAGAGATCCTATCTTTAATTTTGTGGCTAGAAGTTTAGTTTACGAAGACGATTTGCAACCCGTTAAAGCGATTGTTGTTTTGACTGGTTCTAAGTCGGGCAATCGTTTAGAAGAGAGCGTGCGATTATTAGAAAATGGTTTAGGGAAAACTTTGTTTTTTAGCGGTTTTCAGGTTTATCCAGGGCGTTTTACCAATCAGCTAATGATAGATCATGCGCATAGTTTGGGTATAACTCCCGATAAAATAATTACTCAAATATCTAGAGGCGAGGCTAGTACTTGGGGAGAAGCAATAGCTAATCTTAACTTGTTGAAGCAAAATGGAGTTCATAAATTTATTCTTGTAACATCAAGTTTTCATACAAGAAGATCTCGTTGGGTTTACAATAAATTAATAGATGAGATGAATCTAAAAATGGAATTTAAAGTTTATCCTGCAAAAGATCCCGATTTCCCCATTGAAGGATGGTGGAAGTCAAGATCGAGTAGAAAAATGATTTTTTTAGAGTATCTAAAGACTATTGCTTACTATATTGAACATTGAATAATTTTTATCGAGGGTAGAATAAGTGGGAGAAAGCCGTAATGAGAAATAAATTTTTGGTTATCGCGATTATGATTTGCCAATGCCTTAATTTTTCTGAAAACGGTTTGGCCGCAGAAAAAAAAGTTACTGCAAAAAAGGAAGGTAGAACTTTCTTGAAATTTCAGATAGATGATTCGAATTCCAAACAAACTTCTGAATTCCTAGGAAATGAACCTGCTTCTCCATTCACTCTCGGCCCAGAAGATGTCGTGAAAATTTTAGTTTGGGATAACCCTGAACTCACTACGGTTATGCCGGTTCGCCCAGACGGCTTGATCACGTTCCCTCTCATAGGAGATGTAAAAGCTCAAGGATTAAGGCCAAGTCAACTAAGAGTAAAACTTGCAAGCAGATTATCTAAGTTTATTCAAAACCCTAACGTCACTGTAATGGTTCAAGAAATTAATAGCATTAAAATATCCATTACTGGAGAAATTTCTGAGCCAGGGTCCTATAAAATTAATCGTCCTATTACCCTTTTACATATAATCTCTAAGGCCAAAGGGGTAACTGATAAAGCCGATTTGAAACGTTCTTTTGTTTTAAGAAAAGGAAAGAAACTAGAAATTGATATGTATGCCCTGGTAAAAAAAGACGATTTTTCACAAAATATTTGGTTACAACCTAATGACCTAATTGTTATTCGAGATAACTTTCAAAGTCGTATAAATATTATTGGAGAAATCAATAACCCACAAGTAATCGATTTTCGCGAAGGTATGACAGTTCTTGATTCTGTCTTACTATCAGGCGGGTTAACCGATATTGCAAAACCTCAAGATGCCAAAATTTATAGAAAGATCAGGAAACCTGATGGTTCAAAATCTATAGGCATAATGGAGATCGATTTAGGAGAGGTTATTTTTAAAGGAAACTTATCGAAAAACGTAATTTTAAAACCTGGAGATATTATTCACATCCCTCGAAGTTTTTTTTAGATTCGCAAATTATTTTAGTTTTTTGTGAATTTACCCTTCCCTAGTATTTTCTCCGTTTATTTGATTCTAGGTTAGGATACTTTTTTGTATTCCGAAAGTTTTGTTGTTTTACTTGCTGGCGGTAATCTGCTATCGGTATGCCATGCCAAGCAAAGATTGTTTTTTTATATAAAATAAAGTTTAGCGATTATGGTTTTTATGTAATTGAGAAAATTAGTTTTTTGCTTATTTGTCTTTATAAAAAGTAAAAAATTTTTCGCTTAAAAAAAATCAAAATAAAAACAAAAAGATAAAATTTTTTTCGGTTATATGAAAATCGTTGAATTTTGCCAAGTTAAATCCTCAAAAATTGCATATGCCTATATTTGAGGATAGATTGTCACGATTTTGTGACAATTTTAGGGTCATAAATTGACAGAACTGTGAC
>JAYOZP010000079.1:18598-22090 GCA_038154245.1 Nitrospinales bacterium | reverse complement strand
AAAAATAACAAAACAAACTTTTAAAAATTTATTCCGATTTTTAGAGGTCCTCTCATAATTTTATCTGAAATATCAATAAACAAACCATTTTTCCAAAATACGAGAATATTTTTAAAACGAAACTAAAGCCTATATCTTATTCCAAGCTTTTCGTTTTCTAATTTACAATAATCGCTAAAAAATTCATCGGAATCGCTAAAATCTCTAACCTCTTCTGTTAGCCAAACAATAAAATCTTTAAACGTTGGAAAAAGATTTCGTTCAGACAACAACCCAGGAACAACATTAATTCTGCGAAGCATCCTCTTAGGCTGTTTTTTTAAACCTGTGATAACAACTTGAATGCTCCTTTTTTCCAACGTACTTATAACTTCCTCTATAGCATAAAGCCCTGATTGATCTATATGAGGAACATCATTCATTCTTAAAACGACCATCTTAATATCTGGTAATTTTTCAGCTGCATCTTTGAATGAGCGAGCAAAACCAAAAAATAAAGGACCGTCGAAGTGTTTTATATAAATTTTTTCAGAAATATCATCATGGAACTCATATTTTCCCTTAATTTCATCTTTTAGGGAATGAACTTTAAGTTCATTCCCTATTTGATCTCCCATTTTTTTCATAAATAAAACGGAAGAAAGTATTAAACCAGCGGCTACCGCCTGGATTAAATCCACAAATACAGTCAATAGTAAAACAATTACCATGACCCAGGCGTCGGCCTTTGGGATCGATCTAATATGTCCAATACCCTTATAATCAATAATACCGATCCCAACGGTTACCAAAATCCCAGAAAGAACCGCTAAAGGAATTTGTTCGGCAAACGCCCCCAATCCTATTAAAACAAATAAAAGTAAAATCCCATGGATAATTCCCGAAAGCCTAGTTTTACCTCCTGCATTAACGTTGACCAGCGTTCTCATGGTCGCTCCTGCTCCCGGTAATCCGCCGAAACATCCAGCGACAATATTACCGACACCTTGACCAACAAGTTCCCGATTACTATTATGCTTGGTTTTAGTTACATTGTCCGCGATAACCGAAGTCAGCAAAGAATCTATTGCGCCCAGAACAGCCAAAGTTAGCGCTAGTTTAATCAATAAGCTTAAATTAGCCATATCATAACTAAAGATGGCGCCAATCTTTAATTCGGGTAAACCTTTAGGTATAGATCCAATAAGAGGAACCTCAAATTCCATGAGGACCGGTAGTGGAGAGATTACTAGTAATGCAACTAAGGAACCAGGGATTGCTTTCGAAATTTTTGGTAAAAGGTAAATCAAAAAAATAGTCAAACTGGAAAGAATAACCGCTTCCCAGTTCGCGTTAGATAAGCCTTGCGGTAATTGAAGAAAAACATCAGTCACTTTTTTCGGGGAGGCTTGCCCCATAAATGGAAATATAGAAAGTATTATTATGATAATCCCAATGCCACTCATAAAACCAGAGACCACAGGATAAGGAATATACCTTATATAATCGCCTAATTTGAGAATGCCAAAGGCAATTTGAATAATGCCGGAAAGCACAAAAATGGCGACAACAAATCCGAAACCGCGCTCAATATCTCCATACTTTTCAATCGCAGTCAGAATAATTACGCTTGAAACTACAGTCATTGGTCCCGTTGGTCCGCTAATTTGGCTGGCGGTTCCGCCTAAAACAGCAGCTATAAATCCAAGAAATATTGCTCCATAAATTCCAGCGGCGGCCCCCAAGCCAGACTGAACTCCAAAAGCTAAGGCCAAAGGTAATGCAACGATTCCAGCCGTAATACCGCCAAACAAATCGCCTTTTAAATTATCAAATCTAATAGTTTTTTCATTCATGTATGGAAAACTTCGCTCCGCTTAACGCCACTTTAAAACTCCCTTTTTTTGCCTCAATTAAGAATGAAACAATAAGGAATAATTAGATATATTAAAATCAACTAACAAATCTTACTAAAATATGACTAAAAATTTAAGAAACTTCTTATTTTAAACATATAGAAATTAGTTTAAGGCTGTTATCAAGGCTTTCACTCAATTGCAAGAGAAGTATCTTAATACACAATAGGCGCGATTCTCAAACCAATCCTTAATATCGCCCACTATATTCAAAAAACAAATTAAGCTATAATGTGCTATCCAAAAATTATTAATTGAAATTTGCAGATTTAAAAACCTCCATATTAAATTTTTAAGACGTTTTCACACTTTGCAATTTTCCAGAATCTCCTATTTAAATTAAAACCCACACGGAGTTTTCCTAAAATCTATAACTTGTTACTTCAATAATTATTGAATCGATATTCGGAAATTTTTATAATGATCAAGAAACTTAAAAACTTAAGCGTAGGTAGAAAAATAAATTTAGGGTTTGGCCTTAACACCCTTATTTTAGCTGGGGTGATTATTACGGTTATTATCCAAGTCAAAAATTTTAACTTAATTTTGGAACGAGTTATCAACGAAAGAGTAACCACTGTCCAAATCACTCACAAACTATTGAACGGAATTAACCAATCTCTTGCGTCTTTAAGAGGATGGATGCTTTTAGGGGAAGATAAATTTAAAAAAGAACGACATAATGTATGGATTGAAGAAATCCATCCTTCTAGAAAAGGTCTTGAAGAACTAGCTCTAAATTGGAAAGATCAAAATAACCTTAAATTGTTCCAAGCTGTTGAAGAAGATCTTGTAATTTTCGAAAAATACCAACAAGAAATTGAGGATATCGTAAACACAACCGAGAATTTGCCTGCCCATAAAATTTTATTTAAAAAAGCAACGCCCCTTGCTAAAAAAGCTATAGCGAACCTTGCTAGAGCGACTGATCTAGAATTATCCCGCCAAGCAACCCCAAAAAGAAAAGCCTTATTGTTAGAACTGAGTAATTTAGAAGTAACCTTTACCCTAATCCTTTCTAATATTGAGGCCTATCTTCTTTCTGGAGAGGACAAATATAAAGAACGCTACAACTCGTTAATTTTGACGAACACCGAACGTTTAAAGGATCTCGATTCTAAGATTGCTTTATTAAATGAAAAGCAAAAAGCTTATTTTCAGGAATTCGAAACCGAAAGAAAACGTTTCAAAGAATTATCCGACGAAATGATTAAAATAAGAGAAGGTCCAGAATGGAATAAAGCAAACTTCTATTTAAGTTCTAAAGCGGCTCCTATTGCGGAAAAAATCAAAAACAGATTGGAGCAAATGTTAATTAGCGAAAAGCAAATTTTAATTATCGACGAACAAATGGCCGAGTATAAAATCTGGGTTTTAAAAATTTTGCTGGCCGCACTATTTATTTTAGGGGTTTTTATTAGCGCAGTTATTGGCACATCAATCGCTAAAGGCATTAGCGAACCTGTAAAAAATCTAAATCATGGTCTTAAAGAACTGACGTTGGGTAATAGAAAACTAGAAAAATTAGAAATCACAAGCAATAACGAATTTGGCGAATTAAACGAAAGTTTTAACAAGTTATTGGAGCGGTTAAGGC
>JAYOZP010000079.1:0-18588 GCA_038154245.1 Nitrospinales bacterium | reverse complement strand
GGTTAAGGCAGTGGCAATAACAAGTTAAAATCACTTTTTTAAGTTCCTACAAATAAAAATTCATTAAAACTTGTACTAAACGACAATCGATTCGATATAAAAACTTTGAGAAGGAGAAATCATGCTAAAAAGCCATATTAAATCTATCTTTTATTCCCTTTTCACGATTATTTTAATTTTGATTTTCTCTCAAATCGCCGTGGCTAGTGTCATGGATTCAATCGGCACAGGAAGCAGCGGCAGTTACGATCACTCTGCAGATAAGCATAAGAATCCGTCAATAAAGAAAGAAGGCAGCGAAAGTAAAAATTACTCAAAACATAAAAGCTATCGCCATAAAAAAGAGGGTAGTGGAAGCAAACCTCATCATGGAAAGAGTTATGCCCATAAAAAAGAAGGTAGCGGTTCAAAATATAGCCATAATAAAAAACATGGCTATGGCTCCCATGTTAGTTGTCCGTTCTCTCATCTTTTACAATTTAAACATAAGCTAGGTTTGACAGAAGCTCAGGTTTCGACAATAAAAGATTTACGCTTTGAATATCAAAAGAAAAGAATTAATTTTGAAGCCGAAAAGCAAATCACAAAGATGGAAATTGGCAAATTACTTCATGCCAGAACTATGGATGAATCTGCAATTCGAGCGGCTGGAGACAAACTTATAAACTTAAAAGCTCAAATGATTCGCGCAAAAATAGAAGCGAAAATTTCCTTAGTTAAATTATTGACCGAGGATCAAAAAAGACTTTCAAGCCAATTGTATTCCGCTCATTAATTTTATTCGTAGAAAAACATTTCAAAAATCGTTTTGTTCCATCTTTCATTTTTGCATTTTCGGCGCAACAGTCAAAATGCAAAAATGAAAACTTCTCCCTTCTTTTCAATGAAATAGGTTTGTTATCGAATAAATTCCACCGCTACTTGCAAAATTATTCTTGAATTTCCTCAAAACATATCCTATTTTCTAGTTTATCAAACTAAGCCGCAACCGGATTAGTCATCCATTCCCTAAGCGAGAGATATCAAATGAAAAAAATTGGCGATATCATGAGCACCACCCTCTTTTCCGCAACTCCAGATACTTCTGCCTTTGATGCCGTTGAAGAAATGTATAAAAATAAAATTGGCGCGCTACTCATAAAGGAAAACGGAGACTTTGTCGGAATTTTCACTAAAACAGATTGGATGCATCTATTTTTGGGAGGAGACTGCGATCCACACAAAGTTAAGGTTGGCGATGTAATGAGCGCCCCTATAGTCACCATAGATAAAGGTGAAACTTTGTCTAAGGCAACAGAGCTTATTGAAGAAAAAAAATTCCGTCATATAGCGGTAACGGAAGAAGGTAAAATAGTAGAGATGCTATCTGTAAAAGACTTACAAACCTATTATCTCCAACTTCATGAAAAAACTAACTTCTAGTGTCTAAAAGTTTCTTCAACTCCTAGATCAACGGATCTGGCTCAGTAAGCATAATGTAGCTTTATTCCATAAAGCCCCATCCTTTAGCGCATTTTTTATTTTCTACTTCCTGAATTTAAAAATTGCTACCGAATTTAAAAAAGTCCTAACAACAAAACGTTTAAACCAATACGCGTGATAAAATAACATCCCTCAATTGTGCATTTAATAGATTTAATTTAATAAAGATTTGACCTCAATTGAACAACCATTTACTTCTTTCAAATAAGAGAATTTTTTATGTTACGTTTTTATTTTGCGCTATTTTTGCTTTTCCTATTTCCCTTGCCTTTAAACGCTGAAGAAATTGGCTCCGTCGACACATCCTTTAAAATGTTAGGCCCTAATCATAAAATTATCATTGAAGCTTTTGACGATCCAGATATACCTGGAGTCGCTTGTCATTTAAGCAGAGCAAAAACCGGCGGATTAAAGGGAGGATTAGGAATTGCGGAAGATAAAGCAAACGCATCGATCGCTTGCCGACAAATAGGCCCCATTCAATTACCAATAAATTTAAAAGACGGTCAAAAAGTTTTTAACAAAAAAACTTCGCTTTTATTTAAAACCATGCAAGTAGTGCGATTTTTGGATAAAAAAAGGAACGTAATAATCTATTTGGTTTATAGCGATAAACTAATCGACGGTTCGCCTAAAAATTCTATTTCAACGGTTCCAATTCTCAATTGGAAATAATCAGCATGAATAAGGGACTTTTAATCTATGCCTCCTAAACAATATTATTTTAAGATTAGAGGTTTTTTAAAATATGAGAAGGACAACTCAAAAGACGAATTTTGTATTTTTATGAAAGCCATAGACGATAACCATGCTGTAACCTTAGTCAGGGAACATCTTTTAAAAAATGCACCGAAAGGTAAATCCATAATAACTGGCATTGAAAAAAGCGAGGAATTGGCTAATTAAGCCAGTAAAATTAGGAACGCATAAAAAATATTGCTTACGAATTTCTTTAGCTCCTATATCAAGTCTTAATTAAGCTATTCAGTGTTTCGCAAACTCGTTTTTGGTCTTCAGGAGTTAGATTAACGCTACAAGGAAGGCAAATACCATTTTCATAAAGTTTTATTGTATTTTCTATGCGATAACTCTGAAATCCACTTAAATACTTTAGGGTGTGAGCGGGTTTCCAAAAAGGCCTAACTCCGATTTTCCTATCAATCAGTTCTTTTATAATTTCCTGGCGTTTCCGACCAAACTCTGAAAAGTTTACCAAGATTGTATACATCCAATATGTTGGTATAGTTCCTGCCAAAGGTTTTGGAAAATTAATAAAAGGATTCATCTTAAGGTTCTCTTCATAATTTTTCGCAATTTTCAATTTAGACTCAACAAACCCCTGTAGCTGTTCCAACTGAGCGACTCCCAGCGCCGCTTGTATATTGGTTAATCGGTAGTTATATCCCATTTCGTTATGGTCAAACTCAATAGGATCGTTCTTAGCTTGAGTTGTTAAGTATTTCGCCCGGTCTGCGTAAGAAGCGTCGTTGGTTAAAATAATTCCCCCGCCACCGCAAGTAATTATCTTGTTTCCATTAAAACTTAAAATTCCTAAATCTCCAAAAGTACCTACATGCTTATCATAAAATCGCACTCCTAGCCCTTCCGCAGAATCTTCGACTACTTTAATATTAAAACGCTTTGCAACCGTAATAAGAGAATCAATTTCAGCGGAAAATCCTAATATATGGACAGGCATTAAAACCTTGATGATTCGACCTGTTTTTTTGTTCCGACATAAACCGTCAGGAGTTTTCTCGCACTCTTCTGTTAAGAAGGCTTCAACTTTCTTAGAATCCATCTGACAAGAGGTATAATCTACATCCATAAAAACAGGTTTAGCATTACAGTAAAGAATGGAATTAACAGAAGCCACAAAAGTCAAATCGGAAACCAAAACCTCATCGTTTTCTTGGACTCCAGCTATTTGTAAAGCCATATGCAACGCCGACGTTCCATTGACAACGGCAACTGCATATTTAGAACCAACATATTCCGCTATTTCTTTTTCAAATCGATCGACAAATGGGCCAACAGAAGAGACCCACTGGGTATCTAGACATTCTTTTAAATACTTCCATTCATTTCCGCTTAAATGAGGAACGCTTAGAGGGATCATTATCAGTTTGCAAAGATAGGGTCGCGAGGGTTAGTAATGATTTGGTCTCTCAAAAGTTGGTGCACCTGATCGACTCCATTAGGCAGGGTATATTTCGTTTCATAATTAAGTATTTTTCCAATTTTGGAAAAGTTGACCTTATAGTTTCTAGGGTCCTCGTCGACCTGAACATACTCAATCTCTGTCTCGGGAATTTTCTTTTGAATTATTTCGGCAATTGTTCTCTTTTGATAATTTTCATTTGTATTTCCAGTATTGAATACTTCTCCTTGCACTAAGCTTTTATCAGCGTCAAGAACATGAAGGGCTCCAGCGGCCATATCATAAACATGAATATATGGTCTCCAAAATTGTTCTCCATACACCAACAACTTTTTATCAACAAAAGAATCGCGCGTAAAATGGTTTACGGTTAAATCAAATCGCATTCTGGGAGAAAACCCATAAACTGTAGCGCATCTTAATACAGTTCCGGAAAACCCGTCTGTCGCATTTTTTAATAATAATTTTTCTGCGGCGACTTTAGTCTCCGCATAAAGCGATACGGGATTAAGCTCGGAGGTTTCGGTCGCATATTCAGACGACTCATGCAATCCGTAATTACTGCAAGTTGAAAAGAAAATAAAACGAGACACATTTTCTCCCAAAGCAATTTTTATCAAGCTATCCGTAGCGTCTAAATTTACTTTTCTAGTCAAATCTGGCTCGCGTTTAGAAGCAGGATCGCCAACAATGGCGGCTAAATGAATAATAGCGTCTTGCCCCTTAAACAAATTAGACATTGCCTTTTCATCGCACACATCCTCACGGTAAAACTGAAAACGATCCTTAAAAATATTGCTCAGCAATCCGGCCGAGCCAAATTTCAAAATATCCACTCCTGTTACAGAATGATCGGCTCTTAAAAGCATATCAGTTAATACGCTACCAACATAACCGGCGCAACCGGTGATTAATACCTTCATGAAAATTCCCTTATAAATTCAAATTAGTTAATTCGCGTTGAGTTTTTGCTTAAGTTGGGAAGCAGCCTTTTCCCAATCTGCTTCGTCGTCAATGTCTAAAGATTTCTCTCGAGACATTAAAAAAGGAAGAATTTTTTCTACGTCAGCCTGCTTTTCTTTCCAAATAGCTGCGCGATCAAAAACGTAAACAGCTCCATTACTAATAAAAACAGGAGGGGCGTCTTGTCTTCTAGTCGGTATGGGAGAAGCTTTTTTACATTTTTCTAGAAATCCATTCTGATTTATTTCCATAATATTAAAATAGGGATTGTCCAAAGATTCACAGACAGACATAACCGCTTCGCAATCGTTGTTTAGAAAGGTTTCGACGCAACCGTCAATATCTTCTTTTTCTCGTAAAGGAGAGGTTGGTTGAAGCAAAACAATCGCGTCAAATGATCGTTTCAAATCATCTTCAACAAATTTCAATGCGTGTTGAAGAACAGGCCAGGTAGGAGCGCTATCATCCGCCAAATGATCAGGTCGTTTAAATGGAACCTCTGCGCCATATTTTTTGGAAATCTCAGCTATTTCATCGTCGTCGGTAGAAACAATCGTTCTTTCCAAATACTTACATTCCAGCGCCCGTTCAATCGTCCAAGCTATCAAAGGCTTTCCTAGAAGTTCTTTTATATTTTTCCCTGGAATGCCTTTAGAACCACCTCTAGCCGTTATTATCCCTAAAATTTTTTTTTGTGTCATACCTTTATCAAGGCTCAAAATGGATACTAAAATCTTCGTTGGCTTTTTCAAAATCTTTGTGCATCCCAATATCTATCCAATACTCGCGAACCGGAAAAGCGCCAATTTTTCTATTCTTTTTCATCAAAGAAACCATCAATTGGGTAATATCCAAAAATTTATTTTTAGGCACATAAGAGATACAACTCGGTGATAATGCGTAAATTCCAGCGTTTACAAAAAAATGATGTACAGGCTTTTCGTCAATTTGAGTTACATTTTGATTTTTATCTAAACTAACGACGCCATAAGGGACCTGATAATCAAACTCTTTTACTGCCATGGTGGCGTCGTAGTTTCCCGTTTCGTGAAAACTCAACAACCGTTGAAAGTTCAAGCGAGTCAACAAGTCGGCGTTTAAAACTAAAAGCGTATCATTAATGTGTTTCGGAAGCAGGCTTAGCGCTCCTGCGGTTCCCATCTTTTTAGTCTCTTTCAGATACTCAATATTAACTCCAAATCTATCGCCATTTTTAAAATGGTTCTCGATTTGTTTCCCTTTATAGTTAATCGCAATAAAAATATTTCTTATATCATTTTCGCGAAGTTGATTAATGATAGTTTCTAATATAGGTTTCTCCCCAACACTGAGCATTGGTTTTGGTTTATCATTCGTTAAAGGTCGTAAACGAGTTCCTTGACCTCCTGCCATTATAAGCGCGTAAGCTCTAGATTGAAGATTAGCCATCAAGTCGTCCATAAAGACAACATCTACCAATCGCCCCTCCGAGTTTACAATTGGAAGCTGACGAATTTTAAATTTCTTCATTACTTGCAAAGTTTTTGCCTGATCTGCATCCAATCCAATCGTTTTTGGATGAGGGTTCATTATTTTTTTTACGGGTTGCTTCAGATCTATCGCTTTGAGAATTGCTCTCCGGATATCTCCATCAGTCACGGTACCTAAAATTTTAAAGTTCTTATCGACGACAATGACAAATTCTCTCGAGTTCTTATCTATTTTTTGAATTGCCTTAAAAATTGGCGTTGATGGAGATATCTTGAATAAACTTAAGTTGGCAGGCATTTAATTAAAGCTCTCAAGCCAGGGTTCTTTAAAATTATTTTCCACGTTGATATCATGGAAATTTTTAGTGGTCAAACTGTTATTCAACGGGAGCGAAGATAAAAGATCGACAACTCTGGGAGAGCTTTTACCATCGCCATATGGATTTTTCATAGATTGCAAACCATGCTTAAAATCAGTTGAAACCGCCTTTAATATTGAGCCGGATATTTCTTCAGAGGAATAACCACATTGAATTATATTTTCAGGAAACACCCTTCCCTCTTGTCGATTACCTATATTGACGACAGGCAACCTGTAAGAAGCTGCCTCAATAACCCCGCTTGAGGAGTTTCCAACCATAGCCTCGGCATTAGCCATAAGACTTAAATATCCTACTTGGCCTGCGTTTTTTATCACATGAGCGTTTTTATTTTTGCTTGAAAAATCATTTATGGCTTCAATAATTAAGCTCCCAGTAGAATCGGCATTAGGATAAGTAAAAATTGTAGCGCAATCGACTTTTTTCAAAGCGGATAACAAATTGTTTATATAAACCTCTGTACCTTCTAAATCAAGCGTCACAGGATGAAAAGTTATTAACAAATAAGGTTGAGAAATTTCAAAACCAAACTGTCGTTGCATGGTCGATAAATCCCAAGTTTTAGTTTCTCGAATTGTATCCAATCCTGGGGCTCCAACCACATGAATTCTCCAAGGCTCCTCCCCCATTTGAACCAATCTATTGGCATATACCGCCGTACTTGGAAAATGAATGTGAGCGGCTTTTGAAATCATATGACGTATTGTGTCGTCAATATTTCCTAAGGTCAATTCACCTCCATGTAGGTGAGCTATAGGAATTTTAAAAGGAAAAGCGGCTAATACCGCAGGCAACATATCAAAACGATCGCCAAGAATGAGCAAAATATCTGGCTTGTATTTGGAAAATAATTCCGTAAATCCTTGGACTCCTTTTGAAATAGTTTTTCCAACCCCATCCGGCGTCTCAGAATAAACAAGACTTTCAATTTTTTGAAAGACATCAAACTCTTTTTCGACTTCGGCGATTGTCGATCCAAACTTTGAAGACAAATGCATTCCCGACGCAATGATCTTTAAGCTAAGGTCGCTTCTTTTTTGTATTTCCTTTAGAATTGGATAATAAATTCCAAAATCAGATCGCGCTATAGTTACGACAGCGATATCCCTCATTCAATACATTCCCACGTCAGCAAATCATCAGCCTTAATATCTTTTTTCAATTTTCTTCCGACCATTAACTCTTTTTGCCCGGGAGAAATTCCCATACCTGGCCTTTTGATTAAAATATGCGATTCGGTTAATGAAACTCCCGCTTTTAGATCGCAGGCGGCAACCAGGCTTTTTCTAGCAATATCGCGAATCGGAGCTTCAGAAGCCGTCATTTCTTTAACTCCATTACCTAAACTAGCTTCAATTCGCCGAATTCCCTTTACCAAGGATTCGAATTCATCAGGATTTAAGGAAGCTTCATGATCTGGACCAGGCAACTTCTGATCAAGGGTCAAATGCTTTTCAATTACTTCAGCTCCTAAAGCTACAGCCGCTAACGATATTTCTATTCCCATAGTATGGTCGCTATAACCAACGGGCAAACCAAAGGCTTGTTTTAAAGTATGTAACGCCTTCAAATTACAATTTTGAGGATCGGCAGGGTAATTAGAAGTGCAATGCAGCAATGTTAATTCTCGACAACCTTCATTTTGAATCAATCGAACCGCTGTTTCTACTTCGCCAAGGTTGGACATACCAGTTGAAAGTATGATGGGTTTTCCTTTTTTCGCAACGTGTTTTAAAAATGGAAGGTTTGTAATTTCGCCAGAACCAATTTTAAACAAAGGAACTCCAAGATCTTCTAACAAATCAGAGCTTTCTTCGTCAAAAGGGCTGGAAAAAAATACAATACCTTGCTTTTTGCAAAAAACCATTAAGTCTTGATGATCCGTCTTACTTAGAACTAGCTTAGAAAGCATTGAAACTTGTGAATCGTCAACGCCATCTCTTTTTTGATATTCCGCTTTCTCTGCAACCTTACTTGCAAGCTTATCAGGTAAAAATGTTTGAAATTTTACGGCGTCTACCCCTGCGCGTTTCGCGGCGCAAATTAAATCTTTTGCTAATTCTAAACTGCCGTTGTGGTTTACTCCCGCTTCGGCTATCACCCAACATTTCTTCATAAAAATTATTAGTTTAGATCTGATTTTAAAAAGTTACTACTCAAGCAATTTTAATTACAAACTTTATGTCGACAGCGGTTTTGCTGGAATACCCACTACAGTTATCCCATCGGAAACATTTTCAGTAACCACAGCGCCAGCTCCTACAGTCGCTTGATTGCCAATTTGAATTCCAGGTAAAATCCTGGCTCCAAGCCCGATATGCGAACACTCTCCAACCGTTACATTTCCACCCAAAAGAGCTCCTGGAGCTATGTGCGAGTGAGAACCAATCGAACAATCATGTTCCAAAATTGCTCCCGTATTGACAATTGTATTTTCCAAAATTTTCGAGTCGGGTTGTAATATGGCGCCAGCCATAATTTGTACACCCTTGCCTAAAGAAACCGTCCGAGCTTTTAAAGCCGAATCATGTTGCAAAGTGGGACAAATAAACCCATATTCCTGGGTTTTTTGGTATAAATCTTTTCTATTGGAAGTCGCTTCTATCATTCCCACGCCAATAGCACAATATACGTTATCTTCTTTCCAATTTTCTAAAACTTCATCGCCGCCTAAGACTGGGAAGTCGCCAAACACCTCATTTTTAGAAAGTTTAGGATCAATTATTCCGACTATTTCAAACTCTCTAGTTGATAAAATGCAATCAATCAAAACTTTAGCGTGCCCACCTCCACCAATTACCAAAATTTTATTTTTCATTTCAACTAATTAAAGAGGATGCAGAGAATAAATATGTTTTTAGAAGAGCGAATTATGAGGCGGTAAGACTTTAACAAAACAGCAAATAATAAAAGATTATATAGATTTTAAGCTTTTAATTCCACTGGGTTATTCGATCTCAAAATTCAATCTTAGATCATTAAGATATCGTATTTGAAAAAAAGCGACTCCATTTTTCTTTTTATACATTGGCAAAGCTCTTTCAGCAAAATTTTTTGATTTCGAAACGCTAAGAACAAAAACCCTTGATTTTTGATCAGTTAGATAAGATAATTTAGTTTCCCAATTCAATAAAATTTTTAAATTCAAAAAACTAATCAAATTCACAAGAAAAGTTTGGCTTATGCCTTTTTGAGTTGATTTTGGATAACCTATGGAAACATACACAAATAGAAATACCTTGTTTCCTCATAAAAATTTATTAAACCTAAGATGGTAATCTTTTATTAATTTACAGATTAGGTATTTCACTTATCGATTGCCTTCTAAACATTAATAAGCTTTAGATCAAATATAAATCTCAAGCGTAAATGCAAATAAAACTTTATTCGTGAAGGAGTAATTGCAATGAGTTTGATTGGCGACGTTAAAAAATTATGCGACCGACTAGCCCCCTTAGGCTGGAGAGACCTGTTGTTAGATGTTACAAACAATGCGCTTGATATCTCTCAACCTACAACGGCTAAACTAGCCACCGCTTTAAATAAGCGACTTAGGGTAATTGATCGGTCAAAGATGGGATTTGAAGATTTTCATCCTAACGGAAACCGAGGTATCACTGGGGGACGACCCTCTCAGAGTTTACTTTTCCACGCTTTGGCATCTCCTAACGTTCATCAAACTCCATCTGGATCTCCATCTTCAAGACCAACAGCCTATGCAACGTTAGAAGAACTTGATCAACTTGAAAATTATATATATGGCTTAGTCGCCAACCGTACAGACCTAAGCGATACAGTCATAGCCGTCTTCGCTTATCAGTATCGTGTCGCAAGTCGCACTTCTCATCAACGGTACGCCGACATTGCATACTCGCGCACCGGTGTTGCAAGAGTCGGTACGTCGAAACCAAATTATGTGCCTTCTAACCGTAGTTTTTGGGTTATTCCTAAAGATGGCGGAGACGCCTTATCTGTATTACCAGCTCGATATGGAGTATTTCTCGCGCGTAAAACCAAACCCGGATTTGCGGGTTCCGTCCAAGGAGGTCATAGAGGTCCAAGAGACGATGATTTTATTTTTCCAGTGCATAAACTTTTTGATGGAAGAGAATGTCTCAAAGGACAAAACCTAACCGTCGATTTCCTTGAATTTCACCGGAATGAAAAACTAAAAAAAGCACACCAACTTCCTCAATCAGAGGGCGGTTTACCAGTTCCCGCTGGTTTTGACATTACCAAAAAACCTTATGTTCGAGACTCAAACAATGATAGAGGAAATTTGGCTTCTCTGCAAAAAATAGGATCTTCAAGGTTGGTAATACCAAGACCCCATGACACCTTAGTTCGAACTGTATCGCAAAAAAATAAAGACTCAAATAAAGAACAATTAGTTCATTTTATTGTGCCCAAAGAACGTCAGATAACAGGCGGAAGAAGCAACCGATTTTCGGAATCAACCTTAGAAATCCCCGCTTTTAATGGTTCTTTTCGTCTTGCGCCTGAATATGTCAACATCAGACACGAAATAAATCCTAATGGACCCGTGAATCAAACTCCGACTAATTTGAATACTTTAAAGCAAACACCTTTTGAAAATGCGATGAAGAATGGAGGTTATGCAGCGGCTCATTTTACAGACGATTCATGCGACGGTTGCATAGAAGCTGATGTTAAAGGCTTAACCAGAACAACCTCAAGCTTCGCTGCCTTCTCATTGATAACTGCTCCAGATTATTTTCCTCTTGCAGATCAATATGAAATAGAAACAGACGACTCTATTCAACGGGTAGAACCTTTATCAAAAGGGAGACAACCTGTTAATATTTTCCTTCCTCTTCCAAGCAACCAAAATTCATCTGCATTCGAACGTACCGATAAAACCGTCACCTCAATTGTCGGAGAATTTGCTTCTGGCTCAAGAGTTTCAATTCAGGGACATCCCAATAAGATGGTCAGTTATTTACCCGATGGGGCATCAAACTATTTTGCTCCCGGCTGGGATGTATCGACAAGCATTGATAGAGGCGATCCATTTCTTACTAACTCCGGTCTTGGTTCTCCATTTCCCGAAGACGCAAAACTCTGCGCAGCCATAGCTTCTTTTTGGCCGGCTGTCGCCCCCGATAACGGGAGGACTTTTGGAAATCAAGGTTTTGGTAATCAATTACCCATGCTCGATGAAGAACTTGGTTTTCACCCCAATCACCAACGAGTAAAATCAGGAGAAATAAATTCTTATTTCGGTTGGGATGGCGAATATGGACCGTTTTTTGAAAAAGTAAACGGAAAAACTTTTGTAAATTATGTCGCCATCGAACGTTCCGACTACGTAAGCCATGCTCTGGCAAACCGGATTCGAGTTTCACTCACTGCGGATGTTCAAAGCGAAGACCTCATCGCCCGCAACCAAGCTCTTGAAGCCTGCCAATCAATTCCAGGCGCAGCTACTAGTGTACCCAATTGCCTTGTTGTTTTTCGTGAGATCGAAGATTGGGCAGGCAATAATCCCGGTCGGCGTGAATTAAAAGGTAAAGGTTTTCTACTTGAGTTCGCAGAACTACGAGGCGGCCAAAAACCAACATCGGAATTAGTTCGCGTAAGGAGAGAAGTCAAAAAACGACATGTTTTCCAGTTTGGCTCTAATGGCATTGCATACAAAAATGGGAATGCAGCTTTTAGGTTTTTCAGACACTAAAGGAAAATAATTTTGCCTGTAGGAAAAACCGAGGCGGAAGTATTCGACGTCATTGTTCTGGGAGCGGGACCAGCTGGTTGCGCCGCATCAATCAGCGCTCAAAGAACGGGCATGCGCGTACTTATGTTGGATATTAGCTCTCGACCAAAAAATTCTCCTGGCGAAACACTTCATCCTGGAATAGAGCCTCTACTAAAGCAACTTGGTGTATTTGACCAAGTCCTTCAAGCAGATTTTAAAAGACACCGTGGGATATGGCTGCAAAGGGGAAATTCCCGTGAGTTCTTTCCCTATGGCGAAGACGAAAATGGCCCCTGGCTTGGTTTTCAAGTTGATCGAGAAATTTTCCATCGTATATTGCAACAAGCCGCCGTTGACGCTAAAGCCACTTTGATTCGGAATTGCAACCCAGAAGCATTACTTCAAGAGGGAAACCGCGTAATCGGAGTTATCGCTAACAGTAAACACTTCCAAGCAACATGGACGGTTGACGCTACAGGTCGATCTTCATGGCTTGCTCGGAAGTTGGAACTTGCGTTGAAAAAATATTCCCCGCCTCTTGGAGTCCAGTTTGGATGGAAAAACGAAAACCCTAAAGTTTTAGACAGTCAACCTTCCTTTGAATTTCTTGACGATGGATGGGATTGGAAAGCTCCAATAAGCGATAATCGGATTGCCTGGGTGAAATTGAGGATCGGCAAATCTGGCTCTAGACCACCCGAAGGTATAGATCTAACCTGGAAGTTTTATGAAGAATGCGCTGGTCCTGGTTTTTTTCTTCTTGGGGACGCAGCCGCATCCCTAGACCCCTCGGCATCGCATGGCGTTCTTAGAGCTTTAATGAGTGGAATTTTTTTTGGACATCTTGTAAAAAATTGCCCAACTTTAATTGACGAAACATCAATTACCGAAACCTACCGAGCATGGTTTCGCGAGCAATTTGAAAATGATGAAAAACACTTAAGGCAACGCTATCTTGAATCTCCAGCAGGTCGCCAATTTATGGCCTGATGCACAAGATTAAAGTCATGTAAGTATAGATATTTCTAGTTTAAATTATTTTTCAAGCTTCTTTCGAAATTTTTCTTCTTTTCTGGTTCAAATTTCCATTTCAAAATTATCCATTAACCATTGCGCCTGTGGATTCGCAATTTTTCTAATCCCCGAAACAATCCAAAAGTCTTCCACAATATCCGGAAGCGGTCCCAAGTTTACCAATTTTTTTTCTTTGACCAGTTCAAGCCCGGCAAACTCTGGCAAAGGCACTAATCCTAAACCTTCTATTCCCAAAATCTTTTGGACACTGGTGTCCTGCGTTTCAATAGTTCGGTCAATCGTTATATTATTAATCCGAAAATAATGATCTAAATCATGACGAAGTTTACTGTGTAATGTTGGCAAAATAAAAGGCTGCCCCTGCAATGAATTGGGAAAACCTCCCTGCAAATGACGAAAACGCTTTGTCCCAAAAAGGGCAATAGGAGCGCTCACTAACAATCTTGAAGTAAATTGATTTTCGTCTCCAATATTAGGAGGAAAATTGGAGAGAACTAAATCGATTTTATGAGCAGTTAACTCTCTAAACAAAAAATCTGCAGTCCCTTCCAAAACAGTAATCGTACACTTTTCTCCTTCTTGAGCAAAATTAACCAATTGTTGAATTAGTCTTTTTGGAAGACTCTCTAAAGCTCCAATTTGAACATGTGACCGTTTTGAAAAACTTTTACTTTCGATAACTTCCATCAATTCATCGCCAAGCGTGAATATCTGATTCGCATATTCCAACGCAACCTGCCCCGCTTCGGTGATAAATAACTTTTTACTTCTGCGTTCGAATAACTGCGTATCGAGAATTTCTTCTAAGGATTTTAGTTGAGCGCTTAAAGTCGGTTGTCCCAATCTCAATTTCTTAGAAGCTTCTGCAATACTTCCTTCGCTTGCGATCGCTTGAAAGTAATAAAGATGGTGATAATTAAGTAATCGCATAAGACCTCTCTATTTCATTTTTGTGAAAAACCGATCGCCCCAATAATTTGTTTTTTTAGAATTAAAAACTTTTAAAAACGAATTTTTAGAACAAAATGAATCATTAAATCTCATCAACAAATTAGACAAAAAACTCAAAAATTCCGATTTTTCCAAATAAACGCATAAATTATTATAAATAAATGTTTTAACGGAGAAAAATACAGGAAAACTTGAATAAAACCCGCTCTCCAATACTCAATGTACTCTATTTTCTAAATATAACACAAAAAAATTAAATCGTTAAAAACAAATTATATTTATAAATTATTCCAAATAATAAATTAAAACTTAAGATACCTCGGATAAGTAAAAAGAGTTAATCAAAGGACACAAAAAAAGGGCTCACGGAAAAAACCGTAAACCCTTTATATAATGACCAAGGCGACAAAAATTTGAACCTGAGGTTCCCTTTACCGGACTCTGCCAAGATTTTTAATAATCTTCAGGGAGTTCTCTAAATTATGATGTGCCACCGCAAAGTTGGGTTTAATTTTAAGAGCGATCCTATAATTATCAATGGCTTCTTTTAACTGACCGCGTTGCCTTAAAGCATTCCCAAGATTATTGTACGCCTCCGCATAATACGGTTGTACTTTTAACGCGGATTTAAAATGGACGATGGCCTTGTCGATTTGTCTTTTATCAAATAAAACAGCTCCAAGGCTATTATGCGCCTTGGCAAAATCGGGTTTGATTCTTAAAGCGAATTTGAATTGAGTTTCCGCTTCGTCAAGGTCTCTTTTAGCATATAAGGCATTCCCAAGGTTACTGTACGCGCTGGCATAGTCCGGTTTAATCTTAATTGCAGCTTTATAATGGATGATCGCTTCGTTCAACTTTCCACCCTCGCTTAAGGCATTTCCAAGGCTGTTATGAGCGATAGCATAGTCCGGCTTGATCTTGATTGCGGTTCTATATTGATTAATGGCCTTATCTAATTGTCCGCTATTCTTTAAAGCGTTTCCAAGGTTGTTATGCGCCTCGTAATAATTTGGCCGAAGTCTCAATGCTTCTTTATAATGAACTATAGCTTCATTTATTGCCGCCTTACTATATAAGGCGGCGCCAAGATTGTTATGCGCAATTGCAAGATCGGGCCTTAATTTAACAGCCGTTTTATAATGACTAATTACTTCGTCAAGCTGTTCCTTCCCTTTTAAGACGGTTCCCAGATTGTAATGCGCTAAGGCAAAGTCGGGATTGAACTTGATAGCACTCCTAAAATGACTGATAGCCTCACTATGTTTTCCTTTTTCCCTTAGAGCGATTCCAAGATTATTAAATCCGTTGGCATAGTTGGGCTTGATTTTAATAGCTTCTCTGTAATGAAAAATAGCTTCGTCAAAATTTCTCTTATCCGCTAAAGTTAAGCCCAAATTATTATGAGCAATCCATGCATTTGGGTTTTTCTTTAAAGTGTCCTGCCAGAGAACAACAGAGTTTTGATAATGCGCCTGCTGCTTCCAAGTCAAAATAGCTAGTGTGACTAGAATAAGAAAAGTGAGAACAACACTCATCTTTTGAAAAGTAGGAGTGATTTTAGAAACGCGATGGTAAGTTGCGGCAGCACTCAGGGCAATGATTCCTTGTCCGGCGATGTATTGATAGTGATCGGCGACAAAGGAAAACAACATGAAGTAAATATTTAAAAATCCAAGTACTGGAAATAAAGAGACGATGAAATATCCCAACCCAAAAAACGCGTGACGTCCCCACCGGTTTCTATTGCGATAAAAGAAATACAAAATGAATCCAAGCGCCATATGAGGCGTCCAAGAGATCCATTGGGAAACATCAAGCGACCAACGTGGATAAACAAATGTTAGGTCTAGAGGTACAACCAGCTTATAAAGGTAAAAGAAGATATTGTGTCCTGCGTTGACCAAACGTTCTCCAAAACTCAAAGACCATTCATTACCTTTGGCGCCAGCGCTGTTGTATTGATACCAAATAGTGATCAAACCAAAAATAAGAGATAAAGAAAAGTAAGGAAAAGTTCGACGAATGGTCGCGAGCAAGGGAATGTCTTGCTTCCAAACGTGATAAAGCAAAAGAACGACAGGAAGCATCACCACGGAGGTCTTACTTAATAAAGCTAAAACAAATAAGAAAAGCGATAAGCCATAAACTTTAAGATTTTGTTTTACGCAAAACTGAAGATACGTTAACAAAGCCAGGAGATAGAAAAACGTGGATTGCACGGTTTTAATTTGGGTCGCCCAAGACACGGATTCTACCTGGATCGGATGAAGGGCAAAGACCATTGCGGCCATCCAAGCCCCGGGTACTGCCATTCGTAGAAGAACTCTCCAAAACAAAAGCGCGTTGAACGCATGGAAAGCAATGTTGACCAAGTGGTTTCCAAGCGGGTTGACTCCCCATAAATGACGCTGTAACCAAAGATTTGTAGAAACAAGCGGGAAGTAATCTGGAGGATCGGTGGAAAACCAGAATCGCTCAAGCGCGTTAGAAGTGGCCATTATGGGATTTTGAGTGATGAAAACGTCGTCGTCCCAGATAAAGTCGGCTTTCGTTGTCGGATAATACAATAGACAAACACATATCAAAAGGAAGCCAGCCTTCAAAGTTTCTAGCGAAGGACTTGAAGCGCGAGATTTGTCATTCATGGATGGAGTTGCCAAAATATAGGATAGATACCGGAACCGGTTTAAATAATCAGGTAATCGCTGGATTCTGTGTCAACGACATCACTACGATATCAAATCAGCTTTAGAATTCAAGGATGGACATTTCAAAAAGCCTCTAAAAACGTCTCGGACAGGGAATCCAGTCGCTCTTGAGGTTGAGGAAAGTTTAGCGGGATCACATTTTTCTCACATAAACAAAAAAGGGCCGTTGGAATCCCCAAACACCAGAACGCAAACTAGTGTTTGGGGAAAGAAAACCAGCCATTCTAATCAATGAACATCATAAGCCGTATGTTTGCCATTCTTGGAATGGATGAGAGTAGCAACCACTCCATAGTTGGGTGAGACTAAAAAATCAAGGTCGTACTTAGCTCCACTCGCAGTGTCCGTAAAGTCGGCACAAGTCACAAAATATGGGAATTTTCTTCCTTTTATTTCAACGCTATCGTGAAATTTGTCAAAATCTAATTGTAGGATAGAGCGGCTTTCGGAATCGTAAACAGGGAATTTACCGTTGCCATTCAATTGGGTTACCGATTGAATGTGCTTCTCCATCGCTTTATGGATTGCGTCGCGGTGGTTGACGGCAATTCCCGAATCAGCAGCAACCGACCCGGTCATTAAAATTAAAACAAAACAAAATATAGGGATTAATTTTTTCATTATATGTTCTCCTTAAACAAACCGTGAGTTTTAATTTTGAATAAAATTCATATTTTTATTTTCTACCCGGCTTGGCAGCTTTGAGTACCGGATAGTATTGCGTGAACACCCAATCATCTTTAGCGAAGGCCTGATGGCAAAAATTGCATTTTGTCTTGGGCATAGCCTTTGTGGTTGTTTTGTGAGGCTTACCCATCGGAGTAGTGAAACTAAAATAGGCCCAGTTCCCAGGTTCATTCTTGAAACGTTTGGTGTCCTTGATCGTAGCTTCCAGACCAATGAAATCTCCGTTAAAATATCCTTTACCGCTGGGGGCTTGCTTTTTGCCCACGCTCAACAACTCTTTAACTAAGATGGTTCCATCCGGGAATGCTCCAGTGCGTTCGTAAACTTTAAATTGTTCATGAGGAATGTAAACATGATGAAATTCAGGAAAGGCCGCCTTCCCATTATTCATATCATTTGGGGTCAAAGGAGACCCGACAAAAATCCACTGCCGGTAATCTTGAGGCTGTTTCAAGTTTCCCGAACCGTCAAATTCGTAATACTTGGATTTATTTTTTTCAGCGTTTACCGAGGAAACATTGATTCCAGAAGCTAAAACCATTAAGACTATTAACCCCAGGGAAAGAAATATCCGATTTGTTATTTTAAAGTTCATTATCTGCTCCTAATATAAATAAGAAAGTTACTAATGACGCACGCATTTGCTTTTAGTGTATGAAGCGATTCATTTCTTACAAACTTTCTACAATTGCAAAAGCCTCGTCGTTTTTATTCGAGACCTAAATCGTTCTTTATGGAAATTTTCTTATTTAGGTTATCCAATAATTCTAATAAGACACTCCACGCCGATTACCTAACATGGCAATGCCTCTTGGATAGGTGGGAAGGGAAATGGAGAGGGTTTGTGGAAGTAAATGACGGTCCGCTATTTGTTTTTGAGGAGTTGTTTCATTCGTTCTTTGGAATCCGCTTTCATGCAACCCTAGGTTTCCATTTCCGGCGTCGCTTCCTCTAAACTTTCAGTCAGATACTTGAGGGTTTTTAAAGGAATCTCTAAAAACAGGTTAAAAAGTTTAAAAAAAGGTTATATTAT
>JAYOZP010000078.1:3458-22470 GCA_038154245.1 Nitrospinales bacterium | reverse complement strand
CCATTAACCCAAGCTGTTACTGTAGAATTACCGTCGTATAAAAATTCCAATGTGTAATACTGCCCCGCGACGACAGTTACTCCATTCGTCGTAGATTCGGAACTTCCACTACGACAAGTTAAACGCCATTTACCTTCATCTTCGTCATGTGTATATGAGAATTGTATTTGATTTCCAGTTGGTACATTAGCACCATATTGATTATTCAATCCAGCAAATAACACGAATGAGTCTACCGCGTCCGACAAGGTTGGCACATAAACAATCGCACGGAAAAATATTTGAGTATTGGTTATGTTAAATAACGTATAAGAAGTTGTCCCACCGAAAAGTACGCCTCTTCCAGTAGAAGTTGTGCCCGTACTTAACTTCATTACCCCAAAACCATTTGCTGTACTATCTGGAGCAGAAGAAGAACCTGAACCGTTATTATTAGTTGAAAAATTTCTTGGCCCAGTAAGAAAATCATCTTCTACAATAGCTACGTTTCTAGCACTTAACCAAGCAACATGGCCACTATTATTAACGCTAAGTACCGCCATTTTATCGCCAACTGGTAGTCTTGCTGCTGTTCCGCCTGCGCCACCCAATATTAAATCTCCAGTATTAGACATTGGGTTAGCAAAACCAGCAACATTTGTAACCCATTTTGGCACTCCGCTTACAACCGCTAAAATTTTGTCGTCGGAGCCAATAGGCAATCTTGAAGCTTCTCCGGATGTTCCGCCATAAATAATATCGCCAACAGCGGACATTGGGTTAGACATTCCATTAGCTGCGGGCGGTACGCTCCATAGACCATCAGCGCCTAAATAACGGCGAGCAGCGGCATCGCCAGCGGCAGGCGGTGGAACCAAGCCTTTAACGCCGCCTCCACCAGAATCGCCAGTCATTATCGGCAACATAACATTTATATCATCTGGGCTTAAATTCGTAGGCGTAGCCGATGATTCAAGTTTATTTCCCTTAATAGTACGCGCGGACATTGTTTGCATCATACTATCTAATAACGGGCCTGATACTATTGCCCCATTAGTAGGATTGAACGACCCATTGGATGCTATTACCCAAGCTACGTGCTTAGCTAAGCGACGATTAGCTTCGGGAGTTAAATGAATATTATTATCAAACCATATAGTATTTGTTTCATCCGGGAAAAGAACATCTGGTTCTATTAAAATATCCCATAAATCTGATCTACGGCGTATAGTATTATTTATAATTTGTCGCGCAGCTTCAGTTGGCGCGCCATTTGTTCCATCAGAACGTCGTAATAATGTAAACGCAACAATTTTCGTCCATCCATCCGCGCGCACGCGCTGCAAAAATGAAACCCAAGAAGATAAAAAGGCACCAGTATCTGGATTACTTCCGGCAATATTATTAGCCCCAACCCATAAGAAATACCATGATTGATTATCTTTTTTATTAGGTAAATCCGAAGTTTCATAATCGCCTACGACTCCAGCAATCGGTCTGCCCATTACGGCTGAATTAGAAGGTATAACTCTAGATGCCAGCCAAGAATAACCCGTTACTAGTTGTTGCTGCCATCCAGAACCATCAGCTTCGTCATTAGACAACGAATCACCCGCAAAATGAAAATGAATACCAGTTTCATGTGCAAATACGCCAATATTATTTGCTGAAACTATAGAGGAGCCAGTAACATTTACAGTACCAGTAAAATTAATAGAACTAGATACGTTCCTGATAATTTTCTGTAATGGAATAATATTGATCATAAATTATACGTCCCAAGAAATTAAAGTTCGTCCACCCGTGCATCCAATGATAATTGCTTGCGATAATGTACAACGCCCATCAAATCCGCCACCATTTAAACTAGTCCCCTCATTTAAAACTGTTTGGTTAACATAACATGAGCCGGATTCTACCGCAACAGACCAAGCTTTAGCACCAACTGGTATTGTTAATATTCCGCTCGTTAACCCACTAATATGCGAGATAAATGTCGCGCCCGCAATTGTTACATCACCGGTAACTGCTACTGAAGGTTGCGAATTTACTGTAAGGTCGCCAGTCAAATTTAGTTGCGCAGACATATCAGCCGCGCGTAATGGTCGCCAATCGCCTGTTGCACTATCCTGTACATACATTTGAGCGGGCGCGGTTTTAGCAATATTCATTGCAAAAGGAAAGGCCGGATTAGATTCCATATAATTAAAATATTAACGTTGAGGTAAATCTGAAAAAGTAACATTTTCTGGAATAGGGCCAGTGTTACCAGTAACTATTTCATAAATTTCTTCTAATGTTATTTCACCACGACGATATTGTACTTCTAACATGCGTGCGAACATTCCAGAAATTTTATCTACAGAATTAGTCGCCAATCTATTTTGCAATTTTACAGTTAGCGTTTCTCCAGCATCGCCGTTAATATGTATAGTCATGATTAAGTATATTGTCCTCCAGTCGCAGTTGTACCAGCAACGTCTCCGGGCAATGTAGAACCGCCACTTGATAATGCAGAGTTTAATGTAACGTCGTAGCGCTTGCCAGTAGCAGAACCAGAAAAAGAATTGGAAAATTGTATCGCGCCCATTAAATATCCTGTAGCAAAAGCTACAGAAAAATTTGGCGTGCCACTTATAGTCCACGCGCCAGCGCTCGCCACAAATGCAGAAGACCGTTGTGAAGTAACAAATCCGTAAGCAGAACCACTAATAGTCCAATTAGCGCTGGTTAATACATAAGCCAAACCGTTTAACAAAAGTCCATATCTTGTTATTGCGCCAAATTCCATTACGCCTAAAGTCAATAAAGTTGAATTAATTATAATACCATGGTTAATCCCCGCACCAGTATTTGTTAATTTAAAACCCTCCATTGTCCATTTGCCAGCCTTACTAAAAGTAAATAATGTAACCCCAGCCGTAGAAGACGTTATTATGCAACTCGATGGAGTTGAAGTATTTCCGCGAATTGTAAATGTACCACTTCCAGTTAATTCTGGAACGGCAATAGTAGATGTTAATGTATAAGTTCCATCCGCGACTTGAATCGTTACGTCATACGTACTGCAATCTAATGCCGCCGCGACTGTTAATGCAGCTTGTATAGTTAAAAATGCTTCACCAGATGTATTAGCCAGTCCGTTATTATTATCATTTCCATCCGTACGCACATAATAGGTCCGACTCGCGGTTAATATTTCGCGAACTGAAGGCGTAGTTTTCCCTCCTACAGTTAGATTGTCTATAGCAACATTTGTGGGCATGGTTCTTGTTTTATTTACACCAAAATTTTGCCCATAATGAAAAAACCCCGAACTTTTAACTCGGGGTTTATATAATTTGTTTATAGATTATATATTATGTGGTATATTAGCGCGCTCTAATTTATCAATTATAAACTTGAGAACGCCGCTACGAACAATATCATCTTTAGTCAAGCGCAAGCAATAAATTCCTTCATTACGGCTTTCTTGATCGTCAAAAGTATCAAACATAGTTTTAAAACCGCTCTTTGCGCCTAAATCATTTTGGAATGTATCGCCGATAATTATCATCTTGGAGAATTTTCCTAAACGAGTCATAGCGGTAATAAGTTCTTTACGGCTAGCATTTTGCGCTTCATCAAAAATAATATACTTAGCATTCCACGAAAGACCGCGTAAAAATCCGGTGTGCATGCCTAATAAACGACCGTCTTTTACTAAGAAGGCTGTTTGCCCTGACGGCAAAAATTCCGATACTTTATCCATTAATGGCTGCAAATATGGATTAATTTTTTCCTCCATAGAACCGGGCAAGAATCCGATTTCGCTTTCGGTACTTTCAACGGCGCTACGTAAATATGTTATATCACTTACTCTATGATCTTCTAATAGCTGAAGTCCAGCTAAAACAGATATAAATGTTTTTGCTGTACCGGCTGGGCCGTCAATCATAACGATCTTAGTATCCTTCATTTTTATAAGGTCTAATAAGCCTTTTTGCTTATCAGTAAGATCGTCTCTTACTCTAATCGTTAGTGGTTCTTTTATTTTGTCGCCCTGCGGGACAATTGGGCTTTTATCTTTTTTTGCGTTTTGTTCTATTTCAGCTACTTTACGATTTTTTTTGCTCATTGTTATGAGATTGACTATTAGTATTTACCCCAACTTCAAGCATTATAACATAAAATTAGGCAAAAAGCTAGCACAATCTTTAAGTCCGTGTAAATTATTGATATGCCATTGCCAAAACCAAAGTCTAAGGAAAAACAAAAAGAATTCGTATCGCGTTGCGCGGGAGATTCAACGATGAACAAAGAATACCCTGAAACGGCACAAAGAGTTGCAGTGTGTTACTCTCTATTCCGTCAGGCTCAAAAGAAAAAAGCCGCACAAGGTTCAGATGATGAACCCGAATGGGACGAGACCTGTTCTGAAATTGAAAAAACTCAACAGATTGTTACCGCTGAAGAGATAAGAGTTATAAAAATACCTAAAAAAGAAAATAATTAACACAAACCCGGGTAAATTCCCGGGTTTTTTATTGTCTATATAAAACAAAAACGCCGAACTTAATCGACGTTTTTGCCCAACCACAACCTGAATCACCAATTATTTAGGCTTGACTTCGTAATTTTTTTCGCCAGCCATAAAACGCGCAAGGCTAATTTCATTCTTTAATTCTATTAGTAAAGCCAAAGTTAAATATTCGGGCATTTCAGAAGTAATGCCCTCTTGTCGCGCCCAATTTCTAAGACCGTTATTAATTACAACATAGCGCAACGTTTGATCTTTATCTATGCCGAAATATCCACATAATCCGTTTGCAGTATAAACCTCATAGAATGATTCGTTACGAGCCTCTATAATATACTGTACATGCTTAGCCGATAAATATGCGACGAGAAAATTCTTAGTTAGTACAATTTTTTCTTGTATCGTATAGCTCATAACGATATATTTACACTTTTCTAGCTGTGTCTTTATTAATTATTGTGAATTTTTTGCTGCCGATTAAATACTGAATAAAACTCTGAATTCCGTCTAACTGCAAAAATATAGGTAGATTATTAGTCTGTTCTTCGTTTAAGCCTTCTTCTTTGGCCCAGTTAAGTAGGCCCTTATCTTCAACATAGTAAGCTATATTGCCTTCTACAGTTGGGCCGAACATTCCGGAAAATTTTGTGTCGCGCGCCGTCATAACCGACATAACGCCCAAATTTAAAGGATGTATATCAAAGAATAAAAATTCATCCAAGCTATTAAACACCGAAATAATTTGTGCCGTCGCGTTATTCATTCTTTGGGCGGTCTCGGCTCTAGTTAAGCGTGGCATAATTATAGTAAGTATCTTTTGGGCCGAAAACAAGCCGAACGGCGCTAAAAATTTGCGCGGCAAATTATTTCTTCTTTTTATAGGGCCGCAGGCCGGGCGAGTAGTGATTTCTAATTTGTATAACTTCATTCAATACACAACACACATAAAGAAAAAAAGTTACCCCCTCCTTCCCCATCCAATCTATTATAGACAAAAACACACTTCTGGATTTTTAGCCCCGGTGGATTTTTTTGTTTTCGTTTGTAGTTCAATGCCCGGAAAGCCGCCAAAATTTAAAACAGGGTAGGGGTAGGTAGATAACAAGTAAGAGATAGATAAGATAAAACTAGGTAGGGTACTGATATGAGATACTTGTGGTAAGGTACTTGTTTAAATATTTATGAGGCGATAATTTTAGATTGCGGAGATTATGCCCGGTGGATTTTTTTGATTTAATTTTGTTTCTAAAAGATGGAAAAATATAAGTTTCTTAAAAGTGGTAGGGGTAAGTAAAGAGCTTATGGACTTATAGTGAATAGTTATTGTTTGCGCCCGACAGGTATTAAATAGTGTTGGACTTATAAATTAGTCGATAATTTTAGATGCCCTCCCCCGGCGCCCGCGTGAGCAAAAATGACCACGATTATAAAACATGGTAGGGATGTGTGCATTTTCGACCACGGTTACACGATTACAAATGCGCAAAAATGAACAGTGTATAAAAATGATCATGCGCAAATTCGCTCACTGTACAAAAATGACCTGAGCAAAAATGTCCATGCGCAAAAATGAACAGGCACAAAAAAAGGCCAACCCTTTTGAGGTTGGCCCCTGGTTAACCTATTCGATTGTGTCGTTGCATGCCTTGCTTAGCGCGATTCCGGCCCCAACAAGGCACACAAGCAAGACAAGACATAGCATAGCGGCGCCCTCCTTTCTAGGCCTTGCGATTGCCCTTCTCGGCCAAGCGCTTGGCCTTCTCAACTTCCCACCCGCGCATAAGGTCCCCGCCCGCGCGAATCAGGGCATCAAGCTTGCTCTCGTCGTTGACGCATTGCCAAGCCGAGGCCTTCGCCTTCGCTCCGGAACCGAATTCAGAGGAAAGCCATTGCTTGGCCTTGTCTTCCCCGCCCGCGTTATAGTGCGAGTAATAATCGGTGATAGCGGAAAACCAATCGGCCGAAGTCTCGCCCGCGTTTCCCGGGCCGCGCAAAAAGAGGGCGGTCAACTCTTCCACGATACCAGCGGAGCGGGCGGTGAGCGCCGCACGTTTCTCGCCAACGAAACCGGCAAACGCGAAAATTGCCGTTTCCCGGTCAATCTTGCGCTGGGCGAGCTTGTCGAACGCATCGGCAAACCCGAGTTGCGCCGCAATGCTTTCGCGCATTGCTTCCGACAGTTCGGCCAAGTCAAGCCCGTGAGTGTGCTTTGCGATTGCCGAGGTTGCGTCTTCGTCCGCGAAACCCGATGCCATATTCGCGGAAAAGGTATTGTCGCAAACCGTGCAAACGTTCGACCCAACGCCCATGACCGGGCAAGATTGGTCAAACGAGTTAAGCAGATTGAACAAACCGCGAAACTCGCGCCCTCCGGCCGAGAATTCCCCACCGTTGCCAGCGGGCAACTGAAGGGAAATAAACACCCGAGCACGGTTCCGAAGGGAACCGATGGAAATCGGAATGGCGCCGGGGAATGCCGCGCAAAGCTTTTCCGCAATGGCGACGAATTCAGCGTTGAAAACCGGTTTGTAGGTCTTCGCATCGTACGGTTTGCCGATAACCAAGCCGGGCTTGTCGTTGGCGGTGAGGATGGAAAAACGCGTTTCCATGTTGTCGCCTTTCGTGACGAGTTCGGCCGGAACACCGTCCCACGAGGTAAGCCAATTACTGGCAAGGGAGAGTTCAGGCGAAACTTCGGTGAGACCGTGCCACGCCATCGTGGTGCCTTGTTGCTTGTCGTGCTCGAAAATGTTGTGTGACATGATGAAACTTTCTAAACGCTGCGGTTTTGGTTTTGGGTTGAACTAACGGGAAAAACGAAGGGCGCGGGCAATGGAATAGTGGCAAATCTCGCCGGGCGACTTGTGCTCGGAAATAAGCTTGGCCGCAATGCGGTTGACGCTTGCGCGGAGATTGTCGGAAATCGGCCGATCATCGGGCCGGAAATTGTCGTTTAGTTTCATGGCGAAACCTTTCTAAAAACTGAGGGTTGAAGGGAAAAACGAATCAGGAAAAAAGAACGAGTTAGGATTAATTGTTTTGGGTTCCTCCTAAGCGCTAGCGGTTTCTACTTCTGCGCAAACCGATCGAAGCAGGGAGGGTTGAAGGTTTCCCGGTCAAACCTACAAAGGGCGCCCGAAACGCTGGGCATCGGCTCGAACCGAAAAGAACGCCTAACTGTCTACACTATATTCCAAATCAGAAAAAAAACCTCTAGGGAAAACACCCTAAAATTGCCCAGTAAAACACCCTAGACGCGAAAACCGGTTGCGTCTGCTTCTGTCGGGTTCGGTTGTTATCCTAGCGTGCGCGCGAGGGTTGTTCCCCGCGCATTAGACGCCAGAATCGGCCCGGCCCGTATGGTAGGGGCGCCCCCCAAGGAATCGGCCCGTAAAGCGCTGCATTTATTTTTTATTTTATTTATTTTCAATGGCTTGGAATGATTTTTGTTTTTATTTTTATTCGCATTTGAATTTTTTACGCAAAAAAACCGGGAAAGGCTAGGCCAATCCCGGTTTCCCCTCAGTTAACCCCTGACCCTAGCAAATGCTTCGAATGTTTTCGAGGTACACCGTGAACCATAGCGGGGAATCTCCGCTTGTCAGGTCCGCAGCATAGCAAAATTCCGAAAGAGATTCCGGCGCCACCAAAAGACCGTTCAAATAAAATTCCCTAGAATGATTGCCGTTCAAGACGCTAGAGCAAGCAAGCGCCAATTTTCCGTTTTTGAGGCTGCGCACGAGAAAAGGAAATTCAACAAATTCCCATCCCTTGGCCGAGAGCGGAACCGCTTCCCTTCCTTCGGCGCGAATGTCTTTTACCGCTTGCTTGTTTTCGTAGGCGACGCCGATTCGGACTTGAAACCGGCTCATTTTTTGAACAGTCAAACCGGCCGGAGCGGTTTTCTTAAGTGAAAGAACTTTTTCCGTTTCAAGGGCGGCGATTTGCCCCGAGTATGAGCGGAACGTGTCCACAAGCGCGGACTGATAAAGCGAAAGCGGAACCGCAACCGGGGCAATGGAAGTTTGAACTTGGTTTTGCATGGTAGGAAGAGGTTGCCCATAGCTTACTTTTTTGGGTGCCGGTTGCCAATAGGGAAAATACCCTATTCTTCATTCATTTTCCGGCATTCGTCCTGAACCACAGGATGCCAAATGCCAGAAATGGGAGAAAAACGTTTATAGTTTTCGCGCGCCCATTGGCGGAATTCGATTTCTTCTTCGGTGGAAAGAGTGCGGAAAAGATTCATGTTTATTTCCTCGGTTGATTTTTTTGGTTTTGCTAGGTTCGCCACCAACTTACTCTTTTAAGGTGTTATTTGTAATAGGGCATTTACCCTATTTTAGTTCAACCGAAGAATCCGCCCCAATAAAGCAGAATGAAAAAAAACGTATGGAATATGAATGACATCGGAAAATCAATTTTAGTTTTTTCGCCATGATAGACAAAGGTAGCCACCAATAAAATTGAGACAATAACCAAATAAATAATTTGCGGCGCGTGGAGTTGAAATTGAATGTTCATTTTATTTTTCCGGTTGATTTTTTTGCTTTATTCTTTGCTGGGAACGAACCCCTCAAGCGCGCAACGGAGGCCAGTGGTATCGGTGGCATCGTGCTGGCGTGTAATGCGCAGGCCTTCAGCTTGCGCCATTTCAGGGGAAACGAAACCATCAACCGATTCGTCTTCGGAGTCGAGGCGACGGATTTCTTGCGCAGTTTCGGCGATTTCTTGAATAGAAAATTCGCTGGCGCTTTCCTCGGCTTCGGGTTCCTCACCGGTAATTTCCCGCAAAGCAGCGGCGGAAATCTTACGCGGCGCGGACTTGGCACAAATTTGGCGAATGAGGGAAAGGCGATCTTGCTTTGTCATGGTAGGAGGTTTTAAGGTTGTTTCGATCTAACGCCACTAGCTTATTCTTTTTCGTGCGGAATGCCAATAGGGAATTCACCCTATTTTATTCGTTGTCGAGGATGCGGCGCGCGGATTCGTTGAATTCTTTTTCGTTCGTATGCCACCAGTAATGATCAGAACCGCAAGCATACGAATGCCAGCAAAAAACGCCTAAAAATTCAGCGTTAGTGTTATACTCTTTCGCGAATTTTTGAATTCGCAAATTCATCTTTTGGACGGTCCGGCCCGATGCCACCAAATCGTCAATGATAACATATCGGCCGGGCAATGTTCCGCTTTCAACCGGGAAAGTCGAGTGCGAGCCATCAGAAAGCTTGCGCACGACAATCAAATTTTTCCCCAAATGCTTGGCGATCAAAGCGCCAAAAATACCAGACACGCCAGAAACGGCAATAGAATCAAATTCGGTTTTAACCGAATCAAGGAAAGCTTGAACAATAATTTCAAAATTTTCATGGTCAGCCATGGCTTCAAACATCGTATGCAAATAGCCTTCATGGCAGCCGAGATTTGTTTTCGAAGTTTTCATAGGAGAATGAGGTTGAGAACACCTTACTTCAATTCGTACGCGAAAACAATAGGTAGTTTACCCTATTTTCAGAAAGCGTCCGGAAATTGTCCCTTAATTTCTTCTTCCGTCATCAACACAGGATAGGAATCGAAATTTTCAATTCCAAAATAAGAGGCGATTGCCGAATAAGCCAATCCGCGATTGTGAATGTCTTCCCCGCACAATTGGCTAATCAGATTTTCCACAGTCGAGCCGATGCATTGGGCGACGTTGGCCAAATCGTTCTTGTCCGAAAACCACGCGTTAATTTCCTTATGAAATTTATTGTCCGAAACGCTATTTTCCCCGTTCTGATAACACAGGTTCAAGGAAAACCGGAAAATTTCAAATTGTTCTTCGCTTTCGGTTTGATAAATGCAAACCATTTCCGGCTCATAAACCCCGGTTTCATCGGTATAAATGAGTTCGCCACGGTCGAGGGGATTGGCGTCGCCAATGTTAACGAGAAATTTCCAAATCGGCTGTTTTGTCTTCATGGGATAGGAGGTTGCCACTAGCTTATTCTACCAAAGGGCGAATGCCAATAGGGGATTTACCTCATTTTCATACCGAAATAAACAGGCGCCGCATTTTCTTTCAAACAAAAAATAGCCCCATTAGCGAAAATCCGAAAAACAACGCCATCATTTGCCGCGCGGCTAAGATACGGCATCTTAAAGGCAATTAATTTATCGTAAAGATTCATTTTATTTTAATTCAGGCCAACTTCGGAGCGGATTGCTTCGGCCAAAACCTGATTTTCCACTTCATCTTTCACGCCACGAATGTAAAAGCCGGAGAAAGCAGAATAAGAAAACGGGTGGCCGTCAACTTCGCCAGTAATTTCTCGGCCGGTGTCAGGATAACGCTTATCGGAGAAAATTTCAACGTGAGGGGTTTTCATGGCGTTAATTTACCATACCATACCCAAGAAACAAGCAAGAAACCCCAGCTATTTTATAATAACTGGGGTTTAATTAGATTATTTAGAAATAGACGCTTTAACTACCCGTCCATATTTTTTTCTTTCTTTTGGTTGTTTGTTTTTTCTCTTCTTTTTAACCTATTATCTAATGTAAACAAATACCTTAAAGCGGGGGCGATTTATTTTTGATCATTTTTTAGTTGGTTAACCGGCCACAGGCGCCGGGAAAGTATTGTTCTCCAATTCGTCCCACGTTTCGGGGATGTTATTTTCAATCAGAAAAGCAACTTCTTCGGCCGCTTCGTCATTGGCCCAATAGTAAATCCTAACTGAAAGATAATCCCCGAAATCATGCGGGTTCGATTTAGTGCAAAACGCAATTTCTACGTTGGAAATTTGCGTTGCGAAGTATTTCTTCAACCCAGCAATAAAACGAACGCATTCCGCACGCGCATTAACGTAATAATTGGGTTCGCCAACTTGGGCGCATTTTTCCCCATAGGGAACGCCGTCGAGGTCGATGTATTCGCGTTGCATGGTATTTTATTTGTTGAGTTCTTCGACCATGAAACGGAGGATGATTCGCGCAAGTCCGCGATTAGTTTTTGTTCCTTCGCTGGTATTGAAATGATCGGTGCCGGGAATGTGGCGAAGATTCAAAAGTTCTTTGATTTTTTCGCCCACGGCGTTTGCCTGTTCGTCAGTCAATTCGTTCGCGAGAATGCCGGGAATGATTTCGGAGTTCATGGTTTTTCGAGTTAATGATGGAAGTTTAGCAAACGGATTAGCAAACACAAGCACCGAAATTGTAATCGCTAATTATTTAAGGAATTTTTCGAGTCTGTCCGCTTTTTTCAATCGGTAAAACGAATCTTCGGGATACGTAAAAACTCTCGCTCGTCCAACGTCCCGAAAATGATTCATTCGGTATTTAATCACCTCGCGCGCAGCAACGCCAAAAAGCTTCCCACCCCGAGGCATGCCCAAATACCGATAATTATAGTCGATAGTTGAAGCCATTTTTGCCAAGGCATTCAAGGAAAGGTCCATATGAACAGTTTCCCAATACCCGCAATCCAAGCAATAATTAACCAATTGCTGTTTTGTATTTTTCATCGGGTGTTAAGATTGCCGCCGGTTTCCTGAAAAAGTTTGCTTCGGATTTCGTTGATCCGCAAGGAAATGTCGCCAGAGTTCACCATGGGATCAGCATGGAATTTCGAGGATTGCACATAAGAGAGCAAATCCGCCAATCCATCTTTCAGGATTTGATTTTCGGTGAGAAGTTTGCCGATGTAATTCATGGTAAGGAGTGATTTACTGCGACCATATTACTAATGCTGCACCGATTAGCAAGCGCTGAAATTGTAATCGGTCAGAAAACTCCGCAAGAATCTGCTTTATAAAAGACCGGAGCGGAGGAAAGACTGCGCAAATTCAAGCGCATTTCCTGCCGATAGGTGCCATCGGGAAAAAGATAAACGGGGTAACAGAGTTCTTTCTTTGAAATTTTATCCCTGTGACACTCAAAACCCGCACAAGAAACAATCGTCCCGGCCGGGAATTTTTGGTCCACAAAACTGGATGAATAAATTAGCGTAAATTTTTCACCGTATTTCACGGAAATGTCCGCGTCGTCTCGCATCGGCAGCGGTGCGCTTGTGTGCTCGGGGGCGTTTTCGACCACTTCCCAGAGTGGGGAACCGCCTTCGGGTGAGAACTGGGGCGCCACGTTACAGGTTCGCCATCCCCACTCATTTTTCACTTCCAAGAACAAACCATTCTTAGAACACCGAACGCCGGAAATTTGTTTTCCCAAATAATAAACATCCCGATTCGCCCTAAGCGCATTAAAAACGAGGTCGTATTTTTCGGTGATTTTCATGATGTGGACAGTTTACTAATCGCAGCCGATTTATCAACATCGAAGTTTATAATCAGCGCACCCGAAAAACAGAACAAAGATTTTGCGTGGCAGTAGGCGGGAAGCTCTTTTGCAAATTATCATTCCACAGCTTTTTTGCCGCACGGAACGTAATACGCGCTTGAGCCCAATAAGCTTCGCAGGCGATTGCTTCCGTATTTGTCCCGATCTTGCGCGCAATATAGCATTCGCGTTGAGTGATAAGCGTTTGTTTCGCCAACATTACCAACGTATCGAAAGACAAGGGATTAATTTCGCGACGGTAATTTTTCATTTTAGGAAAGGGTTTTCAGAATTTGCTCAGCTTTTTCTCTGTTTCCCCATGCCGTACGCCATCCTTCGTAGGTGGGACTATAGGTAATGGATTCGTGGGGAATCGGTTCGCGCGTAACAACCGCGTATTCAGTAGTTTTCGGCTGTTGACGGTTGCGCAGGTCGATTGTTTCTTTGATAACGATGGTGCCGGGGTTTTTCATGACGACAACAATAGCAAATGCTCGTCGATTATCAACAACAAAGTAGGCGATTACAAACTATTGAGCCATTTACGCAAATCGTCGCGCGTAAACCGCTTAGTAATAGAAAAATAACGCGCAAGATTTACAAAACTAAAATAACTACCTTCTTTGCGGGCTTGATTGTTTAGATTTTGGCAGAGATTTTCAATAAAAGATCGAGCGCCAATCAAAATTGACATATCATTATAAATCCCGCGAGAATCTTTTGAAATTAGAGTTACTTCGTCAGTTGGCATTTGATAAAATAATTAATAAGCGCGATGTCACAGATTTTTCCTAGTATTTTCAATCAAAATATCACTGCGAATTTTTGCCGCAGCTTCTTTATATTCATTCCAATTCTTCAAACGCTCAAGAGGAGTAAAAAATACTCCGCAAGCTTGAAAGAATTCGCGAAGTTTTTCTAGTTCAATTTTTTCTTGGTCGTTCATAGGATAAAAATATATTATTGTTTCGTTAATTATTATTCTGCAATATAATCTTGTTTGAAAATATAAATAAACTTAGCAGTGGGATTTTCTTTCTTGATTCGTTTTTCGATAGATTTTTTACTAAAAGCCCAGTTATCAAAACTCGTAATAAAAGTATTATTTTCCCAAAATGTATAAGTATATTGATTTTGAAAAACCCGAATGATTTTATTAAAGAATTTCATAAATAAAGAATGTTAATTGTTAAATTAAAATATCACCAATTCTTTTGGCGAATGATAACCTTGTTATTTCCGACAAACATTTTTAGTTGAAAGGAAATATAATCAAGCGTAGACTTTTCGCTCTCTTCATTATAATATGGAAGATCAAATGTCAAAACCTTTGGTTGATTAGACAAACCCATATTATAAGAGAGTCTTGGATTTCTTATTACCCTGCTCAAAACTTTGCGGAATAGCTTGTAATTATAAGGGTATGTATTAAAAATAGAAGAAATATCAATGTAATAACGCTTTGTCATAATATAAGAAGGTTTACTATTTATTTTTCTCTACTAAACATTAATCCAAACCAAATCATCGTGAGTTAGATTTAGAACCAAAACTTGCTTAACAGAACCAAATTCTACGCTAAAAACAGTTCTACGACCATAAATAGAATAGGTTGAATTGATTGTTTTATCAAAAATTCTATCAATATGGCCCCGATTAATCAAATCTTGGCGGAATTTAATTCCCTCGCCGAAAAGAAAATCAGTCAACTTATCAACATAATAGCCCGCGAATTTATTATCGATATAAACTGGTTCTCCCCAAACAGCATTGCCATCCATTTGACCCTTGTTTTTGCGCAAAAATTGCATGTACGTAATTTCCTTCGCTGTCTGTTGACCACGGTTCGCCCATAACAAATGCCCCGGGAATCATTGCTACTGGATAAACAGCACCAAGTTGATCATAAAACATTTCTGCGGTAGTTTCCACCCATGCGTCAGATTTATTTTCCCAGTTTTGGCGCATTTCGGCCCAGAGTTCAAGCCAAACTTTTGGTGAGTTCATAGCGTGCATGATAAATAACAGGTTCTATTTGTCAAGTGGTATTATGAGAATGTGAAGAATGCCAGTACGGATCATACTCGAACGACACGTCAAACCATAATTGGCCTGAAAATTCAGGCGATTGGTTGATAAAAGTTGTAGTGTTTTTCTGCGCCTGCGGGTATTTAGCAAGCAAGTTTTGGGTTTCGGGAGTTACCGGGATATACAAATCGGAAAAATGATGTGAAAAATCAATTCCCGCGTCAAGGATTTCTTGATAGAGGCTCATTGTTTATTCCTCAATATAAACATGGCTTTGGAGTTCAAACTTAAGGAGCGAAAATTCGTCTGAATTTTTGTCCGCCCATTCGCCCATATAGTCGGGGAACAAGCCCAGATTGTCGGATTCCCGGCCGGTGCGAATGAAATAGCCTCGCGCTTCGGCATAAGCGCTCAGAAAGCCCAGAATGGCCGCAAACGCTTGCTGTAGGTTGCATGCCGCGCCGGGGGCAAAGTGTTTTTCTTCGTATTCCCATCCCGGGCCGTCGAAATAAATCTTCCCCCAGTTATAGGAGATAGTAACGCCGTCGATGTTCAGGGCGGGCATCAGGCGGGCCGAAATCAGGAAAGGCGATTGAAGTTTCATGGTGGCAATATAAACGCTTCGGCCTAATTAACAAGCCCCGAGTTTGTAATCTTAGTAATTATTCCCGGCTAATTCGGAAATGTTATTATTCAATTCGTCTACCGTAACCCCCGAAAGCTTGCAAACAACCCTGAAAAATTCGTGCGAATAAATCCCCCAGCGGCACCAATAAGCAACCATCTTATTGACATCCCAATGCCACAAATTTTTCCATGTGGAGGGGACACGGAGAACGTGGCATTTGTCAAAGGAAAGAAACCGCGAATCGTAAAATTGTTCTCCATTTTGCACACACACATGCCCCGAATGCGAAACAAATTTTACCTCCGGTCCAGACAAAGCCCAAACAAGATAAGCCCAAATAAAGCACCGGCCCCGGTTAATGTCGTCCTCTTCATACAGGTCGTGCTTTGCAATTAAAAACGAAGTAACAAAAGACCTAATTTCTTCTACGTTGTTCGGGTCGGGAAGATTTTCCGTCTCGAAATACCCTTGCAAAGCTTCACGAGTCGGGCGCTTGATTGCCACTACCTGCGAATTGGTTTCGATTTTACTTTTCATGGCATGAGAGAATAATTCCGATTGCTATCAATGCAACAACAAAAATCCATAAAATCATAATCACTAAGAATTTACGAATTAAAGAAAAGGGGCGGCTAGGCCTGCCCCAGTTGTTCCTCAGCACACAGCAAGATCAAACACCGCGATAACGATAGGCCGTTTCCCCGTTCGTTTGCGGCAGGTCTTCAAATCGACCGTTTTCGCGTTGAAGTTCGGCCTGAGCAACGGAGAACTTCTTGCCCGCACGCTTGGCGGCAACGCAATCACGGTGAAGGAGGGCAGCACGACGCTTGGATTTGGTATTCATTTTTTTTGTTCTTTCTTTTGTTAGGGTTTTTGGAAGGAAGTGAATTCGTCGAGTTCTTCAATAAGGGCGGGATTATCCAATTCGTTACCCTTGGAATCCCGATAAGTGGAATCAATAATCTTACCTTCGTTGTAATAATCCGTAACCGTATAGGTTTCGCCTTCATGTTCCACAACGGAAATATGGGCGTCGAGAATAACAAGCTTAGAAGAAACGAGTTTCATAAGGAGTTTTGGTTGACGGTTGCTACAATGGTAGATTGTTTGTTAATGTCAAGCGCTTATTCGGGGCGCTCACCAAGAAATACAACCTTGACGGTTACGATAAAATCCGGATTAATAAAAACTGGATTCTTCTCAACCGGAAGCTTTACGTAGCTCACTTTCTTTAAGTTACGGAAAAGTTCTAACATATTTGCCAACTCTTCCACGCTAGCGTTTTGGGCGTCTGATTCAACTGCACCAACCGTTGTTTGTGCAACGATGCGGATCGGGTATGTTTTTTTCGTTCATTTTTTTGTTTATTTATTGAACCGCTTCGGACCAGTCGAGATTCGGGGCGATAGATTCGCGGCCGTTGATAGTATTCCAGATTTGCAAGATGATTCCCTTATTCCGGTTGGCCCATTGGCTAAGAGTCCCATTAAGAAGATTATTCGCAAGCAATTTGAAAAGCACAATGTTATACAAATCACAATTAGTTTGTGGCTGACTCTGTGCGTGGATATTCACAAAGAATTTCAGAAGTGCTTTATCCCCCTGTGACACAAGAAACTCATAACGAGTAAACCCATCGCTGGTAACGGTATTTGTATGGGCAACACAAGTATTCCCAATGTTGAGGATTAACTTTCCTTCGGCTGTTTGCGCAAAAAACTGGGAGAGTTTGGAGTTCATGGGAATTTGGTTGTTGTGCTTAGGACGATATAGACGCGCTGGGCAAATGCAAGCTAATTCCGTTCGATTTGTGAAAATTCCTGTGCTGCGGAAATAGGTGGATGTTATTGGAATTGAACCAATACTTCAGTCAATGCTATTTAGCGGGACTGTGTACTTCCGTTATACTAAACACCCAATCAAAAAATGGTGGACCGTATAGGACTTGAACCTATAACCGAGCGCTTATAGGGCGCCAACTCTAACCAATTGAGCTAACGGTCCTTGGGAAATATTAGAGGGAAACGCTAGAATATACTTTCGGAATCGCGATTTCCTAAGTATTTTATTTCCGGGAGACACCCGGAAACATAGCTTGGCTGTACCTCTTTTAATCTATATGGGGTTTCCTGAGCCGCGAGCGTCACCTCGTTAGCCTACTTAGCCAACACCATATAGGGCTTTCGCCTTATTTCTTTACTCTAACTACCGGAGAGCCGGACAATTTCCAGCCGAACCGGAATTCAAAGAACAATTGTCGAAAGTGGTTCCTCAAACCTTTTCTTACTTTCAACGCTAACATCATACTTAGTTCTTGAGCGTTTGTCAAGTCTTTTTCGTGCGAGGATTATTGTTTTTTAAGTGCGAATTGCGTACTATTAAATATGGCAGAACAAATTGTTGAAGATTATCTAAATAATTTATACCCAATAAATTCGAATAAATTACGTAAATTACTTATTTCTAGTGGGTATAAAGAAAGGAAATGCGAATGTTGCGGAAAAGATATTTGGGAGGGATTCCCGATGCCATTGCAACTACATCATATTGACGGGAACACTAAGAATAATAATTTAGATAATTTGCAAGTCTTATGTTATAATTGCCATGCTATTACCTCAAATTTTCGCAGTAAACCTAGAAATACCCCGCCAACTTTAACTTTAGCAGATTATCAACGCGCCATTGAATCTTCGGTTAATACTCGACAAGCATGTTTAGTTTTAAAAATTTGCGCGTATGGCGGTAACTATAGTATAATACGAGATAAAATGGAAAAATATGGATGGAAATTTAGACAAAAAACCAAAGAAGAACAGGACGCTATTAAAGAAAGAATGAAAAAATTAGCCTCTTTCCGAAATCAATCTGCGCCAAAGAAAATAAGGCTAGCCAAAAAAACTATTGCAGAAAATAAATCTATAAAAGTCAAAAACCGTCCCACAAAAGAAGAACTATTGCGGTTAATATGGGTGAATTCGACATCTTATTTAGCGAAACAATATAATGTTACAGCTAATGCAATTAAGAAATGGGCGATAACATATAATATTCCAGTTCCGCCAGTTGGCTATTGGCGCAAAATGGAAACCGGCCATATTGACGAGTGCGCGCATATAAAAGCCGAATTATTCGCTAAATATAACCTTACTTAAAATTGGTGGCACCAGTGGGATTCGAACCCACACTTAATTCATTTTAAGTGAATTGACTCTGCCAATTGGTCTATGGTGCCATACAAAATTGGTGCCTCTGTCGGGTAAACGCTCCCGCTTCGTCGGTTTAAAAGACCGATGCTCATCTTCTAAAGCTTCAGAGGCATGTTAAAGAACATCTATCTAACGCCAACCATCATACACGTTCGCTCGTGCTTCTCAAGCTTTTTCTTTCGGGCGATTGTAAAGGCCGTCACTCCGGAGACGCCGCAGGGTGACGCGGGGGCTTTTAGGGGCTTGGACCGTTCTGGTTTACGCCTTGCAGGTCAACGTTTGGGCCTATAGCTAATTCTATAGGCTAGTTAGTACCCCATTTCATTGGCTAGA
>JAYOZP010000078.1:0-3358 GCA_038154245.1 Nitrospinales bacterium | reverse complement strand
ATAGTAATCCCGAGGCGAAGACCGGTGCCGCCAAATAAACACAAATTTCACCGCAAAAAACAAAACCATAATTCGGTAATATAGATTTTTCATTTGTTTGTTAGATGTTATAGTTTACCAATCAATAGCTACAGGTCCACCGTTATATAGAGCAACATTGTCCACATGAACGTCTAAACTTCTAAATTCTTTTTTATATTTAATCTCCAATAAATCCCACCACATGCGCCGATCATCTTGTGTACCAATTTCCGCCAAGGGCTGGAAAAGGATATGGGAAAACCAAGAGTATTTATCTTCCCCTTTGCGCGGCCAATTAATAACGAGGGTTTCAATAGCAAATTCAGGGGGGTTGTTTGCTCGTTTTGGTTCGATATAGGAGCGCTTAGCAACAACGCCCAATTTCTTATTAACCATTAAATTTTTTTCTTCAGAAGCAAAATTTCCATGTTCGGGGGATAAAGGCGTGAACCCAAACAAGGAGAGCTTCGTAACGTCCCCGTCAGTAAGCAAAACCAAAGTTTCGGCTTCGTCTTGAGTGATCATGGCGGCAATAATAAGATACCGTTAGCGTTTGTCAAGCTACCAATCGAAAATCACAGCATGGCCATTATATTCGCCCACATTACCAAAATGCATATCCGTGGGCGAGGCATGTCCCAAATTCTTTAAGGTATTATACAAGAATTCACGAATGGATTCTTTGTTTTCTGTATTTGCGCGCGGCTGGACAGTGATAGGTGACCAACCATCGAAGTTAATTCTACGGGTATAAATAGTCCCAATTGGTTTTTCCGAATCAATAGTTAAGGAAACTTTTACAACAAACTTATCACCAATCAATACGTACTTTGCATAGCAGGGCCGAGGACATGGCGTAAGATTATATTTAAAAATCATGTGCTCGCGAATGTCATCCCATTGTTTCATGCCTGATTCAACCAAAGCCGCTAATTCTTCGGCAATGGCATCAACCAAAGTCTTATCTTCGGGAAGAACCGGAGGTTCCGGCGCAAAAAGGAGAGTTGCGTTGGCTACTGTTGCTGTTTCCATGGCGCGTATTATTAAGGTTTGCTGTCGCGTGTCAAGTACAATAGCCCAGAATGATAGTCATTCCAGAATTCGCGAGTAGGAATAAAACCGCGAAAGCCTACAAAAGCGTTACTAATAGGTGATTTAAAAAAGCGAAACCCATGCTTACGATAAAATTTCCGCAATTTGTTGGCGCTCATAGTATTGCTTCCAAATGGGATCGCCTCCAAATAACATTTCGCAGGCAAAAATTTCATCAACTTATATCCATACCCTTTGCGCCGATATTTCCCATATACATATAATGCCTTAACATACGGGAAATAATAAGTATCCGATAATTCAATTTTCCCGTAAAATGTGGTAATTATAGGCATATCTATTTTACGTTTTCTTGCTCCGCCGCGCGAACGCTGTTGGATGGTCCCAAGTATTCGTAGCCATCAGCAACTAAAGCGGCGATTTCATTAGTTAAAACATAATACTGAATATATCCGCCTTTCCGCATGGCGTGATATTTTACATCGGAAGGCGCGCCGTGAGTGTTGATAACGAATTTCTCTTCGCTGTTCATAAGCAGAGAATGAACTATAGATACGCAAGTGTCAACTATTTTCGTTCATAATCATAAAAAAAACTAAAAATACCGATTCCAAGTGCCCGGCGATAAACACCAGCGCTACTTGGCTTATTTTCGTAGAAAAATTGCGACCAAAAATCAAACGGCAGAATAGTAAATCCAATATTTGCGTGGATGCCGTCATTCTTAATAGTCCAAAACTCTAATAAAGAACCATCTAATACAGAAATATCCGTACAAGTAAAACTCTTAGATTTTGGGTAAAAATTCATGGTGATATTTTATTTTCCGGCCAGTCTTCTGGATAAATTACTTCTTCATATCCGTCTGGGAAGTAATCAATTATAGCTTTACAAATTACCCCTTTAGAACTTTCGTAGATTATTTGGCTAATTTGCCCCATATCTACCGGAACGCGGCCAGTTGCCATTTCTTCCGCCACAAATTGAGTGACCAATTGTGGGCTACAGGTCTTGCCTATAGCAAGAATAAACGTATGGCGCGTAGGAGTGTTATTTAGTTGCATGGCGACAAAATAGGCGCAAATTGCCGCAAATCAAGCCAAAAACGCTTAATTTTCTTCAAATAGTTCAAAAATGCCTTAAATTATTGATTAAAAACCAATCATCTTTAAGAATTTCGGACATTAATAGTAAGCACATAAACCTACGTTCTTGATTAGCACAGCTATTATTATCAACAGTGTAAAACCAATTACCTCCCGGGCCAGAACCAGACGAACAACCAATATATTCCCAGTATTTCCTCTTTAATTCATCAATATATTCCTCAGAATATTCTTTATATTCCGCCGCGCTCCGAAGAGCATGGCAAGAAAAAGTTTTGTCTACACCAATTTGTGTGTTATCTCCATCCCATAGATAATACAAAGCAGCATCACGGAAAACTTGAGCAGCGCGTTTAGACATAGTATTTTTAATTTTTAACTGTTACGTTAATGTTTGCTTCACCAATATATTCCCATGTTTTTTCGTCGGTAAAGCGAGTACAGTCTGGACAAAATTCGCCAACTTGACAATTACAGCCCGCGACAAGGACTAATGCCGCAGTTTCATTCATAGCTAAAACCGTAGTTACTTTGTCCTTAAGTCGAAAAACTCCGGGATAAACAATTTGCCGTTTCTTCTGTTCGGGTGGAGTATAAGTGATGCTCATATTTTTTTTGAGTTTAAGTTGTTGATTTGGTGTTAGTTTCTTTTAATTGTTTTGCCTGCTCAACTAACGCAATATTTTCAGCGGTGGCGGGCGAGGGCGGTACGTGCGCGAAGCCGCATCTTTAACTCACAGATCGTATAATCCGCGTCGCGCTCAGGGTTCCCCGCAATATCCCGCAGCGCAGCCTCCAGCTCGGCGACGCGGGCCTCGGCCTGCTCAACGCGGAGTTGGAGTGTATGAGCCCTTTCATCATAACTAATTGCAAATTGCTGCAATTCGTCTACTCGCGCTTCCATTTTTTCGGCGGCTTGGCATTCACTGCGAATAAAATCCTCAAGTTCGGCAATAGACATATTGCCTAGACCTTTTCCGTATCTGAGGATTGCTTTTTCGGCTAATTGGTTATTAGTCATTTTGTTATTTAGTTTGTTGGCGAGTGAGTAACGCGCGAGCATGTTCCTCGCATTCAGGGAGAACAAGAAACATTGCCTCGCCTTCTAATTGGTGCCGGTTTGCAAGGACTGCTTGCAGCGCCCCAGCCAGCTCGGCGTTGGCGGCGCGGAGGGCGGC
>JAYOZP010000077.1:10755-22744 GCA_038154245.1 Nitrospinales bacterium | reverse complement strand
GACGCGCCAACAAATGTATCATGGACGAAACCGCAGATTACTGCCTTGAGGAAGACTATTATCGACGCCCTCAACGTAAGCTGCTGTCTCCCAAGGGAGATAATCAAAAATAGTTTTCATTTTGTAGCTTTTAGCTTGGTCTATTCTTTTATACATCATGCCTGGGCCATGATTGTAAGCCGCTACCGCATACTTTGACCAAAATATTGGCAGAGTCAAAAAAAGCTGAAGAAGCGATTCCGAATATTTTACGTGTTTTTGTCGCTCATTCAAATTGGGATTTATCTTTCTATTGGCATTTTGATCCAAAAACTAATACGTTGCGTTGTAACGAGGGAGTTTGCTCTTCGAAATTAAGTCGAGAAGAATTCGATTTATTTAAAGAAAAGAGTTTTAATATTTTCTTTGAAAAAGAGGTAGGGTTGCCCGGTCGGATTTGGGAATCGGGAAAGCCGAGTTGGGTGGAAGATGTATCTAAGGATACTAATTTCCCAAGAGCAAAAGAAGCGAAAAAAATTAACGCTCGAACTGCGTTCGGGTTTCCAGTTTATTCTGAGGGAATGTTTTTGGGCGTGTTCGAGGTTTTTACGATTGGGACAGTAAGCTTTGATAACGACCTAAAATTTTTTTTTGAAGGTATTGGGACACAAATAGGGCAATTTTTTGAAAAAAAACAGGCTGAAAAAAAATTTAAGCGATACGAAAGAACAATTGCAATCAATCTTGGAGTCGGCGGGCGAAGGAATTTACGGCCTAGATTTAAATGGCTGTACTACTTTTGCTAATAGAGCCGCTGAAGAAATGCTCGAGTATACTTTTGAAGAGATGGAGGGATGTTCACAACATGAATTGATTCATCATAGCAGGATAGAAGGCAAACCATTTCCCAATAAAGAATGTAAGATTTTTGAGGCGTTTAAATTTGGAAAAATATCTCATGTTGAAACTGAAGTTTTTTGGAAAAAAAATGGTTCAAGTTTTCCGGTTGAATATGTTAGCGCTCCTATTCTAAGCGAAAGTGGCAAAATAATGGGAGCGGTTGTTATTTTTAAAGATATTACAAACCGAAAGAAAATGGAGAAGGAGCGAACGGACTTAATTAAAAACCTGAAAGTTGCTAATAAGGAACTCGAAGAATTTTCTTATAGAACCTCTCATGATTTAAGAGCTCCTCTCGTTAATATTAGAGGATTAAGCGCAATAATGAAGATGGATATGGAGGATGGTAACTATGAAGAGGTTTTGCATAATATTGAAAAGGTAGGAGGCTTAACTAAAAAGCTTGAAAACTTAATGGAAGATATCTTAGAGTTATCCACCTCCGATCTAATAGAGATTAAATTTGAAGAAGTTAATATTAAAAACGAACTGAATTCGGTTAAAGAGAATTTAGCGTTTCTCATTGATGAAAAACAAGTTGAAGTGCGTTTTAATTTTAGAAACGTGGAGAGTCTTTATACTCCAAAAAATCTAATCAAAACAATATTAGAAAATCTCATTTCCAATTCTATAAAATATTCCGACCCAAATAAGAACCATCGGTTTGTTGAAGTTGAATTCTCAAGAGATAAAGGCGGTAATTGTATTCGAGTGACTGACAATGGTTTGGGGATACCTGGAAAACATATGAAAGATGTTTTTGGAATGTTTAAGAGATTTCATAAGGCTGCTTCATTTGGAAGTGGATTGGGATTATATATTGTGAAAAAAAATATCGAAAAAATTGAAGGTGAAATATCTGTGAGGAGCGATACTGAGGGGACGGAATTTACGGTTTTTTTGCCTGAAAAATTAGAGAGCGGTAATTAATTCTTCTTTGCGAGATTTAGAATTTTTTCAACGTGTTCAGGGCCAAAGGGTTTTACAATATAATCTTTAACCACTGGGAAGTCGGCAACTCGCTTTTTATCTTTTTCTTGGTCTGAGGATGTATAAATAATAATTATTATACTGTCCTTTTTTTCTTGCGGTAGTTTTGAGTATTCTTCTAAAAACTCGATACCACTCATTCGAGGCATATTGATATCTAACAAAATAACTATCGGTGGGAAGTTACTGTTGAATTTTTTTTTGCTATCTTCATAGGAAAAAAAGTGATCAAGCGCTTCTTGCCCGTCGCTAAATGAATAAAGAAATTTAGCTAAATTGTATTTTTTAGAGATTCGTTCTACTTGATAGACGTCTATTTCATTATCACCAACAACACAAAGGGATTTGATCATTTGATTTTTTAAAAAATATTTAAAAGTTCCGCGCAGTCTATAAAATCAGGGGGAAAGTATAACATATATTTTTTGAAGGGCTGGAATGAAATTTGGATAATCTATTGGAAGGCTGAAGAGGGTCAACCGCTTTAGTTGAAAGCTTTTAAGCTTAATGTGATTCTTATCACATATTTTTTGAAAATTAGGATTAGAGTATAGAAGTGTTAAAAATTATATTTAAAGTAAATGTATAAAAAAATTTTCCAAAGCTAAAAAATAAGATATTCTTTTATTAAAGCGTTAAGGTATTTATCAGATTGATAAATTGTAGTACGATTTCGGCAGTGCGATTTTTTGTACGCAGATTAGTCGATAAAAATGTTTACCTTTCAAATGAAGCGTTATGCCAAAAAAAATCTTAATTGTTGAAGATGATAGAGCTTCTCGTACTCTTTTGTCTAAAGTATTAATTAAATACGGTCATCAAACTGTAGAAGCAAATAATGGCGTGCAAGGGCTGGAAAAAATCCAAACGACAAATCCGGATTTAATTTTCATGGATATTAATATGCCCATGCAAGATGGCCTTTCGACTTTAACTGAAATTAGAAAATTAGAAAATATTTCCGATACTCCGGTAATAATGTTGACGTCAAAAAGCGATAAAAAAACAGTCGCTAAAGCTATCGAACTGGGAGCGGTAGATTTTTTAGTGAAACCGTTTGACACTAAAATTTTGTTAAAGAAGATTGAGAAATTTGGAAATTCTAAAATTGAACAGTCATGGGGAAATTTAAAACCAATTCAGCAAAAGATGCTACGACTAAGCGTTGCATCTATGCAAAATTCTTTGAAGGCTGTGGAAGAAGGTAAACCTTTACCTTATGAAGAAATTAAAGAGACTTGTTCCTACTTAGTAGAAAGCGTTGTTGATGGAGACGTTCAAAGTCTATTAGATGCTGTGCATGGGCATGATAACGGTACCTTTGTTCATTCCTTAAGAGTAGCGGCTATCTTAGGTTCGTTTGCAAACTTTAAGGGGTTGAATAAACAAGATACTTTGGAAGTAGTTACAGGTGGTATGCTACACGACATGGGAAAATCAAAAATTCCTTTAACTCTTTTGAATAAACCAGGTCGTTTGACTGAAGATGAATTTAAAACCATGAAAAAACATGCCGAATATACAATGGATATCTTAAGGCAATCTCCGGGTATTACAAACAATATGGTTGAAATTGGAGGGCGGCATCATAAAAGAATGGATGGAACAGGATACCCAAGGGGATTGAAAGGTGAAGATATTGGAAACTTAGGCGCAATGGCGGCCATTGCCGATGCGTTTGAGGCGTTAACCGCAAAGCGTCCTTATAAAAATCCTATTCCCGGAGATGAATCTTTAAAAATTATGAAATCTTGGGAAGGGCATTTGGACCCTGTTTTATTATCTCAATTTAGCGATTTGGTAAACAGGGGGCTTTGAAATTAGGAGAGAATAGAGGGAAACTCAAGTATTAGATACTTGAGTTTCCCCATCTTGCTTTTACTTAAAAACCGCCGTAATTTGCAGCTACCATGCAAGCTAACATTGGCAATGAAAGCCATGCATTTGTTCGGCTTGCTAAGAAAGCGGTCTTTTTAGCGTTTGCTAAAGCGTCGCCTTCTAATTCGCCTGCAATAATTTTCTTTTGGTTAGGCCAAATAATAAACCAAACATTAAATGCCATGATTAGGCCAAGAACCATACCGATATGGATAGTTGCGCTTGGAATACCTTGGACTGCGCCGCGACTTGACATCCCAGCGCCATAATACAAAACTCCTGTTATTACAGTCCAAAGAGCTGCATGGCGGAAATACCACAATGCTTTTGGAAGAATGATCTGAGTATACGGTTTGGCCGCTCCCTCTTCAGTCATTTTGGGCATGGACTGAACTTGGATTAAATTGAAAAAATATAACAATCCGATCCATAGAATTCCCATCAATACATGAAAAAATTCAAAAACCCACATTTTCTTTAACCTCGCTCAAAAATAAAACAAAATTTAAATTGGCTTCGTTCACATCTGCCGCTCTTACCAATACGCTAAAAAGGCATAAGTTTTTTAACTCAGGCGTATAATACCGGATAAATCTTATATTTAGATGGAAAAAATTAAAATAAGATTCAATTTTTCTTAAATTTTTAACTTCAGATTGAATAGTTATTTAAAAAAATATGAAAAAGAGAAGCAAAACAAAAATCGAGACTACAATAACCAAAATTAGGAAATTGGAAAAAGAAGCGGTGGAGGACTGAGAATCGATTAAAGAGGCGCTTTGTTGAGGAAGGGTGGATGTAAATTGTTTTAATTTATGTTTTAGTTTTTGATTTTCGTTATTTAAATGCGAATTCTCTAATTGTAACCTTTCAATTTCGTTTTTAAGTCCAAGTTTTTCTACCTTTAAAGCTTTATTTTTTTCAATTTCTCTTAAAAGAGCTTCTTCAGGGCCTAACGTAATCCCATTTTCTGGAACTTCGCTCCATTCGCTATTTTCCTCCATAGCTTTTTACCATTTATTTAATTGAAGTTTTTTGTTGATTCAATGAAAGAATCACTTGCCGAATTGAGTCGATTCATTTGCTCTTCGGAAAGTTCAACTTCAGTCGCTTTAGCAAATTCTCTCACCTGGTCCGGTTTCCTAGAACCAACGATAGCGGTTAAAATATTTTTTTGTTTTATCACCCAAGCTAAAGAAATTTCGACAGTAGTGCAATTTTTTTCTTCGGCTATTTCCCGCACGGTTTCGTACACTTTAAAAGCGTGTTCAAAATAAGGAGGGTGAAAAAGCCTGTTGCTTTGCCTTGTTGGGCTTTTTAGAGCGTCTTCATCAAAACGGCCTCCCATAAACCCTTGACCCGTTGGGGAGTAGGCCATGTACTGGATATTATTTTTTTCGCACATTTCCATAGTTTCGCCTTCATATTCCCTTTTAATAATACTGTATGGAACTTGATTGATTGAAAAGTAGGCGGCTCGTTCGCCTAATCTTTTAATATTTTGCGCTCTAAAATTTGATAAGCCAACTATTTTTGCCTTCCCTTCTGCCTTGATACGGGACATAATTTGGCAAAGTCTTTCACTTTTTTCTGGCGCGTCGAAATAATCTCCGGGCCAATGCACAAGATAAACATCTACATAGTCTCTATTTAAAGCTCGAAGAGAGTTTTCTAGTCTTTCTTTATAACCTTCAATGGTGATTTCAGCGTCGGGCCAAATTTTCGAAATAATAATTACATCGTCTTTTTTATTACCAAGCGCTTTGCTCAGTCTTCGTTCAGATTCTCCGTCGCCATAACCTTCCGCAGTATCAAAAGCATTAATGTTCATTTCCAAAGCTGTTTTAACTACTCTGTCTGCATCGTCAGGCGGGCAAATATCCCCCCAGCCTCCACTAGGAGCGATTTGCCAGCACCCCATGGTAATAGAACTCCATTGCTTATTTAAATCTTGATGTAGAGTGTATTTCATTGAGGGCAGACTCCAAGAAAAAGGAGACGTAACTATTCTTGTTTTGAAAGCAGGGTCTGAGCTGTAGTAATCAAATCTTGGAGTTGAGCGCTTAGTTGCTTATGGCGGGATTCGTTTTTTTCATCAAGCCAATTAATGGGTTCATTGACTAAGGTATAAACGTCGTTCAGCTCTTCTTTTATAGAGAGAATTCTTTGGTTCATCCAATCTATGCGTTTGATGAAACCTTTAATAAAATGATCTTTAAACTTATTTTGGATGGAAGGAGGCATTGAATCTAGAAACAAACCTTCCATCTTTAATGTTTTTGTGCCTCCTTTAGAAATTACATTTGCGCTTCGTAAACGTTTTCCTAACAAAGACAGTTCTCCAAAAACATCGCCTTCCTTTAATTCTAAAAAATGAATTGAAGGAGCTTCTTCTTTTGAAACAATAGCTTCGCCTTCCATAACTAAAAAAATGGCGAAGTCGATGTCTCCTTGGCAAATGATTTTTTCACCATCTTCAAACGATGAAATATTATTCTTCAGGCTAATCATTTGATTTTTCTCTTCATCAGTAAAATCCTGAAAGAATTCAAATTTGTTCATGATTTCATGAATCAATTCTTCATTTCCAATTTGTTTCATAACAAATCTACGCCAAAATAAGTTTGTAAGTAATTTTTAAAACTAAGTATTTAACTATTTTTTAAAATGCGCGTTGCATTCGTCTTCTAATTTTTTTTCAATAATTAGACCGCACATGTTTGGGTTTGTATTGGCTAATGCGTAGCAAAAATTTTGCTTATCGCGATTTCTTATCAAAGTGCAGTAGTAGTGGCTATGATCTTTATTTGTATATCCATAAGCTTTGTCTTCGTCTTTGGATTTTGATAGACAAAGGTTTTTATCGTCCGCATTTGCTATTTTCATGCAGGCTGACGTTTTTGCTGGCGCTGCATCGCTAAAAGAGGGAATTAGAAAAATGCTTATTGCAATGAAAACTGTTAATAGGGGTTTTACCAGGTATTTCATGGTTCCCTCCTTAAAGTTGGAATTTATACCTATTAAATAGGCAATGTAAAATAACTTAAACCCAGAATATTTTGCAGTAATTCAGAGAAATCTACAATACAAGGTTTAATAACCTTCTTCAATTATATTTCCCCAAAAAATCGTTGATCTTGATTTGAAAAAGGTCTCTTAGCATTCCTAATGAATCTTGAACAATTCGAACCCTCGATTCAAGAACATTGCGCCATTCTACTGGTGTTTCTGAAATTTTGAGATTTGATTTTTTAGCTAAATAAAGAAATTCTACATCAAAACTAAAACGATCGATCCTCATTTTTTCGAATATTCTAATAGCTTTTTCTCTTCGAAAGCATTTAAAACCGCATTGAGTATCTATAAAGCCATCTAAAACAATGAGTTGAACGAATTTATTAAATACTCTTCCCATACCTTCTCTATACCAAGCTTGCCTAATTGTTACATTAGACTCTGGAAGAGAACGGGACCCGATTGCGATATCGTATCCATTTTGTATAAATGGATATAATTTAAAAAAATCTTGGATAGGTGTTGAAAAATCCGCGTCGGACAGTAAGCAGATTTCTCCTTTTGCGGCTAAAACTCCTTGACGAACGGCATGGCCTTTCCCTCTGTTCTTAGATGAACTTATTTTGATTAACCCTTCATCGCCAAAATACTCTGAGGCGATTTGTAATGTTTGGTCGGCGCTTCCGTCGTCGGACAAAATGACCTCCCAGGCGAAGTCTTGTTCTTCTAAAAATTTTCTTAAATTAGGGAGTGTTCGAGGTAATCGAGATGCTTCGTTATATGCTGGAATGATAATTGAAAGAAAGGGGTTCATTATATTTGTCGAGGAAATGTATAACCTGGGTTAATAGATTCTCCCCCGTCTATGAATAAAATTTCTCCATTTACAAATGTGTTTTCCAATAGGTAGTCTAATCCTTTAATTAGGTTTTCTGGAGAACCGTGATTGCCTGTTGGAACGTGTTCCGACTCTTTTTTTAAATAACTATCGTCTTGGCCGGCAGGTGGAAGAATTAACCCCGGAGCAATTCCATTAACTCGTACCTGTGTTCCCCATTCAATGGAAGCGATGCGAGTTAGATGTGCCAATCCGACTTTGGAAACTGAATAAGCGGCAAAAGTTGGTACATTTCTAAGGATTCTTTCATCGAGTATATTGACGATCATTCCTTGATTAAACTTTTTTTTAAACTCTCTCATTAGAATGAAAGGGGATAATAGGTTTATATGAAATGTATCCAACAAATGTTGGGAATTGGTGTTCTCAATGTTCTCTTGAATGAAGTTAGCCGCAGAGTTAATTAGTAAAGTTATATCGGAAAAGTCTGTAGATACTTTATCAAGTAATTCTTCGGCGTTTTTCATATTAGAAAAATCACAGGTATACCCCTTCGACTTTACATTCATATTATTTAATTGATCTAAAACGGATTGAGCTTCGGGACGCATCTTACTAAAATGTAACGCGACATCGTAGCCTTTGCTTGCTAAATGCAGGGCAAATGATTTCCCTAGACGAACAGCTCCTCCTGTAATTATTGCTGTAGGCATAAGTTAAGTTAATTTCAAATTGAATCAGTTTTAATTAAATTAAGGCCGAGATTATTAAATGTTAAAATGGATTCAAAATCCAGCCAAATTTATTATTGCTTAAACGATCTATTTGTTTTCCCATAATTTAATGATAATACTCCTTTCTATTTTAGCCTCCGCAGTATTGCTTGTACTTTCGATAAAAATTAACAAAAAAGGGAAAAAAGTAGCGAATATCTTTTCTAACGTTCTTTTGCTATTTAGTGGAGTATTTATTAGTTTTGCATCTATAGAGAGTATTCTTTGGATGGCTGAAAAATATGCTCCTCAGTCGTTGCCTCCATCGCCGCCTTATTTTACAAAGTATAAAGCCTCGCCATTCGTATTAGTAAAAAATAGTATCTTATATATGGCTCCTTCAAACGGTTTTTATAGCACTTTTGGTTTATCCTATAAAACAAATGGAATGGGGTTTAGAGAAAAAGAATTTAATCCCAAAAAAAATAAGAATGTATTTCGGATTTTAGTTTTTGGGGATAGCGTTACGTTTGGAGTGGCCGTAGCCGATGAACACCGTTATACATTTATATTAGAAAATATGCTTAATCGCCATTTGGCGACTTTGAAAAGCAGGGTTTTTTCAAAAGTAGAAGTTTTAAACTTTGGAGTACCGGGTTATGCAACAGATCAAGAACGCGATTTAATAAAAGGAATATTAAGCGTTGTAGAATGCGATTTAGCTCTCATTGGTTTTTTTCATAACGATATAAAAATAACCACACAAAGCACGTTGGGCGCCTATTCGATGAAAGATTTAAATACTGGAGATTACCTTTTCATGAATATCCCAGCATTATCAAATCCAAGTCGCAACCTAAAAACCTTATCTAAACTGAGTTCTCCTCAATTATTAATAGAGCAAAATTGGTATGAAGAACTTCAGATTTATAAGTTTTTGAAGGATAGGACGAATTTATTTTTGACAAATAAAATGCCAAATCCAAAGATTTGGAAATACGTCCGTAATGAATTTATAGAAATAAAAAATTTAGCTCAACGCCATAAACTTCCTTCGCCAATTGTGGCATTACTTCCTCAAGGTTTCGTTGAACCTAGAAAAAATAATTTTAAAAGTCCAACTGGGGGGCTTGCGAGAATAAATCGAATTTTAAAGTTGGTTGAGGAAGATTTAAAAAAAATAGGAATTCAAACAGTTAATCCAATGCCTCTATTTAAAGAACATAGCAATATGTCTATGGCTGTTTCTGAGTGGGAAAATCATCCAAACTATTTAGCCCATTATTTATATGCGAGAGCAATTTATGAGCAAATGCTGAAAAATGATTTTTTTGGATGATTCAAAAAAGTTAAAACCATCAGAAAACTATTCAAATACCAATTAGGTTTTTCTTGTTGCTTGAACTAAGGCTAAGAGATTGATAATATGACTAAAATTTGAGTGAATTGGAGAGTAAACAATGCAAGATTCGTCCAAAAAAGTAGTGAACATTGCCATTTTGACAGTTTCTGATACTAGAACTGAGGAGGATGATAAGTCTGGGAACGTGTTAGCGGAGCGTGTTAAGGAAGCTGGTCATAATTTGATAGATAAGCGCATAATTACCGACGACATTGATAAAATTCAAGGAGTTTTAAAGGAATGGATAAATAACCCCGAGGTAGACGCGATTGTTTCTACGGGAGGAACTGGAGTGACAGGTCGAGATGTTACACCGGAAGCTTTTGAAGGTTTGTATGATAAGGCCATTCCTGGGTTTGGAGAGCTTTTTAGAATGTTGAGTTATCAAAATATAAAGACTTCAACCATTCAATCTCGCGCTACGGGAGGCGTCGCTAACGGCACCATGATGTTTGCATTACCAGGGTCCACAGGGGCTTGTAAGGATGGTTGGGATCAAATTATTGTTCATCAACTGAATAGCGAACATAAACCATGCAATTTAGTTGAACTTATGCCTAGGATGCTTGAAAAATAGATGGTTTTTGAGCGGCGCTGAGTTTAGTTATTAATATTGTTATCCAAATAAATGCAAGATTATGAATTTTTAATTAACGAAACTCGTTTAAACAGTCGATTGGATGTATTTCTGACCGACGAACTTCCAGATTTTAGCCGGTCTTATCTTAAAAAACTGATTGACGGTAGTCTAGTAACTGTCAATGGAGTTTCTGCAAAACCTAATTACAAGCTTAAACTTGGGGATTCCGTCGAAGTGGCGGTCCCCGATCCTATTCCTTTAGAAGTTCAACCAGAACCAATCCCATTAAAAGCGGTTTTTGAAGACGAGTCAATTTTGGTCGTCGATAAGCCTGCCGGAATGGTAGTGCATCCAGCTCCAGGCAATTATACAGGTACTCTAGTAAACGCGATTTTGAACCACTGTTCGGACCTTTCTGGAATTGGAGGGGTGGAAAGACCTGGAATTGTTCACCGGTTGGATAAGGATACTTCTGGTTTGATTGTTGTGGCTAAAAACGATAATGCTTTGCAATCTTTAACTAAACAATTTAAAGATCGAGTTGTGAAAAAACAGTATCTTGCTTTGGTAAGAGGGGCTTTGAAAAAAAACTCGGGAATAATTAACGCTCCAATTGGCAGGCATAAAATTAATCGAAAAAAAATGGCTGTGGATATTGAGTCGGGGAGAGAGGCTATTACGCACTATGAAATGGTCAAACAGTTTAAACTTTTCGCGTTTTTAAGACTATTCCCTAAAACAGGTAGAACTCATCAAATTAGAGTTCATTTATCACACTTGGGCAATCCAATTTTGTGCGACAAACTCTATAATAAGAACAGTTCAAACCCTTCGCCAAAAGTCCTTACTCGGCAAGCTCTCCATGCGCATAAACTAGAATTTCAGCATCCATGTTCTAAAAGAATTGTTGAATTCGAATCTCCTTTACCTAACGATATAGCTTCTTTAATGAATTGAGGAATAACAAAACAAAATGAATCGAAAAATGTTTTCAAATTTTAACTGGATTTATTTTTCAGTCATTCTATCGATTTCAATTTTAGGAGTAGTAATTATATATAGCGCAAATCATGGGAGACCGGAGGAGTTTTTTAGAAGTCTTTACATTAAACAGATTTTTAGAATTTGTTTAGGTCTAGCGGTTATGTTGTTTGCGATTTTTGTCGATTATCGTTTTTGGGGTAGGAATGCTTATTTTATTTATGCCGTTATCATTATTTTTCTTGTCTGGACTTTGTTTTTCGGAAATATTGCTTCCGGCGCTCGTCGGTGGATTAGGGTTGGTCCGCTCATTTTGCAAGTGTCAGAGTTTGCAAAATTTGCTTTGATTATTGTTTTAGCCAATTATTATTCCAAGAAAAAACATGACGGAAAATATAAATTAGTTAATTTAATCATACCGGGGCTTTATACAGGTGTTATTTGTTTTCTTATTTCGTTGCAACCAGATTTAGGAACGGCAATGATCATTCTTTTTGTGTTTGGTATTTTTGTTTTAGCTTCAGAAATGTATACCGCCACCTTGGTCAAGTTATGTTGCGCAGGATTGATTTCTATCCCTATGCTTTGGTTTATTCTTAAAGACTATCAAAAAACGCGAGTACTCACCCTGTTTAACCCTGAATTGGATCCTTTAGGAGCCGGATATCATGCTATCCAATCAAAAATTGCTATAGGATCGGGAGGATTTGGAG
>JAYOZP010000077.1:0-10745 GCA_038154245.1 Nitrospinales bacterium | reverse complement strand
TTTGTTCGCAGGATCCCAAAGTCGTTTAAACTTTCTTCCAGAAAAACACACGGATTTTATTTTTAGCGTATTTGCCGAAGAAATGGGTTTTGTTGGGGTTACAGTTCTTTTGATTCTATATATCTATATTATATTGAAGGGATTAAATATAGCCTATAAAGCCGCAGATCGGTTTGGGTTATTTCTTGCTCTTGGAATCATAGGTTCTATAGCGTTTTATATAATTGTTAATATTGGTATGACAATAGGATTATTTCCTATTACAGGAATACCCCTACCTCTTTTGAGTTATGGCGGTTCCTCTCTTATTTCTACCTATTTTGCCTTTGGTTTACTGCTAAACATTGAAATGAGAAGAGAAATAAGGTGAATTAATCGCTTATTTCAATGAGTTTGCCGTGAAGGTATTTTAAAATAGTGCTATAATTTCAACAATCTACCTTTTGAAGAATTCAGATTGTTTGGCGGAATATATAGTGATTGCCGCGTTTTCGAATTTACTTTCGTTTTACATTTAATTTTGCTGTTTTTTTGTGCGAAATATTAAAAAAAGAAAATTAACGATAACGTTTTTAAACGTAGCAGATGGCAATTAAAGTTAAATTAAGACCTTTTTTTGTATGGCTTCAGAAATTGTCATAAATTCGAATAATCGTGAAATACGTGTAGCCTTATTGGAAAACAACCAATTGGCGGAGTTGTTTATTGAGCATAAGGCTAACCGTGGGATTGTGGGTAATGTTTATTTAGGTAAGGTCATCCGAGTGCTTCCAGGGATGCAAGTAGCATTTGTAAATATTGGTCTTGAGAAAGCCGGATTTCTGTATGTTGGCGACATTGATACCATGGATCTCCACGGTATAGAGCATGAGGAAAACGAAGAACATGCTCAAGATTTGAACGACGATGAAATGGAAGAAGATCAAGAAAAGCCTTTTCGTCAGACCAATTTTGGCATTCCAATTCAAGACATCCTGAAAGAAGGTCAGGAACTCATGGTGCAAGTTGCAAAAAACCCCATGGGTACAAAAGGTCCTCGTTTAACCTCTTATATTACTCTTCCGGGAAGGCATATTGTCTATATGCCGACAATGCGACAGATCAGCGTTTCTAGAAGAATTGAAGACGAAGAAGAGAAAGAGCGGTTAAAAGATTTAATCGCAGAAGTTGGAAGGCCTGGCGAAGGTTATATTGTGCGGACTGCGGGCGAAGGAAGAACTAAACAAGATTTTGTGTCAGACGTAGAATTCTTGCATCGCCTTTGGGAAAATATTAAAGATAAATCCGAGAGAGTCGCCGCCCCATATCTATTATACGAAGATTTAAATTTAATTGTACGATCAATAAGAGATTTGTTTAATCAGGATGTTATAGGCCTGGTTATTGATTCGAAGCCAGATTATCAAAAATGTCTTGAATTTTGTTCGGCTTACATGCCTCATTTGATCGAAAAAATTGAGCTTTACGACGATAAAATTCCTATTTTTGATCACTATGGAATCGAGATGGAAATAAGCCGAGCCATTGGCCGAAAAATTTGGCTTAAATCCGGAGGTTATATTTCTATTGATCAAACGGAAGCTTTAGTGGCTGTCGACGTAAACACAGGTAAGTTTGTAGGGCATAGCGATCCTGAAGAAACAATATTGAAAACTAATTTGGAAGCGGTGAAGGAAATCGTTTACCAGCTTAGATTAAGGAATATAGGCGGTATCATTATTGTCGACTTTATCGACATGGCAAAGGAAAGCAGTAAGGAGACAGTGTGGTCGGCTCTAAATCAAGCTTTGAAGTCAGACCGATATAGAACCAGAATTTTAAAGATTTCTGAAATTGGTTTAGTAGAAATGACCCGCAAGCGGGTTCGCGAGAGCATTAGCCAGACATTATGCGATCCATGTTCTTATTGTGAAGGAAAAGGGTATATTAAATCGCCAACAACAACTTGTTACGAGATTTTTAGGAATATACAGAGAATGGCTGGAGAAAACCTGGACAAGAAAAAGGTAACGGTTCAGGTTCATTCCACAGTTTATGATTTGATATTGGAAGAAGAAAACGGTTTTTTAGATGAAATGGGCGCCCGGTTCAATCTTCAGATAGCAATAGAAATTAATCCTAAGTTACATCAAGAAAATTACACGGTAAATTTTGAGTGATTAAATATTAAAATTTTGTCGAGTAATTTTCTTGATGCCTCCCTCTGATTGTTTCGAAAATTCTACTTTTATACCCAGACTATTTTCAAAATGAATGGATCAGAGTTTATTTTCAATATTAACTCTGATAAATATGGCCTCTCTTTAAGCGATCAGTATGTTTGGGTTCGATCAAAATCAACAAAAAACACTTCATTTAACATGGTTTGCCTTTTTTCTAACTTTTTTTGCATGGTTTAATTTAGCGCCATTTAATTCGACCTTGGTTTTAGTTTTAGGGTTTACAGAAGCTCAAATCAAAATTTTGATGATTGCGAATGTTGCGCTGACTATTCCCGCCAGGATTTTTATTGGTCCTTTAGTCGACCGTTTTGGGCCTCGGTTGGTGTTTGCAATATTACTCTTATTTTCATCTTGTTCTTGTTTTGTTTTTGCTCAATCAAATTCATTTTATTGGATTTTTGTTTCTCGGCTACTTATGGGAATTTCTGGGGCAGGGTTTGTCGTGGGAATTAGAATGATATCCGAATGGTTTCCCGATAGAAAAATGGGAATAGCGCAAGGGATTTATGGCGGTTGGGGGAATTCGGGAGCGGCGGCTTCTGCTTTTTTGTTGCCGTGGGTAGCCTCTTTTTTTGAGTTGGAAGGAGGTTGGAAAAATGCTTCTTACTTTTCGGGGATTTTATGTTTTGGTTGGGCTTGTGTTTATTATTTCAACGCTAAAGAAAAGCGAAACCGAAATTTATTGAAAGAAAAGCATGAAACGCTTCGTCCAGATTCAAAACAGGATAAATGGCTTTTTACCTTATTGATGGCCCCAGCTTATATTGCTATGTCTATAGCTGTTTGGAAGCTGTCAATCCCAGCTTCCTTTAGCCCAGGATATTCGACGTTTTTTACAATTTTATTTCTTATCATACTTGCGTATTTTTATCATATTGCAAAGTTTTGGAAAAATAATTCGAATGTTAATTTCGAATCCTCCGATAAAAGAGGTCAATTTAGAAACTTAACGGTTTTAAGCTTAGTATATGCTCTTACGTTTGGCTCTCAATTAGCGGTCATTTCTTTTTTCCCCCAGTTTTTGCAAAATACATTTGGTCTTTCTACAGTCCAAGCTGGTATGTGGGGGGCAAGTTTTGCTTTTATGAATGTTTTTGCCCGCCCTTTAGGAGGTTGGTTGTCGGATATTTGGGGTAGAAGGAGATCCCTCGTTTTTCTTATTTTTGGAATTGTTATATGTTATAAGCTTATGGGCGATATTGACTCCAACTGGTCGTTAGGAGCCGCAATAGTTGTTTCGATTGTCTGTTCTATTTTTATTCAAGCTGGAAGCGGGGCTTGTTTTGCTATTGCGCCAGTGATAAATAAAAACGCCGCAGGACAAATAGCAGGGATCGTTGGAGCTTATGGCAATATTGGGGCAGTGGGGTTTTTGGTGGCTTTTAGTTTTATAGACGAAAGTTCTTTTTTCTATATGCTTAGCGTAGTTGCTGTTTTTATTTTTTTCTCTTTATACTTTTTAGATTCGTTTAGTGAAAACGAGTCATTGCCGGTTAAAAAAATATAAATAAAGGAAAACTCTAAGGAATTTATTTGTTAGAGACTTTTCCAGCTTTTATTAGAAAATTTTTAGGGAAACGATTATGGGATTTAATTGTGGAATTGTCGGACTTCCAAATGTTGGCAAGTCGACTATTTTTAATGCGTTAACGCGAGCTGGCGCAGAGTCGTCAAATTATCCTTTCACAACAATAGAACCTAATGTTGGAGTTGTTACTGTTCCAGACTCTCGATTAGATAAAATTTCTGAATTGATGCCCGCTAAAAAAGTAGTTTTTACCAGCATGCAATTTGTGGATATAGCCGGTTTAGTAAAAGGCGCTTCTAAAGGAGAGGGTTTAGGTAATAAATTTTTAGGGCACATAAGAGAAGTGAGAGCTATCGCGCATGTGGTTCGTTGCTTTGAAGATGGAAACATAACGCATGTGCACGGTAAGATTGACCCAATATCGGATATTGAAACAATTGAAACTGAGTTGGCGATTGCAGATTTGGAGTCCTTACAAAAAAGAAAGCAAAAGGTGGAGAAACTTGCTAAATCTGGAAATAAAGAAGCCCGATTTGAAATGGATTGCTTGGCTAAACTTATTGAAACGGTTAATTTGAGTAGACCTATTCGTTCTCTAAATTTTGAAAGTGAAGCCGAAATTGGTTTTGTCCAGTCTTTAAATTTAATTACTTCTAAGCCTGTTTTATACGTTTGCAATACGATTGATCCTTCGGATTCTGAAAACGAACATGTGAAAAAAGTTCGAGAAAGAGCCAATGCCGAGGGAGCTCAAATTGTGACCATTTCTGGCAAACTTGAAGGCGAAATTATGGAAATTGAGGACCCAGAAGAGAGAGACATTTTCTTAGAGGAAATGGGGCTTGAAGAACCGGGATTAAATAGAGTGATTAGGGCGGGATACGATTTACTGGGGTTAGCTACCTTTTTTACCGCAGGCGGAGGCAAAGAAAATAGAGCGTGGACAATTCGAAAAGAAGCGAAAGCTCCACAAGCGGCGGGCGCGATTCATACCGATTTTGAAAAAGGATTTATTCGAGCGCAAGTTTATCACTATGACGACTTAATAGAGCTTAAGTCAGAGAATGCAGTGAAGGAGGCTGGTTTGCTCCGTTCTGAGGGAAAAGAATATAAAGTTAAAGACGGCGATATAATAGAATTTCTTTTTAATGTGTGAAATGATTTTTTTTGTTTACGAATCTTCAGGTTCCAGAAAATCAAAAGTCAAACCTTCATTAGCAAAAAATATTTCAAGGTTATTGTCGGGTTCTACCTCGTTTACATAATCCCAAGTTTCCTTTAAAAGCTCCGCCAATTTGAAGTCGTCATAAGTTGGCTCGTGGTGATAAAACGCTAGTTTTTTTACATTAGCTTCTAAAGCGATATCTGCGCCGATAATTGTGGAGCTATGTCCCCAATCTTTCTTTTCTTCCATTCCCTCAATAAAGCTGTACTGCGAGTCAAAAATTAACATGTCGGCATCTTTAAAAAACGAAACTTCTTCCTTAAATTTGCCTCGACCAAAATCTGTGTACTCTGCATCTGTTGCGTAAACTATCGATTTGCCTTTATAGTCAACCCTAAAAGAAAATGAGTCCCCTGGATGATAGTTTAATTTCCAGGTGATTTTTACATCTCCTAATTCTAGAGATTCATTTTCTTCAAGTTGAACTATATTTATATCCGCTTCGAAAGAATCAAAAGAGACGGGAAAGTGATCTGCTTCTTGTTGGTATTCAAGTCTACCGGCAAGATTGTCATGAGCTCCATAAATAGTGAATTTGTTTCCTGGAATAAAGAACGGATTAAAAAATGGCAATCCCATTATATGATCCCAATGGGTGTGGGAAATAAAAATGTGAGCTTCTCCTTTTCCTTTCCCAAATTCTTGCTTTAACCAATCTAGCCCTAATATCCTTAGACCCGTTCCAGCGTCGAAAACTAAATTATGACCACCCACTTCTACCAAAACGCAAGACGAATTACCGCCATAACATCCTTTAATTTCTAGAGGTAAACTTTGTATAAAGTTTTTGCGCGACTCGGCGTTCTCCAAATCTTTTGGAGCTATTAATTCAATAGCCTTAGAAAGCTTTTCCTCAATCTGGTGGGACAAAGCCGGAGTTGGAATAGAGCCTCTTACGCCTTTAAAAGTTGTTCTAAAAATATTTGAAGTCATTAATAAGTTTCCCGTTTATTGGTTTATTATGCAATTCCATCAGATTTAAGTATTAACGGTAAAGTTGATAAAGGCCTGTATGTACTGAATGGGAGAAATGTTCTTAAACAAATATGGGTTTAGCGAGTTTTTATCCAAGAAGATTTAAAAAAATATTTAATAAGTTTATTTTGAAGGAAACGCAGAAAATCTATTGTTCTGGAGAGAAGCTCCTAAATATATCCTCGACAGGATTTTGGTCCTGCCGAGGTTAAGAAAGAGCTTTATCTTGGAATGACGTTCGACGCTTGAGGACCTTTTTGCCCGGTAGTTATATCAAACTCAACAGACTGTCCTTCTTTGAGCGATTTATAGCCATCTGATTGGATAGAGGAATAATGAACGAAGACATCTTCTCCTCCTTCTACTTCAATAAATCCATAACCCTTTTTATCGCTAAACCATTTAACTTTCCCGACAGACATAATAAAAAATCTCCCAAATCTTAAAATACCTAAAACCCTTATACAAAAAATACAAGGTACTTTTTTTATATAAAATCCGGACTAAGCAAATATCTAAAGGTTAAGCTAATAATAAAGGCGAGAGCCCGGGAAGATTGAGATGCGACCAACCTAATTTAGTAGGAATGGACAGCTATTATTTTCCTATGAGGGAACCGGGTGGTCATAAAAGACTTCCCCCAGCGAAATGCCAAACTTTAAAAGCTTCTCCTTTTTCTTAAAAATCTTGGCATTCATCTCAAAGGTTCCTCCCGGACATCAAACCTTTGAGACTTTACGGTTTTGAATGCGATCTGTTCAAAAATCGAATTAACGCTTTTAAACTATAACTCGAAAAGTAGATTTTAAAATTAACAGTTGTGTTAATTTTTCTACTCACGAACAAAGATCGGAAGAATAAATTATCTTCTAAAAATACTTATAAACCGCTAGGAACTTTATCACATTAATTTGAAATGGTTCAAGCTTATTTCATGCATTATCAGATTTTATTTGGTCCAATAGGTTGCCAATATTTTTAATAAAATTTATATGCTTTTAGGTATATATATACTCAAATTTCAGGCTAATTTTTGCTTCTAGGAAGCTGTTTTAAAATGATTTTTTTTTTGATTTCGGTATTTAGCCGAAAAGATAAATGGCTATTTGTGCGCCAAATTTTTTGAAGAAAATAAGATGTTTTTTAAAATCCATTTATTGGTTTAATGATATTAAGTGGAAGAATTACGAATAAAAAATTTGAGACAATATAAATAGTTGTTAAGTTATGAGACAAAAAATAGAAGTTCTTAATAAGGTTTAATTTTAATCGTTTAAAACTCTTTGAAAATTAAGGGATTATTTGATATTCTGTCTATGGTCCCAATGTAAGTTCCAATATTTCCGCAAACCACTGAATTTCTTTATCTTTATGCATCCAGTTCAACATCAAGATTACTACCAAATTTTAGGAATTCCCCGGAACGCCACCAACGCTGATATTGAAAGAGCTTTTCGAACTTTAACGGGGCGTTGGACTATTCAGCCAGAGCAAACATCTTTTTTAGACCAATCAAAGGAAAGGCTTTCCCTTGCAGAAGAGGCTTATTCTGTTTTATCCGATAACGAAAAGAGAGATGCCTATGATCAAAGTGTATTTGGTTTTAAGGCAACTTTAATGAGCGATCATCCCTATGCTGGACCTAAGTCTCCAGTTTCTCGGATGAGTGGAATGAGTCGTGGAAATAAAAGCCGCCATAGCATATATGAGGATTATTTTGGTTTTTCGGAGAAGCCATTTGATCTAACTCCCGATCCTAAATACCTTTATCTTAGTCCAAAGCACAAAGAGGTTTTAGCCCATTTAGTTTTTGGCTTACAGGAGAATAATGGTTTTCTAAAGATCGTGGGAGAAGTTGGAACGGGAAAAACCACAATAAGCCGTAGTTTTTTGAGTCAGCTGGATTCAGGCTTTAATATTGCCTATATATTTAATCCATGCCTCAACTCTGTAGAGTTACTTCAAGCGATTAATTCAGAACTCGGAATACCGTCTGAAACAGAAAGCCGAAAAGAGTTAACCGATATTTTGAACGCCTTTTTGCTTGAAGAAAGAAAAAAAGGCAAGAGAGTTGTTTTGATTGTCGATGAGGCTCAAGACTTGGAGACTCCAGTGCTTGAGCAATTGCGTTTGCTTTCAAATTTGGAAACAAATACACAAAAATTAATCCAGATAATATTAATCGGACAGCCCGAATTAGATAAGATTTTACAGAAAGAAGAACTACGACAACTTAAGCAGCGTATTACTATTCAATGGGAACTGCTTCCTCTAAATCAAGAGGAGACTAGAGGGTATATTCAGCACCGGTTAAATGTCGCGTTAGGTAAGGGGAAAGTTCGATTTACAAAGTCGGCTATGGATTTGATTTTCCGCTATTCGCAAGGAATTCCGAGAATGATTAATGTGTTGGCCGATAGGTCATTATTGATTGGATATACTCTAAATACAAAAAAGATAACTGCGAAAACTATTAAGATTGCCGCCAAAGATATTGGCGGTTTGTTATTGAATCCGACAAGTTTTGAAAAAATAACCAAAACTATTTTTCCTGCGGCTATTTTAGCCGGATTATTGTTCTTTGCCGCAAGTCGCACGGAAATCCCCCAATTTGCGGCTTCAATTAAGGAGAATGTCGCAAGTAAAGATTTCAGTCAATACATACGCGAAAATCCATTAAACACCGCTGTAAATATTATTCCACGTGATATAAGACCTGCTTTAAATCTTCCAGAAATAACTGAAAAGAAACCTCAAGAAAAAAAGATTCTTGAGAAAAAGCCCGATCCAATAGTTTCAAAAACAACTCCAGTAATTCCCAAGCCGGTTATTTCTGAAATTGGTTCTTCGGAGTCGTTGGAAATTTCTCAAACTGAAAAACTAGTAACCTATTTGTCCAGTTTGACTTTAGAAGAAAGTAAGGAAGAAGCTACGAAATGGATACTGGAAACTTGGGGAGTGGATCCAGGTAATTTAATTGGCATAGAAGAACCAATTTTTGAAAATTTAGAGGTAGATTTTGGTTTGTCTTTTTATGAGTTTAGCGGAAACTTTTCTCGCCTTGCGACTTTAAATTACCCCGTTATTTTGGAAATGAATTTGCCAAACGCTCAAGGAACAAAATATTTAGCTTTGGTTTCTGCAAAAAATAGTTTTGGGACTTTTGGGTCGGTCGATAAAATTGAAATGCCCTTTTCTGCAATAGAGTCTCTTTGGAACAATAAGGCCATTATTTTTTGGAAAGATTTTGAATCTTTGCCAAATAACTTTGGAAAGGGGTTTAAAGGTAAAGAATCTATTTGGCTTCAGAAGAATTTGAGATTACTAGGCTTTTTTAAAGGCCGAGAAGCTTCCAATTATGGGCCTAAAACCGTTAATGCCGTCAAAAGATTTCAAAGAAAATATGGTATCAAGGATGAAGGTAAGTTTGATACCGAGAGTAAATTGGCATTGTATAATTTACTAAAAATCTATAATACCCCAAGACTAGTGGTTCGATAAGCTGTATGAGCGCTATCTTAAACACGCTAAAAAAGCTTGAAGAAGAAAAAAGTGTTTTTGAGCAAAGTCTTGATGTTCAGGATTTAGCTTTACGCCAGGAGTTTGGCTCTACTTCTCCGTTTGTCCAAACCAGTCAAAAACGAAATAATTTGATCGTAATCGCTGCAGTTATTGTTTTTTTGATTATTGCGGCGGGTATGTTTTTTTATTTTAAATCCAATCCATCTCAGATTAGTCTAGAATTAGCTCCAAATAAATTCTTTTATCCTCCAAAGCATTCGAATTTAAATAAAATTGAATTGCCAAAAGGATCTTCGGTTTCGGGAATTTCCATGAATCAAATTTCAGGGGATCGTTCTGAAAATAAACAGCCCAAATCGATTTCTTCTCGACCCTATCAAGTTAATTCTGCCACTGTAGAAAACCCAAAAATTGAGGTGTCCAATCAGGCTAAAGTTGCGGAGGTTGTTAAGCTAATTAGTTCTGGTGAAGGAGTGAAAAAGGCTCTAGTTAAGACTCCTCAAATAGCTAATGAAAATCCTCCAGAAAAAGAACAAATTTTAAATAAAATAGAGAACCTTAAAGAAGAATATGTAGATCCCACGGTTCAGAATGAAGTGAAAATTAGTAAAGAAGATATTATAAAGACAAATGAGGAGTTTGTGAGTTTAGTTGAAAAAGCTCAAATTGATAAAATCGCGGAAGAAGTTTCTGCAAAACCCCAAAGACAAAATTCATTAAATATTCCATCTCTAAAGCTAAAAGGAATTATTTACTTTAGCGAAGGAAATCCCGCCAATTATATTTTTGTCTCTTCTCCAGGGCAAAACAATCTGAAATTAAAAGTAGGTGAATCAATCATGGACGCGACGCTCCAATCAATTCAATCAAGTAAAGCTATTTTTACTAAAAATGGCGAGACCGGTTTTATCGAAATGGGTCAATAAACAGCCTAAAAAAACTCCTCAAAGTTAGATTGATGCATGTCGTTTGTCATTGTGCCTTGAAAGTCAAATTGATAAAATCCACACATCTATTATGAAGACCAATTTTTACGGTATTTTTGATATCGTTTAATTATTCAAACTGATAATAGTAATTAAATAAAAGAGCATTAGTGTTACTATTTTTTGTTTAAAAGTTTGTTGAGTGAATTGAAGAAATAGTATTTTATATCTCTAAAAAGTATATGCGATTTAGTAATAGCTACTAGGCAAATGATGTGACAGAGTTTTAGCCAGTGATATGCCCCTAGAATTGTAGACAGCTTGTAAGGTAAAAATGAAGTAATCTT
>JAYOZP010000076.1:0-22872 GCA_038154245.1 Nitrospinales bacterium | reverse complement strand
ATATAATATAACCTTTTTTTAAACTTTTTAACCTGTTTTTAGAGATTCCTTTATAATAGATTAGAGAATCGTTAGGCCTCAAGTTTCAGACGTTCTAAAACTGCATCGCGAATGTCTCTGGGTTGCTCTTCAATTGCTTTGACAATTTTATCAAGATGAGATCTGCTAGCGTGAAGTTGGTCTATTAAAGACAAGATTATATCAACTGCGTCAAAGTCGAACCTCATATCGATATGTAATTCGCAGACAAGACGGATACGAGATATGTCCACATCTTCAAAATAATAGTCTGCCTGGTCTCGCAGGGGGCGAACCCATCCCCGCGCAATGAAATCTTCAAGAATGGCCCGATCTATAAAATTATCGATTTCCCTTAGAGCTTCGTTCATTCTTCTCATGCGTTTACTTTCCTTTTTTCTTCTCGGGGATTATAATCATGTTTTTCCGCCCAGGCTTTCATCGCATTTTCCAGATCTTCGTCAACCTCATTTGGGATCACAATCTTCACGTCCACATAATGGTCGCCGCCTTTAATTCCCTTTCCTTTTAGTCTGAATCGTTTACCGGAATCAGTATATTTAGGAATTTTGATCTTTACTGGACCATGGATGGTTTCTACTTCAATCGTATCTCCCAAAATTGCTTCATTAATTCCGATTGGGACTTCAGTGTAAATATCGTTATCCTTTCGTTTAAAAGTTTTATGCGACGTAATGTGAATTTCAACATAAGCGTCGCCCTGACGTCCATCCGGCAGTTTTTTACCTTTAGCTTTTAGTCGAAGTTTTTGCCCCTCTTTTATGCCTTCAGCAATGGAAATATTAAGAGTTTGCCCATCCGGCATTGTGACTTGCTTTTTGGAGCCAAGAGCGGCGTCAAGAAAATTAATATTAAGCTTATAATGAACGTCGGCGCTTTGTTGGTTTTTAAAAATATCATTGAAATCGGTTCCCGAGGCTCCGCCTCCAAACATGGAGCCAAAAATTTCTCCAAGGTCCTCAGGATTGATATTATGGCTTGAGGAATAATAACGTTTCCCTCCGGGGCCGCTCGCAAAATCTCGGTAATACTGTCTTCCGTCTCCAGTCCCCGCGCTCCCCCAACCTTCCCATTTAGGTTGGCCATTCTCGTCAATTTCGCCTCGATCAAAGGCCGCTCGTTTTTCTTTGTCGCTTAGAAAAGAATATGCTCGAGAAATATTTTTAAATTTTTCTTCAGCGGTTTTATTGGCTGGGTTCAGGTCAGGATGATGCTTTTTAGCTAGTTTTCGATAGGCGCTTTTAATTTCATCATCAGATGCGGTTTTGCTAACCCCAAGAATTTCATAAGGGTTTTTACTCATAGACGCTTATCCTTGGCAATATTATTGATAGACAACGGCAACATTTGCAGTCTTTATATCGTTTTTAACTTGGCAGATTTTGAAAGGGCTTAACAGGCCTCAATTTTTTTCTTTTGCATTTCTTCGAAATTTGAATAAATTTCGGTTTTACTTAATCGAAGTTAGTTTTAAATAAGGCCCACATGAATAACCGTTATCTTTAAATAAAATTCAATCTCTTCATAGTCAAGTTAATTAGGAATATAAAAGGATAAATATTTAATGGAGGAATTGCTATTTTCCATAATAGATTTTATAAAAATAAATGCGGCAAAAAACCCATTTAAGCGCTTACCATAAAATAACAATTAAACCTGTTTGAGTTTTTTCTTAAAAAGGAGAATCGATGCTTCGATTGGGGCTATTCCTGATAACAAATTTAGCTATTGTTTTACTGATAAGTCTTACTTTCCGTCTATTGAGGTTAGAAGGATTACTTCAACAAAATGGCATTGCTCTCGATATTAACGCTCTCATAATTTACTCCGCAGTAATTGGTTTTGCCGGTTCCTTTATTTCGCTTCTGCTTTCTAAAACGATGGCGAAGGCCACAATGAGGGTAAGGGCCATAAATCAACCCGGTAGCGAGTATGAACGATGGTTGGTTTCCACGGTAAGACAGCAAGCCCAACGAGCGGGTATTGAAATGCCGGAAGTGGGTATCTTCGATCACGAATCTCCAAACGCTTTCGCGACGGGATGGAATAAAAATTCAGCTCTCGTGGCAGTCAGCGTTGGATTGCTCGATAATATGCCCCAAGAAGAAGTAGAGGCTGTTTTGGCCCATGAAATCAGCCACGTAGCCAACGGCGACATGGTTACTCTCTCATTGATACAGGGTATCGTTAATACTTTTGTAATTTTTCTATCCCGCGTCGTAGGATTTCTTGTCGACCGAATAGTATTCAGGGTTGAGCGCGGACACGGACCCGCATTTTGGATCGTATCTATGGTTGCTGAACTTGTGTTTGGAGTTATCGCTATGATGATAGTCATGTGGTTTTCTCGATGGAGAGAGTTTCGCGCAGACGCAGGCGGGGCGTCATTGGCTGGGCGCCAAAACATGATCAACGCTCTCCGGAGGCTTCAAAGCGCGAATCGTGCGCCTAAAATTCCAGAAGAGATGGCCGCTTTTGCCATTAATGCCGGTCGAGTACAGGCCATGTTTTCAAGCCATCCTCCGCTGGAAAAACGCATCGCAGCGTTGCAGCGGTCGAGTTGATGGCTATAAAAATAACTTTATTCAGATAAGGAAACCTCTAAAAATTTAGATTTAGCTTTGGCCCTTGAGATAAACGGCTTCAAACTTTTTAACCAGGATGGTTATGAAAAAAATTAAATTTCTTTTTACTATTTATTTAACGGCAACATTTTTATTTATTAATACGTTTCAGTCTTTCGCCCAACAAGGCGGTATTTATTCGCAAAGCGATATTTTTCATCCTGTAATTGGAAAAAATGGAATGGTCGCCACTCAAGAAGCCAGGGCCACTCAGATTGCAGTTGATGTTTTAAAGAAGGGCGGTAACGCGATTGATGCGGTTGTTGCGGCTAGTTTTGCCCTGGCGGTTACTTTGCCTAGGGCTGGCAATATTGGGGGCGGCGGATTTATGCTTATCCATTTAGGAAAAACGGGAGAAACCATCGCCATCGATTATAGAGAAATGGCTCCCCTCGCGGCCAAGTTCAATATGTATATAGGGGAAAAAGGTGAAGTTGATGAAGAACTATCGCAGTCGAGTTATAAATCGGTTGGAGTACCGGGTTCTGTCGCCGGTTTGGCTTATGTTTTAGAACATTATGGAACTATGCCGCTTAAAGAACTAATAGCTCCCGCGATTCGGTTGGCTAAAGATGGAATCATTGTTAATAAGGATATTCAATTTACCTTGGCAAAAGGAAAAGACCGGCTTCAAAACTGGCCTGAAACCGCAAGGATTTATTACAAACCGGACGGTTCGGTTTATCAGGTCGGCGAACGAATGAAATTTGAAGATCTAGCTTGGTCGTTTAGACAGATTGCCGACCATGGCCCAGAAGCGTTTTATGAGGGCGCTATTGCCAAAAAAATAGTCGCCGACATGAAGAAACAAGGAGGATTAATTACCTTAGAGGATTTGAAGAAATATCGAGTCGCCGTTCGTGAGCCTGTTCGTGGAACTTATCGCGGTTATGAAATCATAGGTATGCCGCCGCCAAGTTCTGGTGGAATCCATATTATTCAAATGCTGAACATTCTGGAAGAATTTCCATTGGGATATATGGGACCAAACAGCTCGGATTCGTTACATTTTATGGCCGAAGCCATGAAATATGCCTTTGCGGATAGGAGTAGGTATTTGGGTGATCCTGATTGGTGGAATGTCCCTATTAAAGGATTGATTTCCAAAAAATATGCGGCAGAACTACGTTCAAAAATCAGCCGTTATAACGATAAACCTTCAAAAAAAATCAAGCCCGAAAGCCCTAATCCTTATGAAAGCAACGAAACGACTCATATCTCAATCATGGATAAATTTGGCAATATAGTTTCGTGTACGACCACGCTTAACTTTAGTTTTGGTTCCGGTATTGTTGTGCCTGGAACAGGAATTTTATTAAACGACGAAATGGATAATTTTGTGGCGAAACCGGGGATCCCGAACGCCTATGGATTGCTTGGGGAAGAGGCAAACGCTATTCAACCGACTAAACGCCCGTTAAGTTCGATGGCCCCTATGATTCTTTTAAAAGACGGTAAACCTTTTATGGCTGTCGGCAGTCCCGGCGGACCTCGCCTGATCAACGCAATTTTGCAAGTAATTATAAATGTTATTGATCATAAAATGAATATTGCCGAAGCTACAAATTCCCGGCGAATACATCATCAATGGGAACCCGACAGGCTTAGGGTTGAAGAAGGGTTTAATCCCGATACTCTTCGTTTATTATCCGAAAGAGGACATCGAATTGATATTTCTAAATCTATGGGATCGACCCAGTCGGTTTTAAAAACTAAAGAGGATTTCCACGGAGCGTCGGATCCTCGACGTCCCGGAGCGCTTGCGCTTGGTTATTAAATCAAAGCAACTGAATAAAATTGTCTAAAAATTTATTGGTTATGCTCGCTTAACCATTTGCGGGCCAATTTCTGCGCTTTGGAGATTTGACGGGCAGTCATCAATTTTTCAAGGCTATTTCGTTTATTTCGGCCTAATTCATTTCCATTTGCCCCGGAAATATTAAACCATTTATGCGCTTTGATATAATCCTGGCTCACTCCTTCCCCTTGGGCGTATAAAACTCCTATTTTAAACTGAGCTTTTGAACGGCCATTTTCCGCCGCTAGAAGATACCACTTCAAAGCTTCTTTGTAGTCTTGCTCGACTCCTTTTCCGCTATAATACATATTCCCAAGATTAGTTTGGGCCATCCCATGTCCTTGATTTGCCGCCAGGTTATACCATTTTAACGCTTCATTGTAATCCTGGGCGGTTCCCTGACCTTTTTCATACATATTCCCAAGATTGGATTGAGCGCTTGCATTCCCTTGTTTTGCCGCCAGGAGATACCATTTTAAAGCTTCTTTGTAACTCTTTTGAACTCCCTGGCCTTTAGCATACATGACGCCAAGATTGAATTGAGCTCCGGGCCATCCCTGGTCTGCAATGGGTTTAAACTTTTCGAAAGCAACGGCATAATCGCCTTTTTCTGCGGCATCTAAACCTTCTTGAAAAACATCGGCGCTGAGGTTGGTTGCGCCAAAAAATAAAAAAGCAGACGCTAAAAAAAGAGCGGTAGTTTTTAATAGTAGTTTTTGCCTCATAGTTTTTTCATTTTTATCTAAGACCTTGGTAAATATTGCGATTTTTCTTATTCTAGATTTTGGAAAAATTATTTCAAAGGAATTTTCGCAAAACAGGAGGTTAGCTTCCTTTTTTATCAAATGAATCCTTGAGCGGAAATCTTTTTATACAGAGCTAATTTTTTGATCCCTGAAATATTTTTAAAAAGTTAAAAAACTTTTCGACCTGAGGCAAGCCTTATTGAGGCAATAGACTCCTGATTTTCAGCGCTGCGACGACTTCATGCGCACATTGGAATTGGCGCCGAATTTGAATATGCTAAGCGGTTGTCTCTCCTAATTAAGAGAGAGACGAACAGCCTTTCTTCAAGACTGATTCAGAACTGAAAAGCATGAGCCTCATCCTCGTTCGGCTTTTCGTTCTGAGTTGGTCGAAGGACTGATATTCCATCTGGAAATTTAAGGGATAATTATTCAAAATACTCCAAAAAAAAAATAGAAAAATCGCCAATGATTTCCTTTGTTCTCTGGCAAGTTTGGAAAGACATTTTCATCCTGACTGGGGATTTAGATTTTTAATTCTAGAATTAACGCCTTTTTTATTTTGTCATCGCCTTACCTTTGATTTATCCAAGGTATATGGAAAATCTGAATTTTTAGAAGTTCTACTTAATTATCATTCGCGTAAATCCAATTTTAAGAATAAGAGGCACAATTAGAGTTGTCAATAAACTCATAAGAACTAGCGCAACATAAGCAGGCTGATCGATAGTTTTTTCATTCAACGCAAGGAGCGCTACAACCATGGCTACTTCCCCGCGGGGAATCATTCCAAGGCCGATAATAAAAGAAGTTTTGTTGTTCATTCCTAATAATTTAGCCGTTAACCCGCATCCAATTAGTTTTGACAATATGGCTGTAAAGGTTAATGCCAATAAAAACCCAAAGGTTTCAAAAGTAAACGCTTTGACATCCGCCAAAATACCTAGCGAAATGAAAAAGATGGCTCCGAAAATGATTCTTAAATGATCGATTCCCGTCTTTAGATGTTTCCGTATATCCGGAGTCACTCCTTCAAAAGATACGCCGGCCACAAAGGCTCCCACAATGGCCGAAAGTCCCATTAATTCGGCGCACATGGCATATAAAAAAGCCATCATCATCGTAAAGATAAATAAATGTTCTGAATATTGATTCGTATTATTTGAGCGATTTATTTTTGCAATAAAGTTGGAAATGAATACCCTTCCAAAATAAGCGCTGGCTATAAGAAAGGTAATGGCCTTAATTACCATGATTGTAATGAACCAACCTGAGATAGTTGACGAGGCCATTTGCTCAGAAATAGCTAGAGCCAAAAGAGCCAGCACATCGTCGATAATCGCGGCTCCAATAATTGCCTTTGCGGCATTGCTCTTCAGTTTTCCCATTTCCCTGAAAACGTCTGCGGTAATGGCAATACTTGTAGCTGTTAGAGCAACTCCAATAATGATGGCCTTTTGGGGTTCGAATCCAAAAAATTTAGCAAGAAAAAAACCACTAACCCAGGGAACTATAACTCCAAAAAATCCAACTAAAGCGTAACGCCAATTGCTTATCGTTTTTAATTCAAATTCTAAACCAATTACAAAAAGTAAGATTATGGCTCCCAGATGAGCAATGCTTTTTATAAAATTAGTGTAAGTTATCCATCCCAGAACGCTAGGGCCTATGGCAATTCCGGCAAGCATTATTCCTACTACGGCGGGTTGCGATATTCTTACGGCAATTTGATAGCCTGCAAGAGCAGTAAAAAGCAACAGGCTCATTTGAAATTCAATGGAATCCGTCATTCTATGTGTTTAGCGATTGATAATATCTAACGCCACTTTGAAAGTTTCAGTTTTCTTGATCCGATGCCTTCATGCCTCACTAGAGGGATGGCTGAAAAAAAGTCGGCTTAAAGCTGAACCCAGCTAGTTCACTTTTGGCGCCAAATTGGAAAAAAAGAGAAAAGTAGATTAAGGCTTTAATTAAAAGGAAGCCTTGTGATCAGCTCTGAAAAGGAAGCGAAAAAACTTTTAAAGTTTTAAAAATTTTTGAAAGGTTTTTATAAAAGATCAGGTTAAAGAAAAGTGTCAAACACAATTATGGAGAAGATAAACGATTGTGCATAAGGTTAATTTCTCCACCAGTTAATTTTTAAAACCAGTAGGAACTTAATTTGCATAGGTTCGCGTGATGCTTAAGAAAAAAACAAATTTCCTCATTAACTGAAAAACACAAAGCCAATCTATCTAAAAATAGTTTATGAAAAAGACAATTTGGTCCGTTAGCGCTGTTTTAATAAGCGTCGGATTGTTTAACCTGGGGGCGGGTTTACAAGGAACCGTTTTGGGAGTAAGGGCTTCTCTTGAAGGGTTTTCGCCGTTGACCATTGGATTGATCATGTCCGGATTTTCTATGGGTTATTTGGCTGGATCGTTTTATGTTCCTAAATTTATCTATCGTGTGGGGCACATAAGGGTTTTCGGAACCTTTACGGCAATTGCGTCGTCCACCATTCTTCTACATAGCATTATCATACACCCAGCAGTTTGGATTGGAATCCGGTTAGTTTCAGGGTTTTGCTCGGCAGGCATTGCGGTTGTAATTGAAAGTTGGCTTAATCAAAGTTCAACTAATCAAATTCGAGGAAAAATTCTTGCGATATATATGCTTATCCATATGACAGCAACGGCGGGGGGACAGTTCTTATTAAATGTTGCCGACGCTAGAGGATTTGTATTATTTATTCTTGTATCAGCTCTATTTTCATTAGCTTCAGTTCCGATTTTAATAACAGTTACTCCAACTCCATGCTATGAAATAGCAGAATCTCTTCTAATAAAAGATTTATTTCTAATATCTCCGTTGGGAGTAGCAGGTACGCTAGTTGTGGGGGTGACTTATGGGGTATTACTGAAAATGGGAATGGTTTACGCTCAAAATATTGGTCTATCAATTTTTCAAGTATCCCTATTTATGACTTTAGCGGTATTAGGAGGCGCTGTATTTCAATGGCCAATGGGATGGTTGTCGGATCGTCTAGATCGCCGATGGATTATAATGTGCGCAAACTTTGCGGCTTTTTTTATTGGAGTGGCGATTATGGCTTTTTCAGAGCATTCCCAGAGACTATTATTCATTCTCATTTTTCTGCTAGGAGGATGTTCTCTGCCTCTTTATTCTCTTTGTGTGGCTCATACCAACGATTACCTGAATCATAAACAAGTTATTTCTGCAAATAGCGGTTTAATCCTAACAGTTGGAATAGGATTGATTATTGGGCCAGTCTCTGTTGGTATATTGATGAAAATTTTTGGTCCTAGCGGTTTTTTTATTTTGATTTCTTTGGTTCACGCTCTTCTTGGAGTGTTCGCTTTATACAGAATTAGTATAATAAATCCAATCCCAGGCGGTGGACAAAAACCAGCGATCAAGTTGCCTATTAGATCGACTCCTTTAGTTTTAAAATTAACCTCTGAAGAACAAAATGCTTCCGGATAAAAATTAACGATTTTTGGGTCTTCTAAACGTTCTACAAATAGCTTCTCCATCATTCCAAGTCAGTTTTTCCAAATTCCGAAAAATTTTTAAAATTTTGGAATTTTTTATAAACCCGGTAAAAGCCAGAAATCGATTACTTATTATTTTTAAAAGACTTGTATTGTTTAGGTTACATTACCTCTTTGGCACGAAAGTTGAATTATCCTAATAAGGAATCCTTGCTAAAGAGGATTTCCCTTTATAGTAACGGTTATGATTTGTTAAGAGTCCATTTTTTGATAATTTTTAAGAATAATTTGTATGATTCCGCTACGGTGATTGAATATGAACTTGCTTTCTTAGGAAATTATTTTACTGATAAAAAGCAGATATTCGTCAACTACATTGCGGTTGAAACCAGATAAATAAGCGGTCTTGGCGGCTTCAATATCTAGAACAAAATATTTGAATAATTTCCGAAATTTCTTCGGCGAAATTTGGTCTCGTTGCAAAACTAGATAATTCTTTACCATGACTGCAATTTCGATCATTTTGCAGGACTTTAACTAGTCATAAACCTGGGTTAATTTGTTTGAACATATAAATCATAAGGAGTAAAAGTTATGTTGAAACGAATGAGATTCTTTGTGATGTATGGAGTGGCCTTGAGTTTTATTTTAACTCCCTATTGGGCGATAGGTGGTGGTTATCCTCCTGGCGACAACTCTGCCGCAATCGTTGGGGTTCCGGGTAAGTGGGCTCCAAAACCTGAGGGACAGTCGTCAGGACAAGAGGGTAAGGATAAGTTTCCTCCGGGAGACAATTCAGTCGCTAATGTTGGGGTCCCTAAAGCCTGGGCTCCTACGACAAAAACTTCCAGTTATCAAACGGGGGTACCTACCTCAAAGAAATTCCCTCCAGGAGATAATTCGGTCGCAAACGTTGGCGTTCCCAAAGCCTGGGCGCCAAAATAAAATCTTATTCCTGTAAGATTTTAACCCGGTGGATTTTTATCTACCGGGTTTTTTATTTTAAAGCGAATTCTCCTATTTCTGAAGATCTGTTTGAAAGGATGAATCAGATTAATTCAAACTTTATTCAATTCTGTTAATTAATGAACTTTACCTCTTCAGTAACAAAATTCGATACATTTGATTTGCAACCCGGTAGAAAGATTGCAGGCAAATATAAAATCACTAGTGGATTCAAATGGAAAATTAAAAGAACTTTAACCAGCGAAGAATTGAGCAAGCGGTACTGGAATGAACTCTACTACGATGAAAACCCCAGCAAAATTATTATGGGAAAGGGAAAAAGGCTTCGGAAAATGAACGCGAAAAGCGAAGAGTTTTTCGATCTCTATTTCCCATGGGAGTTAGTTTCATTGGCAACTCATTTATTCAATAAGCTTTTTTAAATCCCTGAAAAATTTTTAAAAAATTAAAAAGCTTCGAACCAGGATAATTCTTCTGAAAGAAATTTCGTTTATTTTTAGGAGGATTTAGCGGTTTTCATGATGATAAAGATTGGCGCCATTTTTGATATTGATTACGCGGATGCCATTAAGTGGTCTCCCTTAATTAAGAGTGAGGCCGATAGCCTTTTCTCAAGACTGATTCAGAACTGAAAAGCATAAACCCCATCCTCGTCCGGCTTTTCGTTCTGATTTGGTCGAAGAACTATATTGCATTTGGAAATTTACAGGATGAAACTTTCAAAAAACTCCAATAAACCAAAAATAAAAAATATAGGAACCATTGCCAATGGTTCTCTTGGGCCCCTAGTAAGTTTAGAAGAACATGTCCACCCGGATTGGTGGGCTCAAATTTTTAATTCTCTTTATCTAAAAACAGACGGCGATATCGTAAACGATTCTTTAATAACTTTAAATGAGATAAACGAGATTGAAAAGATTCTTGGCTTGGAACAAGAACTGAAAATTTTGGATTTATGTTGCGGTCAAGGACGCCATCTTTTTGATTTAGCCAGGAGGGGGTATGAGAACCTAGAGGGGTTAGACCGGTCAAACTATCTAATTCAAAAAGCAAAAAAACTTTCCAGACAGGAAAGCTTGAAGATTGGATTTAAAGAGGGAGACGCCAGAAATCTTCCTTATTTGACGGATAGCTTTGACGTCGTTCTTATCCTGGGTAATAGTTTTGGGTATTTTGAAACTTTACAAGACGATCTTAGAGTTTTAAATGAAGTTTTTAGGGTATTAAAACCATGGGGCCGTTTATTAATCGACCTTGCGGATGGAGAGTTTTTAAAAAAACAATTCCAGCCGCGTTCCTGGGAGTGGATTGATAATAAACTTTTCGTGTGTAGGGAACGCTCTCTTTCAATCGATGAAGATCGATTGGTCACCAGAGAAGTTGTAAGCCATATTAACAAAGGAGTTGTTGCCGATCAATTTTATGCCGAAAGGCTCTACACCCCGGAAAAACTGACTCATATTCTCAAAAAAGCAAAATTCAGAAAAATTACTTTTCCCTTAAGTTTTTCCACGGATTCGAAGAGGGGGCAAGATTTAGGGATGATGCAAAGGCGAATTATGACCCTTGCGCATGTAAAAAAAGAGTGGTCTGAATCTAAACAAAAGCAAAATTTTCAAAGAAGACGTATCGCCGTTTTATTGGGCGATCCTAAAAAACCCGATCTGCTTAAACCGGATAAAATTTTCGACGACGATGATTTTTATACCATCGACCGCATGAAAGCGGTTTTGAACGGATTACAAGGTTTTCATTTTTCATATATTAATAATCATGATCGGCTGATAGAAGATCTCAAAAGAATATCTGGAAATATTGATTTTGTAATAAATTTTTGCGATGAAGGTTATGGTAATTCCCCCCAGCAGGAATTGCATGTCCCTGCGCTTTTAGACATGTTAAAGGTTCCGTATTCCGGTTCGGGGCCTCAATGTCTGGCCTACTGTTACGACAAATCTCTCGTTCGTGGCATTGCAAATGAAATGAACATACCGACACCCCGAGCTCAGTTGGTTAAATCCAAAGACTCAAGAGTGGAGCTTTCCTTTGATTTTCCGGTTCTGGCCAAGCCCAACTTTGGAGATTCAAGTTTTGGAATTACCCAACACAGCTATGCCAGGAATCCCGAAGAGCTTATAGACGCTATTCAAGATATTCGAGAAAAGTTTGGCTATGAAAAACCTATTTTGGTTGAAGAGTTTCTAGTTGGAAAAGATCTGAGCTTTGGAATCATTGGCACTCCCCCCAGTTCTTATATCGCGCTTCCAATTGTTGAGGAGGATTACTCGAAACTGCCTCCGAAACTTCCCCAAATCTGTGGTTATGAAGCGAAATGGCGTCCCGATTCTCCCTATTGGAACATTAAATCAAAATTAGCTAATTTACCGGAAAATATTGAACAAAAAATAGTCGCATGGTCCATTCAAATCGCAGAGCGTTTGGAATGCCGCGATTATACTCGATTTGATTGGAGGCTTGATGGCATAGGCGAACCTCGGCTTTTAGAAGTGAACCCGAATCCAGGTTGGTGCTGGGATGGTCATTTAGCTAAGATGGCAAAATTTGCCAATCTTTCATACGAAGGAATGTTACGGGCCATCATTAACGCTGTAGAAAAACGTTTGGGATTAATTTAAAGATTATTATTTTGCTATCGCCTTAAGCTTGATTTTAAAGGCTATGTCACTTCAAAAAATTATTTCCAAAAAACGGTTTAAATTGGCGGTTTTTTATAGTTTGAGCTTTATTGATTTTGGATTTGACCGGGCGTTGATTCAATTGGACTTAAATTCAAAAAACAGGCCTTTCATTTTTTTGAATAGTAAATTTTGCCGCTTGAGATTATTTGACCTACCCGTACCGCCCTGCGATTAGTTGGTAGGGCGATAAAAAGATAAATTAGCCCTTGAATATTTTTCCAATAAATTTTTTTTTAATCTCTGAAATATTTTTAAAAAGTTAAAAAACTTTCCCACCTCAGACGAGTTTTATTGAGGGGATGACTCTTTAACTTGCAGTAATTAGCGGCTTCCTCCGCATATACAAATTGGCGCCGATTTTGAAATTGATTAAGTGTATGAATTTTAGAATAGGGCTTGTTAATTAGAGAAAGGTTGCCACCATTTTCTCTGGGCTGGTTCAGAAACGAAAAATCTGAGATTGACCTCCTTAAGGTTTTTCGTTCTGGATTAGCTAAGAAATGATAATCGGTTAAAAAAAATCCAATTGAATAAAATTCAATTAGAAATGCGAAAAATCTAAAAAATATTTTTCTGGAGCTTGACGAAGTAAATCAAGAATTTTATTTCTTTCAAGCCCATGGATCTCTGCCTCGACGTAAATGAGGGGCAGGTTTCTTAACTTAAGGGAATCTCTAATAATTCGAAATTTTAACTTGAGGCAACTCGCTTTCCTTTTGTTTGCAAAGGCAGCTCGTGGCCAAATTCAATTTTTAGAGGTTCCCTTAATAAAATAAACAATTATGCATTTGAAAAAGAGGTTTTAAGTGACGACAACAATTGAGTTGGAACCAAAGGAAGAAAGTGTGAATTGTTGGGAAGAAGCTATTAAAAGAGAGTCTATCAACCCTAGAATCGGCGATACCGAGAGGTTAAAAAAGTATTACTGTCCCGAATGGCAAAAACGGTCGTCTATTAATGATGTTTTTTGCCGCTATGGAAGTTACTACTCTTAGTTAAATCGAGTAAATCCCGACTCGTTAAGGAGGTTGGATATGTTGCATGAAGTAAAAGTTTTGGACGCAAAGGGTAAGCTTAAAAAAACATTAAAAAGTAAAGAATTAAGCAAACGATATTGGAATGATTTTTATGGGGAAGATGATAATGGCAATACGATTGTGAGAAGAGGAAAGAAGTTTAAAAGAAAGAATGAATATGACGATAACTTTTTGGAGTTTCTTTAGTTTAATTTTTTATTGCCATGTTAAGGCCATAAGTCATGAAAAACCATCAAATTAAAAGGGAAAACTATGAACATTAGACCGCTTCAAGACGGAGTTTTGATTCAACCTATTGAGAAGGACAAAGAAGTTAAAAATGGAATTATTATTCCCGATTCCGCTAAGGAAAAACCGGTGGAAGGGGAGGTAAAAGCCGTCGGAGAAGGAAAAATTAACGCCAATGGCGAAAGAGTTAAGCCCGAAATAAAAAAAGGCGACAAAGTCTTATATGGAAAATTTTCAGGAACTGAAATTAAAATCGACGGCTCCGATTATCTCCTCATGAGAGAGAGCGATGTCTTAGCCGTTTGTGAATAAAAACAATTTGATAGTGGAGTCGATCAATTATGGCAAAACTGATCATCCGAAATGAAGAAGCTCGGCACAAAATTTTGGATGGAGTAAATCGATTAGCCGACACAGTGAAATTAACTCTAGGTCCTAAAGGCCGCAACGTGGTTATTGATAAAAAATTTGGTTCGCCAGTCGTAACGAAAGATGGAGTTTCCGTCGCAAAAGAAATCGAGTTAAAAGATCCATTTGAAAATATGGGCGCCCAAATGGTCAACGAAGTTGCTAGTAGAACCAGCGACAAAGCAGGAGATGGAACGACAACCGCTACCGTATTAGCGCAAGCTATTTACCGCGAAGGACTAAAAAACGTAACGGCAGGCGCAAATCCTATGGATATTAAACGCGGAATTGACGACGCTGTGATTAAGGCAGTTTTAGAGATAAAAGAAATGTCTAAACCAACTAAAAATAAAACAGAAATTTCTCAAGTGGGGACTATTTCCGCAAACCATGATTCCACCATTGGAGATTTAATTGCCGAAGCCATGGACAAGGTTGGGAAAGACGGAGTAATTACAGTGGAAGAGGCTAAAAGCATGGAAACCTCGCTGGATATAGTCGAGGGTATGCAGTTTGACCGAGGGTATCTCTCTCCTTATTTTGTGACCGATTCCGAGCGTATGGAAGTAGTTATGGAAGACACTTACATTCTTCTACATGAAAAGAAAATATCTAACATGAAAGATCTTCTGCCAGTTTTGGAGAAAATTGCTAAAAGTGGAAAACCATTATTGATCATCGCCGAAGATGTGGAAGGAGAAGCTCTTGCAACCTTAGTCGTTAACAAGCTAAGAGGTTCTTTAAACGCTTGTGCGGTTAAGGCTCCCGGTTTTGGCGATCGTCGGAAAGATATGTTGACCGACATGGCTATTTTAACCGGAGGTACGGTTATTACTGAGGATATGGGAACGAAACTAGAAAACATCGCCTTGGAAGACCTGGGGCAAGCAAAACAAATAACTGTCGATAAAGAAAATACTATTCTTATTGACGGTAAAGGGAAATCCGAACAAATTCAGTCGCGCGTAAAACAAATAAGAAATCAGATTGAGGATACGACTTCGGATTATGATCGCGAAAAGCTCCAGGAGCGGCTGGCCAAATTAGTCGGTGGAGTTGCCATCATTAAAGTTGGAGCCGCCACTGAAATCGAAATGAAGGAGAAAAAAGACCGCGTTGAGGACGCTCTTAATGCCACACGGGCGGCTGTTGAAGAAGGTGTTGTCCCTGGCGGCGGGGTTGTCCTTTTGCGAGCGGCTTTGGCATTGGACAGTCTTAAAGGAAATCATGATTATGAGTTGGGAGTGAAGATAGTTAAACGCGCTTTAGAAGAACCGTTGCGGCAAATCGCAGTTAATGCGGGCGAAGAGGGAACCGTTGTAGCTGAAAAGGTAAAAGAGTTTGAGGGTAATGTAGGCTACGATGCCAGATCGGGTGGATATACAGATATGATCAAATCCGGAATTATAGATCCGGCAAAGGTCGCGCGAACCGCATTACAAAACGCGGCAAGTATTTCATCTTTATTGCTTACAACCGAAGCTATGATTGCCGAGTTACCCGAACAAAGAAAGCCAAGTCCTTCGATGGCGGGTATGGATTATTAAAAACTGAATTGTTTGTCGTATTAAATTATTTCGAAAACAATTGAGTTCAAGGTTCGTTCCAATATCGTTTGTAGTGAATTTATAAAAATGTAGCTACCTGAATAAATGTAATTGGTCGACCTTTTTTTATAAACCGCTTGGGCGGGAGATTCAATGCTTGCAAGGCGTTGGATCGCCTCCCAAGGGGATCATTTATGTTTTAATGTGAATTTTGAAAGGCGAGGGATGCAGCTTGGGGGATTAAAATTATACTAAAATTTTAAAAACAAAAAATAATATCTTTATCTAAGGAAAGAATAATGAAAAAAAATGTGTTTTTGATTTTGATTATTCTGTTAGTTGGATCTTTATTTTTTTCTAGTAACGTTACTGCGCAAGATTTATTAGAACCTCCAATGGATGACGGCGAATCGATGATTGAAAAGGATATAGATTTAAGTTTGGGGATTAATAACGAAACCTTTTATGAAGAAATCAACCCATCTTAAGAATAGAAAAATAGGTAATATCTAAACTAAAATTTATTTTCATAAAAAAGGAAAGAATAATGAAAAAAAATCTAATTTTAAGCGTTTTTTTAATAGGAGCTTTAATATTCGTAGGTAATGTTATGGCTGAAGATTTACCAGAATCTGGATTAGAAAATAATGCCATTGAAATGGAACCTCAATTTGAAATAAATGTGCCAGATGGCGATCATTTTATTCCCGAAGAAATAGATCCCGCTTTGGAGCCTGAAGGAGACCCTGATTCGGACATTTTGTTCAAGGAAGAGATTGCTCCTGATATGGAATTGGAAGGCGAAGATAGAATTGTTCTAGAACCGGGTAATTCTATTGAGTAGTCCCTTTAATGGAAGCAGGAAACTAAACAAGTAGGAAGCTAAAAGCCTCAGGCAATTTTGCCTGGGGCTTTTTTATTAAACCAATCTGTATTTTTTAAATATTTTAAGTTTGCCGGAAAAATTTTTAACTTTTTAAAAAATTTTCAAATGAAAAATTTCAAACGGGTCAAAAATCCACAGTAATAAGGGGGGCAAACGCTAATATTGTCTTCTTAATTTGGCACGAAAAGTGAATATTTAATTCGAGAAAATTAATTTCTTTAATTTATTCATAATTTATTAATTAGGCAATTAAATGAAACCAGTTCATGTATTTTATTTATGCGTTTTAATTTTGTGTTTATCCATTTTAACGAATGTTAGCTTCCTTAAACACCCTGAAGAGACTGATGAAAAAGAAACTCTTATTGAAAAAACCATTGACGGACAAGGCTTATCAAAAAGTAAAAAAGCGGATGATTCGCAAGACTCATGGAACTATTTTCATGAAAAATCCGATCCAACTCTTGACAATATTTCTTCAGATGAAAAAGATTACGATGGTATTTATAAGTAATTCTCCATTTGGAACTAAGAGACTGAGATATTTATAATTATTGGTTGATTCTTAATTTATTAAAAAAAATTGAAAAAAATTTACATTATGAATGATAGACGAAAAGCAAGTATTAACAACAACGTAGTCACATTTTTGATAATAATTATAATTGTATTTTTAATTGTTATGGGAATCGGTAATTTCGTACACGCATCAGATAAAAAGAAAAATAAGAAAGTACGGATTTCAGCTCTCACTGATGTAAAGGCTCTTGCTATTCTTACTACAGAAGAATATCAAGCGGTAACTCTATCAGCGGGACGAATATTACATCATGTGGAAGCTGCGCGGCAGTCGATAGCAGACGAAAATAAAAAAGAGGTAGCGCGACACGTTGACCAAGCGCTTAAGTTGGTTGAAATCATCGAAGCTGCTGTTCCGAAGCACAAAGTGACAACAAATATAAAGTCGGGAAATATTAGTTATCGCGATGAAGAAGATGCCGCGTTGCGTTATGTGGACATATATGACGAACAGCATATTGAGGATATTGTTACGCCTTTAATGCAAGCAAGAAAAGAAAGGGGTGATTTTCACAAGCCTGTGATAGAGGAAGATGGAACCGAGGTCAACGGACCGGCAGTTGAACTCTCCATAAGCCAACATACTTCAATGAAGCTGGACATTATAATGGCTCGCCGTATGCTTGAAATGGCAAAGAGGAACCTTAAAGAAGAAAGGATCGAAGATGCCGACGACAACTTATTAATGATCCAAGATAACGGAATCCTATTTATTTCTTTTATTGTCGACCTGCCCCTAGTTGAAGCGGCTGATAATTTAAAATTGGCTCAGATACAGATAATTGACGGCTTAGAAGCAGAAGCGTTGGCAACCTTAAAGCTTGCTTCGGACAAACTAAAAGAATACGGGAAAGAAACTGGAGAAAATCGAGCTTTAGAAGTGAACACGCTTTCGCAAGAAATTGATGAGATTACAACATCCGTCGAAAATGAAAAAAGCCTGAAAACAGTAATGGCAAAAACTAAAAAACAAATTGGCTTATGGTGGACTAAAACAGTTCAATGGATGCGAAGTTAATAGAAACCCTTTTAAATTTTTATTAATTTGAGTCGTGTCATAAAAAAATATGAATAATCAAAAGTTATTTGAAGATATAGCAGTTGAGTTGGCAAAAATAGAAAATATTGGGAAAGTGGCTTCTTACATACCAGAGTTAAATAATGTCAATCCCAATAAATTTGGGTTTTACCTCTTATCTCTGGATAAACAAAACTATGGCTTAGGGGATTTTAACGAGAAGTTTTCGATTCAAAGCATTTCTAAAACGCTGGCTCTGACTTTGGCCTTTAAACTTGAAGGGGATAATTTATGGAAGCGAGTTGGGGTAGAGCCGTCGGGAACTCCATTTAATTCTTTGTTTCAATTGGAACACGAAAAAGGAATACCGCGCAACCCCCTTATAAATGCCGGGGCTTTGGTGATTTGCGATATTTTGATCAGCCGATTAAAAGTAAATCCGAAACAGGAGTTTATAGATTTCGTAAGAGAAATCTCTGGAATTCCAACTTTAGGTTACAACGCTCGAGTGTCCGAGTCGGAAAAATCGACAAGTTTTAGAAACGCTACGCTTGTCAATTTAATGAAATCATATGGAAATATTAAAAACGATATCGACGTAGTTTTGGATTTCTATTGCAATTTATGTTCTATCGAAATGACCTGTAAAGAATTAGCGCAAACATTTTTGTTTCTTGCTGGAAACGGAGTACACACATTAACCAAAGTTGAAGTCGTTAGTTCCAGTCAATCAAAGCGGATCAACTCAATCATGCAATTGTCTGGATTTTACGACGAGGCTGGGGAGTTTACTTTTAAAGTAGGACTGCCGGGAAAAAGCGGCGTTGGAGGCGGCATTATAGCTATCCACCCTGGAAAATATACCGTTGCTGTTTGGAGTCCCAGGTTAAACAAAAAAGGAAATTCCTATAGAGGAATGAAAATTCTCGAGTTTTTAACTACAAAGACTCAGTCGTCAATTTTTTAATATCTTGTTATGTTGGTTTGCTTAGTTTGCGTTTTTTTAGTTAATTTTTCTTAAAAAAAATATATAAAATTCTCTTTTTTAAAGTAGAGAAAATAGAAAGCAACTTTATTAAATCAATTTTTTTAATAAAAGGGATAAATCCTGATGAACGGCAAAGACTTTGAGATTTATAATTATCAATTTCTAAAAAACCAAGAATATTTTGATGTGGAGCATCTCGATCATTTTTCATCAAATGAGAACGTTACTCGTATTCCAAAACCAAGAAAATATCGAAATTTTCGAGAGCGCTGTCAAAAAAAAGGATTGAAAGGAAATTTAGCCATTCGAATTGAAAAGATGGGAAGATCGAAAATTTTTTAAATATTTGAAAAATCTTCCGATTATTTAAAAGCTCCTTTTAAGTTTTAACTTATTGTAATTAAATGGGTTGTGTGTTTTTCTCTGGGGTTTCGAATTGGCGCCAAAAGTGAATGATTCCAATGTGAGAAAAACTTGTTGGAGGAGAGGCGCTGTCTAATTGGGGCCGATGACAGAAACAGTCAAAAAACATTAAAACAATTTTTCTAATGGGAGATAAAACATGAAGCTAAAATTCTATTCCGTATTCTTGGTTTTTATATCGATTTTAATTTCTTCTACTGCTTTTGGCTTAGAGCGAGGGATGAGTCCTGTAAAGCAAACTTTCGATCAGTCTTTTTCTAAGGTAGCCGTGTCAGATACACATGAAGGAGCATTTAACGAAAATGTTATTTTGGCCGATGAATCGAAAGATCATGAGGGTATGGAAAAAAAAGAGAAAATGGAAAAAAAGAAGAATAAGAAAAAATCAAAAATGAAGAAAAAAAAGGCTTCTAAAAAAGCCAAAAAAAAGAATGATAAAAAGCACGATGATTTGATGTAAGAAGTTAATTATTTCTTGGATCGCAAAAGGATGAGAAATGAAACCGATTCAAATTATTTTACTTAGTATTTTTTTAATTGGTTTTTCGTTTTTCGCCAACGCTAATCCGATCGACAGTTCCAATGAAGACTCTGAGATCAGATTTTCTGTTGAAGAGATTCCAGATATTGAGCAAAGTCTTTCGGAAGGGCCGGACCGTTTCGATTTCGAAAAGAAGGAATCTTCAAAGTTTGAAGTGGATCTTTCTAAAGTCTTGGATGAAATAGAAACCCCTTCAGAAAATTCTTGGAGCTATTTTCATGAAAAATCAATTCCTAGTGTTGACGATGCTCCTTCTAAAGAAGAGAGTTACGGTATTGACGTAAATTAGTTCTCTATAGATTGTGTTTCCCAGGAAAGCCAGACGAAAGCTGTTTTTCTGGCTTTCCTTTTTTAATTTTAGAAGTTGTCACTGAAGGCGGTAGTTATTAATTACTATGGACTTAGAAAAAATACGAGAACAAATTGAACGTGCTGATGTTTCAATATCCAATTTAGAAAAAGCTGGTTTGGATATTGGCGAAGCCATCAAAATGATCAATTCAATCGCCAAGCAAACAAATTTGTTGGCGCTAAATGCTACTATCGAAGCGGCGCGCGCTGGTAACGCTGGCAAAGGTTTTGGAGTTGTCGCCAAAGAAGTCAAAGGGCTCGCCGATCAAGCCGCAAATGCGGCGGAAGAGATAACTAGGATGATCGAAGAGATCCAAAAGGATACGAAAGAAGCAAAAACTTCGATCGATCAACTGACTATGGAAATTAAAGAATCTAGTTTGTTGGTTAAATAAAGACCTAAACACTATTGCATTTTTTAATAATTTATCTCTTTATTCCCTAACTTTAAAAGAAATACCTAAAATTTCTTGGATTAGTCTATCCCTAATTATTAAATGGAAAAGCCGTAATTTTTTTATAGATTTATTAAGGAAAATAATTTAAAGATTAATAAATAGCGCTTGGATTTTTAATTTTTTAGACTTTTTATTAATTAATTAGGGTATTTCCTTTGAACATTCCAGTTGAAACAGAAAAATCCTCTAGCTCGGGATTTGATCGTTTTTATCTTAATGAGATCCCTCTAAAAACCTGCATTATTGATAAGAAGGGAGATATCGTTTTCATTAATAACGAATGGGAAGATTTTAGTGAAAATCAAACTTCAGATGGATTGTTAAAAATTTCAAAGGGACAGAATATTTTAAAAATATTCCGAAAAGCAGGGAAAAAATACAAAAGTATTTTAGAAGGAATAACTTCGGTTACAAATGGCTCCCTATCCAAATTAGTTCAAGAGTTTCCCTACAAAGTTTCGGGAGATGTCCGTTGGTATATTTTGCAAGCGGTACCTCTAGAAGGTTTTTCAGATCATTTTATTATTTTTAGTATTGATATCACCCCTCAAAAACAAGCTGGAAATATTACCGGCATTTTAGGGAAAATTTTAGATAGTTCATTCAACGAAATATATGTTTTTGATTCAAAAGGTTCAAAGTTTTTACAGGTAAGCGTGGGGGCGCAAAAAAACTTAGGGTATGATCAAAATGAATTCGATCAATTAAATCCTTTAGAAATTTTTTCGGAGTTTTCGTTAAATGCTTTTAAGAAAAAATTGAAACCTCTTGCCGAGGGTATAGAGGAATCTAAAGTATTTGAAACAAACTTTAAACGTAAAGACGGCACCTCTTACCCAGTTGAAGTGCGGTTACAATTATCTAAATTAACTTCTCCTCCAGTTTTTATTGCGATTGCCAACGATATTTCTGAAAAAAAGAAAAGCTTTGAAGAGATTCAAGTTCTTAGATGGCGATTAGAGGCGGAAAATAAATTTTTAAAAGAGGAAGTGAGGGCTTTTTTAAGTAACGACATAGTTGGGGAAAGTCCTGAAATAAATAAAGTTAAAGATCAGATAGATTTAGTGGCAGATACAGACGCCCCCGTACTCATTCAAGGAGAAACTGGTACTGGAAAAGAGTTAATTGCTAGGACGATTCACGAGAGCAGTCGCAGAAAAAGCAAAACATTAGTTAAGGTTAATTGTCCTGCTATTCCAAGAGAATTATTTGAGAGTGAGTTTTTTGGGCATATCAAAGGTTCTTTTACCGGCGCCGTAACAGATCGAATAGGTCGGTTTCAATTAGCTCATAGCGGTACTCTTTTTCTAGATGAAATCACCGAAATCCCTCTTGATTTACAAAGTAAACTTCTCAGAGTTTTGCAGGAAGGACAGTTTGAGAGGGTTGGCGACAGCGAAACTCAAACGGTAGATGTTCGGGTTGTTGCAGCGACGAATAGAGACTTAAAAAAAGAAATAAAAGAGGGGCGGTTTCGCGAAGATTTATATTATAGACTGAATGTTTTTCATATTTTTGCTCCTCCTTTACGACAAAGAAAGAATGATATTAAACCTCTAGTGCAATATTTCATTGAAAAAAGCTGCGATAAGTATCGAGTTCCTAATATAGAACCTAGTCAAAAAGATTGGAATAAACTTCTTGATTATCCCTGGCCAGGAAACGTTCGAGAAATGCAAAATATGATAGAAAGAGCTTTGATACTTTGCCGTAAAAGCCCTCTCAACTTTTCTCAAGTATTAGACGAACTTCTATTTTCTTTGGATGAAGAATTTCCTCAAATACCAGAGCGAGAAAAGTTTCTCATTGCTAAAGAAGAGGAGAGAAAGGAATTGAATCGAAGCAATATATTGAAAGCTCTTGAAGCGACTAATTGGAAGATTTCAGGTCCTCGTGGAGCCGCCCAGATGTTGGGCGTTAAACAAAGTACTCTTTGGCATCGCGTAAAAAAACTGGGCTTAGAAAAACCTAATTAATAAATAAAGAAAAATTTTTTATCCTCCTCATTTCTTATCTCTATTCTTTCCTTAATTTTTAGAATG
>JAYOZP010000075.1:0-23002 GCA_038154245.1 Nitrospinales bacterium | reverse complement strand
GGGATATTATCTGTGCCGGATAATGATAACCGGATTATTTTTCATGGAGTTTATATGATGTTTGAAAGTCGCGAAGACCGACCATGGGGCGACAATTCCAGAGAAAATAGGATGATATTTATTGGTCGAAATTTGGATAGAGATAGGCTGGAAGTTGGAGTACGTTCTTGTTTAGTTTAGTTCAATTTTGATAAGCGATTGTTAAATAGGGAAAATAAATAAAGTTTTCAATTATAGTTTTTAAACTATTAATAATCGAAAGTAAATCAGGCTATCATCATAATTTAAATAGTATTAGAAAAGTGAATGACACAATTGTGACAAAGTAGATGCACGCCAGAATCGATGGGTTGACTTTATAAGATAAAAAATTAACAATACGATACGCATTTTAGCGCGATTGAAAAAGTAACAAACTTTAGGATTTCTAAAGTTTGTTTTTTTAATTATTTTCAACTCTCAATTAGTTAGATTTTATTAAGGGTTTTTTATGCCAGTTGCAGTTGTAGTGGGCGTCCAATGGGGCGACGAGGGAAAAGGAAAAGCGATTGATTTACTTTCTGAAAATACTGATGTCATTGCTCGGTATCAAGGGGGGCATAATGCTGGCCATACCATTTACGTAAATGGTAAACAATTTGTTTTACATCTAATTCCATCTGGTATTTTTCGCAAAGATAAGTTGTGCATTATTGGTAATGGGGTTGTTGTAGACCCCGCCGCTTTGCAAGAAGAGGTTGATCAATTGAAGGAAGCAGGAGTGGAATTAGATAATCGGTTAGCAATTAGTTTACGCGCTAATATAATTTTGCCATATCACCAGTTATCGGACCAAGTTAGCGAAAGTTCGAATAATCGTCAAAAAATTGGAACTACTGGCCGAGGCATTGGACCTTCATATGCAGATAAGATAGCACGCATTGGAATCCGAGTTGGAGATTTTTTCGATAAAGACGCTTTAAAAGAAAAACTAAAAGCTAATTTTGACGATAAACAATTACTTTTTCAAAATGTTTACAAAAAAGAATTTTTAGACTTTGAACAATTATACGATCAAGTTATTAGATATCGGGATACTTTAATGCGTTTTGCAACAGATACCCGAACTATGATCCAACAAAAAATTTCTGAAAATAAGAGAGTCTTGTGCGAAGGGGCACAAGGAACTATGTTGGATGTTGACCATGGAACTTATCCATTTGTAACTTCTTCTAACGCAACCGCTGGCGGCGCTTGTACAGGACTAGGAGTCCCGCCAACTAAAATTGATCGTGTTGTAGGAATTGTCAAAGCTTATACAACAAGGGTTGGAGAAGGACCGTTTCCGACTGAATTAAAAGATGCAAATGGCGAGCAATTGGGTAAAAAAGGTCACGAGTTTGGAGCGACTACTGGGAGGCCGCGTCGTTGTGGTTGGTTTGACGGGGTCGTCGCAAGATATGCCGTCGCTTTAAATGGAATTGATAAAATGGTTTTGACCAAAATTGACGTTCTTGATTCGTTTGACACGATTCAAGTCTGCGTTGGTTATCGACATAATGGTAAAGAGGTTCTCGAAATTCCAGCAAGCGCAAAATTACTTGAAGATTGCGAACCCATATACAAAGAATTTTCTGGGTGGAAGGCAAATACCTCTGGCATTAATTCTTTTGATGAACTACCCGACAACGCTAAACGTTACATTGATGAATTGCAAAAGATAATTGGGGTTGATTTTATGACTATTTCTACGGGACCTGAACGTCACCAAACTATACAAATTGAGAGTTTGTTTTGAAGGTAAGTTTAGAAAATTCCGCCTTGGGTTTTCTAAATTCAAAAAAATATGATGAAATGACGGTTAACGTTATCGACTTGGAAGTTAATTGTTGTTTTGGGAGAATACCTGAGACGAAAATAACCTTTAATTCTCCTCACGACCAGAATGCCTATAATCGTTTTTCTGTCGATAATATTACGATTTACTTGTCCAAAGTGTTGAGATTAGAAGACAACGTAAAAATAGTTTTATCTGGGTTTGGCCCCTTCAAAAGTTTAGAATTAATTGGACTTAAGATATTGTGATTAGAAGGAATTGATTGCATGTTAGTCTTTTGTATTCTGACATTTTCTTGCTTTTATTTTTACTTTATAGGTTATAGATTTTACGGCGGGCTTCTTGATAAGGATGTCATACAGCCGGATGATTCTAATCCCCCTCCTTCGCTTGAGCAAAATGACGGAGTAGATTATGTACCCAGCAAACCTTTAGTGTTATTTGGGCACAATTTTGCCTCTATAGCTGGCGCTGGACCTGTTATAGGTCCAATAGTAGCTATGCATCATTTCGGATGGGCTGTTACCATTTGTTGGATTTTAATAGGGAATGTTTTTATTGGCGCTGTTCATGATTATGTAACGTTAATGGTGTCTGTCCGTAATCGCGGTAGTTCTATCGCCGATATAGCGGAAGGTTCTATGGGTGGGCATGCAAAAACCGTATTCTCTGTATTTTTATTACTGGCAATGCTTTTAGTAATTGCGGTTTTTGGCGTTGTAGCGGCAAAAACTCTTATCGCTCAACCGCAAACAGTTTTTCCTACTTTCGCAATTATTCCTATTTCGATATTTATGGGATGGGCAATTTATAAAAGATCTGCAAACTTAACAGGCGTTTCGATTATCGGGGTGATGTGTTTGTTGTTAAGCATTTATGTTGGATTTAGATTTCCGGTCGAATTACCTCAAGAAGTATTTGGATTTACCTCGCTCAAAATTTGGTTTGTCGTTTTATTAGCTTATGCGGCAATTGCTTCGGTAACTCCAGTTCAAGTTTTGCTTCAGCCAAGAGATTACTTATCAACTTATATTTTGTTTGGTTCTATGTCGCTAGGGATCATTGGTCTTCTATGGGTGCGCCCAGAATTGAATACTCCAGCTTTTCTTGGCGGGTATTCAGAAGGACAGGGACCCATTTGGCCTATGTTATTTGTTTTAGTTGCCTGCGGAGCAGTCTCTGGATTTCATTCGTTAGTCGCAGGGGGAACTACTTCTAAGCAGTTAGCGAAAGAGAGCGAAGGCCGGTTTATAAGCTATGGAGGTATGTTAACAGAAGGCGTTGTCGCTGTTGTAACTGTTTTATTAGTTGGAGGCGGTTTATATTGGGTTGCGCCCGCCACTGGGAATATCGATATGCAAACCCTAGGATTTCGCGAAACATTAAAGAGTGGAGGTTGGATTCTTGCTTTTGGTAATGGTTACGGCAATATTGTAAGTCAAATGTTACCGATTCTAGGATTTTCTATTTCTTCAATGATCGCGGTACTAGCTCTCAACACTTTTGTGTTGACGACTTTAGATTCTGGAGTTCGAATTACCCGGTTCATTACTCAAGAAGCTCTCGGGAAAAAATCGCCTTTTCTTTGTGATAAATATTTTGCCACGGGCATTATCGTATTCTTAGCTTATTTAATCGGAGCTACTGATGGATGGCAAAAGATATGGCCAATTTTTGGCGCTACAAATCAATTAATTGCCGCAGTTGCTTTATTTGTTATTTCTTCTTATCTAATTGGAATTAGAAAACCTTCAAAGTACACTTTATATCCAGCTGTATTTATGATTTTTACTACCATAGGCGCTCTAGCATGGCAGGGATATAAATTTTTTTCCTCTCCTCAACCAAATTACTTCCTCGGTGTTACTTCATTAATTCTTATTGGGCTTGCAGTTTTTGTTGGAATGGAAGGATGGCGAGCCGTTAGAATCAATCGTGTTGAAAGTTTTCAAACTAGCCCATCCAAAGCTTAATTAATATAAAGTTTAGATTTTAAGTTTTAAAGGCTTGGCGAATGCCAAATGTCGAAAACGATATAAATAGAATAAAAAGAAAAACAGCTTTTATTAATATCGCGTCGATGTTTTCTGGTTGATTAACCCATGTGTGCATCCACCAAATGTTGTAGCGAAAATTTTTAGGTTCTATAGCTTTTAATCTCCAGAGCTCATTCATGCTGGCCCAGGGTGGGTTAGATAAAACTTTAGAATATTCAGGGCTATCTCTATAAAAAACTGTTTTAATCATCCAAAGATGCCCTGCAATTGGAGAAAATTCGGGGAAAAAATGTAGTTGAAGAGAATCGTCGCGAATTGGCCATTTTGCATTAAAGAATTTTCCTTGGAAAACTTCCACTTGCGATGCAGTTAAAATGAAGTGGTTACTTTTTATGAGGACTCCTAATATTTGTACAAAAAGGGAAAGAATGATAATTGAACTAACAAATACTACCGATATCCAACATTCTGAAATTCGCTTCTGGGCATTTAATACTAATTGATCCATGAATGGACCGGCTAGTAGTAAGAAAAAAGGAGGCATACATGACCAATACCTCAATCCCCAACACCAATCTCCATGCCAGCCATACCAAGAGCTATATATTGCCAACGATCCAAGGATCATTGAAGTAATCATTAAAGTTTCGGGTTTGCTATCTTTAAAACTTCTTTTTAGTCCTGGAAATGCTAATAAACAGGAAGGGTTATAGAAGAAAAACCCTTTCCCGGAACTAAAAAGTTGAGCGTAAAGACCTGAAAGGAATGGTACGTTAAACCCAAAGTACGTGTCTCTAAGATCATATGTCCGGCTATCGGTGTAGCCCAAAGAAAGCCAGTTTCCATATCGGATGTAGTTGTAATAAAGAATACTATAGAGGGCTATTGCTAAAGGGATAGCAAACCAAATAGTGGGAATAATAGAGCTTTTGGAGAATATAGCGTTTTGGTTTTCAGAGTCATTTGAATAATATTTTAATAAATATAAAAAATACGCTCCAAAAATAGGAGCCGTATAAGCTGCAACGATTTTATCTAATATCGCAAATCCGATTGCGGTCCCAGCAATTCCCAGCCAAAATCCTTTCTTTGTGTCGCGATAATATAAAAAAGAAAATATTGCTAGCAGCCAACAGGTTGCCAAAGTAGGATCGGAAAAAAGGGTTTGAGAATACGGCCATATCATTGTGGCCAACCCAAGAACGAAAGTTAATATAAATGCGGTATCGGTTCTCCTGCCTAACTTTATGCAAACTAAAAAGAACAGAGCGTTTGTCGAAGCTCCTATGGCCGCAGAAAGCGAAAATAAACGAAGCATTGCATTAGCAAATATTTCCCAGTCCTCAGTTTCTTTTGCTTCTATAAACGATTCTGTAAACGGTATGGCTAATAAGGACTGACCTAATCCGTATTTACTGAACCCTGAAGCAAAAAAGCCATAAGAACTATATCGATCATTATGGTTTGCGTTTGGAGGAAGCCAAGAAAAACCGTAACGAGAAACTCTATCTGCGACGCCTAATACTATCGCTTCGTCTCCTTCAGGTAAAGCTGATGGAGCCGTTAATAAATAAAAACTGAAGAAGGCCGACCAAATCAAACCAGCCAAAAAAAGTATTTTATTTTTCTGAGTGAATGAATTTATAGACGATAGTGAATTAGTCATTTGACTTACTGCGGTCGATTAAATTTTGTTGTCGAAAGGTCTGTATCATTCCTATTACTAATAAAGAGAAAAATAAGGTGAAAAGTAACGCTACTTTGTTTATGGCTGGAGAATCGTGAGTTGATGTGTCTTCCACCGAATTTAACCACCAAATGTTAAGTTTAAATCTTTCATTTTTAATATCTTGAGGTTTCCAATTTTGATTTAAGCTGATCCAAGGCGGACTTTCGTATACTTTTTCATGATTTGGAGTATCGCGGTAATATATCGTCTTAAGCATCCAAAAGTGGCCGGCGATAGGAGAAAATTCTGGGATGAAATGGATTTGAAGAGAGTCGTCGCGAATAGGCCAGTCTAAGTTGAAAAACTTTCCTTTTAAAAGATTAACTTGTGAGGCAGTCAAAATGTATTGGTTACTTTTTATCGCAATGCCTAATATTTGTGTTCCAAAAGAAACAATAGCTAAAACGGAAACTAAACTTGCCGTTAGTAAAGCTTTGGAGTTTTTTGATTTAATTTTTACTATTAAATTATCTACCAAAGGGCTAGCGACGAGCAGGAAAAAAGGAGGCATACAAGATAGAAAACGCAGTCCCCAACACCAATCTCCGTGCCATGCAAACCAAGAACTATATATTGCGAGAGAACCTCCAATTAAAAGAGCTATTAAGATAGTCTCCGCTTTATTTTTTAGAAAGCTTTCCCTCCAACCAAAGAACATTAATATGCAAGATGGATTATAGAAGAAAAACCCTTTTCCAGAACTTAAGAGCTGGCCATGTAGTCCGGCCAAAAATGGAACGTTGAATCCAAAAATAGTATCCCTTGCATCGTAACTATTAAAGTTGGAATATCCGAAAGAAAACCCTTGGCCAAATCGAATATAGTTATAGTAAAGAAACAAGCCGATCATAATGAATAGGGGCGTTAAAAAATAAAATATTGAATAAGCAATTTCTTTTGAAAATAAAGAGCCGCCGGAGTTATTTTTTAAATGTCGTTCTCTGAGAAGATACAGAAAATATAAACTAAATAATGGGATCGTATAACCGGCGACAACTTTATCTAAAAAAGCAAAACCAATCGCCGCGCCGGCGACTCCTAACCAAACGTCTTTCTTAGTATCTCGAAAATGTAAAAGTGAATAGAAGGCTAAAAGCCAACAAGCCGCTAATGTGGGATCGGAGAACAAGGTTTGTGTGTAAGGCCAAACCATAGTCGTTGTCCCAAGCATTACGACTAGAATAAACGCCGAATCTAGCCGTCGACCTAATTTTAAGCAAATAAGAAAAAAAAGAGCGTTTGTTGTCGCGCCAATGGATGCTGGAAGCGAATACAGCCTCAGCATGGCGGATCTGAATTCTTCTGGGTTTTTTGCTTTTTTTGCGTCAAGAAAAGCCTTTGTTATTGGAATGTCGAGTAGCGATTGTCCTATTCCATATTTACTGAAACCAGATTTAAAAAATCCATAAGAACTAAAGTCTTTTAAATCGTCGCTATTTTGGGGTAGCTCTGAAAAACCGTGATTAGCGAGCCGATGCCCCACTCCTAACAAAATTGCTTCGTCGCCTTCAGGCAATGTAGCGGGAGCCGTGATCAAATAGAGACAAAAATAAGTCGTCCAAACTAAAAGCGCAAAAAAATGAATTTGAAATTTTTTTAATATGGACGTCATGTGGACCAAGATAAAAGGCGTCGATTAGATATCGGCAAAAAATATGGAAAGAAAATTACTTACAGGAAAGTTGATAATAAAGCGCTGCGGTATATTCCAACTATTTTTTGGTTAGTCGGGGTTATGATTTACTATTGCATATGGGCGAGGTTCCTCGTTATCTAGATTATTTTTTTTTGCCGCTTCATTAAGTTGGTTCTTTTGAAAATTATCTTTGAAAATAAATGCCATCTTTCCTAAGGTTTCGTTAGGAACAAACATTTCGGCAATAGCTTCTAAAGAAGTGGAAAAGGAGTGCATTTCCATAAGCTTTATCGATCTAGCCTTAAATTCGTTTTCCATAACTCTTTTATCTGATTGTGTTGCAAATAAAAGGGTAGATATTTTGTCTGGGTCCTCAAAAAGATAAATATGTCGGAAAATTTCAGAGAAAGTTCTAAAATCATTTGGTTTTAGGGCGTTACTTTGTCCATATAAATTAGAAGCTACAACCCCTCCTGGAGCAAGAATCGACTTAATTTCTTCGTAAAATTGGAGTGTTTTAAGATGGAAAGGAACAGAACCGCTTTTGAAAGCGTCTAAAATAATAAAATCGTAATTTACCTTTCCTATTTGGTTTTGAATAAAAAGACGCCCGTCGCCCTCGTGGATTTTTATCTGTTCTGTTTCTTTTAAAAAGAAAAATTTTTTTGAAACTTCAATAACTCCTTTATCTACATCAACTGCATCAATTTTTGCATTAGGAAAATAATGCGAAAAATAGTGAGGTACAAGACCTCCCCCAACCCCAATGACTAAAATTTGCTTAGGAGAAGGCGTAAAAAATAGACCAGCCAACAATAGTTGGGAGTAGGTCATTCGGGGAATAATTAGATTTTTTGTGGAAATTCTACTTTGAAGAAAATAATCGTTAGGGCCCTTGAACCATAATTCGCGAATATCATCGTATTCAATTACAACAATATAATTAAAAGGCGTTTTGTCAGTGTAGATAATCTTTTTTTTTGAACTCATCCGGGAAATTAACCTAAAACTTAATAGGGGTATTAAAACCTAAATCCACGCTTGGGAAAAGGATAAAAATTCTGAATTGGGAGATTCTAAGAGAGGATATTCTAAAATTCCGAAACTCGTTTTAAACCATCTGAATATATGTTAAATTGGGCAAAACGGATTTTTCGACTCTTCGTTCATTTAATTTGAAATTTTCCTTCAAATTCGCTAGCAAATCATACAGCGACCCCTCAATTTTTCGAAATCTTGAATTTGCTGGCCATAAAAATATAAAAAACAAATATTTAAGAAATCTAAGCCGCTTGTCGGGAGGAAGGTAGATGAAAGGTAAAGAAAGGAAGCATAAGGTAGGATTGGGGCACCACGGTATTAAAAATGTAAAGGAAATTTTTTGGAATCTGTCTACTCCAGAGCTTTACGAGCATATCATTAAGAATGAGGAGGGACATTTATCTCATTTGGGTCCAATTGTTGTGACCACAGGAGAACATACCGGAAGAGCCGCTAATGATAAGTTTTTTGTACAAGAGCCTTCCAGCCAAGAAAATATAGCATGGGGAAAAGTTAATAAGGGATTTACGCCAGAGAAGTTTGACGCTTTATACTCCCGAGTCTTAGCTTATATACAAGGTAAAAATTTATATGTACAAGATTGTTATGCTGGCGCCGATAGCAGCCACCGCCTCCATATAAGAGTTATTACTGAAACGGCATGGCATAGTTTATTTTCCAGAAATCTTTTCATTCAGATTAAAGACGAAGAAAAACTGCAATCTCACAATCCTGGGTTTACTATAGTCAATGTTCCCGGGTTTCATGCTGTTCCTGCCATAGATGGAACGAATTCAGAGGTTTTTGTTATCGTAGATTTTGGCAAGCAATTGGTTCTTATCGGTGGAACCAGTTACGCTGGAGAAATCAAAAAATCGGTATTTACGATTTTGAATTACTTGTTGCCAAGCCGCGATAAAGTATTGTCAATGCACTGCTCGGCAAATATGGATAGCGATGACAATACCGCCATATTTTTTGGCTTGTCCGGTACTGGTAAGACAACCCTTTCGACCGACCCAAATCGAAAGTTGATCGGCGACGACGAACATGGGTGGAGCGATAATGGCGTTTTTAATTTTGAAGGCGGTTGCTATGCTAAAGCTATTCGGTTATCAGCTGAAGCTGAACCGGACATTTACCAATGTACCCGCCGGTTTGGAACAGTTTTAGAAAATGTAGTAATGAGCGATTCTCGGCGTTTGGATTTAAACGACGCAAGTTTGACTGAAAATACGAGAGCAGGTTATCCCATTTCTCATATTCCTAACGCAGAATTGTCTGGGATGGGTAATCACCCTAAGCAAGTTTTGATGTTAACTTGCGACGCTTTTGGCATTATGCCTCCAGTATCAAAACTAACGCCGGATCAAGCGATGTACCATTTTCTTTCTGGTTATACGGCAAAAGTAGCGGGAACGGAAAAAGGATTGAGTCGAGAACCCTCGGCAACCTTTAGCACTTGTTTTGGCGCCCCGTTCATGGTTTTGCATCCTACGGTTTACGCTAATCTTTTAGGAGAAAAAATTGCCGAGCATGGCGTTGATTGTTGGTTAGTAAATACAGGTTGGACTGGAGGACCTTACGGAGTGGGTAAAAGGATGGAGATCGCGCATACCCGAATTATGGTTAATGCGATATTGGACGGTAGTTTAAACGAAGTTGAAACTGTAACCGATCCTATTTTTGGGTTGAACATTCCTGTTTCTTGTCCAGGTGTTCCAGACGAAGTTTTGAATCCAAGAAATACCTGGAAGCGCGCTGAAGATTACGATAAAAAAGCTCGTGAATTGGCGGGTTTATTTATCGAAAACTTCAAAGAATATGAAAATTTTGTGAGTAAACAAGTTAAAGGTTCTGGTCCAAGAATTTTGTCTTCAACCTCTAGCAAAACGTCTTCAGGAAAAATTAAAAAATTGAGACGTAATTCATAGATAATTAAAAGAGAATACGTAAACTCTATTTCTCTTTCCAACAAAACTTTGGAAACAAATAGCATACTTACCGAGAATAGACCGCTCGTAGCGGTGACGATGGGCGACCCTGCCGGAATTGGTCCTGAAACGATTATCAAAGCGATTCAAGGAAAAAAATTAGAAAAAGTCTGTCGATTGTTGGTTATCGGAGATACGCGGCTTTTAGGTTCTGTCGCTTCAAAAATTGGCGTTTCTCTTTCTATAAATTCCATTCAAAAAATAAACGAGGCTAAGTACCAGTCTGGTGTTCTTGACGTTTTGGATTTGGATAACGTTCCGGAAAATTTGTTAGTAGGAAAAGCGAGTCAAGATGGAGGAAAAGCCTGTCTGGATTATATTCGTATTGCCGTCAAGTTAGCTATGGAAGATAAGGTTGACGCTATTACGACAGGTCCCATCAACAAAAAGGGCATACGCCTGGCGGGTTATTCTTATCCTGGTCATACTGAGTTTCTAGCGGAGCTGACCCAGTCTGATGATTTTGCTCTTATGATGGTCGGAAAAGGACTTCGTGTTGCTTTAGTAACGTTGCATATTTCTCTTCAAGAAGCGCCCGGCGCTTTAAACAAACCCTTAATAGAGAAAACCATTAAACTGACGCACGATTGGTTAGTCCGATACATAAAACATAAACCAAAGATTGCAGTTACAGGACTGAATCCGCATTGTGGCGATTCCGAAATATTTGGTAAGGAGGAAAAGATAGTAATCGAGCCTGCGATTGATAGTTCTCGTAAAAAAGGAATAGATGTTGAAGGTCCATTTCCTGCGGATTCTCTTTTTGTTCCAAAGAGGCATTCGAAATACGACGCAGTTGTTGCTATGTATCACGATCAAGGTCTTATTCCCGTAAAAATGGAATCCGAAGGTTGTGCTGTAAATTTGACATTGGGACTGCCTATAATACGCACTTCTGTAGACCATGGCACAGCATATGACATTGCCGGTCAGGGTATTGCCACTCCAGACTCTTTAATAAATGCTGTTCAAACTGCGGCTAAACTATCCACTTCTTTACCGGTTTCTTAATGAAAAAGAGACAAAAGTGGGGGCAAAACTTTTTAATCGACGAATCCTTAGCCGATGAAATTATCGATTCGGCAGAAATCGGAAAAGAGGATCTCGTTTTAGAAATCGGTCCAGGCGCAGGAATACTTACTGGATTGCTGCTTGAAAGAGCCGGGAAAGTTGTCGCTCTTGAAATTGATCCTGATCTTTGCGAATCTCTTCAAAAAAAATTTGGCACAATGCCGAATTTTCAACTTATCCAAGGCGACGCTTTAAAATTTGATTTTGGTAAAATTGGCTCGCAGTTCAAAACAATTTCTAATTTACCCTATTATGCGGCGACTCATATTTTAAAACGTCTTATTCGATATGGCTCTCGTGTTGAATCTATGACGGTCATGTTGCAAAAAGAAGTGGTAGATCGGTTGGTCGCGGCGCCTGGAAAGAAAGAGTATTCCTCTTTAAGCGTTTTTGTTCAATACCATTGCGATGTAGAGCGGATATTAGAAGTTCCAAAGTCGGCGTTTTTTCCAGTTCCAAAAATTGATTCTTCAGTTATTTCTTTGAAGCCTTTGGAAACTCCTAAAGTTAAGGTTTCTAATGAAAAAACATTCTTTAAAGTCGTGCACGCCGCTTTTTTGCATAAAAGGAAAATGCTTAAAAACAATTTAAAAGAATGGCAACGCTTTTTCAAAGTTGATAAAGAAGTAATCCATGTTGAAGGAATAGATTTAAACCGACGTGGAGAAACTCTTTCTTTGAAGGATTTTGCCGTAATTTCAAATTATATTCATGATATCGAGGGTATGCAGTGAGTGTTGGAAAGGTTGTATTGGTGGGAGCTGGACCAGGCGACGAGGGATTGTTAACGATTAAAGGTAAACGCTGGTTAGAACAAGCCGATGTGGTCGTTTACGATCATTTGGCGAACGCTCAAATGACTCGTTTTTCGAGATCGGACGCAGAGTTAATTTATGTTGGAAAAAAATCAGGATCGTTTATTTTATCTCAAGACGATATCAACAAACTTTTAATCGAAAAAGCGCAAACGGGGAAATTAGTCGTTCGTTTAAAAGGCGGCGACCCTTTTGTATTCGGTCGTGGAGGAGAAGAAGTTCAGGCATTGAGCGAAGCCAAGATTCCTTTTTCGATTGTGCCAGGAGTTACTTCTGCCGTTGGCGTTTCCGCTTATGCAGGTATTCCGTTGACTCATAGAGATCGAGCTTCGACGATTTCTATTGTGACAGGTTCTGTTGGCAACGCTCCTGATAGCTTACCCATCGATTGGAAAGAATTAGCTAAATGGCCGGGCACCTTAGTTTTTTTGATGGGCGCTAGAAAGTTGAAAAGTATTGCCGAAAATTTAATTAAGTATGGCAAGAAACCCGAAACGCCTATAGCTGTTATTCAGTGGGGTACTTTACCAAAACAAAAAACTTGGACCAGTGTTTTAGGAGATATTGTTCAAACAGTAGAAAAGCACACCATCAAACCTCCAGCCTTGACGATTGTGGGAGATGTTGTTGCATTAAAAGATACGTTGGATTGGTATGAGACCCTACCTCTGTTTGGGAAAAATATTGTTATTACACGTCCCGAAGAACAGTCGGAAGGGTTCCGAGAATTATTATTAGAGAAAGGAGCAAACCCTATTTCCTTTCCTGTTATTAAAACGTACCCTCCAGAAAGTTGGAGTTTGTTAGACGATGCGATTGGTCGATTAAGTAGTTATCACGGATTAATTTTTACGAGCGTAAATGGCGTTAGCTATTTTCTGGATCGTCTGCATTTTTTGGATAAAGATATCCGAGAATTAAAAGGAGTTCGATTGTATGCAATCGGGCCCAAGACGGCAAAGGCTGTGAAAGATCTTGGAATAAAAGTAGATGTTGTTCCAGAAAATTATGTGGCCGAGTCTTTACTAGAAAGTATTGGAAAAGAGCCAGTAAAAGGGAAACGGTTTTTATTACCAAGGGCGACCATAGCCCGTGAAACTTTACCTAACGAATTAAGAAAAAATGGCGCGAAGATTGATGTGGCGCCAGCCTATCAGACTTTAGCGAATAAAGATGTGGATAAGGAAGCTTTGAAAAAAATTATGGATGGTGAAATCGACGTAATTACCTTTACGGCTTCCTCTACTGTTGATAACTTTTTTAAGCTAGCTGGAAAAGATTCTTTGTCTTCGCTAAAAAATGTTGTTGTAGCTTGTATTGGGCCTATTACCGCTAAAACAGCAGAAAAGCATGGGCTAACCCCCACAGTAATTCCAGAAAAGTATACAATCGAGTCATTGGTTTTAGCTTTAGAAAATCACTATTCTTCGAAATAGTTTGAGAGAATCTATAATAATTCGGGGTTTTAACTTTCGGCAACTCGTTCGCCCTTTAACAAGGGCGGTTTGCAACCAGCGTCAATTTTTAAAGGTTTCCCTATCGTTTACTTTCTTTCCTTGGTTCTAAGTTGCTATTTTGGATAGCGTGACGATAGCGCGCTAAAGCCATTAAAGGGAAGTAATGTTGATACATGTGGTATTTGATATAAAAATGTTCGGGAAAACCCGTGCCGGTAAATTGAGGTTCGTACCAGGTTCCCGATCCATTTTGATTTTTAACTAAGAACTCAACTCCCTTAGAGGCTTGTTCGCTGTCAGCTTCTCCTGCTACCGTTAGACCAAGCAAAGCCCAAGCTGTTTGAGAAGCCGTACTTTCACCAACGCCGGCAAGTTTTTGATCTCCATAGCTAGCGCATGTTTCCCCCCATCCTCCATCCGGATTTTGTTTGCTTTTTAACCATTGCGCGGCTTTAACGATATTTCCTTTTTCCATATTTTCTCCAATGGAGTGGAGACCGTTTAAAGCCAAGAATGTTCCGTAGATATAATTTACGCCCCACCGGCCAAACCAACTTCCGTCATTTTCTTGTTCGATCGTTATATAGGTAATCGCCTTTTTAACTTGTGGATGTTCCCGACTATACCCAAGAATTCCCAACAGCCAAATAATGCGCGAAGTGACGTCGACAGTAGGAGGGTCCAACATGGCGTTATGATCCGCAAACGGGATTGCGTTAAAAAGTTCTTGATCGTTGTCTTGGTCGAAGGCCCCCCATCCGCCATTTTTACTTTGCATACTTAAAAGCCAACTTAAAGCTCGTTGGCTTTCCTTAAGCTTGTGCCTATGATCGGGAAATTCTATGGAATTGATAGCCATTAGGATCTCGGCTGTATCGTCGTTGTCTGGATAACATTCATTATAAAATTCAAAGGCCCAACCTCCTGGTTCGGCATTAGGGTTTTTAACTTGCCAGTCGCCTCGTTTGACCACCTGTTTTCTAAAGAAGAATTCTGTGGCTTTAATCAAAGCAGGGTGATCTTTAGGCAACCCAGCGTCCATCAAAGCGTTACAGGCAATACCAGTATCCCATAAAGGGGAGATACAGGATTGCATAACAAGACTATCTCCTTTATCGATGTAGAATCGTTCAATTGCTTCCCAAGCTTTGACTACAATAGGATCGTCATCTTTGTAGTTTAAAAGTTTAAGGGCTAAGACTGAATTGAACATTGCCGGTTGAATACCAGCCCAATCGCCTTGGTCTTCTTGATGGTCGAGAACCCATTTTATAGCGGTCTTCATAGCTTTCTTACGAAATGGTTTGAAAGGAAGCTTACCGAACCATTTAATGATCTTGTCTAAAAATATAAAGACATTATGTAAATTTAATTCGCCGTCAGACCATGAAACAGAAAAGTCTTCGTCTGAGTTCGGTATTAGTTCCGAGACTCCGTTTTCTTTAGACAATGTGTGGACAGGTTGATGAGAGTAGACGATTAACAGTGGAACGATAACGCCTCGCGACCAACTAGACATTTCATAAATATTTAAAGGAAACCATTGGGGCATTAAAACCAACTCCAAGGGCATAGCTGGTAAATGCTTCCACGAAATTTGTCCAAACATAGCTAAAAAGATTTTGGTAAAAACGCGCGCTTTTTTTATTCCCCCATTATTGAGAATAAATTCTCTAGCTTTTTTCATTTGAGGATGATCGAGAGAAACCCCGGCCATCTTCATAGCCATATAGGACTCAACAGTAGTGCTAATACAACCAGGCGCACCATAATAAATAGCCCAGCTGCCATCTTCTCTTTGTTCATTTTGAAGGTATTGAACGCATTTTTTTTGGGTATCCTCGTTAAGTCTTCCGACAAAATGCATCAAGAAAACCAATTCAGCTGTTATAGTGGCGTTAGACTCTAGTTCGTCTATCCAAAACCCTTCAGAGTCTTGGCGGGAAAGAAGGTAATCTTTTGAACGTTCAATGGCGTTATTTAAGTCGTCTATTTTCAATTTTTTGGTTTGGTTACCGTTAGATTCAGAAGTTTTAGAATTAGACGCATCAGGTTGTGTTGAAACAGGTTGATTCATAAATAATTTACGGAAGGTAGTTTTTTTAAAAGGCCTTACTGGCTCGTATAATATTAATACAAAAATTTAGATAAAAGATAAAGAAATATTGAGCGGAGATGAAAATCAGAACTTTAGAATTTTTAAGGATGAAGCCTGTGTTTGTTATATTCCTATTAATGTTTGGTTAATGTGAGAAAAAAGTCATGGTACATTAACGGTCTTAATTTTTTTTTTGAGTTTTGTATTCATGATTGAACTGTGTAAGAAATATATTTGGGTTGGCGCTGCGATTTTTCTATTTTGCATGACTGTTGGACCATACCTTGTAATTAATTATGCTTATTCTTTTATTCCGGAAGTTTTAGTCGATTTAGCTCGAAAACCGGAGTTGATTAAAAACGCAAAAGCAAAAGATTGCGCTGATTGTCACACAGAAATTTTTGAGGCTTGGAAAAAAAGTCGTCATTTTCAAGCCTGGACCAGTTCCGTTTTTATAGAAGATTCGGAAAATCGCTCGAAAGAAAAGTGTTTATCTTGTCACGCTCCAGGAGTTGTAACGCCTGGAGAAAAACCATCTCTTAGATTGGAACATCGCGATAGCGGCGTATTTTGTATTTCTTGCCATGTCCGCGATGGGGCGATAGAAGGTCCCTTTGAACTATTTTCACCGCCGCATCCTACAAGAAAAAACCAAGCTTATAGAGACTCAAAGTTTTGTTCATCCTGCCATCCGAAAACGTATAAAGAGTGGCAGGCGATAGGTAAAGACGCAATCTGCCAAGATTGCCATATGCGTCGCAACCCAGGGCGTTTAACTCAAAAGTTCCCTCTTTCTTTATTTCATTCGTCTAAGCAAGTCGCTAATCATTCGTTTCCAGCTGGAATTGTAGAAGATGAAGATATTGCCGTAGATTATGAATGGAAGGGAAATGCTATTACCGTCAAACTGACGAATAAGTTTGCGTTGCATAATTTACCCACCGCCGATAATGGAGACCCTCGGTTTTATTTATACTTAACCCTATTTGATTCAAAAGGAGAACAAATAGGCCGTAGTAAGGAAATCATAGCCCCACAACAAGAAACGGCTTTAGTTTATGGTCAGCAAACTCCTTTTCTTTTTTTAGCCCCGAAAGACACTTCCCGAGCCCAGATCGAAATTATGCGAAAACCTGCCTGGACTAAAGAAAAGCAATCTATAAAAAAATTAGAAATTCTTCCTCCCAGCTGAAAAAAACCTATATAAGAGCTTTTAAAACAGTAACTTTAAGGCAATAAATATTTTCAAGAAAGCATTAAATTCATTGAAATTTATATAAATTAATATAAAATAAATGTTTATTGGTATAAAAGCTAATTGAAGCTCTTTTTAAAATTTTGGCCTAAGGTCGATGAGAAAAAACAGGAAATTACATTATTTGGTTTTTTGCGTGATTGCGTTGGTTTTTGTTTTAAGTAATATCAGTTGCGATCCTATTGAAGCCATTACAGATACCTATGGCGAAATTGTAGACGAGATTTTACCTGATGACGAAAATAAAGAAGAGAATGTTGGAAAAGTAATTATTGGCCTTACCTCTACAGGAACAGGTAATACTGCAGAATCAACAGTGACAGTACTCAATCAATTAGGAAATTTAATCAATAGAGTTGTAAAGGTTGATTGTACTTTTACTAATATTTCTACTAATACTGTGCTAACTCAAACCCAAGGTTTCACAACAGATGGAGTAGCGCAATGTAATGCAATTAATGGTGGGTCGCTTGGTGTAAGCGTAACGCAAGTAGCGGTTGCAGAAGGTATATCCTCGCAAACTCAAGTTTTTTTTATTGGGGTAACGTGATGGATAAAACAAAAAGCTTTTTTGCTTAAGTATCTATCAAAAAATATTTTGAATTATTTCAGTCGAAAAAATAATTTTTTTGGGTTTTTTTGTTCAATTTTTTTAATCTTATTATGTGCCTGTAATCCTATAGAAGCGATAACTGATACTTACGCCGATATTGTTGAAGAAGTTTCATCCGATGATAATAATGATGATACCGCAGTTGGACAAGTCATTGCTCAGGCTGCATTTACTTCGCCTAATTCAGTCACGGTCACGGTTGCCGTGACAAATAAATTGGGAAATTTGATACGAGACAATACTGAGGTGAATTGCAGCTTTTTTAGCATTGATGATGGTTTTGTAAATTTAGAATTTACGGAACCTACGGTTTCTGGTCAAACTACTTGCACATTTACTAACGGTGGTGTTGCTGAAACTTTTACTTTTACGGCTACTTCAGAGGGTGTTTCTAGTAATACTTTGACTTTTACACTTGGGCCAAGTACCGCTTAATTTTTTTAAAAAAATTACTATGAAGTTGCGAAAATTTTGTTTCTCCGCTAATGGTTTTTTGGTTTCATTTTTGGTTTTTTTATATATAGGTTGCAGTCCTTTAGAAGCTATAACCGATACTTATAGCGATATTGTTGGAGAAGTTCTTCCTGAGGATGAAAATATTGAAGAAACAATTTCTAGTGTAAATTTTACTTTGAACGGCGGAACCACAACAACAGCGGAGTTTTTAGTGACGGTTTTAAATTCAAATGGAGATAGAGTTTTACGCCCAGTTGAAGTTCTTTGTACTTTTACAAATGTAAATACTCAAGCAGTAGTTACTCAAAATTCAAATATTACTACTAACGGCCAGGCTTCATGTTCAGTTTTTAACGGCGATTTAAATGGAATAAACTTTACTGGCTTCGCTACGGCTGAAGGGGTCAATTCGGCTAGCACTACATTATTATTTTTAGATGGAACTTCCACAGCTTGATTAATGTTTGGAAAAAAAATTAAAAAAAATAATTTAGTTGAATCTTGGTTTGTTCTAGCAATTCTCTTTTTTGCTCTTCAAGGTTGTAATCCTGCTGAAGTTATTTCTGATACTTTTAGTGGAATTGTCGATCAGGTTTCATCCGAAGATAATGATGATGATTTAGTTGTTGGACAGGTACTTGTTCAAGCATCTTTTACCGGAACAGCTAACGTGGATTTTTCGATCACTGTTTTAAGCAAGGCAGGTAGTTTTATTAAGGACGATACTTTAGTTAATTGTAGATATACAAATTCATCAACCGGAGCTTTAGTAATTGAATTTGATGAGCCTACAGTTACTGGTGCCGCGTCTTGTGGTTTGACAAATGAAGCTAGTACTCAACCAATTTCCTTCAATTTTGTTGCTACAGCCGAAGGTGTATCTAGCGATGCTTTATTAATTAGTCTTCCAGCCGGTCAAACAGCCTAATAATTCTCCAAATTAATTGATTTTCCAAATAGAGCAAATCTAGTGGATAGTCTATAATAGAGTTTTTAACATTATTGTAGATCCAAGGTTATCCATTAAGAATGGCATCAATCCCCCCTTCCTCTCTTGATTTATCGGTTGTAATTGTTAATTACAAATCTGTAGATTTTCTGCGCTCATGTATTCGTTCAATTAAAGAAACTGCGGAAGAGATTTCCTATGAAATCATTGTCGTTGACAATGATTCTCAAGATGGAGGCGACAGAGAAATTCGCTCTGAGTTTTCCGATATTAAATTGATCGCTAACAGAGATAATCTAGGGTTTTCTGGCGCGAATAATCAAGGAATTAAGATTTCTAAGGGGAAGTACATCCTTTTATTAAATAACGACGCTACCGTAAAACCTGGAGCTTTAAGTCGTTTGATAGATAGCATGGAGCGTCACCCTGGAGTGGGGCTTATGGGAGGTAAGTTGATCAATACGGATGGTACGGTTCAACAATCGTTTGGAAGGCTCATACCTTTTATTAGCGAATTTATTCAAACCAAGTTGTTTTGGAATTTTTACGAAATTCATAATAATAGAATTGTTGGTTTCTTTATGGAAAAGCTTCATAGCCAGCCAAGGGAAGTGGATTGGGTGAAAGGCGCTTGTATGATGTTGCGTCGCGAGGCAATTTTCGACGTTGATTTTTTAGACGAACATTTTTTTATGTATTTTGAGGAAGCCGACCTCTGTATTAGGTTAAAGAAAATAGGCTGGAAAGTATTTTTCGAACCGAGAGCGGAAATTGTCCATCATGGCGGAATCAGCGTTTTAAAGAATCGGTTTCGAGTTTTTTTAGAACATCGGCGAAGTCAGTTGTATTTTTATAAAAAGCACTATGGTGAGTTTGGTCTTTGGTGGATTAAAAGCTATCTGCTATTGAAATTGAATAAGAATAAATGGTTAACATGGTTTAAGCGCCGTAAAAAGTTGACTTTATCGGTAGAAGATAAAGAACAAGATCGGCTTTTGGCGGAGACTTTTAAATTAGTCCGCGAATTTGAGTGATTTAGAAAACTGAGGATACTAAAGAAACATTTGGTTTTATTATCCTATTTTATTAATGGGTTATGCTAAAATTTACAAATTCTGACATTGGGTTTTACAAAAAACCCAAAATCGTTTAAAAAACGATATTTGAACCCTTTTTTTTGAGTTCTATATGAGGAAAGAAATAATTGATTCTATGATAGACACCGCTCTATCTGGAGAAGGTATAAATAGAGAGCAAGCGCTTTTAGTTGGAACATTAGACCAAGAAGAGTTGGAATATCTTTTTGAAGGAACTAATAAAATTCGGGAAACGTTTAAAGATAAGGACGTTAAAATTTGTTCCATCGTAAACGCTAAATCGGGTAAATGTCCTGAGGATTGTGGTTTTTGCGCTCAATCATCGAAGTTTGAGACCGATTCGCCGGAATATGGCATGATGGATCCTCAAGAAATTTTAAAAGCCGCGAAAGAAGCCGAGGCTTTTGGTTCCAATGAATTTTCTATTGTTACCTCTGGGACGGCAATAGAAGACCGTAAGGAATTAGATACTTTAATTGAAGCTATAAAGCTAATAAAAGCCGAAACCAAATTAGAAACCTGCTGTTCCTTAGGCCTGATGAATGTAGAGCATTTGAAAGAACTTAAGGCGGCTGGTCTTGATCGGTTACATCATAATTTGGAAACTGCGCAAAGCCATTTTGAGAAAATTGTTTCCACTCATACCTACGAGCAAGAAGTCACGGCTGTCCGAAATGCCCAAGAAGTGGGATTGCAAGTTTGTGTGGGCGGAATTTTTGGAATGGGCGAAACTTATGATCAAAGAGTGGAAATGGCGTTTGATATCCAAGATTTGAAGACTCAATCTTTTCCAATAAACTTTTTAAAGCCAGTCGAAGGAACTCAATTAGAGGATTTGGATTACATTGATACTTATGAAGCTCTTCGGACGATAGCGCTTTTAAGGCTAGTTTTGCCAAAGATGGATTTATTTGTTTGCGGCGGTAGAGAAGAAGTTTTACAAAATAGCCAGGAGAAATTGTTTGCGGCTGGGGCTAACGGAATATTAGGGGGAAATTACCTGACTACTAAAGGTCAAGATCCAGCTAGGGATATTGAAATGATAGAAGGCCTTGGTTTAAAACCTGTGCATGAATCGGCTTAAAAAAGCCAAATTTTAGAAATTTCCTTAAGAAAACTTCTAAAAAAGTTAAGGTTTTTAGGGTTTTATCCGTGAAGAAAATACGCGCTGACGAATGACTTTTCCCACGAACCCTCAATGCTGGGTTAAGTGATTCGCACTCTCAGATGGGCAGCTTGGGCTGCCCATTTTTTTTGTCTTGGCCTTTTTATTGAGTTTTATTTGCGGTGAAACCTTCTATTTCTCCTGCCGCGATCTGAAAAAATATTTCTATTGGATTGCAACAAACCTCGCAATCTTCGATATAAGATTGCCCCCCTTGAGAACAGTCTAAAAGCATAGAAATTTCCTCGCAACAATAGGGGCAGGCGAAAAAATGCTCAATTTCTTCCATAATTCAGAGATATCTCTATCTATAATTGCCAAAATCCATGGCGATTCCAAAATCCTTTGCTTTTAGCTCGGCTATAACAGATTGTAAATCATCCCTACTCTTTCCCGTTACCCGTACTTGGTCGTCAATTACCTGTCCTTGAACTTTTATTTTTAGCCCTTTAATGAATTTCACTATTTCTTTAGATTTTTCTTGAGGAATCCCTTGTTGAATAGAAATTACTTGGCGAACCGTATTGCTCGCTGCGTCTTCAACTTTACCGTAGTCGAGAGCTTTTAAAGGAATTTTCCGTTTAACGAGCTTGCCTTGTAGGATATCGATTACCGATTTCAACTTAACGTCGTCGTCTGAAATTAAAGTCAATTGACTCGTTTTTTCTTCCAGAGAAATTTCACTTTTGCTATTTTTAAAATCGAACCGCTGTTTGATTTCCATCGTCGATTGATTAACCGCATTTTTTACCTCGGATAAATCGACAATAGACATAACGTCAAATGAACAACTTTTGGCCATATTTACCAATCTCCAAATGTTTTAAAAACAATTATTTCTATAGGATTTAATTTTAATTAAAGTTAATCCAATTTAGCCCAAATATTTAAATAAATTCTCACAAAACCAAAGATCGTTCAACCTTGGGTTAGTTGAAATTAGGTTTTTATTGTAAGTTAGAAAAAGCGATTCTGAACCCCATTATATGATGTTTATGGTCTGGACGTCCGCGATACCGCGAAGCAGACCGGATGTATTTTGTGAAATTTGCCCAAGAGCCTCCTCGGCGAACTCTAAATTTTCCAGATACAGGGCCTTTTGGATTATTTTTTTCGCTCTTTTTGTAATAGTTTTTATGAAACCAGTCGTTTACCCATTCCCAAACGTTGCCCGACATATCGTAGAGACCAAAAGCGTTTGGTTTTTTTAAGCCAACGGGATGCGTGTGAAAATTTGCAGTTCCATAGTACCAAGCGTATTCGTTATTGATTGTCGGTCCCCAATAGTATTCTGTCTGTGTACCCGCACGCGCAGCATATTCCCATTCAGCTTCTGTTGCAAATCGGTATCGGTTTGTGTTTTCGAATTTATTTAATTGGTCGATGAATTTTTTTGAATCTAACCAAGATACGTTATCAACCGGATGATTTTTTCCTAAAAATTTTGAAGGATTTGAATCCATCAATTGAGTCCATTGCTTTTGGGTAATTTCATACTTTCCTATGTAGAAACTATCCACGCAAACGTCGTGAACAGGTTGCTCGAAATCCTTTAAAAAATCCGACCCCATTTGAAAACAACCCCCAGGGATTGGAGCAAATTCTATTCCTAATTTTGAGATGTAAGAGGATAGGTTTTGTTCGACGGGTTTTGTTCCTAATTGAGTTATTAGGATAATAGATATAGCAATAAGTCGAATTGTCGCGATTAAAAAATTCATTAATTTTAAGGTGGAAACGCTTTTAAGTGGAAATTAGCTATATTTTAAAATCGTCAATAAGGAATGTTTTAATATGTTCTATTAGTTAACGG
>JAYOZP010000074.1:0-23190 GCA_038154245.1 Nitrospinales bacterium | reverse complement strand
TATATTTAAAAGCAAGTCTCCTTCCTGTGGTTTTGAACGAGTTCCCGTATATTTGGAACCGGGTAGCTCCAGTATTCGTCGCGGTCGAGGAATGTTTGCCGATGCGTTGATAAAGCGCTTTCCGTTGATTCCCGTCGAAGACGAGGGGCGATTGAACGATCCCAAAATTCGAGAAAACTTTATTGTTCGGGTTTTTAGTTATCACCGATTAAAAAAGTTGTTTGTAAAAGGAGCTAAGCCAGGAACTTTAGTTAAATTTCATACTGAGCATAAGTTTTTACTTTTGTCCCATAGCCGAAAGAATTATCAATTTTTGGGTAAATTGGTTGGAGAGGTGAAACAAAAGAAATGGGTCGAAGTTCGAAATGCCTACAGTAAAACTTTTATGGAAACGTTGACTTTTAAAAGCACGCCAAAAAAGAATGCCGACGTATTAATGCACATGATGGGATTTCTTAAAAAACTACTTTCTAGCGAAGAGAAAAAAGATATTTTAGAAACTATTGACGATTTTCGAAATGAGCTAATTCCTCTTATTGTGCCATTAACGCTAATTCGGCATTACGTTAAAAAACACAAAATCGAGTATCTACAAGACCAGATCTATTTAAATCCCCATCCTAAAGAGTTGGCTCTTCGGAACCATGTATAAAATAAATATTGGTGAAGTCGGAAAAATCTGATCGTCAAAACTCAGGCTCGGCAGGTTTTAGCCGATATGTTAATATAAATAAATACCCAAAATTCTTTAGTTTGAAATTATGAAAAAGCTTTTCCTTTTATTATTTTTCGCGATTGTGGGAACAGCCGTGGCTTGGAAATTTCAACCGGCTCTTTTAGGTCCTATTTTGGGGTTGGTGAGCGGGGGAGATCGCCAAGGTTACGCTTCTTCGGCAAAAAACTACGAATTTATCAAAGCCGAGTTACGCGAATTGCATCAAACCGTTTCTGCAACGGGTACCGTAACGCTCAAAACGGGAGCCGAAGTAAAAATTGGCTCCAGAATTTCCGGCCAGTTGGAACAATTATTTGTTCAAATAGGAGATTCCGTTAAAGCTGGCGAAGTGATTGCGGTCATTGAGCATTTTGATTTAGACTCGCGTGTAGCGCAAAAAAAGGCCGAGTTATCCGCTCAACGCGCTCGATTGGAAAAAATTGCCGACGAAGGACCTTTAGAAATCAATAAGGCTAGAGCAGAATATGAGGAAATTGAAGTCCAAATTTTGTTAGCGGAGAAAATGCTTAAGCGAAATCAAGAGTTAAGCGACAAAGGAGTTGTGTCAGTTACTATACTCGATGAAAGTCAAGAAAAATTGAAAGTTATTAAAGCGCGTTATAGATCGGCTGAAGAAACTCTCAGATTGAAAGAGGCACAATTAGAAAATGATATAAGATTAGGGGAAGCAAACGTCCAAAAAGCGAAAGCTGATCTTCAAGAAGTGGAAACGCAGCTTTCTTATGCGACTGTCGTGGCTCCAATAAATGGAACCGTTGCGTCGATATCTACTCAAAAAGGCGAAACCGTTGCCGCGAGTTTAAATTCTCCCACTTTTGTGACTTTGGTTGATCTCAATAAATTGGAAGTGACCGTTTACGTAGACGAAACTGATATCGGAAGAGTAAAAGTTGGACAAGAAGCGACTTTTACGGTTGATAGCTACGCGGAAAAATTTTTTAAAGGAACCGTTAGAGAAATTCGCCCTAAAGCCATGATTAAAGATCATGTGGTTAACTACGAAACGATTTTAGAGATAGAAAAGTCTAGTGTTGCTCTTCTGCGACCGGAGATGACCGCAAATGTTTCAGTTATAACTGATAAAAAGGATAGCGCGCTTGCCATTCCTAAAAAGGCGATTAAGAGAAAAGGCGATAAACAAGTTGTAACGGTAAACCGTGGAGGAAATTTAAGCGAAGCTGAAGTTTCTTCAGGATGGCGCGACGGAAAATTTATTGAGATTATTTCAGGCTTAAAGCAAGGCGATATGGTGGGTATTCCTCTTAAACCGCAGGGAGCCGACGAAAAGAAACGTAGACGCCGGTCTTAGTTTAACTAATTACAAAGTGTCATCCCGAGCGCAGTCGAGGGATCTCGTTTTAGTTTTTCATTAAACCTCCAGTCTTTTAGGAAAAAAAACAAGCCCCGATGAGTTTAATTGAAATGAAGGAGATCCGCAAAAGCTATAGTAATCAGGCTTTTGAAACGGAAGTTCTTAAAGGGATCGATTTAAATATAGAAGAAGGCGAATACGTTAGTATTATAGGTCCTTCAGGGGCCGGAAAAAGTACGCTGATGACGTTGCTTGGTTGTCTCGGCGCTCCCACTACAGGCTCTTATTTGTTAGACGGTCAAGAAGTTGCTGGGATGAGCGATCGTGCCCTCTCGCAAGTTAGAAATGAAAAAATCGGTTTTGTGTTTCAAGCCTTCCACTTGCTTCCCGGCGTCAGCGCATTTGATAACGTGATGATGCCCCTAATTTATTGTGAAAAACCTCCAAAAGACGCCAAAGATCGCGTGTCTGAATCGTTGGCAAAAGTAGGACTGGCAAAGCGGATGGATCACGCTCCAGGGCAAATGTCCGGCGGGGAGCAGCAAAGGACTACTATCGCGCGGGCTTTAATTAATCGACCAAAAATAATCATGGCCGACGAGCCTACAGGAAACTTAGATTCCCACAACAGCGCTGAAATAATGAAAATCTTCGACGAACTGAATGAAGAAGGAAAGACGATCATTCTGGTTACTCACGACCCAGAAGTCGCTAATCATGGCAATCGAATCATTAAAATGAAGGATGGGTTAATCGATTCGGACGAGACGCTATGAGAACGTTAAGAAACTTTTTACAAGCGTTACGCGGTATAGGATCGAATCGAGCAAACGCGGCTCTTATGATGCTGGGAATAGTGGTTGGTATTGCTTCGCTAACGGTCATAGTCGCTGTTGGCGAAGGAGTGAAAAATAAAGTTTTAAAACGAATCGCAAACTTAGGGTTTGGTCCGGAATCGTTTTCCGTATATTCGGGGGCGGGACGTTTATTCTTTAAAAAAGCAGAAGACCCGCAATCGATGACATTGCAAGATGCGGAAGATATCCGCGCTCTTCCAACAGTATCCATTGTAGTGCCGCGACAACGTAAGCGGTTACAGGCTATCTACAAAAAAAACTTTACTGGAACGCGGGCATACGGAGTGACGCCAGAATGGGTTATCGCCAGAGATTGGGAAATGGAAGATGGGCGTTTTTTAAACGATTCTGACATGCGTAGAAAACGCAAAGTTGCAGTCATGGGAGCCACGCCTATACGTAATTTGTTCGCCGATAAAGATCCTATTGGGAAAATGATTCGTCTGGACGATACCTTCTTTGAAGTGATAGGAGTTTTGAAAGAGAAGGGCGTTACCGAAAGCGGATACGATCCCGATAATAGAATATTAGTGCCTCTAACCACCACTATGTCAAGATTGCTAAACCAAACGCATTTACATAGTATCCGGGTTCGCACTTACGTTCCGGAAACCGTTCCCGAAACTATGGAAGCCGTAACAGAAATTCTCAGACGAAACCATGGGTTGTCCGCGTTAGCGGCGGATGATTTTCGCTACGTCACTCCGGCGGGTATCATGCAATGGGTTACCGAGCAAAAACAAGCGATGAATCGAATGTTAGCTTTAATATCGACAGTATCTCTTCTTGTTGGAGGTATCGTGATTATGAATATTATGCTGGTTTCTATTAGAGAGCGGGTCAAAGAAATTGGTGTGAGGCGATGCTTCGGCGCTCGGAGGTTAGATATTGCCCAACAATTTTTGTTTGAAGCGGTTTTAATTTCTCTCGCTGGAGGTTTGTTGGGTTCGTTCTTGGGATTCGCTCTTTCCGAGACCAGTAATCAATTAGATCTATTACCGGCTACCATAACATGGGAACCTTTTGTCGCTGCGTTTGCGCTGTGCGCGCTTATTGGATTAATTTTTGGCGTGCAACCGGCAAGAAAAGCCTCGCAACTAAACCCAGACGAGACCCTTCGCGCATAATTTATTTCTATGAAATCCTTTCCAGGTTTGGACATTGCATTAGTTTCCCTTAAAGCGCGTAAAACCAGAGCGGCTTTAGCTTCCTTAGGCGTTGTGATCGGGATTGCGGCGGTTATCATTATGGTTGCTGTGGGGAATGGATCCAAAAAAGAAGTTTTGGATATTATCCGGCAAATGGGAGAAAACTTGGTAACTGTTGGAGCCGGTGAACTGAAACGTCGCGGCGGTAAAATGCAATTAACGGGTAACGTGACAACTTTAAAACCCAAAGACGCAATTGCGTTGACCGAAGAAATACCAGAGATAGAAAGAGCAGTCCCATTTCATTCCGAGTCATTACGTATTAAATACGCACAAAACGCGTTTCGGTCCAACGTTTCGGGAACAACTCCAGAGTTTATGGACGTACGCAAATATTCAGTGGAAACCGGAGAGCCCATGACGGAAGATCATGTGCTTAATGGCGCGCGTGTGGCGGTGCTGGGTAAGACTGCGGTGGAAAATATATTTGGAGAAGAAAACCCAATCGGACAAACGTTTCGAATAGAATTTATTCCGTTTACTGTGATTGGCGTTTTTGTGGAAAAGGGATCGGACTCAGACGGAGAGGATCAGGACGATATTATTATGATACCCATATCGTCTCTATTACGGAGAGTATTGAACCAAACATTTATTAATACGATATACGTCCAAGCGGTTTCTCGAAATGATATTGATAGCATTCTTCCAAAGATCAGCGAAGTCTTAAGAGAACGCCATAAGTTGCAAGACGATTCCGAAGACGATTTCACCATGCGAAGTCAGTTGGAATTAGAAAAAGTGAAAGTGGAAACCACTGAAACCATGACCAAGCTAACGGTTGGCGTCGCCGGTATTTCGTTAGTAGTTGGCGGTATCGGAATATTAGCGGTTATGTTGATATCCGTGAAAGAAAGAACGCGTGAGGTTGGCGTCCGTCGCGCCGTTGGCGCGACTCGAAGCGATATTGTAAAACAGTTTTTATGGGAATCAGCCGTTATCGGGTTTTTAGGCGGAGTTGTCGGGGCCGCCGCAGGAGCTGGAATTGTGATCGCGTTAGCTGCATGGAGTCCCTGGACGTTAATTCTTAGCCGTCTCTCGGTAGTTGTGTCTTGCGGTATTTGTTTGACTATCGGATTGTTGTTTGGACTATACCCCGCCATCAAAGCCTCTCGCCTCGACCCCATGGACGCCCTCCGCGTTGAATAACAAAATTTGTACCATCTCATTTCTGAGTAGATGATTGAAGGGATAGGAGAGGGAATTGTGTTTATCAGGAGAAACGTTTTATGGGTTTGCAGGCATTTATTAATTCAAGCAAGATGTCAAAGCTTGTTTCGTATCGGGTGCGGAGTTGGATGTCTCGTTCTTTTAGCTTTTCAAGTGATTGAGGTTTATGCCCTGCGTCATTTCTATGACTTGTTAAGCCTAAAATTCTTGCTAACAAAGAAGTGTTTAATTGGGGGCATTTTGCTTTTTTGTAGTCAAAATGTCCCATTAAAAATTGTATGATTATTGCCCATGAACCAATTTTAAAGTTCAAGTTTTTAAATTTTTTCGGAAGTTTAATATTTTTTTTTAAAAAGTCTTTTTTAATAGCTTCTTCAGCAATTATTCTACTTATATACTCAATTTCTTCATAAATTATTAAACATCCCTTAACTGGGCTCGTGTTTTTAAAAGTAGAATCTGCTTCATGAAGTTTTTCTCTAAAGTATATTGGATACTTATTAAATTCTATAGGTCTTACGTGACTTAAGTGAAGGTTTGTTGGGATTTCAGCCAAATAACTATCTTGTTTATCAGCCTCGAGTAATCCCAATCCTAATTTTTTAATATTTTTTAATTCTTTTGAGCTGTATTTCACTCCTTTGGGTATTGCAATAATAATTTTTACTGGTAAACAGTTCCTCATACATTCAGAAATAAATTCATTAAATGCAACGTGTATTCTATTGATATTTTCTCTTACTTCGATGCAAAAAATATAATTTTCTTTGGTTTTGCCATGAATAGTTGGCCCATATCCAATTGATTTGTGAATTGATTGTTCGACATTGAATTTTGAAATTCCGAATCTATTTTTTATAAAACTTTTTGATGCTAGAGCAGTATCATGTAAGTTTTCTGATAAAAAATGAAAATTCATTATTTGATATCCAATAAACTTTTTAACTGCATATATAAAGAGTGGAGTTTATTTCTTAATTCATCTTCAATTTCTTCAATTTAAAATAAATTCAACTGTTCAGTTAGAGAACTAATTTTTTGCGTAATATCTTTTTCTGTATATGCTTCTGAAACGGTTTCATTAAAAGCTTGTTCAATAGAGTATTCATTTTCTTTAAATAATTTTTTAAGAGCAGTTTCGGCTTTTTGATTTTTATCCAAATTTAACGGAACTGAACGGGCAATTTTAGCCATATCCCTAAAGTGGACAATATTTTTGATTACATCTTTTTCGTACTTTTCAATCAGGACTTCTCTTACTTTTTCTTTATCTTTTATTAGGTCAGGGATTGCTCTTTCGGTAGTTTTAAGAGCTCTTTCCATTTCAATAAAAAAATCTTCCGAAAACTTTTGTAAGTGCTTTGGTTTTTTTAACTCAATAAGAATAGTATTTTTGTGTTTTTCAGGTAGTTCAATAAGCATTTTACAGCGTCTTATGACGCTTCTGGTTAATCCAGTTTTTTGGGCTAGAGTTTGTTCATTTGGTGTTTTACCTGAATCGTTCTTAATGCCTTCAATAATGCTGGTTAACTTTAATGCTATTGTGAATAGATCCCATTGTTCTCGCAAAGCGTGGATATTGAACATCAAAAGCAGGTTTTCTAGTTTGCTTGGCTTTTTTTGTATTAAGGCGGGAATAGTTTTTAAATTGAGTTTATGGCAACAGCGCCATCTTCTTTCGCCATCAATGAGAACAAATCGTTTTCCTACTTTATAAACTGCAATAGGAACTTGTACACCGTAAATTTTTATAGATTCTAGTAGTTCTTCGAGTTCTTTTTGTCTAAAAACAACTCTTGGGTTATCAGGATTCTTATCAATATTTTTGATTGGTATTTGTTTGAGATCTGAGTTTTCTGCGTTAATTGGCATATTTCCTATCTCCAATTGGGAAATTAGCGCCTATTAATTCATACACACCTTTCCTATTTCCAGCAAACCCAGCAATATTTCTTCTAGTCCAAAGACGGTGAGTATTCCAGGGAGTCAATATTTGCTTAGCTTCATCCGAATCTTGATATGAAACTAAAAAGAAAACTTTCTTTTTGTCTAATTCATATAAAATGTCTTTAAAACGTTTTAAGTCAATAGAACTAAATGACTTTGGGTGATAGTGGGAAAATACTCTCTGTTCCTTAATTGCATACGGAGGGTCGAGGTAAACAAAATCTCCTTTTTTTGCATAACTAATAGTTGCTTCAAAATCCTTATTCAATATATGTGTGTTTCTTAATACTTCGGAAGCGTTCTCAATATTTTTCTCATTGAAAATAACTTTCAATCTTGATTCTGAGAAAGGAACATTGAAATTACCCTGGAGGTTTGTTCTAAATAACCCGTTGAAGCAATAATGGTTTAAATAGAGAAAGCGTGCAGCAATTTCGTTTTCTGATAATTGATTAACATTAATACTTCTAATCTTATAATAAGAGTTTTTGCCTCTAGGCAGTCTTTTAAAGCATTCAAGCACAAGGTATGGATCTTTACGGATGGCATTAAAAGTAGTTGTCAATTCGTAATTAATATCGCCTAAGATTGCTTTATTTGGTTCTAAAGCAAAAAACAAACAAGCTGAACCACAAAATGGTTCTATATATCGGTTAAATTTATTAGGTGAAGAAACCATAAGGTTTTTTAGAATTGGTCTTTTGCTTCCTGCCCATCTTAAAAATGAATTCAAAACTACTCCTATTCAAAATACTATTTAAAGTTTTTACCACAGGGAAATTTATTTCTCAAACAAAATTTTTTTTACCAAAAATAACTTTTGACAAATATATTTTGATTTTGAATATTGCATCCTAAAGTTTTTTAGATAAAACGAAATATGTGGCTTTAAATTTAAGCTGCCGAAATATCTAATTGCTTTTAAAATTTTATAAGGTCAGATATGTTTTTGTTAAAAGCTTTCTGAAAAAAATTTATCTATAGATGCAATTTATTCTTTTAGATACCTTTTTAATATAATGATTTGTTAGTACATAGTCATCGATAAATTATCGTTACACAGCAGAAATCTAAGGGACTAATATAATAATTGACATTAATAAGGAGATTCTTTGACAAGATTATGGTGATGGGTAGAAGGAATAATATTACCTAGGCTTTAATAAATCGATAGTTGCAGTCAGTCAAGCTTTTTCTAGATTGGTTGCCAATTTCTTTGGCATTGATTAAAATAAAAATTCATCAAAAAAATCATTTTAAAATAATTTGATTCTGCCGAATTATGCCCACTCAGTTTAAAGATAACCGCCCCAAAAATACTGGAGGATGGGGTTCCATATTGTATTCCCTGAAAATGTCGCGTCGCGCTGGCGGGGTGATTCCAATGCTCAAAGCCTTGTTCTCCAAAAACGCGTGCAAAACTTGCGCGTTGGGAATGGGAGGACAAAAAGGAGGCCTGATTAACGAAAAAGGCAAGTTCCCAGAAGTCTGTAATAAGTCTTTTCAAGCTCAGGCTTCGGATATGCAAGGGGTTTTGCCTCTGGATTTTTTTGAACAGTATACGGTTGAAGAGCTTGGTTCGTGGACGCCGAGAAAACTTGAATTGAGCGGCCGGTTAACTCGTCCTGTTTTATATGAGGAGGGGAACAATAGGTATCGAGAAATTGATTGGCAAACAGCTTTAGATTATGTAGTCGATAAAATGAAAAGCGTTTCTCCTGATAGAAGTTATTTTTATGCCAGCGGTCGATCTTCTAACGAAGCGGCGTTTCTCCTCCAATTATTTGCGAGGTTTTTCGGGACGAATAACGTCAACAATTGTTCTTACTACTGTCATCAGGCGTCTGGTGTTGGTTTGGGCGATAGCTTAGGAACCGGAACTGCAACTATCAAATTGGAAGATCTTGATGAATGCGATTTAGTGTTTTTGATCGGCGCTAATCCCTCTTCTAATCATCCAAGGTTTATGCGTACGTTAATGCAAATAAGGAGACGCGGCGGTCATGTTGTCGTAATCAATCCGGCGCGGGAACGCGGATTAGAAAACTTTAGCGTTCCCTCCGATGTAAGGAGTTTATTATTTGGCTCTGAGATAAGCAGTCAATATGTTCAACCGAATTTTGGCGCCGATTTACCCTTGTTAAAAGGAATTGCAAAGGCGTTGCTAGCATTGGCGGAACGAGACCCAAAAATTCTTTCAAAAGATTTTGTCGATTCTTCGACTGAAGGTTTTGATGAATTTAAAAAGGACTTAGACAAAACTACTTGGGATGAAATAACAAATAGTTCTGGAGTAGGTCGCCAGGAGATTGAAGATATTGCAGCGCGGTACGCTAAAGCAAAAAATGCTGTTTTCGCCTGGGCTATGGGAATAACTCATCACGCGACTGGAGTTGAGAATGTTCGATCTATTGTGAACTTGGCTTTATTACGCGGTATGGTTGGTCGCAAAAACGCAGGTCTTCTTCCTTTACGCGGTCATAGCAACGTTCAAGGCGTTGGGTCGGTTGGAGTAACGCCGCAACTTAAACAAACAGTTTTGGAAAACTTAGAATCTACCTACGGTAAGAAACTTCCCGACTCAAAAGGTATGGATACTTTGGCTTGTCTTGAGTCGGCGGCAAAAGGAGAAATCGATTTTGCCTGGCATTTGGGAGGTAACTTATTTGGCGCGAATCCCGATTCAAATTATGCTGAAAAAGCTTTTTCCAAAATAGGATTCACCCTCTATATGAATACCACGCTGAATCCGAGCCATTTCAAAGGTAGAGGTAAGAACTCCTTAATCTTGCCAGTATTGGCGCGCGACGAAGAGTCGCAAAAAACGACGCAAGAGAGTATGTTCAGCTATGTCCGAATGAGCGATGGCGGGAAGGAGCGATATGCCGGGCCGAGGAGCGAAACGGAAATTATCGCTGAAATAGCGGATAAAACTCTTTCTTCCGATTCGATTCGTTGGGCAGAGTTTAAGAACCATGCCAATATTAGAAAAGCTATTTCCGAGGCTATCCCAGGTTTAGAAGAGCTGAGCAAAATTGACGAAACTCAAAGTGAGTTTTTTATTCCCGGAAGGGCGTTGCATGAAAACAAATTTCCAACAGCGAATGGAAAAGCTAAGTTTTCTGTTTGTGCGTTGTCCAAGTCCACAGAAAAAAGCGATAGCGAATTTATGTTATCTACAATTAGGTCTGAAGGACAGTTCAATACCGTAGTTTATGATTCGTTTGATCGATATCGCGGCGCTAAAACACGCGATGTTGTTTTTATGAGCCCGGAAGATATCGAAAAATTAGGTTTTTCTCAAGGAGAGAGAATTTCTATCAAAAATGCAACGGGGGAGATGGAAGGTCGCGTTCAATCGTTTCCTCTAAAGTCGGGAAATATTATGATGTATTACCCAGAAGCCAATGTATTGGTCCCAAGAACTTGCGATGAACAATCACGCACCCCCGCTTTTAAATCAGTCCTTGTTCAAATTTTAAAACAAAATTAGAAATATTAGTCTTCGGCTAAAATTTCTAAAATTGTTTCGGCAAATTCTTTTGCCGCAGATGCGTCTTTTGCAGTAACTATGTTCTCTAATCGATAGACTTGTTTCTCAACAATCCCCACTCCTTCTTCCTCTAAAGCCGCCCGAGTTTTGTCATCGTCTGGCGCGGCAGAGCTTCCTTGGATCAAACCTGTTTTCGCCAGAACTACTACCGACTGGCCAATACCCGCAATGGTTGAGCCAGCTCTATGATGGTCGGTTAATATTTGAGGTAAGATGGTTTCTTGCCATAATGATTTGGGCGATCCCTTTCCGCCAACGACTATAATAGCCGCGTATTTACCTGAAAATCCCGGCTGATGATTCCAGTCTATTAAATAACCGTCGGGTTGAAATCGCGTTTTATTTTCTCCAACCGCTTCTTGTCCGCTGGGAGAAAGGACGACGACGTTTGTTCCTTTTTCTTCAAAGATGGTTTTAACTTCAAAGAGTTCGCCTTCGGCAAAACGGTTTTTAGGAATGACCATTAAAATATTCATAATCTATTGCAAAATTGAAAAAAATCTTTATAGACCAAATTAGTTGTTCCTTTTATAATTCGTATTAGTCTAATCAAAATGAAAGAGGTATCCATTGAACGAAAATTCCAATGTAGATTCCAAATTATACGACAAGGCTTACTTCGAACAAACCGATGGAGCAGATTATTTTTATAAAGGGGAAATTGCGCCTAAGTTTTTACGAGCAATTAAAGCTGGAGCTTTAACCGAAGGTCAGAAGGTTTTGGATGTTGGTTGCGGTAGAGGCGATTTGACAATTGCTCTCGCCAGAAGCGGGGCTAACGTGGTTGGAGTTGATTATTCCCAGGACGCTGTAGAAATTGCTCGCGAAACGATTGGCAAAATGGAAGACGATATTTCGTCGCGAATATCGATTGTTCAATCGGACGCTACTGCATTAGATTTCCCAGACGAGGAGTTCGATTCTATTTATATGCTAGATATTGTCGAACACCTATACCCTCAACAATTGTTTGATTGTTTTGCCGAGTGTTCTCGTGTTTTGAAGCCTAACGGATCTTTAATTGTTCACACATCCCCTAATCGTTGGTACAACGACTTTGGATACCCGCTGTGGGAGCGTCCTATAAATATTGTCGCCAACGCTTTGTTTCGACAAAACTTGTTGACACGGCCTATCCGGACGGAGACAGATCTTAAAGTTCATATAAATGAACAAACGATTCTTTCTTTAAAAAAGTATTTTAAGAAGGCAAACTTTAAATCGAAAATGTGGTTGGGTAGCGAGTATGTAACTCCCGCTCAAAAAGATTCAGCGGCAATGAAAATATTGGAGACAGGTAGGCAGGTAATTTGTCATATTTATCCGTTGTCGTTATTTCCGCCTTTTAACTTTCTTTTTAGCAACGATATTTGGGCTGTAGGAAAAAAATAATTTGTTTTTTAGCGAGGTGTTTTTAGGAGAGTATTAACTTTCGGCCTATGCTTGAGAAGCAAGGCCGAAAGTCTAAATATGTATCTAGTTGGGGCCGAACTTCTCTTCCCATACTTTTGGTTTTGCGTGATAGGCGTTTTTGTGGACATCGTCCATAAGATCCCTGCCTTTTTTATCTTCAATCTTCGCTTTATGAAAACGCGTTTCACAGATTAAAATTATGTGAAATCCCGCCGACGTTTCAATGGGTTCTGGAATTTTATGTTTTTCGCAGGACATTATTCCTGTAATGAGTTCTTTGGTGAGACTTTTCTCATACTGTGGGAGAAACTCCATAAAATCTGATTTTTCTACGGTTTTAATTCCAGAGTCAGCCGTCTCCTCTGGAACGTGGACCCAACCCAAATCTCCGTCTGAGTTTCTAGAAGGACAAGCGCTATATTTTTTAGCGAGTCTGCCAAAAAACTTTTCGGTTTTTTCTTGATCCATAATCTCTTTATCTACATCCACCATAGGTTGAGCGGCTAATTCTTTTTGAAAGTCGACAATTGTTTGTCGAATCAACTGAGCCGCTTCCAAAGATGAAAGCCGGATATGACGTACTCGATGTTCTAAAGGTTTATCCGATTTAAAAACTTGTTTCTTCGCCACGAATTTTTTTCGAGGCTTAACGGGTGGACGTTTTTTTGGGGGTGATGTCGCTTCTTTGGAATCGCCTGGGGCTTCTTTATCGGACATAGGAAACTCCTGTTTATTGGATCGTAATGATTGTTTTGTTGATTATAGCGCCAGTTTTAAACTTTCAAACGCTTAAATAAAAAAATCTTTTAGTATTTTGACTAAAGTTATGTCAAATTGATAAACTAAGTAGTACGGTTTTTTAATGATAGATTGATGAAAAGGGTTTTTTAGAGAAAATGAAGTATAAACGATCATTGTGCTGGTTTAGAAGAGATCTTCGACTTTCTGATCATGTGGCATTATCGCAGGCTATTCGACAGTCGGAGACGGTTTTTCTTTTGTTTGTTTTTGATACCAACATATTAAATAAATTAAAAGATAAAGACGATCGGAGGGTTTCTTTCATTGCGGATTCTTTGAGGGAACTTGAAAAGTCTATAGAGTCTAAAAATTCAGCTTTGATTGTGAGGTATGGAGATCCGGTTAAAGAAATCGCTAAGGTCGTTCAAGAATTAAAGATTGAAGCTGTTTTTGTAAATAGAGATTATGAACCGAATGCAAAGGCTAGAGACGAGCAGGTTTTAACAAAAATGAAATCTTTGGGAGTCGCTTTTAATTCTAATAAAGATCAGGTTATTTTCGAACATCCTGAAATATTAACCCAGCAAGGAACTCCTTTCAAAGTATTCACTCCTTACAAAAACGCCTGGTTAAAAGAAATGAGAGAGGAAGATTGTCTTGATTTTTCTTGTAAGGTGAATCGTTTAGCTCCCAAAAAAGATTGCAGAAATTTTCTTTGGGAATGGAGCTTAGAAAAAATTGGCTTCGTTAAAAATTCCCCGAATATTCAACCTGGAGAAAAAGGGGCAAAGTCTAGATTTCAGGCTTTAAAAAAAAATATCCAAGACTACGATATAGATCGTGATTTCCCAGCAATAACAAATGGAACATCGGGATTGTCAATCCATTTGCGCTTTGGAACAATTTCAATCAGGGCTTTGGTACGTTTTGCAATGAACGAGAGTTCCCAAGGAGCTAAAACATGGCTTTCGGAATTGATCTGGCGCGATTTTTATCAAACAATCCTTGATTGCTTTCCTTATGCAGCAAAGGGAAGTTTTAAGCCAGCCTATGATCGGATCAAATGGGAAGGCAATCCCAAACATTTTAAGCTATGGGTAGACGGTATGACTGGATATCCTATTGTCGATGCTGCGATGCGGCATTTTAAAAGGACAGGGTGGATGCATAATCGATTGAGGATGATTGTTGCGTCGTTTTTAACGAAAGACCTTTTAATTGATTGGAGAAAAGGCGAAGCTTGGTTTGCGCGGAACCTATTAGACTTTGACCTGGCTGCGAATAATGGAGGATGGCAGTGGGCGGCTTCCACAGGTTGCGACGCTCAACCTTATTTTAGGATTTTTAACCCTATTACTCAGTCCAAAAGATTCGATCCCAAAGGAGATTTTATTAAATCAGAAATACCGGAGCTAAGAATGTTTTCCTCCAAGAATATTCATTGGCCAATTGGGGCAAAGCAAACGGAACAATCCAGGGCCGGTTGCGTTTTAGGCAAGGACTACCCATTACCCATTGTGGATCATGCTTTGCAGCGAAAGTTGGCAATAAATATGTATGAAAAAGCCAAAATTAAAAATCGTAATTGAAAGAGCTAAACAAGAACCAATCTAAAGATTTGTTACCTATATTCTTTAGATTCCCGCCAAAATAAGGGATATCACCCCCTAAAGATTATTTTTTACCTTTAAACCTCTTACATTAAAAATCAGTTTCTTTTTTTTGTCTATATATTTTTTCTAGTTATCACCATATTTGTCTAATAATAAATCTAATAATTTCAATTATTTAGACAAAAAATTCAACATTTTCAAAAAAATTTATACAAAATAGTTGACAAGGTTAAACAAAGACGCAATAATATGTCTAGGTATTGATTTGATAATTTAATTTTTTAGGAGATTAAACGATGAAAAAGGACAACATCATTTCAAAAGTTGTCGCGACAAGTTTTTTATTTGCCCTAACCTCTAGCGTAGCATTTGCCCATTCTGGACATGATTTTTCTAAGCTCCCAATGAAGTGGGAATTTACTAAAGCAACCAAGGCAAAAATTGAACGTATTTTGAAGGTAAATCAAAATAAAGTCGCTGCGATTGGAACTTCAAAGTTAGAGCAAAAGTTTTTTGACGATTACAACGTTGATGTTGGAAAGAGGTTCTTGGCTCAAGTAGATGGAAAAACTCTTACATTGCAACGTACATCTTCAGGAATCTTGATTATTAACAGCCATAAGTTTAACCCTGTTGCAGTTCCTCAAATTCCAGTTCGGAAAACTATGGAAGTTAAAAAAGTATTCATGGGTTTTCAACACAAAGGCCACGACCATGCCACCCTTCCTTATGAATGGTATTTTTCTAAAAAAACTCAATCAAAGATAGCCAATAAAGTTAGAACTGAGAGTTTTCCGATTGTTGTTGGCTTAAGTTTCCATGAAAGAAAAACCCTTAAAAAGTACGACATCCAAACTGGAAATACTTTTAAAGCGGCAGTAGCGGGGAAACTATTGACTATTCAAAAAACTTCTGGCGGGTTGTTTATCCAAGAAGAAAAAAGAGTTCAAGTTGCTTCAATGTCTCATAGCGACGCGATGTAATTTCGAATCCATTTTAGCTGTCTTTTTATTATCAGATAAAGCAAAAGGTAAGTTAAACAAAAAGGAGACTCAAAATGTTTTATGAAGTTCGAATTTCGGATGCAAGTGGGAAGTTGAAAAGGAAAATTAGTAGTTCTGAGTTGAGCGTAGCGTTTTGGAAAAAAATTTATGATGAAGACAACAAGACGACCGTAGCTTCGCAAAAGATAAACAAATTAACTCTTAATAAAAAATTAAAAGAAATGTATCCGCACCTATACGAACCTGTTTTAAATTTCAATTTTTAAAAACTAAAACGACTTAATAAATTTTGACATATAAAAGGAATCGAAAAATGAAAAATGCAATTTTAGCGTCCGCATTAGTAATGGCAAGTTTATTCATAGGAACTACAGAGACAATTGCGCATTCAGACCATGACCATTCTTATACTGGAGTTAAATGGGAGTTTACCGACCAAACTAACGACAATATTAAGAGAAAAATGGAAAAGTATCCGCAGGGCCAATCTTTTGGTCTTTCGCGTTTCGAAAATAAAATTATGGATCAGTATGGATTGCAGGAAGGAAGAACTTTTGACGATAAAATTGATAAAAAAATATTTCGATTTCAAAGGACTACTTCAAGAGTCAAGCTTGTAATGCATGTGGGAGTTGAACGAGCTTTTAATACCATTTCTCTTCCTATAAATAAAGCTCTCCAAACGGTACATACATCGACGGCTAAATCGCATGTTGGGCATAGTCATTCTCATTTTCCTCATGAATGGGTGTTTTCAGAGAAAGTCCAAAATAAAATGGAACATAAGATTAAATCTGGGAATTTAAGCGGTTTAGTTGGATTGTCAAAATTTGATCGAATTGAACTTGAACGCTATGGGATTAGAGTTGGGATGACCTTCATTAGTTCGGCTTTGCATTCTAAATTAATGGGTAAATTAACCACTGGTGGAATTCAAATAATGGAAGTTATTGCCCCAACTAAAGTTGCTGCATTGCCAAATCATTTAAATAATACGACTTCTTTGACCAATTAAAGAGTTGGAGTAATTGCGAGGAATAGGAAATGATTTTAAACAGCGAAGATAAAGAAGATTATGTCGCCATCGGAGAATTATCGCGATTAACGGGTATCGGGACTCATACCTTAAGAGTTTGGGAAAAGCGTTATGGAGTTCCGGAATCCGTTAGACTTCCTTCCAATCATCGCCGGTATCCTAAAATGGAAGTGAATAGGCTACAAGCGATAGCGAAGGCTCTAGAATCTGGTAGTAAACCGAGTAAGGTCGTTAATAGTACCCCTAGGGAGTTAGATCTATTTCTATACCCGAAAACTTTTGAGGAAGTCGAATTAGAAGAGACTCCGGCAGAAATTGGATTGACTCTTGCAAATTGGATTGAGGCGACCATTCTTTACGACGAACAATTACTTAATCAGGGGCTTCGTTATGCATGGGACACCCAAAATCCAATTAATTTTATCTCCAATTACGTTGCGCCATTCGTTAAAAATATAGGGATAGCTTGGAGATCGCAAGAACTGACAATATCTCAAGAACATTTTGCGTCGGAGTTATTAGGTAATTTCTTGTCCGAGAAATGGAAGAGATTAAACGAAAATAAAAGAAACACAAACGTTGTTCTAGCAAATATTCCAGGTGAAACCCATAAGTTAGGGCTCCAGATGTGCGCTGTTGTGACAGCTTTTAGCGACAATGGAATTGTTTTTCTCGGATCAGATAATTCTTGTAAAGAAGTTGCATCGACTATTGAAGCTTGTGAAGCTAAATTACTTGGCATTAGTATTTCGAGTTGTTTTGATACGATAAGAGCAGAAAATTATTTGGCCCAATTAAGAAGTCAATTAAGCGAATGCGTTTCAATTGTGGTTGGAGGAGAAGGAGCCCCCAATACTGTTTCAGGTGTAACTAAGTTTTCAGAGTTTTATGATTATTATCAATGGTTAGGCGAAATAAGCGAATGAAATTCGCATAAATTATTTCAATAAAAGGCGACTAGTTTGCGAAAAGAGGTAAAGCCATGATTTTAGTTGCGAACAGAATAAATACAGATGGGAATTAATATTTAATAGTTAGCGTTCCAAATAGCGAAAGTCCACGATGTAAGGGCAATGTGTTTGCGGTTGTAGAGTTGACGGCGACAAAATTAATATCTTCATCCAATAGGTTGTCGATAAAAAGATTTGCCGACATATCGGGAAAATTTGAAGGTACCCAAGGGGTTAATGCCATAGAGCCTTTAAAGGTTACTAAGTGATAAGCTTCCGCTGGAGGATTAAGCTCTGGAATACTTTGAAATCTTGCCGCGTCTCCAAAATAGCTATGGAATAATCCCAAAGAATACTTGCCAGGTGTATAAGATAGTCCCTGCTTTGCCATAAAGTTTGGGGTTAAGCCGACATCTTGAACCCTATCTTCATCTTCATTAGTTTGATAAGTTAAAGATCCTGTAAACTCTAGATCCTTTGGAAGTTGGATTTTGCCTTCCCATTCGATGCCTTCGTAATCAATTTCTCCTCCGTTAAAAAACCTTTGGATTCCATCCGATCCTCTTACCCGTATCACAGTGTCTTGTTGATTACTTTGGTAATAAGTAAGAGCAGTATAAAACTTTGAAGACGTATAGAAAATTTGCGCGTCGAATGTTTCAATTGTTTCTGGAGTTAATTCAGGGTTTCCTTTTAGAACCGATATGTCGATGGCTTGTTCAGCCGCAAAAGCGGAACGAAACGCTTGACCAAAAAGTAATTTTACTCCCCAATGCTTGTTGAAATTAGCAATGGCTCCAAATCTGGGAGAAACGTTAAAATCGACTCCTTCAGGTTTATTAACCTGAAAGCCGCCAATCAATTTAAGGAAGTCCCAAGGAGAATAATCCATTTGCATATAAAAATTAAAACGATCATTGGAGTACTCCGTGGCTCCGTTGCTTAACGTTCCGTTAATTCTTTGATAAATGGCGCCCGTCTGAAGATTAATTTTCTCTAGAATCTGTCCGTTGATTGATGGTTCAAAAATATAATCTTGGTAATCAAATTTTGGATTTCCCGATTGGGTACTATTTTTTTGGTAGAAACCGTTATAAGTAAAATTAAGTTTACTATTCCAGTTGGGATTCCAATCATGGGTCCATTGAAAATCTGAAAAGTCTCTACGCGCTTCATAGCCTTCGTCAAATGCAGGGAAACTAGGTCGGGAAGGTACGACTGTATCAGTGATGTTTCCGGTAAATCCCATAAATTGTAGTTCTTTATATTCTGCTTGAGCATAAACGCCATAGGTGTTTTCGGAAAAGTCGGCAGAATTGGCCGCTCCTGATCCGTCGACGGCGTGAAATCCCCACCCGTCGCTATCAAAAAGTCTTCCAGATAAAAGAAAACTGAAATCTTTCCATTTTTTACTGTAATTACCTGAAATCAACCCTGTGTTATCCGAGCCCCACCCCCCTGTAATTTCGTTTTCTGGCATACCTTTAGGATTGAGAGTAATTATATTTATGACTCCTGAAAATGCGTTGGTTCCATATAATACCGATCCAGGCCCACGAATTACTTCTATGCGCTCAATGCTCTCTAGCGGAATTCCTCTATAAACAGGCGAGTTAACTCCGCCAATATGACTTTCTCTAACAGGTCGACCATTTAAGAGAATTAATACGTGATTGTCTGCATTAGTGAATGATTGTCCTCGAATTGAAACTACATTATCTCTGAAAATAGTATTTCCAAAAGTATAGATGTTGGGGAGGCGAACTAAAACGTCTTGTAGGTTATTAGCGCCATAACTTTGTATGTCTTTTCTTGTAACTACAGTTACCACTCCAGGAGCTTTTTTCCAGTTTTCTTTTCTTTTTGAAGCGACGACAACTGTCAGGAGCTCTTCAGGCTCCATAGCGATCAATGCGTCTAACTCTTCGTCCACGGTAGACGTTAATATTTCATTTGATTGAGCGAAAGATTGATTTTGAGTAAAAGCAGTTATGCAAAATATGTATAGGAGAAAGATGAAAAAGATTAGAAGTCTTTTTATCTTGGAAAAATTAAATAGCATAGTCAAAACTGTAACTTACAGCCCTGGTTTAAAAATAAATACAACTTTTTTAAAGGACAGAGGTTCAGTTATTTTAGATTTACAATGGCGATTATAACTTTTAATCAATTTAGCTTAGAGAGTTCAAAAATCAAGCAAAAGATAGGTTTGTTACAGGTTTGTTTCAATTCGGGATTGAGAAATTGAAAGTTTCCGGTCTATTGTTTGTTTGGAACTTCGGGTTGTCATTTTTTTAAGGCAGGTTTTTAAATTATTGGCAAATCTATGTGGTTTGATGTTTGGGAGTTTTTCTCGAAAGTATTTAAAAAAACAATTTCTTCAAGATAGTTAACAATTGCTAATTAGCTGTTGTCTCCAATAATCAAAAATTCAGATAGCTTGATTTTACAATTTACAATGTAAACTTTTTATAAGAAGTTAGTTGATTTTAGCTTCTCCAAGAAACAACAGTAAAAGTTTGGCTTGCTAAATTAGTAGCATTAGCTATAGCGTCGCAACTATAGTAAATATTTGCGCTTCCAGTCATTTTGATTCTGGCTTCATCGTTATTGCTTGCGGTGGGATTTGCTACTACGACTGCGCCATAAATTTCTGCGCCCCCTATACCCGATTCAAAACGGCCCGGACAAGTGTCGCATATTCCTATAAGTATAACTCCTTGATAAACTAAGCTTCCTGTTATATTTAGATCTTTGTTGACAATCAATATGCCTGCTCCAGAAGAGTTTCCGCTAATTGTTAATGAGTCGTCAGCGTAAGTTACTATGGGGTTTGTGGTGGTTCCCAAAGTTGTAGCGCTAATACTAGTATCTCCATTATAGGTAATCGTAGCTAATGGTAAGTAAGCGTTCCTGATTTCTTGGAGTTCTTGAAGTGTAAAAGTGAAATCATTAGTTAGAATGTTAGGTGTGGTTCCCCCTGTTCCTGTTATATTATCGTCGGCATTATTTTGGTAAGTTTGGTCGGGAGAGCTATCTATGGTGGCAATACCATTTTTATCTGTGCAGGTAGGGTCGTCTATAGGTTTGTTAGGAGGATTGGGGTCGTAATTTTTTGCGTTACCTTCTATATAAGCTGCATTAGATGCAATTTCAATATCGCCATCGGGATCGACTAGCGAAACAGCCGCAGGAAAGTCTACAGGTCTTAAATCAAATTTTTTAACCAAAGCGACAATTTGCTTTGTAGTTCCTTTAGAAGTTGTTCCAAGTGAAGTTATTTGAATAATACCATCGCTATCGTCGGTTAAGTTAGAATCTCCGTCGTCATTGTCTGATATTTGAACGTTGTAGTTGCCCCCATTGAAAGGGACGGTTGCTCCTCCTGAGCCGTCTAGGTCCAAAATGCCGCCAGAAGCGAGAACATCGTCGAAATTTAAAGGTTTTAAAGTAAATTTTGCATGCTCGATTCCTGCGTCTGCGATATAAAAAGCATCCATCGCCTGTTTGGAATTTTCTCCTCTGTTTACGTCTGATGAAGTAAAAGTTGTTGAGACGTATGATAAAAGACCTAAAGCCATTAGAAAAAATATGCAAATAATGAGAGCAATGCCGTTCTGATTGGCTAATGGAACTTTTAACTTCTTCAAGAAACCAGTCTGGTGAAATTGATCTGACTTTTCAAACAGCATATGATCCGTTAATTTACGTTTCTCAAGTTGATTTGCGTTTCCAAGGAAATATTCGCTTGAGTTGTTTGAGAATTTTGTAATGTGAGTAAAATTTTAATTTTTTGAATACTTGATGTGGGACTCACTGGTAATGAGGTGATTTCTGAATTGGTATTATCAAAATATTCAAATTCTAACCCGTTGGTTGCAACTTGGGAAACGACGATCGTTGAATTGGTTCCATCTATTGTTTTAGTAATGCGATTAGCGGCGTTGTCTAATGCAAGTGAAATGTCATGGAATTTGTTAATAATTACAGGGCTTATAGACGTATAGGCGTTAGCAAATGAAGAACTTACGGTTATTGTATCTGTTCCGCTGTCGATAGCCTGAATGGTGTTGGTGTCAAAATTGGAGCTGTCGTTGATGTTATATATTACGATTTTGTCGTTGACGGAAAAGTTTGACGCTTCTCCGGAGCGGACTGTAAAACTGGTAGTAGATACAGCCGCAATTTCAGATGTTAGATAAGTAGAAACATCGTCTGTATTAGTTCGAAAACTTAAGGAATTATTATCTGCGCTTACAATTCCTTGGCCGCTCGGGAATCCATATCCAGCGTTACGTATTAGATCTCCAATATTTTTTATAGCTAAACGCCCGGACGCTCGGATTCCAGTTTTTTCGGTTTCATTTTCGAATATTTCTCTTTGGTTTACGAATGTGTTGACCACTCCCGAAAGCAATACCGCTCCTAAAACGGCAGCTAATAAAAATTCAGTTAAGCTGAAACCATTATTATCTCTAAGATATTTCAATCATTATTTCCTATTGAGCTAATTTGGTTGAAAGAGTAATTGACCTCGTTGTTTCGTTTGCCCAAGAAACGGTAACCGCCAAGGTTGCAAGCGATCCAGATCCTCCATCTGTAATTACAGAAGTTCTAGTGAAGGGACCGCTTCCAGTTACTCCTTGTTCGTCAACATTATTTTCGGTTGTCGTTCCGTTAGTTAATGCGCTAGATATTGCTTGATTTTTTAGATCTTCTAATTTTTCTGAAGCCAAATTGACAGCTTTAGTTTTTTTGTCGTTATTATTGTTATTTTCCAGGGTTGTACCTAAAACTGAGATGAACGAGAATATGCCAACGGTGATTAACACTAGAGTGATTAGTATTTCCACAAAAGTGAATCCATCTTGAGATGCTATGTTGAGTTTTTTCTTAATCATTAAATTCGGAAGACTGAGAATTTAAAAATAAATAATAATTATTGGCGGCGATCAATGCCGGCGCTTAATTTTCAATTAGTTGACTACTATTATGAGGAATTAGAATGTAAAAGGATATACTCCATACGGAGTATTCTTTTTATCGTTTAATTTATGTAAGGAAGGATCAGTTTTTTGTTTTAGGGATTGTGAAGATAATGAAAATTAAGCCCTAGAGGGGTTAAGGGCTAAAACTAACTCCGAAAGCGAGTGGACTTTCATTTTCAAAAAAATCCTTTGAAGGTGGGTTTTGACTGTGAGAGGGCTTATGCAGAAGCGGTCGGCGATTTCTTTTTTATTTAGCCCCTCTAAAAGCAAAAATATCACCTCAATTTCTCGAGGAGTTAGCCCAGAGTTGGTTAAAAGTATTTTTAGTTGCGAGTCCGAGCCCACTGTTGAGGGATAAGCTCGAATGATCCAAAGCGGTTTGTCTTCAGGATGGTGTTCTGATTGCCACCGTGTCGCTTCTATCCTTATTTTTTCTTTTTGGGTTTTGTAATATGCAATAACCAGATGTGCTTTTTTGAGGTTTTTTGTATTTTTTAGATTATCATAGAACAAATGGTCCAGATAAAAATTGATATTCTTTCAACAGTTTTAAAATCAAAGGACACACAAAACTTTCATTTGCAATTACTGTTTTACAAGACGACACTAATTCCGTTTGATACAAATCAAATGAAAAATCAAAAATACTATCTACCACAATT
>JAYOZP010000073.1:0-23271 GCA_038154245.1 Nitrospinales bacterium | reverse complement strand
GTCCCGAAAGGTCGCCAAGACCCAATGGATTTAGAAACTTTTAAAGAAATCACTCGGGGCGATGAAAAACAGTTTTTGGGTTTTAAAGCTCTAGTTAGCTTGGACTTGCAAGGTCAAAAAATAAAATGGAAGGCTCGGTTTTCAAGAATTGCCGAAACCGATCCCAAAACTGGAGCCATAGGAGTGGTTGTCGCAGTCGACGATCCCTATCTTAAAACCCAGCCCGGGTTCCGCCCACCATTGCAAAAAAATATGTACTGCGAGGTAGAGCTGTTTGGAAAACCTTTACCGCAATCGATTGTCGTCCCGCGTTCCGCTCTGCATGAAAATAATGTCTACTTAGTTAATTCCGAAAATCGCTTGGAAAAACGAAAAGTGACTACCGGATTTTACCAAGGAAACTTAGCTACAATTCTTTCGGGTATTCAATCGGGAGAACAGCTAGTGGTTAGCGATCTCGTCCCGGCTATTGACGGCATGCTTCTAAAACCACTAGTGGACGAGAAACTTCTATCGTCTTTGGTTGCGGAGGCAACATCTCAAACAGAGGTTGAATGAATCCCTCAAAGTCGGCATTAGGTTTTTTTGCGGGTCACCCGACCGCGTCAAATTTATTGATGGTCACTTTTCTCCTTCTCGGTCTTTTCGTTCTTAAAGATATTCGTCGAGAAACATTTCCGGACTTCTCACCGTCGGAAGTCGAAATCATTGTTAAATATCCAGGCGCCAGCGCCGAAGAAGTCGAAGAGTCTATCAGTCAAAAAATCGAAACGGCTCTTGAAGACGTAAGCGAAACCTTAGAGGTTCGAAGCGAATCTTTAGAAAACAGGTCGCGAGTGGTGGCGGAAATGCACGAAGGCGGGAACATGATTCAGTTTTTAGACGATATCAAAACTGAAGTCGAAGCCATCGACGATTTCCCCAGAGAAACTGAGAAACCGATCATTAAACTATTAGGGCGAACGGATGCGGTGGTATCGATTGCCGTAACCGGTCCCATGTCGGTCCCCGACCTAAAGTTTTTCTGCGAGCAATTGAAAGACAAACTTCTTTTAATAGACGAAGTTTCGCAAGTAGACCTTCAAGGTTTTTCAGATCACCAAATCCAAATACAAGTTCGCGCTAAAAAATTAATGCAATTTGGTCTTAGCATTACTGATATTACTAACGCTATTTCCAGCCAAAACATCGACCTACCCGCAGGAACGCTTGAAACTCCCGATAAAGAGGTCCTTATCCGGTTTTCCGACGAACGCCATACTGTCATCGAATATCAGGATCTCCCTGTCATCTCTGCGGCCACAGGACAAGAAGTTCGTTTAGGAGACATTGCAAAAATAGTCGATCGCTTTGAATTGGATGAAGAAAAAATTATTTTCAACGGACAAAGAGCCGGCATATTAGCCATAAAAAAGTTAAAAAGGGACGATTCTCTAAAAATAATCCAGGCAGTCCGAAGCTTTTTGGATAAAGAACGCCAAATTTCGCCTCCAAACGTTCAGTTTACCTTGACTAAAAATATGACGGATATTGTCAAAGATCGCATAGAGATGCTGGTAACTAACGGGATTGAAGGTTTAATTTTGGTGTTTCTGACGCTCTGGCTTTTTTTCTCAATCAGGTTTTCATTTTGGGTTGTTATGGGGCTTCCTGTTTCCTTTTTGGCCGCGCTATTTGCCATGAACGGAATCGACTTTTCTATTAACATGCTAACTATGGTCGGATTGCTATTAGCCTTGGGCTTGGTTATGGACGATGCAATCGTCATTTCGGAAAACGTCGCTTCTCATTTAGCCAAAGGCAAGACTCCTTTAGAAGCCTCAATAGATGGAGCTAAAGAAGTGACGCCAGGGGTAGTGTCTTCCTTCTTAACGACTCTAATAATTTTCGGTTCCATCCCATTATTAATTGAAGGAGAGATCGGAAAAGTTCTTTGGGTTATGCCGGTCGTTTTGATCTTGACTCTTTCGGTAAGCCTGATTGAGGCTTTTTTCATTTTGCCAAATCATTTAGCGCATTCTCTTAAAAAAGCTAGCGAGGAAACCCCAAATCAATTCCGCCAAAAATTCGAAAAGATTTTAGATTCTGTTCGGGAAAACCTTTTGGGGAAATTTGTCGACTGGGGAGTGCATTGGCGATATCTACTTATTGGCTTAGTTATATTTGTTTTTTTATTTACTTTAGGGTTAATCGCTGGAGGAAAGATTAAATTTATCGGGTTTCCAGATATAGACGGAGACGTTTTAGAATGTCGAATCCTCCTCCCTCAAGGAACCCCAATAGCACAAACCGAAAAAATAGTTCAAAACGCTTTGGACGCGCTTAACAAAATAAACAACGAACTAACCAAAAACCAACCAGGCGGCCAACTTTTAATTCAAAGTACTCTAACCCAATTCAATAAAAACGTAGACGCCTATGAATCGGGTCCCCATGTTGCGACTATTTCGGTAGACTTATTAAAAGCCGAAATTAGAAACTCCACACTCGATGAAATCTCAACTCGTTGGCGAAAAGAATTAGAAGGGTTATCGGACGTCATTCAAATCACTTTTAAAGAACCCGCTATCGGACCTGGCGGTTTACCTATCGATATCCGACTACAAGGCAACAACCTCGAACAACTTAAAAAAGCTTCTTTAGAGTTGCAAGACTGGTTGCGCCAGTATAAAGGCGTTTGGGATCTCACCGACGACCTGAGACCGGGCAAACCTGAAGTCCGCGTTCGAATGAAAGATGGGGCTTTAGCTAGAGGTTTGGACGCCTCTATCATCGCTAATCAACTGCGCGCGGCCTTTTACGGAAAAACAGCCAATGAAATTCAAGTAGGATCGGAATCCTACGAGATCGATGTGCGACTTGCCGAAAACGACCAGAATAGCCTTGCCGACTTAGAACTTTTTCATATAACCGACCCAAGTGGAAAACTCTATCCTTTGGGGGCGGTCGCCGATCTAAACGCCGATAGAGGATTAGCGCGAATAGCAAGAGTCGACTCGATTCGCACTGTTACTATTCAGGGAGATGTCGATCCTCAAATCGCTAACGCTCAGGAAATCCTCGAAGAAACAAAAAGTCTGTTTCTCCCTGGACTTATGGAAAGGTATCCGGATATTGCTTATTCCATCGAAGGTCAATTAAAAGAATCCAAAACCACAGGTCAATCAATGGGGATTGCTTTTTTATTAGGAATCTTCGGTATTTTTGTTCTATTGAGCTTTCAGTTTAAAAGTTATATCCAACCTTTTCTAATCATGTCGGCTATTCCGCTTTCTCTCATCGGAGTTATAATTGGTCATGCGTTTATGGGCCTGGACCTTTCTATGGTCAGCATGATGGGTTTTGTATCTTTAACCGGAGTTGTCATTAACGACTCAATTTTATTAGTCGAATTTATAAAAATCGGAATTCGTCAAGGAAACTCTTTGGCAGAATCCGCCAAACAAGCCAGTCGTCAACGGTTCCGAGCGGTGCTATTAACATCGTTAACAACCATTGCGGGTCTTTTCCCATTGTTATTGGAGAAAAGCCTGCAAGCCCAAGTGTTAATACCTTTGGTGACGAGCTTAATTTTTGGATTAATGGCCTCGACGTTTTTAGTATTAATCGTCGTGCCCGTTCTTTACGTTATATTCTCCGACTTCAAAGAAATTTCAGCTTAATTCACTTTTCTTTCAATTCAAACTCAAATCAAAAACGTATTGCAGTTGCAGGCGGTTTTCAATTAGATCTTCTCGTTCCAGTTCCGATTTCACCCATGCGGTCCGATTGCGCAGCGATACTCCTTTTAACAAACCTTCAAAAAAATAAGTAATATCAACATTCACTTCGCCGGAATCTGCCCCGCCCACCCTTTTTATCATGTCGTAAAGGGTATAACTCAACTCCACTATTAAATTTGTGGGCGCGTAATTGACGGTCCATTTATGCCCTAAACCGACAAAAGCAGAATCCTTCAGCGTCATGCCGCCATCCAAACTGTTCGTATAAAGCGCATCGGTGGCAAAACTATAAGGCGAAAGAAAACCACCGTTACGAAACGTTCCTGATTTTTTGGGAAGATAATTAAATGCATATGTTAACTTAAAGTCTGCCCATCCAAACCCAAGATTGGCCCCAAAAACTTGGGCGTTTACCGTTCCTAACAGTTTGTCTCCCACATCAATCTGGTTTCCATATTGGATCGATAAAAAGGGTTGAAGGTCTCCAAAGTGCGGCAACTCTAAATCCGCTTGAAAGTAAACCATGTTGAAAAGTTCCGGCAAGTAATAATTCCAAATCTGGACCTTATTTTTTTTATGGTTCCAAGTTATTCCTGCGGCGGTTGTCCCGCTAGTTTGCTCTCTTTTTACGCCAAGTCTGTCCGTTAAAAAGTTTCCCGTATCTTGGAACAAGGTTTCCTGGCGAAGCTTGATTTTATCGAGATACATCAAATTAAAAGTAACCGACTTGAGGCTGGAATCAGAAAGCGCGTAACCCCAAAACGTAACCGGAACGATAAAAGCGTTGGATGGATTTATAAACGGCGTGTCAACCGTTTGTCGACCTACGGTGATTTCGGTTTGATCGCGGCTATATTTTAAATATGCTTGCCCAACTGTGTTGAGTTCGGAAACTGGGAGTAAAAAGTTTTGACTTTTCACGTCGTCGCGATTTGCGCCTAAATCATTCGCTATATAAAAAGCCGCCCCACCTTGAAATCCATACAAAGAACCCGTTTCAAAATTTAATTTAGTTCCTAAAGAATAAAGTTCAACATCGTTTGGCGTTTTAAGTTCTCTGGTTTGATAATAGGAGCGGATATAACCATTAAAAACCGAGTCGTTCCAAACTTCACGCCACGGCGAAGCATAAGAGGAACCTGCGAAACAAAAAAAGATCGCCGCAATTGTTAAACAACGTTGGAACATCAAATTCGTTCTAGAAAGGTTTCAAAATATAAATATTTCCATAAAAGATCTAGAGTATTGGGGAGTTTGCGGGAAAGATTTTATTAATATAAAATGATTCCATGCCTTTTAACCGTATAGCTGAAGTACTCAATTTCTTCCGCTTTAAAAAAGACTCAACTGCATGCCATTTGCGTACAGACATACCTTAGGAAAAGTTTTTTTTATCCTGGTCACTCTTACGTTTACCTTAAACGTTATACCAGAATTCTGTCTCGCTGAAGATACTAAAGTAGATTTTCCTGAGTTTCTTACCCCTAAAGAAAAGCAATGGCTCTCTGAACATCCATCAATCAATCTGGCTCCGGACCCTGAGTTTCTTCCCATCGAATATATTGACAACCAAGGGAATTACAAAGGAATAGCGGCTGATTATATTCGCCTTTTGGAAAAAAAACTTAACGTTAAGTTCAATATTCTTGAGTTGGAAAATTGGAGCGAGGTTCTTGAAAAAACTAAAAAGAAAGAAAACGATATGTGGGGAGCGGCTACTCCGACCCCTCAGCGAGCGGAATACATGCTTTTTACCAAATCTTTTATTGAGCTTCCCGCCGCCATTCTTGTGAGAAAAGGAGTCGATAAACTCTTGAATAATATCGACTCGCTTAAGGGGATGCGGGTTGCCGTTCTATCTGGTTATGGAGTGCACGACTATTTAGCTAATAACCATCCAGGCTTGGAATTAGACCCCGTCCCAGATATTCAAACTGGACTAAAAAAAGTCTCGTTTGGATTGGTTGACGCCCTGATCGCCAACGTTGCGCTGGCAACTTATTATATTGAGGAAGGCGGTATAACCAACTTAAGAATCGGAGGCAAATCAGGGTTTATTTATAAATGGGGCATCGCCTCTAGAAAAGATTGGCCAGAGCTAAATTCAATTTTAGAAAAGGGATTGGCCCAGATTAGTCCGCAAGAAAGAAAACAAATCTACCGTAAGTGGGCCGGGGTTAAACTCGAAGGTCTAGTCTCTTTAAAGAAAACATTAATCATCTTCGCCGGAATATTGGCTTTATTTGGCATTGGAACCATTTTAGTCTGGAACAAAACGCTCATGACAAAAGTTAAAATTAGAACTGCGCAATTGGCGGAAGCTAGAAACATTGCAGAGGAAGCCAACGCCGCCAAAAGTATTTTTCTGGCAAATATGAGCCATGAGATTAGAACGCCAATGAACGCCGTCCTGGGTTATGCCCAAATTCTGGAAAGAAACGACGAGTTGACTAAAGAGAGCAAAGTATTCGTCAAAAACATTTTAAATAGCGGAAACCACCTATTGCACTTGATCGACGAAATTCTCGATTTATCCAAAATAGAAGCGGGAAAAATGGAATTGAACCTTTCGGATTTCGATTTAAACGATTTGGTCCGAGAAATGTCGAATATGTTTAAGTTTCGGTGCGAGGCGAAATCTTTAAAGTGGATTAATGAAGGCTTTGGCAGTCAACCTATATGGGTGATTGGAGACGAAACAAAACTTCGCCAAGTTTTAATCAACCTTCTGGGCAACGCCGTCAAGTTTACCGATTTTGGAGAAATCAAACTTAGGATGATCCCCGAACCGAACGATTATTATAGGTTTGAAGTGATTGATACAGGCAAGGGCATATCAAAAGAAGCTCAGACTAACCTTTTTGAAACATTTATGCAGGGCAGAGAAGGCATTAAAAAGGGAGGCACTGGACTAGGCTTGGCCATTTCTCTAAAACAGGTAGAACTTATGGGAGGAACCCTAAGGCTAGAATCTGAGCTGGAAAAAGGCTCAAAATTTTTATTCACTCTAAAACTTCCCCTTGCAAGAGAAAAAACCTAAACAAACGATAAATTAAGTTACGAAAATTTGAATAATGTTAAAAATGAAAAAGGTGTCAAAGCGCTCGTTGTAGACGATAATTTGGAAAATAGAGACGTCTTAAAAAACTTTCTAAAGAGCATAAATATAGAAGTTGACGTTGCGGAAGACGGCAATGAAGCCATCAAAAAAGCCAAAGACCGTGTGTTTGATATCATATTTATGGATTTTCAAATGCCCGGATTGAACGGCGCCGAAACTATAGAAATCATAAAAAAAGAATCGTCCTCGACCTCCCCAAAAACAGTGATAATTACCGCTTCTGTTTTCGAGGAAAAAGGAAATAAAATCGAAGATTATAATTGCGACAAGTTTCTATTAAAACCATTTAAAACAGAGCAGATATTCCAATGCTTGACGGAACTATTAGATATTGAATTTGAAACCGACTCCTCGCTTTCTGAAAAAACATCGGCGCAACAAAGATCCCAACTCGACTTATCTAAAATCACCATTAATAAAGCGTTGCTCTCCAGATTAATAACCGGAGCACAAAACTATAATATAACCGAACTTTCAAAAGGTTTGGATGAGTTGAGCCAAAGCGGCGAAAATGGAATGGCTTTAGCTAACCATTTAGAAACATTTTCACGAAAATACGACTACCAAAAGGTCTTAATTATCTTAAACCAAGTGCAATATACGAATGGCACCGACTCTCCATCTGAAGAATAAGCTTTTTAGAAGGCTAAAACCTTCTTTTCTTGTAAAAATAGAGAGTTATTTGAAAATAATAACTTAAATCTCTTTGTAATTCTTACCGCGCATGATATTCTGTCACAATATCCCTCCAGTTGACTCACTTGAGGCAAGGATTTAGAAAAAACCTAAAGGATTTGATTTTTACGCCCTCCTTTTTGGAGCGGCTTTTTTTTTGCCAATAATTAACAAGTAAAAGCGAAATAATTTTATGCATGAAGTTAAAGTGTACGACGGTTCCGGAAATTTGAAAGAAGTGATCTCGGTAAAGAAGTTGAATATCCGATCAAAGCAACAATTGGAGTCTCCTTCCTTGTTTTTGAAAAACAAAAAAACGGGAAAGCAAACAGAAAAAGATTCGGAAATCTCGGAAAAATCTGAAACCCAATAAACTAAAAGTCTGGAGATCCCATTTTACAAGTACTCGTTTATCAGAATCAGGTAGATAGGGCGTTAAAAATTTTAAAACGCCAAATCAGCAAAGAAGGTTTATTCAAAGAGCTAAAACGCAGACGGTTTTATATGAAGCCTTCGGCGAAGAAAAAACTTAAGATTAAAGAAGCTAAGAAGAAACGAAAAGCGGCAAACCGACGTTCGGTCTCTTTCTAAAACCTGCGAAAGATGCAACTACGTTTCGATTAGCTTAACATTGCTATAAGCGAAGACTATGCTTTCGTTTTAAATGCAAAGGCTTTAATCGGTTTATTTAGTCGTGTTGAATCCTGACATCGTTTGGATACGGCTTACCTTGCCCTGTCTCTAAAAACTCTTTGAGACTCACCAAAAAAAGCGGCCATTTCGTGCAAAAAAACTGAAACGCTTCTTGAGGCGTTTCCGGAGTTGTTACATGCGTCAAAACAACAAACACTTGGTTTGGCGTTTCTTCAAGTTCGAAAATCAACTCCGAACCGCTCCAAGCATCTGAACCAGAAACAAGCTTTAAACAAACCCTTTCATTATCCGACAAATCGGCAATTTCCCAAACAAAGTTTGGATATCCGGGAAATTCAAGTTCAACCTGCGAACCAAGACCTGCGCCTCCAGTCGCTTTGGCCGCCCACCACCCTTCTAGTTTATTTGGATGAAACATCGCCTCATAAACTTCCTGAACAGGAGCTTTGATTCCAACACGATGTCGAATTTTATTCATAAGAGTTTAATTACTTAATAAAGTTTCATCGCATTTTCTGCCATAAGAAATAAAGCAGATAGATTTCTGTGGCCATAAATAAAATCGTCAAGAACCAATCCAAAAACTTTCTACCATTCCCATAATCTTCCCATTCCTTTTTATAACGAGTTCTGCGTTTACTCGAAAATAAGAGCTCCCATCCTTTATACATCCAAGGAAGATTGAATATAAGCTCTGCAATCCATTTAAAAACTTCAGCCATAAAAGATTAGCCCAAGGGAAGAATAAAAAATTTTTGGAAAATTGTATCATGCCTCCCAAAAAAATATTTTCATCTAACAAGAAACCTTCCTAGATCAAAAATCAATTTCATGAACTTTTTTCGGAAGACTAACAAAGCCTTTGTTAGGGGGTTAACGTCTATTTATGCTAGAATAATACCTTAAATTACAGTCATATCATAAAGACAAACTTTAATTAACCAAGATAGAAGTTCGAGAAGAATTCCGATCATTTAACTTTGTTTCAATTACAAAAATTATAATCGCCAAATGATTAAACTCAATATTCCGATAATCAAAAAAATTCTAGACGAATGCGGTTTGCTTGGAGCGAATAAAAAAGAACGTATGGATCCAAACACACTTAAGGCTATGAAATATTGGGAAGACTGTTTTATCGTCGATGAGAAGTTAACGGGAGCCGAAAAGAGGGAAGCAGATGCAGAGCTCAGAGAACTTATAACGGATATAAGCGGAGACAGCGGCATACCCGCGTTGATAAGCAAAAAATTCAGACCTGGACAAACTATCATCACTTCAGGACAATTTGATCAATGCTTCATTGGTATAATTGACGGAGAAGTGGAAGTGGTCAGAGAAGGACATGTTTGCGCTATTCTTGGACCCGGAAGTTGGTGCGGCGAAATAGCGATTGTTAACTTAAGTCCGCGCACTGCCGACATTAAAGCTCGTCATAATAGCGTTACAGTTGTCGAAGTTGTGTCCTCGATATTTGAAGTACCCATCATTGGCGGTATGTTCTGGAAACTTATTGGCAAGGCGCTTGCCGACAAATTACACAGATCCTGGAGTAATGAAACCAAGGCAAAAGGCGAAGTGAATCAATTAAAAGAAATCATGAAGAAATTGGAAGAAACCACCGCCATCAACGAAGCCGACTTACGACAAGGTCAATAGCCCATCCTGCAATTCCTTCTTTCAAGCGGAAGGCGTTGAACTCCAACGTTTCAACTTAGGAATGTTTCTAGTCAACAACCAGCCAAATAGCTTGGGAACTCCCATGTCCTGCATTTTTTCGATGCAGAATTTTTGCATATCTTTGGCTTTAAAATCAGGCTGAGTGAACTCCCCTTCTAGGAAGCAATGATGGCAATAAACGTCGCTTTTGCTCCCGTCTGAATTTGTACCACCCGCCTCCGAATCTTTATCCATCGGCATACTGCAACTTTGACAAACTTTACTCACAGAATATCCTTTTTTGGCTAGAAACATAAACTTGCAACTAACTGTAGTTGCAATATCTCATTTTGATTGTCATAATATTATGAGTTGGAATAATTATGACTCAAAAAGAAAAATTACTTAAAAGATTTCTCAGTCGACCTAAAGATTTTACCTGGGATGAATTAGCAACGTTACTGAGTAAATTCGGATATGAGCTAACAAAACACGGAAAAACTGGTGGCTCACGACGACGTTTTGTTCATAAATCATTACCTCCCATTTCCTTGCATAAGCCTCATCCCAAAAAGATTATAAAAATGTATGTCATAGATGAAGTAACAAACTTTCTAAAAAGAGAGAAACTCATATGAAAGATATGATGGAATACAAAGGCTATTTTGGTTCGGTCCATTACAGCGGAGAGGACGAGGTGTTCCACGGGAAAATTGAGTTTATTCGAAGTTTAGTGACCTTTGAAGGAACCGACGTTGAGGGGCTGCATAAAAACTTTGAAGAAGCGGTAGACGATTATTTGGAATTGTGCAAAAAACAAAAAATCGATCCCGAAAAACCCTTTAAGGGGAGCTTTAATGTGAGAACAGGAACAGAACTCCACCGGTTAGCCGCCTTAACCGCTCACGAAAAAGGTTCAAACATCAACCAAATCGTCATCGAAGCGTTAAAGAATTATCTCAATCCTCGATAGTCAAGCTGAGATTCTTGTTCCAATGGAAACATCTAACACGATGTCTTTATAAAGAACTTCGGGAACAACTCTTCCACTGGTATCTTTTTTAAGTCGCACCAAACCATAACGCTCTAAAGTATGTAGAGTTCGCGACAAATTGGATTTGGCACGACCGGATAACTCTGCAAGCTCCGTTAGCGAATCCGGTTTTTTTTCTATAATAAGATCGAGCAAAATACGGTTTTTATCAGAAAGTACTTTTGCAAAACTCTCCATAGAGGTAAACCACACTTTAGGGTCGCTACGTTTCGGTTTGAGCGTTCCCTTTGCGATAGCCAAAGTACGAACTTTCATTTCCTCATAACTCGCTATACCAACTTTTAGCGCGCTCATTTAATAATTCCTTTATCTTTTAAAACCTTATCAACCTCGCCCCAAAAATCTTGTAACAAAGAAGCGGCGTCCGAAAACTGATAAGGCTTAATCATTCTTATTTTATGTTTGTGGTCAAACTTTTTTTGAACCTTCTTACCAGGTCCAGAGCCAGAACTAACCGGATGTGCATTATTAAAACCAACCAACCGTTCGCCTTTTTCGTCGTGGAGCGTTAGCGAATAGCTCAATCCATGCGGCCTTTCTGGAGAAGGAACCACTTTCTTGACTATGAATTTGACCCAGTATTTCCCAGCAGGATCAACAACTAAAATCTGCCCATCAAGTTCTAATAGTAAACCTAAACTATGATCTTTTTTGCTACGACTCACAATTCATAGTTATCATTATATGATAACCCAAAAAATATTCAAGCAAGATTAAAAAAAACGAAAAAGCCTGAACCGCAAAGCCGCCAAGAGCGCAAAGAATATAGGAAGAAACCTTAGGCAACTGTCTACTCTGCTTAAACCAGTCCCTGTCGCATGTCATTCTGAAGCGACCCTTTAGGTTCGCTTCAGAATGACATGCGGAGTGGTTTGGCAATAATAAAGTTTTCTTCTATTTTATATTTAATTTTTCAAAACTAAAAAATAAAAGGAAGTTATTTACCTAGATTCTTCACCCTTCATACGGAAGGGTTCTAGAATGACGTCATTTTAGGCTTTTAAAATACGTAAAACACATTATTCAAAAAATTTTCCATTAAACCAAAAGCGAGTTCCCTCCACTTCGGTCGGAATGACGCGCAAAAGAGAATGATATAAACCAACCAAACTGCTCGCTTAAGTTTTTCATCGCTCTTTCTGTGTTTTTCGCAGCCTGTGCTGAGGCTCTCGAAGCATTTTCTGTGGCCAAATGCCTTCAGCGCTAATACATTGCTCTGGGTAAATTGGACTTAACGGTTTATAATGCTCCTCAAATAAATAAACGATTGAAGGATATTTTCATTAAATGACTTCTCACGAAGAATGGATCGAAAAAACTCGCGACCATGTCGAACACCTCTTTGAAGGCGAAGGGTCGGGTCACGATTACCAGCACATCTACCGCGTTTGGAAAATGGCGCAACGTATCGCCGAACAGGAAAACGCCAACACAACCGTCGCGTCGCTGGGCGCTCTGCTCCACGATATCGCCGATTGGAAATTCCACGATGGCGACGACACCATTGGCCCTAAAAAAGCCGAAGAATGGCTCAACAAAATCGGCGCGGACCAAACCACTATCGATCAAGTGAAAGACATCGTCGCAACAATATCCTATAAAGGCGCCGGCGTTGCCACGCCAATGAACTCGCTTGAAGGTAAAGCGGTACAAGACGCAGATCGATTGGACGCTATCGGCGCCGTGGGAATCGGTCGCGCGTTTGCCTATGGCGGACACAAAAACCGATTGATGTATCATCCCGATGAACCACCGGTGATGCACGAGAGCTTTGAAGCGTATAAAAAAAATAAAGGCCACACGATCAATCATTTTTACGAAAAACTTTTGTTATTGAAAGACCGCATGAACACCGAAACGGGAAAAAAAATCGCCGAAGAACGACATCGGTTTATGGAAGAATATGTGGATCGTTTTTTAAAGGAGTGGGACGGTCATGCCTGATTCAAAAATTCAAGAAGCGGCTTCTCTATTATCAAACGCGCGTAGCGTTTTGTTTTTGACCAGCGCTGGAATGAGCGCGGATTCAAACATCCCAACCTTTCGCGATAAGGAAGGTTATTGGAATAATTTTCCTCCTTTTAAAGCTAAAAACCTGGAAGCGCAAGACCTCGCTAGTCCGTGGGCTTTTCGAAACGAACTACCACACGCTTGGGCTTTTTATGAATGGCGACGCCGCAACGCGGAGGAGAATCAAACGCATAAAGGCTACCACATCATAAACGACTGGATGGCGGATCGTTTTCAGAACAGCTTCATCCACACAACAAACACCGATGGTTTTCACATTAAATCGGGAGCGCCCGAAAATCAGGTGAAAGAAGTCCACGGTTCCATGTGGCGTTTGCAATGCCTGGATACTTGTTCTTACGGGTTTTGGGACGAGTATGCGGTTCCACTTTGTGATTTAGATTACGACACTATGAAGGCTTCAAATTATCCCACCTGTCGGCAATGTCGCGGCATAGCGCGACCTCATATTCTCATGTTTGGAGATGGCGAATATGTGGGACACCCCGAACAGGAAGAAAACTTTGGTTTATTCATAAGGACGCTTCCCGATTTGGCTATATTGGTGGGAAGCTCTGGCGCGGTTCCTACCAACGACTACATCGCCTTGAGTCTTCAAGATAGAGGAACTAAGATCATTAACATCAACCCGGATCCATCTACCAATCGGATTGTCGAAACATCCTATTTTTTGCAGCTTAAGAGCGAAGAGGCCTTTATTAAGTTGGACGAAGCGCTGGATTAAATGGGTTTTCTGGGACTCTAATTAATCATATTATCCGCTCCAAAAATATAGTATCCTTTTAAGATTCAAACTCTATAAACCAATTGGTTTATTTCCAATGTCTTTATCTCGGGGGAGGTCTTGATGCGAATAGCCGTTCTTGTTTCAATTTTTTCTATTTTTCTTGTAACTCAAGCAAACGCTCAATGCGCTAAAGAAGACGTGTGCAAAATGATTAAAAAAATGAGCCCGTTTTCTGTTTTGGACAAATGCCCTAGCGCCGGTCCACTTATCGTTGAATGTAAAAAAATCGCTAATCTACCTTTAGAAAAATTACCCGATCCAGAGTTTGTCGATAATGGCGATGGAACCGTTACCGATAAAGTCAATAATCTGTTATGGATTAAGCAAGGCGTTAATAAAGACGGCGCTTTCCAACAAATGGATTTTAGAGACGCAGTAAGACTCGCGGAATCTTCTAAGGCGGCAAACAAAACTGGGTGGAGATTGCCTACTCTTTCTGAACTAGAAACGCTTCTGCATCACGAAAGAGTTACAAATGCCGGCGGTAAAAAGTCTTGGATCAACCCTTTATTTGACGACGATCGGGGACACCATTATTGGACCACCACCACTTGCGAAAAAGTCACCTTCATCAAAGACCGGTATCAGAAAAAAATATGTCAGGAAGGCACAAGCGCGGTTTGGTTAGTCCATTTTAATGTTGGCGCAATTTTTTGGCAGTTTAAAAACAAAAAGATCTATCACGTTTGGTTGGTACAAAGTTTGTAAAAACTTCTTTTAATTTCCCTCGATTTAATTAAATAGATCCCAATCCAGACGATTAAAGGAAAAATTTTTTCCCTTTACTTTCAGTCGGTTGGGATCTTTTTTTATTCCCTCATTTCACCCCCGCATAAACTGTCGCGCAAACTCCGAACTCCAATTATTGAAACGCGCAATTCGTGTAATAAACCCTTTTCTAGAATCAAGGTTTATGAGACCATTGCATTAAAAGGAGCATTCGGCTTCGCCTAAATATTGATTTTGATTACGAAAAGGATTGGCTTCAAAGCTCGGAACTCCTTTTAAGTATCATTTCGGACGGGTAATTACTTTCTAAGCAAAAAATCTAGGAGGTGGGTGATGGACGAATTAGGCGATTATATGAACAGCTCTATTTTAAGTATTGATCACGAATCCTCGGTTCAAGAAGCCGCACAATACATGCAGGCTAACCATGTGGGATCTCTATTGGTGAAAAAATTCGACGAATACGTCGGCATTATCACCGATACGGATTTGACTCGTAAAGTTTTGAGCCCTGGTTTAGACCCAGATGCTACTGAGGTTGCCGAAATTATGACTTCTCCTCTCTTGACTATGGATCGATATATTCCTATCGATCAAGCAAATGAGTTTATGAGAAAAAATAAAATTAGGCATTTAGTCGTGACAGAAGCCGACCAAATTGTCGGAGTAATTTCCGTACGCGACTTAGTGGCTTATTATGCCCAGTCTTTCCGTATGACGGAGTAGGAGTAGTTCCCAAAAGAATGTCTTTGAAAAGTTTAGATCAACTTCCGTTCAACAACGCTTTTTTTGATTTGGGATCGGACTTCTACCAAGCTAAATCCCCGGACCCGGTTGAAGGACCTTTTCTGGTTCATTTCAACCGGGCTGTGGGAGAGTTGTTAGGGCTTCCAGAAAACGTCGAGCAAGATCCAGACTTCCTAGATTATTTTTCAGGTAATAAAGAAATTCCTGGCGCACAGCCCTTGGCTATGTATTACACGGGCCACCAATTTGGATCTTATAATCCTCATATTGGAGACGGTCGTGGGCTTTTGCTGGGAGAAATTGAAACCTCTAACAGCGTCAAATGGGATATCCATTTAAAAGGCGCCGGCCCCACGCGCTTTGCCAGAGGTTTCGACGGTAGAGCTTCTCTTCGAGCTTCCATTCGCGAATATCTTGGAGGAGAAGCCATTCATGGTCTTAGAATTCCTAGTTCCCGAGCATTGGGAATTATAGGGTTCAAGGAATTGATCTTTAGGCAGATGCCGGAGATTCCCGCTATATTAGTAAGAATTGCAGAATCTCACGTCCGGTTTGGTAATTTTGAAGCATTCCATTACACCAAAAAAACCAAGCAAATTGAAAAACTAGCTAATTATGTAATCTGGAGACACTATCCCCACTTAACGCAAGAAGCGGACAAATTTCGACTTATGTTTCGTAGCGTTGTTGAAAAAACTGCCTCCTTAATTGCAGGTTGGCAATCTGTCGGGTTTGTTCATGGCGTTATGAACACCGACAACATGTCGATTGTCGGGCTTTGTTTCGATTATGGTCCTTTCGGCTTTATGGACGCGTTTAACCCGCATTACATTCCAAACTCTAGCGATAAACAGGGACGCTACTCATTTTCCAGACAACCTGAAATTGGTTTTTGGAACCTGGAAAAATTTGCTTTAACTTTAGCTCCTCTGATCGATAGCGACGCATTGAGCGAAGAGTTGGGACGATACCAGGAATGCTATAACTCGACTTACCGTAACCTTATGGCCGCGAAACTGGGAATTAAAATAATAGACGCCGATTTTAAAACGCTTACCGGTAAACTGTTTGAGATTCTTTACAAACATCGCATCGACTACACAAACTTTTTTAGACTATTATCGCGTTTTAGAAATGAGGACATTCAACCTATTTTGGATCGATTTGTAGATCCTGCCGACATGGAAAACTGGCTCGACGATTATACAAAGGTTTTGAACAAAGAAAGCTCCGACGACTTAACGCGGCAACATGAAATGAATCAAATCAACCCAAGGTTCATCCTTAGAAATCATCTAGCCCAAAGGGCGATTGAATCGGCTCTTAAAGATTCCGACTATAGCGAGATAGACAGGCTTATTTTTTTAGCGCAAAATCCCTTTATAGACAACGACGCTTTATTAAAAGAAAAACAAATCGATCCTGAAATTTATTTTGCAGATAGCCCGGCGGAATTTTCCTGTTCGCAAACCAGTTGTTCCGCTTAGAAAGGTTTAGGGTCTTTTTTAAAACCTATTAAACATCGCTTTAAATAACTTCATCGCAGTTTAAGTTTAAACATAGAAAGGATTCTCTAAAATGATACGATTAGAAGGAGAAATCACAGAAACTTCCTGTCCGCCTAATGGAGCCGCCACTTTTCGGTCGGTTAGCATTTGGTTTCCACACACGGAAGAGACTGTCGAAATAACGCTTTTTTTAGAAGAGATGAAACGCGCTGGCCTCAAAGAAGGCGACAAAATTAATATCCAAATCGAAAAAAGTTTTGATATTGATTCTATTACGCCAAGCTTTTTTGAAAACCCTTAGGTTTCTCTCTTTACCTAGATCCTTTGTCGCCTCTTTGAGGCTCCTCCAGGATGACGGCGAATTGAACGTTTAGCTTAAGGCCAAAACTTTATATTTTAAATGAACTAAATAATCAATTTCTCGATCATACAACTCACTTTATGGGCTATTACTTTTGGACGACTGGCGAAAAGGATAAGTTCAAACTATACTTAGCTTTAGCTTGATCACCTTTTTGTAAACTTGCTTTTATTCTATCTATGAAACCGAAGGATCTTGGCGAATTTGAATTAATAGCCAAACTTCAATCTAAAGTAAAACATCGGTCCACTCAGATCCTGAAAAATATAGGAGACGATTGCTCCGTTTTTAAACCGAGCAAAGACGTCCATCTTATTTCGACTTGCGACGCCCTTGTCGAAACTGTTCATTTCGATTTAAAAAACATTTCTCCCGAACTTTTAGGCCAAAAGACCATGGCCGTTAACTTAAGCGATATTGCCGCCATGGGCGGCTCCCCAAAATTCGCGCTGGTAACTTTGGGCGTTTCTCCCAATCTTCCGCCTAAATTTTTAGACAAATTGTATGCAGGAATGAATACAGCATCCGGAAAATACGACTTTTCAATCGTTGGAGGAGACACGGTGCGTTCTCCAAAGCACTTATTCGTGAACGTCGCGATGATGGGAGAAGCAAAAAAAGATCGTTGGTTTCCTAGAGATGGAGCCAAACCTGGAGATAAGATTTTCGTTACCGGTTGTCTCGGAGATTCCGCTTTAGGGTTAAAAATCCTACAATCTCGAAAAAAACTTAGCGGTTCGCTGAAAGCTAAAAAATATTTAATATCAAGACATCAAAACCCAACTCCTCGTATTGAAGAATCGCGATCTTTGATTCAGTTTAACGCGCAAGTCACTGCAGCAATTGACGTTAGCGACGGTTTACTACAAGACTTAGGACATATTTTGCAAGCTTCGGGCGTAGGAGCCAAAGTTTACGAAAATTCCGTCCCGACATCGACTGAATTAGAAAAAACTTGTAAAACCAATAATTTAGATAAACGACCTCTTATTTTCTCCGGTGGAGAAGATTATGAATTACTATTTACTTTAAGGCCGGAGAATGCTAAAAAAATAGTAAGCCGATTCTTTAAAAGAGGTATGCCTTTGACAGAAATCGGAGAAATAACCTCCCCTAGGGGAGAGATTCTCTTAGAGATGGAAAATGGCGGGATTGAAGACGGATCTTGCTTCAAAGGTTATAGCCATTTTTAAATTTTATTTATCTGGGGATTTTAAAAAATTCTCTTTCCAAAGACTCGCTGAGTTTTGGAGAGAGTCAGCAATGAAAATCCTCAGAAAAAGTTTTGGACGAACCTGACTCGACATTCATAAGACTTATAATTAGCGCTGTTCTTCTTGGATTTTCCGGTTTCTTTTCCGCTTGCGAAGCGGCTTTTTTCTCGTTGAATCCCCTTCAATTAGAAACGCTTAAGGAAAAAGGGAAAACTGGAAAACTAGTTTACTCTCTTCTGCAAGAGCCTAGACGGCTCCTTGTTTCTATTTATATTGGAAACGAAGTTGTCAACGTCGCTATTTCTGCAATCGCGACTTCTATCGCCTATCAAACATTCGGCAATATAGGGGTTAGTATTGCCATTGGCGCGGCTACGTTTTTACTGCTTCTATTTGGCGAGATCATCCCAAAAACTTTATCGATGCACTTTGCCGAATCTTACGTGCTTTTTGCCGCGCGGCCGCTGAAATTATTTTTCGTTTTGGTCCAGCCCCTTCAGAAGTTTCTGGTCCTATTTTCCGAGTTCATGATGAAGATGTTTGGCTGGGAAGATAAAAAGAAACACGACCACAAGATTTCCGACGAAGAAATCAAAGCGATGGTGGATATCGGCGAAGAAGCCGGCGGCCTAGAAGCCGAAGAAAGCCGGATGATTCAAAACGTCATTAATTTTGGCGAAACCACCGCCGAAGAAATAATGACTCCCAAGATTGAAATGTTCACTCTGAAGGGCAACGAAACTCTAGAAGAAGCTCTACCCAAAATTATTGAAAATTTCTATTCGAGAGTTCCCGTATACGAAGAAGAAGGAGAAGAAATAGCCGGAATCCTTTTTACAAAAGAAATTAACAAATTAAAAAGCTCACAAACCGAAAACGCCAAACTTAAAAATTGCCTGCACCCACCGCATTTCGTCCCCGAATCAAAAAACATCAAAGAATTATTGCAAGAGTTTAAAAAAATGAAAAAACACATGGCTATTGTGTTGGACGAGTTCGGAAGCGTTTGTGGATTAATTACGTTGGAAGATATTTTGGAACAATTGGTCGGGGAAATTGATAGCGAAATGAGACAAGACGAAAGCTCATATATCAAGATCAGTTCCAATCAATATGAACTGAATGCAACGCTTTCGCTTGCCGAAGTTAATGAAATTTTTCAAAGCGAGTTACCCGAAGAAAAATTCGACACAATTGGAGGAATGGTATTTGGGTTATTTGGAAGAGTGCCAAGGTCTGGAGAATCGGTTAAATACGAAAACTTCAAATTCGTCGTTCAAAAGATGAAGGGATCGAGAATCCTACAACTCAACGTAACGATGAAGGAACAAGAAATCAAAACAGACGATAACAGTCCAATCGCAGACGAGAAGGTAGCGTAATGGAATTACCGTCGTTATTAATTTTAGTTAGCTTATTTATTGCCTTAGAAGCTTTCTTTTCTGGCTCAGAAATCGCCCTTATTTCTTCCAACTGGATTAAAATCCAAAACTTGGCTAACAAGGGAGACAAGGCTTCGGAATCTGTCACAGAATTACTCCGCTCTCCTGATCGTCTATTCACAACCACTTCTTTGGGAACAAACTTAGCGGTTGTTTCCAGCGCCTCTTTAGTCACCGCTTATATGGTCGATAGATTCGGCGACAAAGGAGATTTGTGGGCGACTTTAATTCTATCGCCAATCATTTTGGTTTTAGGAGAAATCATTCCAAAGGTCGCATGTCAAAACGCCGCAGATTCTTTTATTTTAACTTTCATTCGCCCGTTAAAATTCTTTTACAGACTTTTTTCTCCGATTGTTTGGTTCTTCACTTTCTTTTCAAATATATTATTCAAGAAGATCATGAAGCTGCCAGAAGGACCGGCGCTTGCGGCTAATAGAGAACACCTTCAAAAAATCGTAGAACCCGACAGCCCAACAGATCTGGACCTGACAGAAAAAAAACTGATTCACCGAATTTTTAACTTTGGCGAAATCACAGTCGAACAATGCATGGTCCCACTAGTTCAAATCCATGCGATTCAAGACAGCGCCACTTTAGAAGAAGCTCATTTAATCGCAAACGAAACTGAGCTTTCACGGCTGCCGGTATTTCATCATCGAATGTTTAACTTAATTGGAATATTAAATACGTTCGATCTACTTAACGAGCCAAAAGACAAAACTCCCATTTCTTCAAAAACGCTTATTAGGCCCGCTTACTACGTGCCTACAAACAAAAAAATCGACGACTTACTAAAAGAGCTACAACATCGCGGTTTGCACATGGCAATAGTCGTGGACGAGTTTGGCGGTTGCGTAGGCGTTGTAACCATAGAAGATTTATTGGAAGAAATTGTCGGCGAAATCGAAGACGAGTTCGACGAACAAGAATTAGAATATGAAAATTACGCGGGAGGCGGATATTTGATAGGAGCCGAAGCGCCGATAGAAGCTATCAACGAAAAATTAAATTTAGACTTACCGCAAGGCGATTTCGAAACATTGGGCGGGTTAATGATCGACCGGTTGGAAAAAATACCCGGCCCCGGCGATCAAGTCATAGAATCCGATTATCGCCTAACTGTAAAAGAATCGGGAAAAAGAAAGATCCAATCCATCATTGTCGTCAAAACCAACGAGTCTTCCAATGGCAATTCCAATAACGGAAACTCCGAAGAATCCTCTCCAGATTGATCAATATCTAAACAGACTCAAACGTTCTCAAATCTTCGAAGCTCCTTATAGGCCATAATCAGACGCTCGCTTTAAATTAATAGAAATTTCATTACATATCAAACAAACACATAGTGCGAAATGCATTTGCTTAATTTTAAAGTCAAGCTTGTTTAACATCAATAATCTTCTCTAAATGTCTCCGTTTCGGATCGATAGCAGACTAATCTATAATATTGAATGTTCGCTTTATATACCCATCATTTTTACTGTTGTCCCAGTTGCAACGATGAACTTGACCTCCTGTTGTATCTGCTAAAATAATAATAGCCAATTTGGAGGCTACCCTGTTTTACCGAAAGGTGCAAAATCATTCTCCCCTTGGGGCGGTCAACCACCTTAAAGAAATGTCCTCTAGGCGGCAGGGAGTCGAAAACCCGCCAGTCGAGACTCGTGTTCGATAAGCGGGTTTTTCATTTTTAAAAAGTAGAAATTAAATATAGCCTTCTATCTTTGGCTTCGATCTCTTCCCGGATATGAACTCCGATTATTTCGCCTTTAGGAGTTATTCCCTTTAACTCATAGGCCGTTTCTCCACTTGGCTCTTTAATTTGATCGGTAATATCTTCTATTTTTGCTCGTCTCAAAAGCTCCACTGCAGTCATAAATCTTTGCCTTCTGCGAGTTTGGTCTCGACGTCCATGAGTGGCCTCAAGATATTTAATTAGAAATATAGGTCGTTTATTAAGAGCTTTGCAATAAACCACGGGCTTCTTTTGAATGTATTATTTTATGTCGCGATTTAACGCAATATTATGTTTGGTGGAGACTTCAGTTTTTAGTTTCAACATGCGGAAGATTGTACACTAAACTCAGATCTTAATTCCTTTAAGAGTTTGCAGTTCTTGGAAAGCGGACTGGGCTTCCAAAAATTTGATATGGGCTTCTTCTGTTTTTTCCGGTCCTAAATGAACCACTCTATCTGGATGGAGTTCTCTTAACTTTTGTCGGTAGGCTTTTTTTATTTCGTCGACGCTTGCGGCTGGATCGATATCTAAAATCATGTACGGCGTTTTAATTTGTTCCAAGGAATATTTAGAACGCACTTCGTTATGCTTATTGGGATCGATTTTTAGGTATTCGGCTAGATTCTCAATTAACTCTTGAGCTTGCTTACTCTCTTTCCCGTCCACTAAACTAACTTGGTACGCCAAAGCTAAAACCAAAAGACGGTATTTCCCACCTGTCGATTCCGAAAGTTTTTCCGCTAAGTAACGCATATCTGGGTTTACTCTTCGAACTTCCCGAATCATTTCATTAATAACCTTGAGGCCGTCGGCTTCATAACCAAGATTCTTATTAAAAAACTTATGGATAACCCTAGCTTGACTAGCCGACAAACCATAAGCGGCTAAGGAGATCTTGGTCAAAATTCCAACCAGGCACGCAGAGAAAGCCGTTTCGTCTAAAATGCCTTTCAGATGTTTATCGAGTTTTTTTTTGGAGCGTTTGGAGAAAAAATGTTGAGCAGTTCCTCCAACTAACGCTCCTAACGGACCCCCGCGTAACAACCCCAAACCTGCGCCAAGAAACCAAGACATATTTCCTCAATTCATACAAAAATCAAAAAAATAATAATATAATACCCCTTTTCAAATAATCCAAAGTAAATAGAAAAGGAAATTTCATGGTAAAGCATATTGTCTTATTTAAGTTATCCGAAAAAACTCCCGAGAATTTAGAAAAAGCCGTATCTTCTTTGAAAAGTCTGGAAGGAAATATAGAAACCCTAAAATTTATTGAAGTAGGATTAGATTATAAAGAAGGTCCCAACTCTTACGATATCGCTTTGACGACTCATTTTGACAACAAAGAAGGCCTGGAAACTTACGCCAAACACCCGAATCATCTACCGGTTGTGGAAGTCATGCAAACTCTTTGTTCGCAACGGGTTGTGGTCGATTACGAATGTTAAATCAAACTAAATTGTATTAATGCAAAGACATTATTAGAGAATAAACAATCGTTTAAAAACTTGTAAAAAAATGCAAACTAATTTGTAACTTTGTGTAAATTTTGGTAAAATTTCGGATTTCAATTTTAAAAAATTGAAAAATGTTACAGCCGGAAATTGATAGCTATCCTTAACTTAGTCGGAAAATATTGAGAATACTTTTGAACGTCAAAACTAATTTTCTATTTGCCAAAATCAATAAGGAGAAGCGGAGTGGCGACAAAAAATAAAACTAAAAAGAAAGCAGCCAAAAAAGCAGCTCCTAAAGCGAAAGCTAAAAAAACGACAGCAAAAAAAGCTTCCGTAAAAAAAGCTGCGACTAAAACTAAAGCTAAAAAG